>NZ_BAAGRZ010000006.1:0-127910 GCF_054782695.1 Streptomyces deserti
CACCACCCCCCAGGTCATCCGTTCGACAGGGGGGAACAGTCATGCCGGGCCCGGAGGCCAGCGGCCCTCTTGCAGGACCGCGAAGAACATAACGGGGCACGGGCTGAGCCTGGAGGGTCACACGGACTGCTCCTGAGGCTGTGCCGCGTGCGCGACCGCGGCTCGTGCCAGCGCCCGGACCATCGGGTGCGGGCGCGAGCCGTCGCCGGCCAGCTCCGGCTGGAACAGCGAGGCCAGGAAGAAGGGATGGCCGGGGAGTTCGGCGATCCGGACGTGTCCGTCGGCGTCGTGCCCGGAGAAGCGCAGACCGTGGGCGCGCAGGGTGCCGAGGTGCCGGGAGGGGCCGTAGGCGCAGAAGTAGCGCTCGACGGTCCGCTCCGAGCCGACGACCGCCTGGGCGAGCGTGCCCGGCTCGATGACGACCGTGCCCTCGTGGCCCACCAGCGAGCAGGCCAGCGGCTCGATGAGCGGGTCCTCGGCCTCGGGGTCGTTCTCCGCGTGCGCGGCGCGCGTCAGACCGCAGACGTTACGGGCGTACTCCAGCAGCGCGTGCTGGAAGCCGCCGCACGTGCCCAGGAACGGGACGCCCCGCACGCGCGCGGTACGGATCGCCGACAGGACGCCCGCCTCACTGCGGTACGGACTGCCCGGCACCACCCACACGGCGTCGAAGCCGTCCACCACGCCGTCCCCGGCCTCCTCGGACGGGAGCCAGTAGGCGTCCAGCACGAGCCGGTCGCGGGTGGCGAGGGCGTCGAGCAGGAGCGGGATGCGGGTGTGCGACGCGACGGTGGGGGAGCGGTCGCCGACCAGGGCGATCCGGGCGGTCGAGGCTGGGGTGTTCGTCATGGCGCTCATCCTGGGCGCGCCCCGAGGTTCACGTCCAACGATGATTTCTGCACTCTCGATAAGGGAAGCTGATGCGGTGCGCGATGCTGGCCCGCATGGATCCGCACCTGTTGCGCACGTACGTCACCGTCGCCCGCCTCGCCTCCTTCTCGGAGGCCGCACGCGAGCTGGGCTACACCCAGTCGGCGGTGTCCCAGCACATCGCGGCGCTCGAACAGGACCTGGGCCTGCCGCTGCTCACCCGCCGTCCCGTCGCGCCCACGCAGGCCGGTGAGCGGCTCCTCGAACACGCGGGTCCGCTGCTGCTGCGCCTGGACGCGGCTCGCGCCGACGTCCTGCGCATGGCGGCCACGCCGGCGCACGGCCTGACACTGGCGGCCACGCCGACCGCGCTCGGGCCGCGGGCCGTCGCCGCGCTCCCGGCCGCGGGCGTCACCCTGCGGGTGCTGGCCCGGGACGAGATCCCCGCGGCCGTCGCCACCGATGCGGCCGACCTGGGGCTGGTCGACGGCCTGGCCGCGCCCAGCGACCCACTGCGGCTGCCCGACGTGGCACCGCTGACCACGCACGGCGTGGCGGAGGAACCCCTCGGGGTGCTCCTGCCCGCCACGCACCCCCTGGCCCGGCGCCCCGGGCTGCGCCTGGGTGACCTGGCGGACGCCCGCTGGCTGGACGCGCCCGACGCGGGCCTGCCACTGAGCCAGCTGCGCGCCGCGAACGGCGGCCACGGCTTCCGCCCGGCACTGCGCTACGAGGGCACCGACGTCCGTACCCTCACCGCCCTGGCCGCCGCCGGCCACGGCCTGACCCTGCTGCCCCTCTCCACCGCCACCGCAGTGCCCGGCACGGCCGCGGTCCCGGTCACCGGCCCCCGGCTGGTGCACCGCACGGAACTGGTCCACACGGGCTCGCTGCGGGGCGCCGCGGCGGCTCTGGCGGAGGTGTTGCTCGAACAGGCGTGAGCTGGTGGGCGGTTCACGCCGGTCCGAGGCGGCGGGCTCGTGCCGGTCCGGGGCTGGGCCTGCGCATCCGCTCCCACCCGCCGTGCGCGCAGGCCCGTACACCGGTCCGAGGCGGCGGGCGGGCTCGGACCGGTGTACGGGCCGGTGGGCTTGCCCGGGCCCGAGGCCGCGGGCTCGCCGCGGCCGCACGCGACGGACCGCGAGGCCCCCCATAATCCCCCCGCCTCAGAGCTCACAGCGATCCCTATGGCTTCCCGTTCCTGACCACCGGTCAGTCTCACTCGTTCGTGGCTCGTCGCCCGCCAGTGCGCCGGGTAGAGCACCAGCCGGAGGCGATCCATGGAACACACTGCGTTGCGTCCCAAGCCGATGCCCGGTCAGGACCCCGGCGCTACAGCCGGTACCGCATCCGAACCCGCCCGGCGGTGCCCGCACGCCGCGCGGCGGCTCGGCCGGCGGCTCATGGGCGTGCTGCTGGTCGTGCTCGCCGCGCTGGTCCTGCTCCTGTCCGGGATCGGCCTGGGAACGGTGGGTGCCACCGTGATCGGCATGACCCGGCTCACCGACCTGCCGCGGCATTCGGCGCAGCCGGTCGGCCCGTCCCCTTCGGCACGCCCCAGCCCCTCCCCGTCGACCCCGCCGCCCGCGCCCGTCCGCGCGAGTCTCGGCCTGGAGGTCGCGGACGCCGGGAAACCGGGGGCGCTCGTCGTCGGCGTCCACATCCCCGGCCCGGGATTCGCGGCGGGCCTGGTCCGGGGCGACGTACTCCTCGCCTTCGGCACGACCCGTATCGACTCGGCCGCCGACCTCGTCCGCGCCGTCGCCGCCGCCCGCCCCGGTACGGCGGTCAAGCTGACGGTGCGCCACCGAAGCGGGGGCTATCAGCAGTTGACGGTCGTACCGGGTGTCGTCACGTGACCCCCTGGAAGCGGCTGGTGGTCACCAGCGGCGCGTCGACCCTGCCCCAGGCTCTCGGCTCCACTCGACCAGGGGAACCCCCAGCGTCCGCTCCCTTCGAGTCCTTAATGGCTTCTGCGAGTCCAAGCATTAGACATAACGGTCGAGCCATCGATATCCGTTGACAAGAATGCCCGGACGAAGACGGCGAACCGGCTCGCGCCGCCCCCGTCAGGCGGGCAGGATGCTGCCCGTAGTCCCTTCGCCGCCCCTGGAGGCCCGGATGACCGGCACCGCGCCCGCGCCCTTCACCGCCGACGACTACCAGGCCCGCATGGAGCGCGCCGCCCGGGCGGCCGCCGAGGCGGGACTCGCCGGGCTGCTGGTGGCGCCCGGCCCGGACCTGGTGTGGCTCACCGGCTACACGCCCACCGCCGTCACCGAACGCCTCACCCTGCTGGTCCTCGCCGCCGGGCAGGACCCCGTCCTCGTCGTCCCCACGCTGGAGGCCCCGGACGCCGAGAAGGCGGTCGGCGCGGCCGTCCTGACCCTGCGCGACTGGACCGACGGCAAGGACCCCTACGCCGCCACCGCCGCCCTCCTCGACGCCTCGGGCCGTTACGGCATCAGCGACAACGCCTGGGCCATGCACCTGCTGGGCCTGCAGAAGGCGCTGCCCGGCACCTCCTACGCCGCCCTCACCGAGGCCCTGCCGATGCTGCGCGCGGTGAAGGACGCGGCGGAACTCGACCTCCTCGCGGCCGCGGGAGCGGCCGCCGACAGGGCCTTCGAGGAGATCCGGAAGGTGCCCTTCGCCGGCCGCCGGGAGTCCGACGTCGCCGCCGACCTCGCCGACCTGCTGCGACGGTTCGGGCACTCCCAGGTCGACTTCACGATCGTCGCCTCCGGCCCGAACGGGGCCAACCCGCACCACGAGGTGGGCGACCGCGTCATCGAACGCGGCGACATGGTCGTCCTCGACTTCGGCGGCCTGAAGGACGGCTACGGCTCCGACACCTCCCGCACGGTCCACGTCGGCGAACCGACGGACGAGGAACGCCGCGTCCACGCCGTCGTGCGCGAGGCCCAGGAGGCGGGCTACCGGGCGGTGCGGCCCGGCGTCGCCTGCCAGGAGGTCGACCGGGCTGCCCGCGCCGTCATCGCGGAAGCCGGGTACGGCGAGTACTTCATCCACCGCACCGGGCACGGCATCGGCGTCACCACGCACGAGCCGCCGTACATGATCGAGGGCGAGGAACAGCCCCTTGTGCCCGGCATGTGCTTCTCCGTGGAACCCGGCATCTACCTGTCCGGCCGTTTCGGAGTGCGGATCGAGGACATCGTGACCGTGACCGAGGACGGCGGGCGGCGCCTGAACAACACCACCCGCGAGATGGTCATAGTGGAGTGAGCGGCCCCCGATGACCCCACCACGCCTCCCGAACGGCAACGGCGCGATCATGACCCAGGCACCGACACCCACCGCGGACACCGTCCGCCGGCTGGTCCGTTCCCTGCTCAAGGAGGGCAAGCAGAGCAAGGAGGGCAAGGAGGGCAAGGAGAGCCAGGCAGGCGGCAAGGCCGGCACAGGCGGCGCGGGCCGCAAGGGCGGTCCGGACACCGCCGCCGGACCCGACGTCCGGCCCGTCGCCGAGGACGCCGGGTACGCCACGTGGTGGGTCGGCACCCGCCACGTCCTGCGCCTCGCCCCCGACCGTGAGGCCGCCGCGCGCCAGCGCCGCGAACTGCGGCTGCGCGACCTGGTCCGCCCGCACGTCCCGGTCGCGGTGCCGACCAGCGTGGCGCACGGCGAGTGGGCGCCGGGACTGACCTACACGCTGGACACCAAGTTGCCCGGCGGCTCGGGGGAACGGCACGACGTGTCCGCCGTCGGCGAGGCCGACCTGGCCGGGCTGCTCACGGGGCTGCGCGAGGTGCCGGTCCGCCAGGCCGAGGCCCTCGGCGTGCCGCGCACCGCCCCGCGCTCCCTGGAGGGGCTGCGCCGGGCCGCCGTCCAGGCCGCCGAACGCCTCGCCGAGGCCGATGAGTTCGACCCCGTACGCCTGAACCAGCTCACCCCGCCGGCCGCGATCCAGCTCGCCGCCCAGCCGGGCGCGGCGGTCCTCGTCCACCACGCCCTCACCGGTGACCACCTCCTGGTCAGCGCCGACGGTCGGGTACGCGGCGTCCTCGGCTGGGCCGACGCGGTCGTCGGCGACCCCGCCGAGGACATCGCGGGCCTCGCCCTGGCCGTCGGCTCCCCGGCCGCCGTCCGCGCCGCCACCCTCGCCGGCTACGGCGCCCGCCCCTGCCTGCGCGGCCTGTGGCTGGCCCGCTGCGACACCGTCATCCATCTCGCCGAGGCCCTCGCGGGCCGCACCCCCGGCCCCCTGCCCGTCCTGCGCACCCACCTGCTCCGCGCCTGGGAGCCGATCCTGCTGGAACGCGTGACGGACCTGCGGGACGACGCCACGGACGACGCCCTGTGACGGGCCGGGTCCCGTGTCACTGCTGAACGTGTCCGCACCTGACCGGGCCCGGCCCCGTGCCCACCCCTGACCGGGTCCGGCCCCCTGCTCACTCCTTGACCGGGCCCGGCCCCCTGCTCACTCCTTGACCGGGCCCGGCCCCGTGGTCACTCCTGGACGAGCACCACACCCGACTCCCCGGGCACATGCAGCACGCCGTCCGCGTCCGGCGCTTCGACGGGCTCCCACGCGGCGAGCACGCGCGCGTGGGGGCCGCCCAAGGGGATGGCGGCCGGCTCCTCGCCGAGGTTCACCGCCACGACGACGTCCCCGCGCCGGAAGGCGAGCCAGCGTCCCTCCTCGTCATACGCCACCTTGGTGTCGGCGAGGTCGGGGTCGGTGAGGTCCGGCTGCTCGTGGCGCAGGGCGATGAGCCGCCGGTACCAGGCCAGCACGCGCGCGTGAGGCTCGCGCTCCGGCTCGGACCAGTCCAGGCAGGAACGGTCGCGGGTCGCCGGGTCCTGCGGGTCGGGTACGTCCTCCTCCTTCCAGCCGTGCGCGGCGAACTCTCGCCGCCGGCCGCGCCGTACCGCCTCCGCGAGCTCGGGATCCGTGTGGTCGGTGAAGAACTGCCAGGGCGTGCCCGCCGCCCACTCCTCGCCCATGAACAGCATCGGCGTGAAGGGAGCCGTCAACACCAGCGTCGCCGCGCAGGCCAGCAGGCCGGGGGAGACCAGGGCCGACAGCCGGTCGCCCTGCGCGCGGTTGCCGACCTGGTCGTGGGTCTGGCTGTAGCCGAGCAGCCGGTGCGCCGCCACGCGCGTACGGTCCAGGGGACGGCCGTGGCGCCGGCCCCGGAAGCTCGAGTACGTGCCGTCGTGGAAATAGCCGCCGGTGAGCGTCTTGGCGAGCGCGGCGAAGGGCGCCCGCGCGAAATCGGCGTAGTAGCCCTGTGACTCGCCGGTCAGCGCGGCGTGCAGCGCGTGGTGGAAGTCGTCGTTCCACTGCGCGTCCAGCCCGAAGCCGCCCTCCTCGCGCAGGGTGATGAGGCGCGGATCGTTCAGGTCCGACTCGGCGACCAGGAACAGCGGCCGGCCCACGTCGGCGGCCAGCACGTCCACGGCCGTCGCGAGCTCCTCCAGGAAGTGGTACGCGCGCGTGTCCGCCAGCGCGTGCACCGCGTCCAGGCGCAGCCCGTCGATCCGGTAGTCGCGCAGCCACGCCAGTGCGCTGCCGATCAGGTACGCGCGCACCTCGTCCGAGCCGGGCGCGTCCAGGTTGACCGCGGCGCCCCAGGGGGTGTGGTGGGTGTCCGTGAGGTAGGGCCCGAAGACGGGCAGGTAGTTGCCGGACGGCCCGAAGTGGTTGTGCACCACGTCGAGGACGACGCCGAGCCCGAGTTCGTGGGCCCGGTCGACGAAGCGTTTCAGCCCCTCGGGCCCGCCGTACGGCTCGTGCACGGCCCACAGCGACACCCCCTCGTAACCCCAGCCGTGCGTGCCGGGAAAGGGACACACCGGCATCAACTGGACGTGTGTGACGCCCAGTTCGGCGAGGTGGCCGAGCCGCTCGGCGGCCGCGTCGAAGGTGCCCTCGCGGGTGTACGTGCCCACGTGCAGCTCGTACAGGACCGCGCCCGGCAGCGGCCGCCCGGACCACTCGGCACGCCACGCGTACCGGTCGTGGTCCACGACCGCGCTCAGCCCGTCCGGGCCGTCCGGCTGCCGGCGCGAGCACGGATCGGGCAGGACCGGGCCGTCGCCCAGCGCGAAGCCGTACCGGGAGCCGTCGTGCGCCTCGGCCTCCCCTCGCCACCATCCCGCCCGTTCGGGATCGCGCTCCAACGCGCGCGTGATGCCGTCGCACTGGAGCGTGACACGGCCGGCCTGTGGTGCCCACACCTCGAACTGCACGGACGGTTCCCCTTCGTCTGCTCACCGTGATGTAGCCCGTCCATGCTTGCGTCAAACGCGATCAATCCGCTTTTGAATCTTCCCTTTTGCGGCAGGTGTCGCGGAGTGTGTCGCGTCCGGCCGCGCCGGGCACGCGCGTGTGGCCGCCGTTTTCCCGTTTTCTGGACACCCGGGGTTCACTGACCGACAATCACGAGCGTGACGTCGTCTTTCGAGTTCAACACGTACCCCGCGCGGCTGTCCGACGCGGAGCGCGACAGGGCGCTGAAGGTGCTCCGGGACGGCGTCGCCATGGGCCGGCTGTCCCACGACACGTTCATCCGCCGCATGGAGCTGGCGCTCGCCGCCCGCCGCGCGGACGAGCTCGCCGCGCTCACCGCCGACCTGCCCACGGAGGGCCGCTTCTCACGCGCGCTGTTCGGCACCGTCGAGGCGGTCTCCGGGTTCACGATACGGCTGCGCAGGGCATGGCAGGCCGAGCGGCTGCCCAAGCTGCTGCTGCCCCACCCGGCGAGCGGCCACCCGCTGCGCATCGGCCGCGACCCCGCCAGCGGGCTGCGCCTCACCCACGAGACGGTCTCCCGCGTGCACGCCGAACTCCGCCACCAGGGCGGCCTGTGGGTGCTGCGGGACCTCGGCTCGACCAACGGCACCACGGTCAACGGGCGGCGGGTCGTCGGCGCGGCCGTCGTCCGCGAGGGCGACCAGGTCGGCTTCGGGCGGGTGACGTACCGGCTCGCGACGCACTGAGCCGGACCGCGTCGGGCCGCGTCGGGCCGCGCCCAACTGAGCCGGACCTTAGCTCTGGCCTGGGCTTAACGTCGTGTGAGTGTGATCGGGTGGCTGAAATCCCTTTCCCCGCCGTGGTGTTGACGTACCACCGAACTCGTGACTGACTGTGCGTACACCATGCACACCAAGTGAACCGACGGCACCGCATCGTGGAGGTGTGCCCTGCCGCCCCTCCTGCGCTATCCGACCGTCGACGAGCTGGGCGCCCGGGCCGCCGCCCTGGTCGCCCGGCATCCTCGCAGCGCCCGGCTCCGCCGGGTCGGCACCTCCCGCGCGGGCACGCCGATGTGGCTGCTTTCCGTCGGCCACGGCAGCCGCCAGGCCCTGGTCGTCGCCGGACCGCACGCCAACGAACCCGTGGGCGGGGCCACCGTGCTCCGTCTGGCCGAGCGGGCCCTGGCCGACCCCCGGCTCACCGAGGGCGCCGACGCCACCTGGAACCTGCTGCTGTGCCTCGACCCCGACGGCCTGCGCCGCAACGAGGGCTGGCTGACCGGCCCGTACACCCTCGGCCGGTACTTCCGGAACTTCTTCAGGCCCGGCTTCCTGGAGCAGCCCGAATGGCTGCCCGAGGGAGCGGCCGCCGCCACGCTGCCGGAGACCCGCGCCCTGCTCGACCTCCAGGACGAACTGAAGCCCGTCCTGCAGTGCTCCCTGCACGGCGTCGACGTCGGCGGCGGCTTCGTCGAACTCACCCGCGACCTGCCCGGTCTCGCCCGGCGCCTCGCGCACACCGCGGCCCGCCTCGGCATCCCCCGCGAACTGGGCGCGTACGACGCCCTGTACTGGCCGGGCCTGGGACCCGCCGTCTACCGGATCCCGCCGCCGCGCCGGGGCGACCTCGCCGCGGCCATAACGGAGGCCGCCGTCGAGTCCACCTGGTTCCATCCGCACCGGCACGGCACCGTCACGGCGATCGTCGAGGCGCCCATGTGGGGCGTGGCGGCCGTGGCGGACGGCTCGCCGCCCGCCGACCGGGACGCGGTGCTGCGCGCCGTGAGCCGCGCGCTGCGCCACGACACCGGGCTCCTGCGGCGCCTCCTCGCCCGGCTCCGGCCCCACCTGGCCGCCGTACCCGACGCGGCGCGCCTGCTCGCACCGGTGGACGACTATTTACTGGTCTGCCCGGGGCTGGCCGACGCGTGGGACCCCGACACCGGGGACGGCTCGGCGCACCCCCTCCCGCCGCTGAGCACCGCCCATCTGGCCGCGCTGCGCATCGCCGGGCGGCGCCTGGCCCTGCGGACCGCGGGACTGCTGCACCAGCTCGTGACGCGCGCCGGCCACGACCCGGCCGGCGTGCTGCCGGAGCTGGACCGGCTCATCGACGCCTGGTGCGCCGACTACCGCGACGGCTGCGGGGCGCGCTGGATTCCGGTCGCACGCCAGTCCGAGTACCAGGTGCGGGTCGTGCTCGCCGCCTTCGAGCTGGCCGTGCGGGACACGCGCGCGTGCTCCCGTTCGGGTGAGCCGGGGTGGGGTTCCGGGGCCGCCGTGCCGATGCATCGGGAATGACGCACACCTCAGCGAAAGCGGTACGGGCCGGTCTGCTGGCGGCGGCCGTCCTCGTCGTCGCCTGCGCCACCCCCGCACAGGCGACCGCCCGGCACCCGGTCCCGGGCAACTGGCTCTTCCTCACGGTCACCCGGGGCGACGCCCCCTCCGCCGTCACCCACGGCACCCTGCTGGTCTGTGACCCGCCCCGCGGCCACACGCGAGCGGCCGACGCCTGCGCGGAGCTCGACGCGGCGGGCGGCGACATCGGAGGCATCCCGCCGAAGGACGGCTACTGCCCGATGGTCTACGCGCCGGTGACCGTGCACGCGCGCGGGCAGTGGCGCGGACGGCCGATCGCGTACCGGCAGCAGTTCCCGAACCCGTGCGTGATGGCGGCGCGGACGGGAACGGTGTTCGCGCTCGACGCCACCACCTGACCCCGGGCGGGGTGGCTCACAGCACCCCCTCGCGCGCGTGGAGCGCCGCCGCGACGACCGTGCGGGACTGGTGCTCGACCTGGTGTTCCAGGGGCACCCAGCGGGCGCGGAAGCGCTCGGCGAAGGCGTCGCTCCACAGCGCGACGAGCCGTTCGAGACGGGCCGCCGCGGCGTCGTCGGTCCGCCGCAGCACCCGCCGCAGCATGGCCGCCGCCCGCAGCGGCACCCGGCGCGCGAACGCGTCCACACTGCCGACGTACGCGCGCGTGCCGTCGGCGGGCGGGGTGTGGACCAGGTCCGCAGCCAGCCCCGGCGCCAGCTCCAGGCCCCACCTGGCGGCCCGCAGCAGCGGACCGTCGACACCCTCCAGCCGGGGCCGCGCGTCCTCGAGGACCTGCCGCACCTCCCGCGTGTCCCGCTCCAGCCGGTGCGCGAGCCGCCGGATCTCCGCGGCCGGGGCCGGATGCGACGCCGGGTCGCCACCAGGTCGCTCGCCCACATCGGCACCTCGACCACCGCGGTCAGGTCGCCGTACCGGTGGACGTGGTACCAGGTGCTGTGCCGCGGTTCGTCCGGCAGGCTCGGGTACGCCGGTCCGGCCTGGGGCGCGGGCATCACGTGCACCCCGGGCCCCGACGCGGGCCAGCCGGCGGCGTCCGCGGCGCCCGTCTCCACCGGGATGTGCAGCTGCGCCGCGGACTTGGCGAACGGTTCGGCGAGCCCGGGCACGTCCTTCGTCAACTGCACCCAGCTGCCGCCCACTTCGGTGCCGTGCAGGGACACCTGGAGATAGGGCCGCAGCTCGTCGATCACCCGCGTCAGGGCCCGGGTCTCGGGGCCGGCAGCTGGTCGGGTGGCAGCACGGACGGCGCCCACTCCGGCTGCTCCGGGCCCGCGGGCCGGAAGAAGCCGAGGTGGTGGTCGAACAGGCTGCGCGGCGACGGCGTCACATGCAGGCTCGCCCCGTCGGGGTCCGCGCACAGCAGGCAGTGCCAGGACGTGCCGTTCCGCAACTCCCGTTTCGCCAGAACCTGTTCGGCGACGGCGAGGAGGGTGCAGGCGCCGGTCGGCTCGTTGGCGTGCGCACCGGCCACCACCAGCACGGCGGGTCGGGCGCGACCCACCGACAGCAGGTACAGGGGCCTGCCCGCGCGGGACGAGCCCACCTGCCGCACCGTACACATGCCGGGCCGCTGAGCGGCCAACGCCCTGGCGGAGGCGACCAGTTCGGCCACCGTCGGATAGCACGCGGCTCCGCCAGCAGACTCACCCCCGTCACGTCCGCCCGACATCGCAACCCGCAGTACCCCATGGCCACGGTGCGGTGTCAAGGGGCGCGAGGGGGAGGCCCCAGGGGGCGCCACCTCGCCACGACCGACCTGATGGCCCGCCGCCTCACCGGCTAAGCCACCATCTCCCGCCGCGCCCCGACACCCGGGGATCAAACGCCGCCGTCGGCGACCCGCTCCAGCAACGCCACCGGCAGCCGCCCGAACAGATCCTCCACGCGCGTGTGCCCCGTGAACTCCCGCCCCGGATCCAGCACATCGGCCCACCGCCCCGGCGGCAGCGGCAGCCGCGTCTCCCGCCAGCCGCCCGCCTCCGTCAGCCGCAGCGACAGCCGCGTCACGGCCGTGAGCACCTCCCCGGAGCGCACGAACGACACGCAGTGCGCCGCCGCCGGCCCCTCGGCGGGCAGTGGCTCGTACGTCGCCGAGTCGCCGAAGACGTCGGGCCGCCGCGCGCGCAGGCCCAGCGCCGCCCGCGTCACGGCCTGCTTGTCCGCGGACGTCACGCCGGACGCCTCGGGCGGGAAGCGCACGGCCCGCCGGTTGTCGGGGTCCACCAGCGCCCGGTACTCGCCCTCCGTGCCCTGGTAGACGTCCGGGACGCCCGGCATCGTCAGATGCACCAGAGCCGCCCCCAGGACGTTGGCCCGGACGTGCGGCTCCAGCGCGTCCCGGAAAGCGGTCACCCGCTCGCCCGGCACCCCGCACGGCCCCGCCGCCACGAACCGCGCCACCGCCTCCTCGTACGGCGGCTCCTGCTCGGTCCAGCTCGTGTACAGCCCCGCCTCGCGCACGTGCTTCAGCAGCGCCCCCTGCACGCGTTCCTCGGCCGCCGGCCCGAGCCCGAACACCGTCTGCCAGGCCGCCCACGCCAGCTGCGCGTCCGGCACCCCCTCGCCGGTGCGGGTCACCTCCGCCAGGACGTCCGCCCAGCGGTCCGGGCACTCGGTGAGCACGTGCAGCGCCGCCCGCACGTCGGCACTGCGTTTGGTGTCGTGCGTGGACACGACCGTCCCCGTCACCGGCCAGTCCCGCTGCACGCGCGCGCAGTACGCGTGGAACTCCTCGGGGGACACCGCGGGACTGCCCGGGTTCCCGCCCACCTCGGTCGCCGACAGCAGCGGCACATAGCGGTAGAAGGCGGTGTCCTCCACGGACTTGGCGCGCAGCGCGGAAGCGGTCTGCGCGAACCGCGTCCGGAACTCCACGTGCGCCGGCTCGTCGCCGTACCGCCCGAGCACCAGGTCCCGTACGACGTCCACCGCACCGGCCTCCTCCGGGACGACGAAGGCGAGCCGGGCCTCGGCCGCGGCCTCCTCGGTGACCACGGAGGCCGCGTCGACGGAGGCGTACGGCCGGTAGACCTCCAGCCGCACCAGGAGCTCCTGCAGCGCGGTGCGCAGCGCCCAGGGCGCGCGGTCGCGCAGCGCGGGCTCCGGGGAGGTGGCGCACAGCCGGTTCGCCACCCGGGTCAGCCGGTCGACCTCGGCGGCCAGCTCGTGCGTGAGCACCTTGTACGCGGCCCGCCGTACGGTCGACTCCCACTCGCCGCCCCGGTCCGTCTGCGGGGCCGCGAACCGCCGGTACTGGCCCAGGAGCTCCCCGAGCCCGGCCGGGTCCGTGAACAGCCCGTCGACGTGCCGCAGGGCGTCGTAGCCGGTGGTGCCCGCGACCGGCCAGGAGGCCGGCAGGTGCTCGCCGTCGGACAGGATCTTCTCCACGACGGTCCAGCGGCCGCCGGTCGCCTCGTGCAGCCGCTGGAGATACCCGTCCGGGTCGGCGAGGCCGTCGGGGTGGTCGACGCGCAGCCCCTCGATCACCCCCTCGTGCAGCAGTCGCAGGATCTTCGCGTGGGTGGCCTCGAACACCTCCGGGTCCTCCACCCGCACCCCGATGAGCTCCGAGATGCTGAAGAACCTCCGGTAGTTGATCTCGGTGCGGGCCAGCCGCCACCACACCGGGCGGTACCACTGCGCGTCCAGCAGCTGCGGCAGCGGCAGGTCCCCGGTGCCCTCGCGCAGCGGGAAGGCGTGGTCGTAGTAGCGCAGGACGTCACCGTCGACCCGCAGCTCACCGATCACCTCGCCCAGCGGCCCGCCGAGCACGGGCAGCAGCACCTGGCCGTCCTGCGCCTCCCAGTCGATGTCGAACCACCGCGCGTACGGCGACTTCGGGCCCTCCCGCAGCACCTCCCACAGGGCGCGGTTGTGGCGCGGGGCCATCGCCATGTGGTTCGGGACGATGTCCACCACCAGGCCGAGCCCGTGCTCCCGCGCGGTGCGCGCCAGCGCCCGCAGCCCCTCCTCGCCGCCCAGCTCCTCGCGCACGCGCGCGTGGTCCACCACGTCGTAGCCGTGCAGCGAGCCCGGCACGGCCTCCAGGACGGGGGACAGGTGCAGGTGCGAGACGCCGAGCGAGGCCAGGTACGGCACCACCGCCGCCGCGGCCCCGAAGGGGAAGTCGGGCTGCAGCTGCAGCCGGTACGTGGCCGTGGGCACCGCCGGGTCAGGTCGCTCAGGTGTCATGGAAACGTACGTACCCGCCCCGCCGCCTTTCGTGTCATCGCCCGCGCCGGGCGCGCCACGCATCGCCCGGACGAGTGGCACCCCGGCCGCCACTCGTCCGGGCGGCCGGCGGCCCCGAAAAAGCCCTCCTACGCGCGCGTGGCCGATCCGCGCTCCACACGCGCGTGCACCCGCACGCGCCCTCCTAGACCGGCCGCTGGAGCACGGTCAGGCTCCGGTCCGTCAGGGTCAGCCGGTCCCCGGCCTGCACCTTCGGGCCCGTGCCCGGTGGCACGCCGTCCGCACGGGCCGTGTCCACCACCACCTGCCACTGCCGGCCGTGGTCGACCGGCACCACGAAGTCCAACGGCTTCGGGGAGGCGTTGAACATCAGCAGGAACGAGTCGTCGGTGATGCGCTCCCCGCGCGGCCCGGGCTCGGAGATCGCGTTGCCGTTGAGGAACACCGTCAGGGCCGACGCCTGCGCAGAGTCCCAGTCCCGCTGGGTCATCTCCCGGCCGTCCGGGGTGAACCAGGCGATGTCGGACAGATCATCATGCGTGCCCTCCACGGGACGGCCGTGGAAGAAGCGCCTCCGGCGGAAGACCGGGTGGTCCCTGCGCAGCCACACCATCGCGCGCGTGAAGGCCAGCAGCTCCCTGCGGAGGTCGCCCTCGGCCGCGTCCCCGGGGTCGTCGAGGTTCTCGGGCCAGTCGACCCAGGCCAGCTCGTTGTCCTGGCAGTAGGCGTTGTTGTTGCCGCGCTGCGTGCGCGCGAACTCGTCGCCGTGGCTGATCATCGGCACGCCCTGGGACAGCATCAGCGTCGCGATGAAGTTCCGCATCTGCCGCGCCCGCAGCCGCAGCACGTCCGGATCGTCGGTCTCGCCCTCGACACCGCAGTTCCAGGACCGGTTGTGGCTCTCGCCGTCCCGGTTGTCCTCGCCGTTGGCCTCGTTGCGCTTGTGGTTGTACGACACCAGGTCGTGCAGCGTGAACCCGTCGTGGCAGGTCACGAAGTTGATCGAGGCCAGCGGGCGCCGCCCGTCGTCCTGGTACAGGTCGGAGGAGCCGGTCAGCCGGGAGGCGAACTCCGCCAGCGTGCGCTGCTCGCCCCGCCACAGGTCCCGCACGGTGTCCCGGTACTTGCCGTTCCACTCGGTCCACAGCGGCGGGAAGTTCCCGACCTGGTAGCCGCCCTCGCCGACGTCCCACGGCTCGGCGATCAGCTTCACCTGGGAGACCACCGGGTCCTGCTGCACCAGGTCGAAGAACGACGACAGCCGGTCCACCTCGTGGAACTGCCGCGCCAGGGTCGCCGCCAGGTCGAAGCGGAACCCGTCGACGTGCATCTCGGTGACCCAGTACCGCAGCGAGTCCATGATCAGCTGCAGCACGTGCGGCGACCGCATGAGCAGGGAGTTCCCCGTCCCTGTCGTGTCCATGTAGTAACGGGGGTCGTCGGCCAGCCGGTAGTAGCGCGGGTTGTCGATGCCCTTGAAGGACAGCGTCGGGCCCAGGTGGTTGCCCTCGGCGGTGTGGTTGTAGACCACGTCGAGGATCACCTCGATCCCGGCCTCGTGCAGCGCCTTCACCGCCGACTTGAACTCCAGGACCTGCTGACCGCGGTCGCCCCAGGAGGCGTACGCGTTGTGCGGGGCGAAGAAACCGATCGTGTTGTAGCCCCAGTAGTTGTTCAGGCCCATGTCCACCAGGCGGTGGTCGTTCACGAACTGGTGCACCGGCATCAGCTCCAGCGCCGTGACCCCGAGCTCCGTGAGGTGCTCGATGATCGCCGGGTGCGCGAGGGCCGCGTAGGTGCCGCGTAGCTCCTCCGGCAGCCCCGGGTGCCGCATGGTGAGGCCCTTGACGTGGGCCTCGTAGATCACCGTGTGGTGGTACTCGGTGCGCGGCAGCCGGTCGTCGCCCCAGTCGAAGTACGGGTTCACCACGACCGACGTCATCGTGTGCGGCGCCGAGTCCAGGTCGTTGCGCTTGTCGGGTGCGTCGAAGTGGTAGCCGTACACCTCCTCACCCCAGCGGATCGAACCGCTGATCGCACGCGCGTACGGGTCGAGCAGCAGCTTCGCGGAGTTGCACCGCAGCCCGCGCTCCGGGGTGTAGGGCCCGTGCACCCGGAACCCGTACCGCTGCCCCGGCATGACGCCGGGCAGGTACGCGTGCCGGACGAACGCGTCGGACTCCCGCAGCTCGATCGCGGTCTCCGAGCCGTCGTCGTGCAGCAGACACAGCTCTACTCGGTCCGCGGCCTCCGTGAAGACCGCGAAGTTCGTGCCGGCGCCGTCGTACGTGGCACCGAGTGGATACGCCTCTCCAGGCCAGACCTGCATGGATACGACTCTTTCAGGTGTACGGCGCCGGTGGG
The DNA here is from genome assembly GCF_054782695.1 of Streptomyces deserti. NCBI lineage: Bacteria > Bacillati > Actinomycetota > Actinomycetes > Kitasatosporales > Streptomycetaceae > Streptomyces > Streptomyces deserti. The sequence continues at coordinate 15,994 of NZ_BAAGRZ010000006.1, forward strand.
GACGCCTTGGCCCCGAGTCTCCCCGAAAGTGATGGAACCACCTATGACTTACATCCCTCTTACCGAATGACCAGCGCATACGCGGTATGCCGAACTTTATGGGGCAAACACATACTCCCGGGGCTTGTGTGGGAGTAGGGGGAAGATGTGCGCACGATAGTGCACCGTCATCTGGGCAAGGTCATGGCGGGTGCGGCCATCGCGGTGGCCGGAACCGCCGTGATGATCGGCATCACCCTGCCGGGCACGGCGGGAGCCGACGACACGGGGAAGGCGGGCGGCCAGACCTCGCAGCAGGCCGCTCAGCGGACAGGGCAGGGCCAGGGGCAGGAACAGGGCCAGGTCGCGCCGGGGGTCGTCGAGCAGGCGCCCGAGCAGGGAGAGGAGGGCACGGGCCGCGACCCGCTCACCGACGACGAGGTCGAGCAGGTCGAGAAGATCGCCCTGAACCGGCAGCTGTTCAACGCCAGTGAGGACGTCGACGGGGACCGCGGCCCGCAGCGCCTCGGTGTCGACCTCGCCGAACCGGACGCGGACGAACTGGACGATCCGGACGCGCCGCGGCGCGCCGACGTGACGTTCTACGACTACAAGGACGACACGCTCGTCACGAAGACCGTGAACCTCGACACCGGAAAGGTCGAGGCGACGACCACCCAGCGCGGTGTCCAGCCGCCGCCGAGCCGCGCCGAGACCATCGAGGCCGCCGGGCTGCTGATCGCCGACCCGCTGGGCGCGGGGCTGAAGGCGGACTACAAGGACGCCACCGGCAAGGAGCTCACCTCCCCGGACCAGCTGCACGTCACCGGCGGGGTGTACAGGGCAGCCCCCGGTGCCCGGCCGGCCGTCCTCGCCCAGTGCGGCGAGCACCGCTGTCTGCGGCTGTTCACCAAGGTCAGGAACGGGCCGTGGATCGACACCCAGAACCTGGTGATCGACCTGAGCGCCCGCAAGGTCGCCGAGCTCGGCCGCTGAGCCGCCCTCCGTTCGCTTTTCCCACCTTCACCTCCTGCAAGGGAGCCACTTCTTCATGCGCACGAAGAGCTTTGTCGGCGGCCTCCGGCCGCGCAGCACCAGCCGGGTCCGCACGCGGACGGCGGTGGGCCTGTCCCTGGCCGCGCTGGCCGCCGGCGCGACGACCGGGACGGGGCCGGCCGTCGCCCAGCCCGAGGCGGCGCCCGCGCCGGCCGCCGGCTGCAGCGCGGCCTACCGCATCGAGCAGAAACTCACCGGCGGCACGACCTGGCGGATGTGCTGGCGCTACGACAGCATGGCCGGGCTCGTCCTGGAGGGCGTCTCCTACCAGCCGAAGGGCGAGCCGAAGCCGATCAAGGTCCTCACCAGCGCCAGACTCGGCCAGATCCACGTCCCCTACGACGACGGCCGGCGGGAGTACCACGACCTCACGGACGAGGGCTTCGCACAGGGGCTGGTGAACCTGGCGCCCGCCGAGTGCCCCGGCGGCACCATCAAAACGATCAAGGTCCGGGACGCCGACTACTCCGACACCCCGAACATCAAGGGCCTGTGCACCACCACGCGCGCGCGTGGACACGCGTACCGCATGCAGTCCGAGGAGAACTTCAGCAAGCGCTACCAGGCCCAGGGCAAGGACCTGCTCGTCTACACCGTCAACAAGGTCGGCTGGTACGAGTACATCACCGAGTGGCGTTTCCAGGACGACGGCGCGATCACCATGAACGTGGGCGCCACCGGCAGCCTCTCGCCCTCGGACTACGCCGCGGACGACGGCCACGGCTGGCCCATCGGCAAGGGCGCCAGGGCCAAGGCCACCAGCCACAGCCACAACGTGTTCTGGCGGCTCAACTTCGCCCTCGACGGCTCCTCCAAGAACCGGATCGAGCAGTACGACTCGAAGGTCAGCCCGCCCGCCCGCGGCCAGGAGGCCCCGACCAACAGGACCACCCGCACCAAGATCACCAAGGAACTCGCGGGCGACGCCCGGAACATGCGCTGGTGGCGCGTGGTCAGCGCCACCGGCAAGAACAAGGACGGGCACCCGCGGTCGTACGAGATCGTGCCCGGCGCCACCAGCAAGTACCCCGGCCGCGGCTTCACGAAGCACGACGTCTACTTCACCGAGTACAACAAATGCGAGCTGTTCGCCAGCCACAACACCCGCTGCGGGACCGGCCGCCCCGGCTCCCTCGACAAGTGGGCGAACGGGCAGAACCTCACACGCCCCGTGGCCTGGGTGAACATCGGTTTCCACCACATCGCGCGCGACGAGGACCAGCAGCCCATGCCCGTCCACTGGCAGGGCTTCTCCCTTGCGCCCCGCGACGTCACCGCTATGAATCCGCTCACTCCGAAGGAGCTCGCGGACGAGAACGGGCGCCTGGACGAAGGTAGTTGAGAACGACCCTGTCCATCGGGCTGCACCGCGCACCGCTCCCGGAGTACCCTTCCTTGATCGTTGAGACGGCGGGTGCTCGGGGGAGCGGAAGGCGGTGCGCGGGTGGGCTCGGGAGGGCTGGAGCTGCCCCCTGGTGACGAGGGTCACGAGGGGAACTCAGCGGACGTCCCGCCCGGTGCCGTGTCCCTGGCACGGCCGATGGACGCGGGCTCGATCGGTCCGGAACTGGACTGGGACGCCGACGCCTGGCGCGAGGTGCGCACCCGGGCCCAGCGGGCCGGCCGGGCCTACATCTGGCTGAACCTCGTCGAACAGCGGCTGCGCGCGGTCGTGGCCGCTGTTCTGCGCCCCGTCTACGAACCGGTGCACGGCGACGAATGGGTGGTCGCCGCCGCCGGGCCCGCCGGCCAGGAATGGGTGCAGCGCGCGGTCGCGGTCCGCGAGGTCAGCCGACGCAAGGGCTATCTCCTCGACCCGGCCGACGACAACGTCCTCAGCTTCCTCACCCTGCCGCAGCTGCGCGAACTGATGGTGCAGCACTGGCCGTGCTTCGAGCCGTACTTCGACGACCGCCGGGATGTCGAACTCGCCCTGGACGAGCTGGAGGTCACCCGGAACGTGGTCTCCCGCAACCGGGCCCTGTCCGAGGCCGTCCTCGCCCAGGCCGAGCGGGCCTCCGCACGGCTGCTGGAGATGCTCGGCGCGGGCGGTGACGTGCCCTCCGCGCGCCGGCTGCCCGTCGACGCCGTCGAGGACCTGGTAGGCGACCGGTACGCCGACGTCGTCGCCGTGCACCCCGACCGGGTCCGGCTGCTGCGCCAGTTCCCGGCCGAGGACATCTTCGGCGGCGCCCGCCGCCTCGACGCCCTCGGCATCGGGCTCAACCTGCTCGTGCAGAACTTCTCCGGGCGGCGCCTGGTACGCCTGGCCGAGTCCGGCTGCCGGGTACGGCTGCTGTTTCTGAACCCGGCCTCCAGCGCGGTCAAGCGGCGCGAGCGGGAACTCGGCATCAAGCGCGGCGAGCTCAGCCGCGCGGTCGAGATGAACATCCTGCACATGCGCCGGGTACGCGCAGCGCTGCGCGACCCGGGCGCCTTCGAGATCCAGGTCTACGACGAGACGCCCCGCTTCACCGCGTACCTCGTCGACGGCGACGGGGCCGACGGCATCGCGGTCGTGCAGAACCATCTGCGCCGGACGCGGGGCATGGAGGCGCCGGTTCTCGTCCTGCGGAACGGGAGCAAAGTCGTCAGGTCGGGCGAGATCGACGAAGGTGGCCTCTTCCCCACCTACCGCGAGGAGTTCGAGGTGATGTGGGCGGATTCGCGGCCGGTGTCGTGAACTGTCCCTTGTGCTGGGGTCGTCCCGGAACCTAAGCGGAACGGGTTCCTCTGATTGTCAGTGGCTCGTGGGAAGGTGGAGGCCACTGGGGGAACGCACCACCAAGAAGGGGGACCCGCCCATGGGCTGGCACCGGGAGCTGCTGATCGGCTTCGACCTGGAGACGACGGGGACCGATCCGCGCGAGGCGCGCATCGTCACGGGGGCCGTGATCGAGGTCAGGGCAGGAGAGCCGATGGGCCGCCGGGAATGGCTGGCCGATCCCGGAGTCCCCATCCCGGCGGACGCGGTGGCGGTCCATGGCATCAGCAACGAACGAGCGGCCACCGAGGGCCGCCCGGCCGACCAGGTGGCGGACGCGATCGCCGACGTCCTCGCCGCCCACTGGAAGACGGGCGTGCCGGTCGTCGCCTACAACGCGGCCTTCGACCTGACCCTGCTCTCCGCCGAGCTGCGCCGCTACGGACTGCCGTCCCTGCGCGACCGACTGGGCGGTGTGGACCCCGCCCCGGTCATCGACCCGTACACGATCGACCGCTCCGTCGACCGCTACCGCCGCGGCAAGCGCAACCTCGAAGCGGTCTGCGCCGAGTACGGCATCGCCCTCGACTCCGCCCACGACGCCACGGCCGACGCCCTCGCCGCGGCCCGCCTGGCCTGCGCGATAGCCGGCCGCCACCCCAAGATCGCATCCCTCGGCCCGGCGGAACTGCACCGCCGCCAGATCGAGTGGTACGCCGAGTGGGCGGCGGACTTCCAGAGCTTCCTGCGCCGCCGGGGAGAGGCCGACGCGGTGGTGGACGGGGCTTGGCCGCTGCGGGAGTTGGCGAACGAGCCGGTGTGACCGGCAGGCGGGGGGCGGTCGGCACTCGCCGGCCGGGGGGTTTCGTCGGCGCAACGGGCAGCCACCCCCCGCAGCGCCGAACTGCGCCACCCATCCGGCGTCGGCACCAGCGCCGAACTGCGTCACTCACCCGGTCTGTCGGCACCAGCGCCGAGACCAAGCCGGCCCGGTCTGAACAACCGCGCCTCAGAACGGAAACCACCGCACCGTCGCATCCCCGTTCCGCAACGACCCCACCCGCCGCTCGAACTCGGCCAGCGCCTTCGGATTGCTCGGCGCATGCTGGGCAACCCACGCGCAACTGGCCGTCTCCCGGGCGCCGCGCAGCACCGAGCACCCCTCCCACTCCCGCACGTCCCAGCCGTAGGCCTGCGTGAAGGACTCGTACGCCTCCGCCGGGAGCCCGTAGCGGTCACGGGAGAGGGCCATGACCACCAGGTCGTGCTCGCGCAGGTCGGCGGAGAAGGTCTCCAGGTCCACCAGGACCGGCCCGTCCGGACCGACGTGCGCATTGCGGGGCAGCGCGTCGCCGTGGATCGGCCCGGGCGGAAGGTGCGGCGTCAGGGCGGCGGCCGCCGCCGCGAAACCGTCACGGCGCTCGCGCAGATACGCCGCGTCCGCGGGGTCGATCGCGTCACCCGCGAGTCGCAGCCAGCGTTCCACACCGCCCAGCAGATCGCGGGGCGGCAGCTCGAAGGGAGGAGTGGGCAGTGCGTGGACGACCCGTAGCAGTTCGGCCAAATCCCGGGGCTCGGCCGGCCGTACCGGATCGGGCAGCCGGTGCCACACGGTCACCGGATGGCCGTCGACCAGCAGCGCCTCGGGCTCGGCGGCCCGCACCGCCGGCACACCCGCCTCGGCGAGCCACACCGCGATGGCCAGCTCACGCCGCGCCCGGGCCAGGAGTTCGGCGTCGCGGCCCACCTTGACGACCAGGTCACCGGCGGCGAACACCGCGTTCTCGCCCAGGGCGAGCAGCCGCGCGTCCCGTGCCGCACCGGGCAGCACCCCTGCCGCGGCCAGTACGTCTAGCGCCCGTGCCTCGTCCATCCGTCCGCCTCCGTGTCCGTACTCGTCCGTCCGTGCGCGGCCGCACGCGTTCCCGTCCGCCCGCACGAGCCGCCGTCGACCCGCCCGGGCGGGCGCGCGCAGCCGCCGTCGGGTTCCGGCCATCCGCCCGTCAGTGTCGCATTCGCACAGGTCGGACCGTGTGCGCGGTGCCTTGACGCGGCACACCGCCTTCACGACCATGACGTGGCCACTGGAGCCGTGCAAAGGGGCTGATTCCGTGACATCGGTGACCGAGGTGAGGCGACCGGCCGGGCGGGTGCCCGTCCCGGGCCGCCGGCGACGGGCCGTCGACCACGGTGCCTGGTTCCTGGTGCTGCCCGCCCTGCTCCCCATCCTGATCCTCAGCGTCGGGCCGCTGCTGTACGGGATTCTGCTGGCCTTCACCGACGCCCAGTCGGGCCGCACGGAGCCCACGCAGTGGATCGGCGGCCTCAACTTCCGGGACCTGCTGCACGACACGCTGTTCTGGGAGTCGTTCCGGATCGGGCTGGTGTGGGCGGTCGGGGTGACCGTGCCGCAGTTCCTGCTCGCGCTGGGCCTCGCCCTGCTGCTCAACCAGGACTTACGTCTGCGCTGGCTGGCCCGCGCGCTGGCGATCGTCCCCTGGGCGATGCCCGAGGTCGTGGTCGGCATCATGTGGCGGCTCGTCTACAACCCGGACGCGGGCATCCTCAACGAGACCCTGCGCGACCTCGGCCTGGGCGCCGGCCGCGACTGGCTCAGCGGCCTGGCGACCGCCCTGCCCGCCGTGATCGTGGTCGGCGTCTGGGCGGGCATGCCCCAGACGACGGTCGCCCTGCTCGCCGGGCTGCAGAACACCCCGCGTGAACTCCACGAGGCGGCCGCGGTCGACGGCGCCGGAGCCTGGCGCCGCTTCCGCACGGTCACCTGGCCCGCCCTCAGGCCGATCGCCCTCGCGATCACCGCCCTCAACCTGATCTGGAACTTCAACTCGTTCGCCCTGGTCTATGTGCTGACGAACGGCGGCCCCGGCGGCCGGACCCGCCTGCCGATGCTCTTCGCCTACGAGGAGGCCTTCCGTTACGGGCAGTTCGGCTACGCGGCGGCGATGGGCTGTGTGATGGTCGCCGTGATCTCGGTCCTGCTGGCCGTCTTCCTCGTCGGCCGCCTCAGGGGAGGTGACGAGGTGTGAGGACCGTTGTGAGGAGCACCGCGCGGACCAGTCCCGTCGCCCGCGTCGGCCAGTACGCCGCCCTGCTCGCCTACCTCGTCTTCCTCGCCTTCCCGTTCCTCTGGCTGGTCTCCACCGCGTTCAAGCCGCCGCGCGAGCTGGGCAGCCTGCACCCGACCTGGATCCCGAAGGACCCCACGCTCGCCAACTTCCGGCAGGCCTTCGACGAGCAGCCGCTGCTGCACGCCACGGCCAACTCCCTGCTGGCCGCGTTCGGGGCGGCGCTGATCGCCGTGGTGATCGCGACTCCGATGGCGTACGTCATGGCCCGGCACCGCACCCGGCTCGCGAAGGCGGCCACGGGGTGGGTGGTGGTCAGCCAGGCGTTCCCGTTCGTGCTGCTGATCATCCCGCTGTTCCTCGTCCTCAAGAACCTGCGGATGATCAACTCGCTGCCCGGTCTGGTCATGGTCTACGTCGTGTGGGCGCTGCCGTTCGCGCTGTGGATGCTCGCCGGGTACGTCCGCGCCGTACCGGTGGAGCTGGAGGAGGCCGCCGCCGTCGACGGGGCGGGGCGGCTGCGGACGCTGGTGTCCGTCACCGCGCCGCTGCTCGCCCCGGGGATCGCGGCGACGGGACTGTTCGCGTTCATCACGGCCTGGAACGAGTTCTTCTTCGCGCTCGTTCTGCTGAAGACACCGGAGAAGCAGACCCTGCCGGTCGTTCTCACGCACTTCATCGGCGCCGAGGGCGTCGCCGACCTCGGGCCGCTCGCGGCGGCGGCGTTCCTCGCGACGCTGCCCTCGCTGGTCGTCTTCGCGGTCATCCAGCGGCGGATCACGGGCGGCATGCTCGCCGGGGCGGTGAAGAGCTGATGCGTACCAGGCTGCTGACCATGACCGCCGTCGTCCTCCTACTGCTCGCGGGCTGCTCGTCCGATGGCGCGCGCGACGACGGCCGGATCACGCTGCGCTTCCAGTCGCTGGCCTGGCAGGAGGAGTCCGTCGAGGCCACCAAGGAGCTGGTGGCGGAGTGGAACGCCGCCCACCCGGACATCCGCGTCGAGTACGTCCAGGGCACCTGGGACAGCGTCCACGACCAGCTCCTCACCTCCTTCGAGGGCGGTGCGGCGCCCGACATCATCCACGACGCCTCGGACGACCTCGCGGACTTCGCCTACGGCGGCCACCTGGCCGACCTGACCGACCTGCTGTCCGAGCGACTCAAGTCCGATATTCCGCAACGCAGTTGGGAGACCACCACCTTCGGGGACGGCATCTACGGCGTCCCCTTCCTCCAGGAACCGCGCGTGCTCATCGCCAACGCGGCCCGGCTGAAGAAGTCGGGCGTGCGGATCCCCACGCCCGAACGGCCGTGGAGCTGGGCCGAGTTCCGCCAGGTGACGAAGCAGCTCAGCGGGAAGGGGACGTACGGCGTCGCCTGGCCGCTGAAGGAGCCCGTGTCCGCCACGCTCAACCTGTCGCTGACGGCGGGCGGCCGGCTCTTCCACCGGGGCGCGGACGGCAAGGTGAGGGTCCGCTTCGAGACGGTCGACGAGGTGGTGCCGCGGACCATCCACGACCAGGTCACCACCGACCGCAGCGCCTCGCCGTCGACGCTGGGCAGCGGCGGCTCCGACACCCTGCCCGGGTTCTTCGGCGGCCGGTACGCGATGGTGCCGCTCGGCTTCTCCTACCGTCAGCAGATCGTGCAGCAGGCGCCGAAGGGCTTCGACTGGCAGGTGCTGCCCGCCCCGGCCGGCGCCGGCGGACTCACCCAGGGCGTCAGCCCGCAGACGCTGTCCATCGCCGAGGACTGCCCGCACAAGAAGGAAGCCGCCGCCTTCCTCGACTTCCTGCTCCGGCCGCAGAACATGGTCCGCCTCGCCCTCGGCGACTGGATGCTGCCCACCGGCACCCGGGCACTGAAGGACCCGGCCCTGCGCACGGCCGAGCGCGGCTGGGCCACCGGCACCGCCCTCGCCGCCCACCTACGCCCGGCACCGGCGCAGACCGTACGCGGCTATCCGGAATGGAAGGACAAGGTGGCGACGCCCGCGTTCCAGGAGTACTACAGCGGGTCGATCGGACTCGGCGAACTACGCGAACGACTGGAGGAGGACGGGAACCTGGTACTCGCCCGCTACCAACGCTGAGGCCCCCGGCCTGGGTCGGCGCCTTCGGGTCCCCGTCACCGGGCCCAGCCCCGGACCGCGGGCCCAAGACCCCGGTCCCCGGCCCCCCAACCCATGCAAAAACCCGTTGTCCGCCCACCCCAGCCCCGCCTAACGTCCCTCCCATGGGAGCCTTCAACGCGATCTACATCTCCGGTCACGGCCGGGGCTGCACGTACGCCATGCGCATGCGCCGCGGCCCCGGTGCCCTGACCGGCCCGGGGATCGACGCCCGCTGACGGCACTGCCGCAAGGGCGCCTCTTTCACCGACGTACGCCGTGACACACAGGCACGCGGTCGACGCGTGCCCGCTCGGTGTGCCGTTCTCCTGTCTTCCGGTCGGGGCCTTCGTCTGCCCGTCACGCCCCTCACGGAAGACAAGGACCGCAGGCCATGGCCCGCTCCACCCGCCCCTCCCAGCGCGCTCGCGCGCTCTCGCAGAACTTCCTCGCCGACCGCACCGCCGCCCGCCACTTCGCGCGCCTCGCCGTCCCGCACGGCCGCCCGGTGCCGCTCCTGCTCGAAGTCGGCGCGGGGAAAGGCGCGTTGACCGAGACACTCGCCCCGCACTGCGGGGAACTGCACGCGTACGAGATCGACCCGCGGCTGGCAGCCGTGCTGCGCGGCCGCTTCTCCGACGCACCCCACGTCCGCGTCGTCGAAGGGGACTTCCTCGCCGCGCGACCACCGCGCACCCCGTTCTCCGTCGCGGGGAACGTGCCCTTCTCCCGCACCGCGGCTGTCGTCGACTGGTGCCTGCGCGCGCCCGCCCTCACCGACGCCACCTTCCTCACCCAGCTCGAGTACGCCCGCAAACGCACCGGGGACTACGGGAGGTGGACCCTGCTGACCGTCCTGACCTGGCCCCGCCACGAGTGGCGGCTGCTCGGCCGGGTCGGCCGGCACAGCTTCCGGCCCGTGCCGCGTGTCGACGCAGGCGTCCTGCGCATCGAGCGCCGCGGCATCCCGCTGCTCGACGCCGCCGCCCACCAGAGCTGGCGGCACCTCGTCGAGCTGGGCTTCTCGGGGGTCGGCGGCTCGCTGCACGCCTCCTTGCGCCGGGCCCACCCCAGGCGGCGGGTGGACGCGGCGTTCCGGGCCGCGCGCCTGGACCCCGGCGTTCTCGTGGGGGAGGTGCCACCGGGGCGGTGGCTGCGGCTGCACGAGGTGCTGACGTCGTAGGGGCTGACAACCGCCGTGCAACACCGCACGCGCGGTGCAACGCCTTGCACGCGCCGCGCACCCGCCATGCGCACAGGTCACCCAAAAGGAGTTGTACGAGACGTCTCGTCTCGTCTACTGTCGGGCCATGACCAGTCCCGCTCACATCGCCATGTTCTCCATCGCCGCCCACGGACACGTGAATCCGAGTCTCGAGGTGATCCGCGAGCTTGTCGCGCGCGGGCACCGGGTCACGTACGCGATCCCGCCCCTCTTCGCGGACAAGGTCGCCGCGACGGGAGCGGAGCCGAAGCCGTGGAACTCGACCCTGCCCTCGCCCGACGACGACCCGGAGGCCTGGGGGACGACGCTGCTGGACGACATGGAGCCGTTCCTCGACGACGCGATCCAGGCCCTGCCGCAACTGATCGCGGCGTACGAGGGGGACGAGCCGGACCTGGTGCTGCACGACATCACCTCGTATCCCGCCCGAGTCCTCGCCCACCGCTGGGGCGTGCCCGCGATCTCCCTGTCGCCGAACCTCGTCGCCTGGGAGGGGTACGAGGAGGAGGTCGCCGAACCGATGTGGGAGGAGCCGAAGAAGACCGAGCGCGGACGCGCCTACTACGCCCGCTTCCAGGCGTGGCTGGAGGAGAACGGGATCACCCGGCACCCGGATCCGTTCGTGGGCCGTCCCGCCCGCTCCCTCGTCCTGATGCCCAAGGCGTTGCAGCCGAACGCCGACCGGGTCGACGAGACCGTGCACACCTTCGTCGGCGCCTGCCACGGCGACCGCACCGCCGAGGGCGACTGGCAGCGGCCCGCCGGCGCCGAGAAGGTCGTGCTCGTGTCGCTGGGGTCGGCCTTCACCAAGCAGCCCGGCTTCTACCGGGAGTGTGTGAAGGCGTTCGGCGACCTGCCGGGCTGGCACACGGTGCTCCAGATCGGCAAGCACGTCGACCCGGCCGAGCTGGGGGACGTACCCGCGAACGTCGAAGTGCGGCCCTGGGTACCGCAGTTGGCGGTTCTCAAGCAGGCCGACCTGTTCGTCACCCACGCCGGCGCGGGCGGCAGCCAGGAGGGGCTGGCCACCGCCACACCGATGATCGCCGTACCGCAGGCCGCGGACCAGTTCGGCAACGCGGACATGCTCCAGGGCCTCGGTGTCGCCCGCCGCATCTCCACTCAGGAAGCGACGGCCGAGACCCTGCGCGAGGCGGCGCTCGCGCTCGTCGACGACCCCGAGGTCGCCCGCCGCCTGAAGGACATCCAGGCGGAGATGGCCGAGGAGGGCGGCACCCGGCGGGCGGCCGACCTCATCGAGGCCGAGCTCCCGGCCCGGGACGCGTAGCAGAGGGCCCGTTGGCTCCCCCGGGATGCCAACGGGCCCTCGTGCCACGGTGGTCAGACCCTCACGGGCTCACCCTCGTCGTCCCGCACCGGCGGCGCCACCGCCTCCGGTGCCTCGTCGTGCGTGAGGTCCGGCAGCCGGTGCAGCCACCTGGGCAGGTACCAGTTGCGCTCGCCGAGCAGTGCCATCACCGCCGGCAGCAGCACACCCCGGATGATCGTCGCGTCGATGAGCACCGCGGCCGCGAGACCGACACCCATCTGCTTCATGGACTGCATGGACAGCGTCCCGAAGATCGCGAACACGGCGACCATGATGACCGCGGCACTGGTCACGACCCCGGCCGTGGTGACCACCCCGTGCTGGATCGCGTCCTTCGTCGTACGGCCCCGCAGCCGCGCCTCACGGATCCGGGACACCACGAACACGTGGTAGTCCATCGACAGGCCGAACAGGATCACGAAGAGGAACAACGGCAGCCAGGTGATGATGGCGCCGACACCCTCCGCGCCCACCAGGGACGCGCCCCAGCCGTGCTGGAACACGGCGACGAGGATGCCGTACGCCGCGCCCACCGACAGCAGGTTGAGCACGATCGAGGTGATCGCGATCGTCAGCGAGCGGAACGACAGCAGCATCAGCAGGAAGGCGAAGACCACGACGAAGGCGAAGACCGGGATGACGGCTCCGGCCAGCTGGTCGTTGAAGTCCTTCGAGCCGGCGACCTGTCCGGTGATCGGCGCCTCGACGCCGTCGACCTTGCCGAGCGTGGCCGGACGCACCTCGTCGCGCAGCTTGTCCAGGCTCGCGCCCGACTTGTCGAGGTCGGAGCCGCCGACCAGCGGGACGTAGACGAAGGCGACGTTCTGCGCGTCGTGCAGCTTGATCTCGACCGGGCCGCGCGAGGCACCCGAACTGATCGCCCGCTCCCGGAAGTCGGCGAGCGCGGACTTCACCTCGGGCGCGTTGATGTCGTCGGCCTTGACGACCACCTCGGCCGGCTCGGAACCGCCCGGGAACGCCTCGTTGACCCGGTTGTACGTCTGCACGATGGGCAGCGAGTCGCCGAACTCCTGGTCCAGCGTGAGGTTCTGCGTCTTCATGCCGAGCGCGGGAGCCGCGACCGCCAGCAGCGCACCGGCCGCCACCGCGACGGAGAGCACCGGCCTGGCGAGCACGCCCCGCAGGACGGCCGTCCAGAACCGGCTCTCCCCGTTGCGGCCCGCCTTGCTCCGGCGCAGGAACGGGATACGGCCCTTCTCGACGCGCTCACCGAGCAGCGACAGCAGCGCGGGCAGGACGGTCACGGACCCGATCATGGCGACCGCCACGACCATCAGCGAGGCCAGACCCATCGCCTCGAACTCGGCGAGCCCGGTGAACAGCATGCCCGCCATCGCCACGCACACCGTGACCCCGGAGACGACGATCGCCCGGCCACTGGTCGCGGCGGCGATCCTCAGGGCCGTCTGCGCGTCCCGGCCGGCCTCGCGCTCCTCGCGCTCGCGGCGCAGATAGAACAGGCAGTAGTCCACGCCGACGGCCATACCGACCAGCAGCATCACGGAGTTCGCCGCGTCGGTCATCGGCACCACGTGGCTGACGACGCCCATCAGGCCCATCGTCGCCATGATCGCGGTGATCGCCAGCAGCACCGGCAGCAGGGCCGCCACCAGCGCGCCGAAGGCGATGAGCAGAATGCCGAGGGCCACCGGCACCGCCGAGTACTCGGCCTTCTTGAAGTCGTCCCCGAACGCGTCGTCGAACGTCTTCGTCATGCTGGCGCCGCCGATCTCCTCGATCCGCAGCGACTCGTGGTCTTTCTGGACCTCCTCCACGGCCTTCAGCACGGGCTCCACCCGCTCGCCCGCGGTGTCCGCCTCGCCGCGCATGTCGAACTGCACCAGCGCGCTGCGCCCGTCCTTGGAGATCGTGTCCGTCTCGTACGGCGTCGTCACGTCCGTGACCTCGCCGGTCTTCTCGACCGCCTGGACGACCGCCGTCACGGCGGCCCGGAACTCGGCGTCCGTGGCCTTCAGCCCGGCGTCCTTCGCCTGGATCAGGACGGTCTCACCGGCCGGTTCGTCGATGCCGGCGTCCTCGACGATCCTGGCGGCGGTGTGTGTCTCCCCCTTCAGCTGGTCGCTGTCCTTGACGTCGACCCGGCCCGCCGCCGAACCGAGCCCCATCGCCAGGACGACGAACAGCACCCAGAGCCGACGGCCGCCCATCGGTGCCGGGCGCTCCAGCCGCCGGCCCGCGCGGCGATGCCCCGCACCCGTGTTTCTCCGTTCCCCATGACGGGCTTGCCCCCTCGTATGCGGTGGCGGCCCCCTGCCGCCCCCTTTCGTTTCGAAGGTATGGGCCGAATAAAGGCATCTCATCGTGCTGCCCGGTGAGGTGCCTCGGCCGGAATTCATCCCCTCGGCCCTCGCGGCCTCACCACTGGGGAGGACAGCGGCCCCTTACATCTACCTGGCGGTCTCGGGGACGGAGCTCATCTGTGTCCTCGGGCAACCTTGTTGAATGAGTCACAGGTGCGTGTAGCGGTTGATCCACACCCCGCCGTTCGGCCAGAGTTTCGCCAGTCCGCCCACCGCGGACGCGCGGCCGTCGTGCCCGCCCCCACGGGGCACGACGGCCGCTTATCGTGTGCGGATGACGACGACGTACGCGGCGCTGCTGCGCGGAATCAACGTGGGCGGCAAGAAGCTGCCGATGGCCGGACTGCGCACCGTTCTCGAAGGCCTCGGCTACGACGACGTACGCACCTATCTGCAAAGCGGCCAGGCCGTGTTCGTACCGGACCACGGCGACGAGGAGTCCCTGGCCGCCGAGATCACGCACGCCATCGAGAAGCACGTCGGCTTCGGCGTCGACGTAATCGTCCGCGACCACGCCTACCTGAAGGCGATCGCCGAGTCCTGCCCGTTCCCGGCCGCCGACCTCGAGCCCAGGCAACTCCACGTCACCTACTTCTCCGCACCCGTCGACGCCGGCCGCTTCGCGGAGATCGACCAGGCCGCCTACCTCCCCGAGGAGTTTCGCCTCGGCGACCGCGCGCTGTACCTGTACGTCCCGAACGGCCTGGGCCGCTCCAAGCTCGCCGACCACCTCGCCAAGCCCCGCATCAACAAAGGGCTGATCGCCACCACCCGGAACTGGAACACGGTGGTCAAGCTGGTGGAGCTGACCGCGCCGTTCCCGCCCGGCGCACAGTGACCTGCCGTGCGTCGGCGTAGGTGGTGTACGAGGTGACCACGTCCGGCACGGTCAGCCGCGGGTCCTCGTACAGCCGTCGCCGCTCGTCGTCGGTGCCGGCCGCTGCGACCGCGTCGATCAGCGCCAAAGGTCAAGCCCGCCCCGGGGAAGAAGCCGTACAGGACTGTGCGAGGCTCCTCCCATGCGCTACATCATCATCGGAGCGGGGGCCGTCGGCGGTGTCGTCGGCGGGCGGCTGGCCCAGGCCGGGCACGAGGTGGTCCTGGTCGCGCGGGGCGCGCACCACGACGCGCTGCGGGAGCACGGGCTGCGCCTGCGGGTCCCGGAGGGCGAACTGACGTACCGGCTGCCGACGGTCGACGGGCCGGCCGCACTCGGTGAACTGCGCCCCGACGACGTCCTCGTCCTCGCCGTCAAGACACAGGACACCGAAGCGGCACTCCGGGCGTGGGGCCCGGCCCCGGTGGCGCACGGGACTACGGCCGCCATGGGGGTCTCCCCTGCTCGAGCGGAGTCGAGAGCTTGGGAGAGGCTGCCGCTGGTGTGCGTGCAGAACGGCGTGGAGAGCCAGCGCCTGGCCCTGCGCCGCTTCCGCCGGGTCTACGGCGTCTGCGTCTGGCTGCCCGCGACCCACGTGGAGCCGGGCGTCGTCCAAGCGGCCGGCGACCCGCTCACCGGCATCCTGCACCTCGGCCGCTACCCGCACGGCACGGACGACACCGCCCGGCTGATCGCCGCCGACCTGGAGACGGCGCGGTTCGAGGCCCCGGTCGTGCCGGACGTGGCGCGCTGGCAGTACGCCAAACTGCTCGCCAACCTCGCCAACGCCCTGGAGGCCGTCACCGGACCGCTCGACAGCGAGGAGGCCCAGGCCCTGTACGCGCGCGTGCGGGCCGAGGGCGAAGCGGTGCTCGACGCCGCCGGCATCCCCTACGTGAGCGCCCAGGAGCAGCAGGAGGTGCGCGGCGACAAGGTCCGCCTGGTGCCGCTGGACGGCGCCCCGCGCGGCGGGGGCTCCTCCTGGCAGTCCCTCAGCCGCGGCACCGGCACCATCGAGGCCGACTACCTCAACGGCGAGATCGTCCTCCTCGGCCGGCTGCACGGCGTCCCGACCCCGCTGAACGAACTGCTGCAGCACCTCGCGAACACCTTCGCCCGCGAGCGGCGGGCACCCGGCTCGATGCCGGTGGAGGAACTGGCGAGGCTGGCCGACGAAGCCGCCGCCACAGCCGGATTGGACCACTGAAAATCCACCGGATTGGGCCGGGACGCCATGCCACTCCCGCACTACCGTCACCGGCATGACGAACACCGCCGCGCCCACCCGCGTGGACCTCTCCTTCGACCCCGCCTGCCCCTTCGCCTGGATCACCTCCCGCTGGCTGCTGGAGGTCGAGCGCGAACGCCCGCTCGACCTCCGCTTCCACGTGATGAGCCTGCACCTGCACAACACGGGCAACGAACTGCCCGACCGGTACCGCGACCTGGTCGAACGGTCGATCGGCCCGGTGCGGGTGGCCGTGGCCGCCGCCGAACGCCACGGCGAGAAGATCCTGCGCGACCTGTACACCGCCTTCGGCACCCGCATCCACGAAGGCGACACCGACGACTTCGACACCGTGATCGCCGAGTCCCTCACCGAACTCGGCCTCCCCGGCGACCTCGCCGCCGCCGCGCACGACCCGTCGTACGACGCCGCCGTGCGCCGCAGCCACGAGGCCGGCGCGGAACCCGAGTCGGGCGGCTACGTGGGTACGCCGACCATCCACGTCGACGGAACGGTGTGGTTCGGCCCGGTTCTGCGGGCCATCCCCCGAGGGGAGACGGCGGCCCGGCTCTTCGACAGCTTCCGGGTGCTGGCCACCCACCCCGACTTCTTCGAACTGAAACGGACCCGCACGGGCGGGCTGCGCTTCGACTGAGCCGGACCCCCGGGACGGGCTGGCCCGCGGCAGGGCGCTCAGGCCCCGATCGCCGCCAGCACCGGCACCCGCGCCGCGTCGTACCGCTCCAGCAGTACCCGCGCCACCTCTGGCGCGGGACCGAGCACGTCGGCCAGGACGTCCGCCTCCGCCGCGCCCCGCGCGATGCGGTCCGGCAGGAAGCCGGGGGCCAGGACGTACGGGGCGACGGCGACACGCTCGCAGCCCCTCGCCCGCAGCTCCCGTACGGCATCCTCCGTACGCGGAAGGGATGCGGAGGCGAACGCAGGTCGCACGGCGCACCAACCGGTGTGCCGCCACTCCCGCGCGATATCAGCGATCACTGCGATCGCCTCCGGGTCGGTGGACCCCGCCGAGGCCAGCACGACCCCGGTCGAGGACTTGTCGGCAGGGCTCAGCCCCGCCTCGTACAGGCGGCGTTCCAGCGCCGACAGCAGCAGCGGGGACGGGCCCAGCACCTCCGCCTGGCGGATACGCAGCTGCGGTGGCGCGTCCGCGAGGACCGCCGGGATGTCCGCCTTCGCGTGGAACGCGCGCGTCAGCAGCAGGGGCAGGGCGACGACGTCACGGACGCCCTGCGTCGCCAGGGACCCCAGTACGCCCTGCGCGGACGGCACGTTGAAGTCCAGGAAGCCGGTTTCCACGCGCAGCCCCGGCCGCAGGGACCGTACCCGCCGTACCAGGGCGTGCACGGTCGCGGCATGGCGCGGGTCGCGGCTGCCGTGCGCGATGACGAGGAGAACCGGAGTCCGCATGCCGTGCCTCAGCTCCTCACCAGCAGGCCGCGGCTGCGCAGCACCCACCGCTCCAGCGGGCTGAAGATCAGCAGATCGATGGCGATGCCGACGATGAGGATGAGCAGGATGCCCTCGAACACCATGGCCATGTCGCTGGCGTTGCGGCCGTTCTCCAGCAGCTGACCGAGGCCGACGCCGAGATCGGGGAAGGACGCGATGATCTCCGCGGCCATCAGGGAGCGCCAGGAGAACGCCCAGCCCTGCTTCAGACCGGCGACGTAACCGGGCAGCGCGGCCGGCAGCACGATGTGCCAGGTGCCCTTCAGGCCGGTCGCGCCCATCGTGCGTCCCGCCCGGAGGAAGAGCGGGGGGACCTGGTCGACGCCGGAGACCAGGCCGTTGGCGATGGACGGGACCGCGCCGAGCAGGATCACCGCGTACATCATCTGGTTGTTCAGGCCCAGCCAGATCACGGCCGGCGGCACCCACGCCACCGACGGCAGCGACTGCAGGCCGGACAGGATCGGGCCGATCGCCGCGCGCACGAACTTCACCCGGGCCACCAGCAGCCCCAGCGGGGTGCCGATGAGCAGGGCGAAGCAGAAACCGAGCAGGCCGCGCGAGACGCTGGTCCAGATGTAGCCGAGCAGTTCGCCCTGCAGCCACGCCTGGTGGACGACGTCCCACACGGCGCCCGGCGAGGGCAGCTTGGTCGGATCGTCGACGACCTTGAAGGAGACCAGGGCCTGCCAGACCACCAGCACCAGCGCGATGGCGATGATCGGCGGCAGGATCTTCTCGACGAAGGTCTGCCGGAACGGCTTGCGGGTCTGCTGCCGCGTCTCCAGCGCGTCGAGGCCCGCCTCCAGACCGGCGAGATCGTTGCCGTCCTTGAGGTCCTTGGTGGTGGCCGTGGTGTCAGTGCTGGCCATGTCGGCGGATCTCCCCCCGCAGTTGTTCGGTGATCTCGACGGACAGCTCCGCCACCGCGGTGTCCTCGATGCGGCGCGGCTGCGGGATGTCGACCCTCCACTCGCGCGCGATGCGCCCCGGACGGGACGACAGCAGCACCACGCGCTGCGCGAGCCGGACCGCCTCGCGCACGTTGTGCGTGACGAAGAGGACGGACAGCTGTGTCTCGCGCCAGATGCGGGTGAGTTCGTCGTGGAGCACGTCGCGGGTGATGGCATCGAGGGCCGCGAACGGCTCGTCCATCAGCAGCAGCTTGCTCTCCTGGGCGAGCGCACGGGCCAGGGCGACGCGCTGGCGCATACCGCCGGACAACTCGTGCACCCGCTTGCCGTACGCGCCCTTCAGCCGGACGAGCTCCAGCAGCTCCTCGGCCCGCTCGCGCCGCTCGGTCTTCGCCACACCCCTGAGCTTCAGGGCGAGTTCGATGTTCTTGCCCGCGGTCAGCCACGGGAACAGGGCGTGCTCCTGGAACATCAGCGCGGGACGCCCGTCCGTGGTGATCTCGCCGGCGGTGGGCCGGTCGAGGCCCGCCACCAGGTTGAGCA
The DNA here is from genome assembly GCF_054782695.1 of Streptomyces deserti. Classification (NCBI taxonomy): domain Bacteria; kingdom Bacillati; phylum Actinomycetota; class Actinomycetes; order Kitasatosporales; family Streptomycetaceae; genus Streptomyces; species Streptomyces deserti. Next base: position 34,864 of record NZ_BAAGRZ010000006.1, read on the forward strand.
GCGTGGACTTGCCGCAGCCCGAGGCCCCCAGGAGGGTGACGAACTCGCCGGGCGCGACATCGAGGCTGATGTCGTCCAGCACGAGCTGCCCTCCGGCGGGGCCCGCGAATGACTTCGAGACGTGCTCGATCCGCGCGGCGTGCGTGGCCGTCTCGGTGCCGTCGGCGGCCTTGGCGAGGGTCGTGGCCATGGTCGTCACCTCCTGGGACTGTTCGGATGCGGGCTCAACTGGCGCCGAGGCCAGCGTCGTCGACCGGGCGTGCGCCCTCGGCCTTCAGGACCTTGTTGAGGAGAGTGAGGTCGTAGATGCCGTCGAGGTCGGGCTTGTCGAGCAGACCCGCCTTGACGGCGTGCTCCGCCTCGGTGTTGAGGGTCGAGGCCAGCGGGTCGTCGGTGAACGTGATCGACTTCCACGCCGGGTCGAGGACATCGGCCGGCAGGGCCTTGCCGGAGTCGATCTCCAGCTGCTTGTTCGCCGCGGCCTTCGCCTCGTCCGGGTGGGCGTTGATCCACTTGTTGGTGTCGACGGAGGCCTTCAGCACGGCCTCGACGGCCTTCGGGTGCTCCTTGAGGAACTTCTGCGACACGATGATGTTCGTGATCACGAACTTCCCGTCGGGCCACAGCGAGGACTCGTCGAGCAGCACCTTGCCGCCCTCGGCGACCAGCTTCGACGCGGTCGGCTCCGGCACCCACGCGCCGTCGATGGACCCGGCCTTGTAGGCGTCCGGGGTGACCTTGTTGTCACTGCGGACGACCGTGACGTCGCCCTTGCCGCTCTGCGGGTCGACCTTCCAGCCCTGCTCGGCGGCCCAGTTGAGGAACGCCACGTCCTGCGTGTTGCCCAGCTGCGGGGTCGCGATCCGCTTGCCCCTGACGTCCTTCAGGGACGTGATCTTCTCCGGGTTCACCACCAGCTTCACCCCGCCGGAGGCCGAACCGCCGATGATGCGCAGGTTCTTGCCGTTCGACTTGGTGTAGCCGTTGATCGCGGGGGAGGGGCCGATCCAGCCGATGTCGATGGAACCGGAGTTCAGCGCCTCGATCTCGGAGGGACCGGCGTTGAAGACGGCGGGCTTGACCACGGTGGCCCCCAGCGCCTTCTGGAAGAAGCCCTTCTGCACGCCCACCAGCGCGGTTCCGTGGGTCAGGTTCCCGAAGTAGCCGATCCTCACGGAGTCGAGACCGTCGGTCTTCTTCGCCCCGGCGGCGACCTTGGCGGTGTCGCCGCCCTTGGCCTGGGAGCCGTATCCGCAGGCGGTGAGGGCGAGCAGAGGGAGGGCTGCTAGGGCCGCGAAGGTGCGGCGGAGGGCTTTGCTGGCAGGCACGGGAGGTGTTCCTCTCGTTGGCCCGGCGTCACGTTCTGTCAGGTCGTGGCCGGGAGGTCGGCAGGTCTGCGTCTACGGCGGTGGGGGGTGCGGGCGCGCGAGCGGTGCGCGGACGTCAGCGCACACATCGCGCGACTCCGCCCTGCCCGCTGCCGAGCGCACCGCTGCCGACGCGGCCGCCCTCCTTCGCGAACATCGAGTAGAAGTCGGGGGAGTTCATGGTCAGAAGTCCCACCCGTCGTCGTCGGCCTCGTCCTTCACCGGCTCCGGGGAGGCGAAGGACTCGCCGACCATGCCCGCGGTGAGCGTGGTGCCGTCGTTCGGGTCGATCAGGATGAACGATCCGGTGCGCCGCGAGTCGGCGTAGGAGTCGACCGGCAGCGGCTCGGCGGTACGGATCTTCACCCGGCCGATGTCGTTGGCGACGAGCTGTCCCGGGTGCGGGTGCAGGGACAGGTCGTCGAGGGTGAGCCGGGACGGGATGTCCTTGACGATCGCCTTGACCGTGCGGGTGCCGTGCTTGAGCAGCACCCGGTGACCGACCGTCAGCGGCTCGTCGGCCACGTGGCAGACGGTCGCCTCGATGTCCTGCGTGGTCGGCGGCGCGTCCTTGCTCGGCACGATCAGGTCGCCGCGCGAGATGTCGATGTCGTCCTCGAGGACCAGGGTCACCGACTGCGGGGTCCAGGCCACGTCCACCGGCTTGCCCAGCAGGTCGATGCCGGCGATCTTCGTGGCCCGGCCGGACGGCAGCACCGTCACCGAGTCGCCCACGCGGAACGTACCGGCCGCGATCTGGCCCGCGTAGCCCCGGTAGTCCGGATGCTCGGCGGTCTGCGGCCGGATCACGTACTGCACGGGCAGCCGGGCGTGGCAGTGCGCCAGGTCGTGGCTGACCGGGACGGTCTCCAGGTGCTCCAGCACGGTCGGGCCGCCGTACCAGTCCATGTTCGCGGACGGCTCCACCACGTTGTCCCCGGCGAGCGCCGAGATCGGGATCGCGGTGACCTCCGGGACGCCGAGCTCGGTGGCGTACGCCGTGAACTCCTCGGCGATCGCCGCGAACACCTTCTCCTCGTACCCGACGAGGTCCATCTTGTTGACGGCGAGGACGACGTGCGGGACGCGCAGCAGGGCGGCGATGGCGGCGTGCCGGCGGGTCTGCTCGACGACGCCGTTGCGGGCGTCGACGAGGATCACCGTCAGCTCGGCCGTCGAGGCGCCCGTGACCATGTTGCGCGTGTACTGCACATGGCCCGGCGTGTCGGCCAGGATGAACCGGCGGCGGGGCGTGGCGAAGTAGCGGTAGGCCACGTCGATGGTGATGCCCTGCTCCCGCTCGGCACGCAGACCGTCCGTCAGCAGCGCCAGGTCCGGGCCGTCCTGGCCACGGCTCGCGGAGACGCGCTGCACGGCCTCCAGCTGGTCGACGAGGACCGACTTGGAGTCGTGCAGAAGACGGCCGACGAGGGTGGACTTGCCGTCGTCGACGGAGCCGGCGGTGGCGAACCGCAGCAGGGTGGTGGCCGAGAGCTCCTCGGTCGTGATCGTGCTCATGCTTAGAAGTACCCCTCGCGCTTGCGGTCTTCCATCGCGGCCTCGGAGAGCTTGTCGTCGGCGCGGGTGGCGCCGCGCTCGGTGAGCCGGGAGGCGGCGATCTCCGTGATCACCTTCTCGATGGTGTCGGCGTCCGAGTCGACGGCACCCGTGCAGGACATGTCACCGACGGTGCGGTAGCGGACGAGCCGCTTCTCGACGACCTCGCCGTCCTTCGGCCCGCCCCACTCACCGGCGGTGAGCCACATGCCGCCCCGCTGGAACACCTCCCGCTCGTGCGCGAAGTAGATCTCGGGCAGCTCGATCTCCTCGCGGGCGATGTACTGCCACACGTCCAACTCGGTCCAGTTGGACAGCGGGAACACGCGCACGTGCTCACCGGGCGCGTGCCGGCCGTTGTACAGGTTCCACAGCTCGGGCCGCTGGCGGCGCGGGTCCCACTGCGAGAACTCGTCGCGCAGCGAGAACACCCGCTCCTTGGCCCGGGCCTTCTCCTCGTCGCGGCGCCCGCCGCCGAACACGGCGTCGAACTTCTCGCTCTGGATCTTCTCCGTCAGCGGCAGCGTCTGGAGCGGGTTGCGGGTCCCGTCCGGACGCTCCTTGAGCACTCCCCGGTCGATGTAGTCCTGCACGGAGGCGACATGCAGCCGCAGCCCGTGCTTGGCGACCGTGCGGTCCCGGTAGTCGATGACCTCGGGGAAGTTGTGCCCGGTGTCCACGTGCAGGAGCGCGAACGGCACCGGCGCCGGGGCGAAGGCCTTCAGCGCCAGGTGCAGCATGACGATGGAGTCCTTGCCGCCGGAGAACAGGATCACCGGGTTCTCGAACTCGCCCGCCACCTCGCGGAAGATGTGCACCGCCTCGGACTCGAGGGCGTCGAGGTGCGAGAGGGCGTACGGGCTGTCGGTCTCCTCGGACACGGTGGCGACGGTCGTCGTCATGCCAGTCCCCTTTCGCTGAGCAGGGCGTACACCGACGCCGCGGACTCCTGCACGGTCTGGTTCTGCGACTCGATCCGCAGATCGGGCGACTCGGGCTCCTCGTACGGGTCGTCGACCCCGGTGAGCCCCTTGAGCTCGCCCGCGGCCTGCTTGGCGTACAGGCCCTTCACGTCGCGCACCGAGCACACCTCGACCGGAGTGGCCACGTGCACCTCGATGTACGGCGTGCCGTTCGCCTGGTGGCGCTTGCGCACCGCCTCACGGCTGTCGGTGTACGGCGCGATGACCGGGACGAGGGCGAGAACGCCGTTGCGGGCGAGCAGTTCGGCGACGAAGCCGATGCGCTGCACGTTGGTGTGCCGGTCCTCGCGGGAGAAGCCGAGGCCCGCCGAGATGAACTCGCGGATCTCGTCGCCGTCGAGCACCTCGACGCGGTGGCCCTCCGCGCGGAGCCGGCCGGCCAGCTCGTACGCGATGGTGGTCTTGCCGGCGCTCGGCAGACCGGTGAGCCAGACGGTGGCTCCGCTCGTCACGTGGTTCTCCTGGGTCGCAGTGGTCGTCGCGTCCGGAACAGCGGTAGCAGCGGGAGCTGTGGACGCCGTGTGCGTGGCGGTGTTCGCCCGAGCGGCCTGCGCGGTCATGCGTGCAGCCCGCACTCGGTCTTGGCCCGGCCCGCCCAGCGGCCGGCGCGCGCGTCCTCGCCCGCCAGGACGCGGCGGGTGCAGGGGGCGCAGCCGACGGAGGCGTAGCCGTCCATCAGCAGCGGGTTGGTCAGCACACCGTGCTCGGCGACGTAGGCGTCCACGTCGTCCTGGGTCCAGCGGGCGATGGGGGAGATCTTGACCTTCTGGCGCTTGTCGTCCCAGCCGACGACCGGGGTGTTCGCCCGGGTCGGGGACTCGTCGCGGCGCAGGCCGGTCGCCCAGGCGAGGTAGCCCTTCAGGCCCTCCTCCAGCGGCTGGACCTTCCGGAGCTTGCAGCACAGGTCGGGGTCGCGGTCGTGCAGCTTCGGGCCGTACTGGGCGTCCTGCTCGGCGACCGTCTGCTTCGGCGTCAGCGTGATGACGTTGACGTCCATCACGGCCTCCACCGCGTCCCGCGTACCGATCGTCTCGGGGAAGTGGTAGCCGGTGTCGAGGAACACCACGTCGACGCCGGGCATCGCGCGGGAGGCGAGGTGGGCGACCACCGCGTCCTCCATCGACGAGGTCACGCAGAAGCGCTTGCCGAACGTCTCGGCGGCCCACTGGAGGATCTCCAGCGCGGTGGCGTCCTCCAGGTCGCGGCCCGCCTGCTCGGCGAGCGCCTTCAGATCCTCGGTCGAGCGCTCTTCCTGAATCGCGGTCATATCTGCTGTGCCCCTCCCGTGTCGGATCGCTGGAGCCCCCGGGCCAGCAGCCCGAGGAACTTCAGCTGAAAGGCTCGATTGCACGCCGCGCATTCCCACGCGCCATGGCCCTGCTCGCTCGGACGCAGGTCCTCGTCGCCGCAGTAGGGGCAGTAGAAGGGGGCCGCACGCTCCGTCATGACAGCGACTCCTCACTGGCACGCGCCGCCCAGGTGGCGAACCGCTCACCCTCCTCGCGCTCCGCCTGGAACCGCTTCAGGACGCGCTCCACATAGTCGGGCAGTTCCTCGGAGGTGACCTTCAGACCGCGCACCTTGCGGCCGAAGCCCGCCTCCAGGCCCAGCGCACCGCCCAGGTGCACCTGGAAGCCCTCGACCTGCTCGCCCTTGTCGTTGAGGACCAGCTGGCCCTTGAGACCGATGTCCGCGACCTGGATACGGGCGCAGGCGTTCGGGCAGCCGTTGATGTTGATGGTGATCGGCTCGTCGAACTCCGGGATCCGGCGCTCCAGTTCGTCGATGAGGGAGGAGCCGCGCGCCTTGGTCTCGACGATGGCGAGCTTGCAGTACTCGATGCCGGTGCAGGCCATCGTGCCGCGCCGGAACGGGGAGGGATTCGTCGTCAGGTCCAGCGCCTCCAGGCCCTCGACCAGCGAGTCGACCTGCGACTCCTCGACGTCCAGCACGATCATCTTCTGCTCGACGGTCGTACGGACCCGGCCCGAGCCGTGCGCCTCCGCCAGCTCGGCGATCTTCGTGAGGGTGGCGCCGTCGACACGGCCGACGCGCGGGGCGAAACCGACGTAGAAGCGGCCGTCCTTCTGCCGGTGCACGCCGACGTGGTCGCGCCAACGCTCCACGGGCTGGGCGGGCGCCGGGCCGTCGACGAGCTTGCGCTTGAGGTACTCGTCCTCCAGGACCTGCCGGAACTTCTCCGCGCCCCAGTCGGCGACCAGGAACTTCAGGCGGGCGCGCGTACGAAGGCGCCGGTAGCCGTAGTCGCGGAAGATCGAGATGACGCCCTCGTAGACGTCCGGGACCTCGTCCAGCGGCACCCAGGCGCCGAGCCGGACGCCGATCTTGGGGTTGGTGGACAGGCCGCCGCCGACCCACAGGTCGAAGCCGGGGCCGTGCTCGGGGTGGTTCACGCCGACGAACGCGACGTCGTTGATCTCGTGCGCCACGTCGAGCAGCGGCGAGCCGCTGATCGCCGACTTGAACTTGCGCGGCAGGTTCGAGAACGCCTTGTTGCCGATGATCCGGCGGTGGATCTCCTCGATGGCCGGGGTGCCGTCGATGATCTCGTCCGCGGCGATGCCGGCGACGGGCGAGCCGAGGATCACGCGGGGCGTGTCACCGCAGGCCTCGGTGGTGGACAGGCCGACCGCCTCCAGGCGGTCCCAGATCTCGGGCACGTCCTCGATCCGGATCCAGTGGTACTGGACGTTCTGCCGGTCGGTGATGTCGGCCGTGCCGCGCGCGAACTCCTGGGAGATCTCACCGATCACCCGCAGCTGCCGGGTGGTGAGCCGGCCGCCGTCGATACGGACGCGGAGCATGAAGTACTCGTCGTCCAGCTCCTCCGGCTCCAGGACCGCGGTCTTGCCGCCGTCGATGCCGGGCTTGCGCTGGGTGTACAGACCCCACCAGCGCATGCGGCCGCGCAGGTCGTTGGGGTCGATCGAGTCGAAACCCCGCTTGGAGTAGATCGTCTCAATGCGTGTCCGCACATTGAGACCGTCGTCGTCCTTCTTGAACTGCTCGTTGCCGTTGAGCGGGGTGAAGTGACCCGCGGCCCACTGACCCTCACCGCGGTGACGGCTCACCTTGCGGCGGGGAGTCGCGGCGGCAGGGTTCTGCGGGGTGGCGGCCATGGTGGATACGTCCTTCGGGACAGCGATGGGAAGGGGGCGGCGCGCAGCGCCGTCGATGAGGGGTGGCGGGCGGGAGGCTCTGACCTGCGCGTACGGGCGCATGGGCATACGTGCGCGTCATTGCGCAGGGAGGCTGTAGGGGGGTGTCGGGCGCTGCTGGATCCGTGGCCCGAGGCCACAGACGGATACGCTCAGCGCGCCGGACAGATGGCGCTGGACATGCGGCCGAGATCGACGTGCCGCCGACTCACCAAGGCAATTCCAGTTCCAGACATGACGGAAGCGTGTCATGGCGATCTGGACACAGTCCAGCTTCGTCCATCATGCGGACACCCTTGTCCCGGAATGTGGGACAAGGGTGGCGTTGGTCACATGCCGTGCAGGTGTCTTGTCCGTGCAGGTCAGCCGGGGGTCAGTCGGGGTACGCCCCGGGCCACGGGCCGGGTGCGGTCCCCTCGTGCTCCTCCTCGACCTTGGTGTCGAACAGCGTGAAGCCGCGGCGCTGGTAGTTCCCCATCGCGTGCTCGCCGTCCTTGCTGCACGTGTGCAGCCACACCCGCTTCGTCGGCGCCAGCTCGGGCCAGCGCTCCGCGAGGTCCCAGGCGCGGGCGGTGCCGTACGACAGCAGGTATCCGCCGATCCGCCGGCCCCGGAAGGCGGGGAGCAGCCCGAAGTAGACGATCTCCACGACCCCCTCGTCCTGCGCCTCCAGCTCCACGTACCCGGCGGGTGTGCCGCGGTCGTAGGCCACCCAGGTCTCCACCCCGGGCCGGTCCAGGTGCTCCAGCCATCGCGCGTACGTCCAGCTCAGCCGGTCGGTCCAGTGGATGTCACCGCCGACCGAGGCGTACAGGAAGCGGCTGAACTCGGGCGAGGGCACCTCGGAGCGGACGATCCGGACGTCCCCCTCGGGCGCGGCGGCCGGCACGAGGTCGGTCGGCGCGGTCTGCTCCAGGGACCAGGTGGTCACGGTGATGGTGGTCATGCCGGTCAGGGAACCACCCGGCCCGCAGATCTGTCGAACGGCTGTCCAGGGAACGGGCGGCCCGTCCAGGGGGCGAGAGGTCAGTCCGCGGAACGGTCGATCGAGTCCAGCGGCAGCGCGAAGAGCATCCGCCCGGACTGGGACCAGACCTCGCCGGTCTCCTCCCAGTAGGAGAGAGAGCCCGACTGTCCGCTCCAGCAGCGGCGGGTCTCGTCGGCGCCGCACTCCGTGGCCCGCGCGCCGCCGGTGTCCTGCCGCCACAGCGTGCCGTGCCCGTCCGGGGTGCGGGCGGCGCGGGCGAGGTACCAGGCCGAGCCGTACGACAGCACGCCCCGCACGTCGGCCGTCTTCGTCCGGTACGCCTCGACTGCCGGGGCGTGCCCGGTGCCGTCGGTGGTGAGCAGGCCGGAGCGGGCCGGGTCCGCGCTGAACTCGTAGCGCCACAGCCGGGTGGGCCGGTCGGCGTCCGCGGGCACCCGCTCGCCGGCGACCAGGCTGTCGGGTGCCGTGCTGCGGTCCAGGGAGATGCCGCCCAGCCGCGGGGCGTCCGCGCCGCCGGGCAGCCGGTAGGTGGCGACGGCGGGCAGGACGAACCGGGAGCCGCCCGCCGACCAGCCGGCGGACACCCGGCCGACGGCGGCGGCGTCGACGGTGGCGCGCTGGATCCGGTCCAGGTCGTACACATACAGGGCGTTCCGGTCGCCCGCACCGGCGGTGACCAGCAGCTTGTCCTGGTACCAGACCATGCCGGACACCGGCGAGACGAGCCCCCGGTAGTCGCGGCCTCCGTCGACGGGCACGGCGAGGAGCGCCGAGGCGGAGGTGAGGCGCGCCGGGTCGTTCGCGTCGACGAAGGCGACCGTGGCCAGGCCCCGGTCGATGGCCGATGCGCTGCGCGAGCCGGTCGGTGCGGCGTCGTCGGTCGTCCCGCTGTCGCCGCTGTCGTCCGCCGGGCCGTCGTCGTGGCTCCAGGCGGCCAGGATCACGCGGTTGCCGCCCCAGCGGCCGTCGTCGTCCGCGTCGCCGGAGGTGGTGACCGCGCCGGGCCGCCGGTCCTCGGTGTCGGCGGCGTCCCAGCAGTACGCGCGCGTGGCCGCCGGTTCGACGGGCAGGGCGTGCCTCTCGGCGGTGGAGCAGTCGGCCGCCTCGCGCAGGGGGCGGTCGGCGGCCGCCAGGACGGCACCGACCCCGACGGGCCGGCCCATCGCCGAGGCGAGCCGGTCGAGCCAGGGCCGCGGCACGCGGTCCTCGGTCAGCGCCAGGGCGGCGGTCTCGGCGGACCGGGTGAGCGGCTTGAGCGCCCCGGGATCGTCGGCGATCGTGGCCTGCGAGGCGCTGATCATGGTGGCGGCGGCGGTGAGTGCGAGGGCGGTCCCGGCCAGGGCAGCGCGCAGCGCCCTGCCCCGCCTGCGTCGGCGGTGTCTGCCGCGATGCTTCATCGATCCTCCCGAGGCGGGCCAACTGCGCCTGATGATCCGTGGGTTGACCAAGGAGTAGGTGGGGTGGCCCGTAAGGGGGATGCTACGGCAGGCGGGCGGGGCCCGGGACGAAGACTCCGCACATATGCGGAAGATGCCACCCTTCGCCACCCCGCACGCCAGGGTGTGACGGCACGCGCGTGTGCCGCTCGTCAGGGCATCCGGACGGAGGACGCCCGGTGCCCCAGCACCGCCGGTGCCGTCGAGTGGGGAAGCAGGTCCTGCGGCTGGTCGGGCAGGAGCACCTCGACCTCCGCGTCGTCGCGGAAACGATAGGGCCGGTGTTCCAGAAACGCCCCGAGGTACCGCCGCACCCTCGACATCTCCGCGCGCACCGTCACCGTGCGCGCCGGGTCGCCGAACACGTCCTCGGCCAGGCCCGCGGCACTGCGCCCGCAGCGGTGCACGGCCAGCAGATACAGCAACTCGGCGTGCCGGGGGCTCAGTTCGCGGCTCCAGGCGCCCGCGCTGCCGCCGACCCGCACCGACCAGCGGCGCGGCTGCCTCAGGTCCAGCACGATCCGGGCGGCGCCGTGCGGCCCGGGCTCGTCGGCGGGCCGTACCAGCCAACCGTCGGCCAGCGGCTCCACCGCGCACAGCCCGAGCGCCGGCAGCCGGCTCAGGCCGGCCGACAGCGACCCGGGCAGCGCGATCCGCTTCGTGTACGGCATCCCGGTCACCGCGGCGGTCCAGCCGTCCCCGTCCACCACAAGGGCGCGCCCGCCGAGTCGTGCCAGCACCGGCGCCGCCACCGCGCGCAGCCGCTCCAGCGACTCCACGTGCATCTCGCGCAGCCGCGCCTCGGCGAGCTTGGCCACCGAGTCCACCCAGGCGAGCGTGGCCGGGTGCATGGTCTGCACCGGCCCGCTGATGTCCACGACGCCGATCAGCCGGCCGTCCCGCGGATCCGTCAGGGGCGCTCCGGCGCAGGTCCAGGTGGTGTGCGAGCGCACGAAGTGCTCGGAGGCGAAGACCTGGACGGGCCGGCGCACCACCGCCGGAGTGCCCACGCCGTTGGTGCCGACGACGTCCTCCCGCCAGTCCGCGCCGAGTTCGAAACCGAGCCCGTCGGCCTTGCGCAGCACCGGCGCGCTGCCCTCCCGCCACAGCACCCGGCCCTCCTCGTCGGCGACCACCATGATGTGGTGGGCGACGTCCGCGACCGACAGCAGCCCCTCCCGCAGCACCGGCAGCACATGCCGCAGCACCGACGTCTCGCGCCGCCGCTGCACCTCCTCACGGGACAGCAACCCGGATCTGAAGTCGTGGTCCGGATCGACACCGCTGCGCAGCATCCGCTCCCAGGACTGGCCGATCACCGGGCGGGGCGCCACCGGCGCGCGCTGCCCGGAGAGGGTGGCGGAGCGGACCTCGCTGAGTACCCGGGCCGCCCGCGCCGTGTCGACGGCGGCGAGCTGCATCACGTTCATCTGCCCCCCGAAGTCCGTTCTGACTGTCCGTCTCATAGTGCCGTCTGCCCGGGACGCGTGCGCACAGTCAGCACACAGTCATCAGCAAGTTGCAACCCTTTGCAACCCTGGTGGTCGGCCCGGCCCTGGTTGAAACTTGAGCGACGCCGTCCTGAGCGGCGTTCACGGCTCTCACGGGCCAGTGCCGCGGGGGTGGTGCCGTGTCGGCGCAGCACCACCCCCGCACCCCGACGGACAGGCCGAACGCCGGGTCAGGAGACGGGCCGGGCCCGCTCCACCACCGAGGCCAGATCCAGCGTGTGGGGCAGCGTGCCGAAGGCCGCGCCGCCGTCGCCGCCCAGGCGGGCCGCGCAGAACGCGTCGGCGACCTCAGGGGGCGCGTACCGCACGAGCAGCGCGCCCTGGAGCACCAGCGCGAGCCGTTCCACGAGCCGCCGCGCGCGCCCCTCGACGCCTTCCAGATCGGCGAGTTCGGTCAGCAGGTTCTTGATGGCGCCGTCGAGGCGGTGGTCGGCGCCGCGCGCCTGCCCGACCTCCCGCAGATAGGCGTCCAGCGCCCGCGGTTCCCGCCGCAGTGCCCGCAGCACGTCCAGCGCCTGGACGTTGCCCGCGCCCTCCCAGATCGAGTTGAGCGGCGACTCGCGCACCAGCCGGGGCATCCCGGACTCTTCGACGTACCCGTTGCCGCCCAGGCACTCGGACGCCTCCACCGCGACCGGCGCGCAGCGCTTGGTCACCCAGTACTTGGCCGCCGGCACCGCGATCCGCAGCAGCGCCCGCTCCTGCTCGCCGCCGTCGTCGTACGCGGCGGCCAGCCGCAGCGCCAGCGTCGTCGCCGCCTCCGACTCGATCGCGAGATCGGCGAGGACGTTGCGCATCAGCGGCTTGTCGACGAGCTTCCCGCCGAACGCCTCGCGGTACGTGCAGTGGTGCACGGCCTGGGCGACGGCCTGCCGCATCAGCCCCGCCGAGCCCAGCACACAGTCCAGCCGGGTCGCCGCCACCATTTCGATGATGGTGCGCACCCCGCGCCCCTCCTCGCCGACCCGGCGCGCCCAGGTCCCGTCGAACTCGACCTCGGCGGAGGCGTTGGACCGGTTGCCCAGCTTGTCCTTGAGCCGCTGGATGAGGAACACGTTGCGCGAGCCGTCCGACAGCACCCTCGGCACCAGGAAGCACGTCAGCCCCTCCGGCGCCTGGGCGAGGACCAGGAACCCGTCCGACATCGGCGCCGAGCAGAACCACTTGTGCCCGGTCAGCTCGTACGTGCCCGCCTCGGCGAGCGGCCGGGCGGTCGTGGTGTTCGCGCGTACGTCGCTGCCGCCCTGCTTCTCCGTCATGCCCATCCCGAACAGCGCACCGGCCTTCTGGTGGGCGGGCCTGAGGCCACGGTCGTACACCGTCGACGTCAGCAGCGGCTCCCACTCGGCGGCCAGGTCCGGGTCCGTGCGCAGGGCGGGCACCGCCGCGTGCGTCATCGACAGCGGGCAGCCGTTGCCGGCCTCGACCTGGCTCCACACCAGGAAGGCGGCGGCCCGCCGCACATGCCCGCCCGGTCGTGTCCAGGCCGAGGTCAGACCGGCCGAGACGCCCTTGCCGAGCAGCCGGTGCCAGGCCGGATGGAAGTCGACCTCGTCGACGCGGTGGCCGAAGCGGTCGTGCGTGCGCAGCCGGGGCGGGTTCTCGTTGGCCTGCGCACCCCACTCCTGAGCCTGGAGGGAGCCGGAGGTCCGGCCGAGCGCCGACAGCTCCGCCAGGCCCTCGTCGAGCACGTCGGGGTCCAGGTGCCGTTCGACCGCCGCCACCAGGGCCCGGTCGGCGGTGAAGACGTCGTATCCGACCAGCGGCGGCGGCTGGTTCGTCACGGTGTGGGTGGTGCCTGCCATGTCTGCGAACCTACCCCGCGGTACGGCATGGGTCACCACGACAGGACGAGCAGACCTGAGGGTGAGTGCGACCAGGCACGACGGATACCTTTAGGGCGTGCAGCCAGCAAGTGAAACCCCCGACAGGCCTTCCGGCCGCCTCCACCGGGCCCGAGCCCTCTACCGGAACGTCTCCAAACGCAGGACCGCCTGGCTGTTGCTCAAGGACACCGTCAACTCCTGCATGGAGTACCGCATCCTGGGCCTGGCCGCCGAGGCCGCGTTCTTCACGCTGCTGTCCGTGCCGCCACTGCTGCTGAGCATGATCGGCCTGCTCGGCTACGTCGACGCCTGGACCGGCGCCGACACCATCGAGAGCCTGCAGACCAACATCCTGGAGGCCTCCCGCACGGTGCTCTCCGACCGGGGCGTCAGGGAGATCGCCGAGCCGATCCTGCGGGACGTGATCAAGGGCGGCCGGCCCGACGTCATCTCCATCGGCTTCCTGTTCGCCCTGTGGTCCGGCTCCCGCGCGGTGAACGTCTTCATCGACACCATCACCGTGATGTACGGCCTCGACGGCGTCCGCGGCATCGTCAAGACCCGCCTGCTCGCCTTCCTGCTGTTCATCGTGGCCCTGCTGATCGGCTCGGTCGCGCTGCCGCTGATGGTGGCCGGGCCGGACGCGGTGGTGCGGATCGTGCCGTGGTCGACGACGGTGGTCCAGGTCCTGTACTGGCCGGTCGTCATCCTGCTGTCGATCGCCTTCCTGACCACGCTGTACCACGTGTCCGTCCCCGTGCGCTCCCCGTGGATCGAGGACGTGCCGGGCGCGCTGGTCGCCCTCGGCATGTGGGTGCTCGGCAGCTTCCTGCTGCGGATCTACCTGACCAGCACGGTCGAGGGCCCGACCATCTACGGCTCGCTGGCCGCGCCCGTCGCCGTGCTGCTGTGGATCGGCGTGTCCGCGTTCGCCGTGCTCGTCGGGGCCGCCGTCAACGCCGCCATCGACCGGGTCTGGCCGGCCGCCGCCACGGCCGCGGCCCGCGAGGCCAACGAGCGGCTGCGGCAGGCGCAGGTCGCCGAGTACGTGGCCCGCGCCGCGGCCGCCGGGGAGGCCGACCCCGACATGCCCTCCGAGTTCCCCGAGCGCTGGTCGCGCTTCCTGCCGCCGGAGGACGTCACGGCGCGGCTGCGGACGCACGTCAAGAGCACGCATGCGAAAAGCGCGCATATGAAGGGTGCGCACATGAAGGACACGCAGGTGAAGAGCGCGCCGGGCAACGGGGGCGAGGAGCCGCCCGCCGAGCAGTGAGCGCCGGCGCTCAGCCCTTCCAGACGCCCTCCGCTGCCGTCTGGTGCGCGTAGTCCGTGAAGTCGCGCGGCTCGCGGCCGAGGACCTGCCGCACACCGTCCGACAGGTGGGCGTTGCGGCCGTCCAGGAGCTCCTCGAACAGCCCGACCAGCCAGTCCACCTCCTCGGGCGGCACCCCGAAGCCGAGCAGCCGCTCGCCATACGCGCGCGCGGGCACGGACCGGTACGTCAGCTCACGCCCCGTCGCCTTCGCGATCTCGGCGACGGCCTCGCCCCAGGTCAGCAGCCGGGGCCGGCTGCTGGACGTGCTGCCGCCCCTGATCACCTTCACCTCCGACGTGTGGGACTGCTCGCTCACGCCGTACCTCATGGCGGAGATCGTCCGCGACGAGCCGGGCCAGGAGGTCGTCCTGGACCGCCTGCTGGACCTGCTGGTGATCGCCGCACTGCGGGCCTGGTTCGCCCGCCCCGAGGCGGAGCCACCCGCCTGGTACCGGGCGCTGGCCGACCCGGTCGTGGGCCGGGTCCTGCGCCTGGTCCAGGACGACCCCGCCCACCCGTGGACGATCGCGGCGCTGGCCGCCAAGGCCGGGGTGTCCCGGGCGGCCCTGGCCCGCCGGTTCACCGAGTTCGTCGGCGAGCCCCCGATGGCGTACCTCACCGGCTGGCGACTGGCCCTGGCCGCCGACCGGCTGCGCGACACCGACGAATACGATCGGCGCGATCGCCCGCCAGCCGTGGCAGGCCGTATGCCTCCGTGGCAAGCCGTACGCCGCCGTGGAAAGCTGGCGTACATGTACGCGGAACGGGCGTCGCGGCTGGCAGGTGCCGTCGTGTGGACCAACACCCTGTCCGGGCCCGGCCCGGGCCGGGTGCTGCCCGACGGCTGCATGGACCTGCTGTGGCACGAGGGGCGGCTGCTGGTCGCGGGCCCCGACACGCGCGCGCACGTCACCGAGGGCGGTCCCACCACCTGGGCCGGTGTCCGCCTCTACCCCGGAACCGCGCCCGCCCTGCTCGGCGTACCCGCCCACGAACTGCGCGACCGCCGTGTGCCGCTCGCGGACCTGTGGCCCGCCTCGGACGTCCGGCGTCTCACCGCCCGCGTCGACGCGGCCCCCGACCCGGCGGCCGGCCTGGAGGAACTGGTGCTGCGGCGGGCGGCCGAGACCGACCCGCCCGACCCGCTGCTGCGGCAGGTCGTCTCGGGGCTGTCCGCCGGCCGCCCCGTCGCCGCGACGGCCGACGAACTCGGCCTCAGCGCCCGCCAGTTGCACCGCCGCTCCCTGGTGGCGTTCGGGTACGGCCCCAAGACGCTGGCCCGCGTGCTGCGGCTGCGACGGGCCCTCACGCTGGCCCGCTCGGGTGTGCCCTTCGCGGACACGGCGGTCCGGTCCGGTTACGCGGACCAGGCCCACCTGGCGCGGGACGTACGGGAGTTGACGGGACTGCGACTGCGGGACCTACTGGCCCGCTAGCGGCGCGAACGGGTCCACGCCGTTGCCGTCCGGGTCGTGCAGGGTGGCGTACCGCTGCCCCCAGAAGGCGTCCCAGGGCTTGAGCTCACCGTGGTACCCGGCGCCCACCAGCTCCTCGTACAGGGCGTCCACCTCACCGGGGCTGTCACACCGCAGGGCCAGCGAGGCCCGGCTCCCTCCGGAGGGCGGCTGCCACCCGGCGTGGAAGGACCGGACGGTCTCCTCGGTGTCGAGCAGCAGCCGCAGCCCGCCGGGCAGTTCGGCCTCGACGTGCGGCTGCTCCTCGGAGCCCTCGGGGAAGGCGAACCCGAGGCGACGGTAGAAGGTGACGGAGGCGGCCATGTCGGAGACGACCAGGCCGATGGCATCGAATCGTGCGGTCATGCGGCCACCGTAGGCAGGGCCGCGGCGGCCGGTCTTGAAGGAATCGGACAGGGCTTGATCGGACAGGGCTGTCCAGCAGCGGGGGAACGGTGTTCATCGCGGCGGAGGCTACGCCGGAGCCGGAGCGGGGCCGGAGCGGGTGGCTACGCCGTCCCGAAGTGGATGGTCCCGTCCTCGTCCATCGTCGGGTGCATCTTCATCGGGCCGTACTCGTCGACGTCCGAGGGCCGCGGCATCTCCGGACCGTCGGGGCCCATCCGGACCATGCGTTCGACGCGGCAGATCCGGAACAGACGGTCGTCGACGCGGTACTCGTCGGCGCGGTCGAGCGCCCGGTACTCCTCGGCGGCCTTCGCGTACCGGGCCTTCGTGGCGTCGTCGTACTGGTACAGCATCGCCCAGATCTCGGACATGCCGTTGTAGAGCAGGCGGCGGGCGTCGTGCGGGGTGGCCGTCAGGACGCCACGCGGCTGCCAGCCGTGCTCGTCGCGCTCGACCACCGCGAAGCCGGTCGGCAGCAGCACGACCTCCGGGTGCGTGGCCACCGCCCGCTCGGAGTCCGCCCGTACGCCGGAGGGGAAACGGGAACCCGTGTACGCGAAGTCGCGCAGCCCCATCTTCATGGCGCCCGCGAGCAGGCCGTCCGAGCGGGCCGGGTCGAGGGCGAAGCCGACGTCCGGGGACGGGGAGTCCTTCGCCCGCCTGTCCCACGACCGCTCCACCGGCTCCGGGTCGGTGGGCCGGGGCGGCTCCAGCCCGTCGTCGTTCATGCGCGCGAACTCGTCCCCGCGCACCACCCGGTAGCGCACCCCGCACGCCTCCACCTCGTTCACCGGCTCCCGCTCCAGCACCGACACGGCCGCCAGCAGTTCACGCCGGACGGCCGGGTCGTCGGTACCGTCCTTCGCGGTGAACCACAGGTGCGAGTTCAGCCCGTCCCGGGCCATCTGCGGCATGCCGTCCACCACCGGCTTCAGCAGCCGCCAGGCCGGCCCCTCGGCCGGATCCTGTGCGGCGATCCCGAAGACCGGCCCGCGCATCGCCAGGTAGGGATAACGCCGGGAGGCGTCCACCGCGTCGGCCTCCCGCACCCAGGCGGCGGGGTCGTCCCGGCGGACCAACTCTTCGTGGAGCGCGTGGATCTGTTGCTGCCAGTCATCGGTCATGCGCGCATTGTCACTCAACTGGCGGTGCAGGTGGGCGATTTCGGGAAGACGGTGAAGCGGTGGGGGAACCGGCGGGCACTCCGGGGGAGGAGGATCGGCGGATTCCCACCCTCGCCCAGCAGTCCGTCGGCGTGTACGGCGGCGACGGTTTCTCCGCGACGTACGTCCCAGAGCAGGGTGGCGGGCAGCTCCACCTGCGCGTCGACCGGGGCACGATGACCGCCGAGAGCTGTCCGCGGCAGCCGGTCGGCGGGGCGTCCGGGACGCGGACCACCTGCGAGCGCGACGGTGCGGCCTGGTACCGCAGCGGCGGCGGACAACGCGAGTACGCCGTGCCGAAGAAGGGCCATGCCGTACGCATCACCGGTGAAGGAGTCCAGCGCGACGTCCTGCGCCAGGCGGCCCGAGCCGTGCGCCGCCCGTCCGGTGCCGAACTCGACAGCCTCCTGCCGCCCGCCTCCGCCGCGACCGGGCCCGTCGAACGCGGCGACCTGCCTCCGGCCGGTGACGGAGCCCCCGACAACGACGCGGACGCCGGCGGGTGACGACCAGCGGTGATTCCGAAATTTTCGGGCCTGATCACTCCCCTGGGACTCCGCCCACCGTCGGCATAGGGTCGGCGGCATGGCGCCCCGACTCCTCGTCTACACCCGCACCACCGCCTACCGGCACGACTCGATACCCGCCGGGATCGCCGCCCTGCGCACCCTCGGCGCCTTCGAGACCGACGCCACCGAGGACCCCGCGGCCCTCGAAAAGCCCCTGGACGGGTACGCGGCCGTGGTCTTCCTCTCCACCAGCGGCGAGGTGCTGACCCCGGCCGGCCGGGAGCGGCTCGCGGCGTACGTCGAGTCGGGCGGCGGCTTCGTCGGCGTGCACGCGGCGGCCTGCACCGAGTACGACTGGCCGTACTACGGCGAACTCCTCGGCGCCCGCTTCGCCGGACACCCGCTCTACCAGCCCGGCAAGGCCCTCATCGAGGACCGCGACCACCCGGCGACCCGGCACCTGCCCGCCGTCTGGGACTTCACCGACGAGTGGTACGACTTCCGCACCAACCCCCGCGGCACCGTCCGCGTCCTCGCCCGCGCCGACGAGTCGTCGTACGACGGCGGCGCCATGGGCGACGACCATCCGCTGGTGTGGTGCCGCGCACAGGGCGCCGGCCGCGTCTTCTACACCGCCCTCGGCCACGCCCCGGAGGCGTACGAGGACCCCGACTTCCGGGCCCACCTGCGGGGCGGGATCAGCTGGGCGGCGGCCGTTTAGCGGACTTGGACGGGCCGTACGGCGACCGCGTCCACCTCGAACAGCATCCCCGGCAGTGCGAGGGAGGCGACGCCGCTCAGGGTCTGGGCCGGCAGCCGGTCACCGAAGCGTGCGTGGAGTTCCTTGCCGAGGACGTCCAGCTTGTCGAGGTCGTGGTCGACGATGAACGTACCGAGGCGGACGACGTGTTCGAAGCCGAGACCGACTCCCTCCAGCGCCGACCGCAGCCGGTCGAAGGCCAGTGCGACCTGGGTGGCGAAGTCGCCCGGCACCGGGGTACCGGTGTCGTCGGAGGCGTACTGGCCGCCGATGAAGACGAGTTCGCCGGGAGCCGAGACGGCGTGGCTGTAGCCGAACGGTGTCGGGTCGTGAAGGGTGGCCGGATTGGTGATCGTGCGCTCGTCGCGCGTCATGACCGGTACGTCCTTCCGTGGAGTACGGCCGCACTGGGGCGGCGGGGGACTCGGGCACTCACTCCCAACACCCCGTCGCCGCCTGCTCATTCCACCGGACCGGCCCACTCCGTCTGGGAGGGCGTGTTGGACCGCCGCACGCGGGGCTGCCGACGACCGCCGCCGACAGCCCCGGGCCTACCAGGTGCCGGGTCCCACGCACCAGGAACCCCGCGGACCCTCGAACGGACTGTCGGAGCAGGGCTCTTGGTGTTCCGGGCAGCGGCGCGCCGCCCGGCGCGGCTGGGGCACTCAGGCGCGCGGCGGGGCCGTGCTCGCCCGTTCGACCAGGCGGGTGGAGAGTTCGGTACGGGTGCCCTCGGGGCGGCTGCCGTCCATCATCCGCACCAGCAGACGCAACGCCGTGGCCGCCATCTCCGACAGCGGCTGGCGGACGGTGGTCAGGGCCGGGGTGACCCAGCGGGCCTCCGGCAGGTCGTCGAAACCGACCACGCTGATGTCGTCCGGGACCGTCAACGCCCGCTCGGCCAGCGCCTCGTACACCCCGAGCGCCATACGGTCCGAGCAGACGAACACGGCCGTCGGCGGCTCGGGCAGGTCGAGGAGTTCGCCCATGCGGCGGCGCGCCACCGCCTCGTCGAAACCGGCGTGCCGGACGTACTCGGCGCGGTGCCGCACACCCGCCGAGGCCAGGGCCGAGCGGTAACCGGCGACCCGCGCGCTGCTGCTCATGGTGTGCCGGTGACCGGCGACGACGGCGATCCGCTCGTGGCCCAGCGCCAGCAGATGCTCGGTCGCCGTCACCCCGCCCTGCCAGTTCGCCGCGCCCACCGACACCACCCCGGGCGGCGGTTCGAGGACCGGGTCGATCATCACGAACGGGATGCGGTGCTGCTCCAGCCAGGCGTACTGCGACTCGCTCAGCTCGGCCAGGCTGAACAGCACCCCGGACGAGCCGCGCGCGACCAGCTTGTCCAGCCAGCCGCGTTCCGGGCGCCCGCCCCGGCTCCGGGTCAGGGCCGCGGAGACGACGACCTCCAGGCCCGCGTCGTGCGCCGCCTCCTCCACGCCGTGCAGCACCGCACCCGGCCAGGAAGTCTCCAGCGAGTGCACGACGAGGTCGACGAGTCTGGGCGCCTTCGCCGCGTCGAAACGGGGTCTGCGGACGTAACCGAGCCGGTCCAGCGCCTCGGTGACACGCCGACGGGTCTCGGGTGCCACGTCCTCCCGCCCGTTGACGACCTTCGACGCGGTCGGCACGGACACACCCGCCTCGCGGGCCACGACCGCCAGCGTCGGACCGGCCGCCACGCTCGCACTCCCCGTACGGACCATCGGGAACCCACCTCTCCGGCCCGCCCGAGGGCCGTGGAAAGTTTCGACCAGCGCTGCCTTCCGCGGTCCAGGCGAACGAGCCGACCAGAATGACAGAAAGCGCTTCCTACTCTAGGTCTGGCTCAACACGGCGGGAAGTCAGAGGAATCCACGGGATTCCATCGGGCAAAACTTTCGAAACCTCGAACAGTCGGGAATCGATGCGATCAACCGCAGTGAGGCGGCTGATCAACCGCAGTGAGGCGGCCGATCAGCCTCAGTGACGCGGGCTGTGGTGCTCGCTCTAGGCTCGGCGCATGACGATCACGGTGCGGGCGGCAGCCGAGGCGGACCTGCCTGCGGTGCTGAGCCTCTACAGTGAGTTGAACCCGGACGACGCGCCGTTGCCCCGGGCGTTCGCGGACGCCATCTGGGCCGCCATATCCAGGCAGCAGGGACGGACCGTCCTGGTGGCCGAGACCGGTGGCGGCGTGGTCGGTACGGCGGACTGCGTGGTCCTGCCGAACCTCACCCGCGGCGGCCGGCCCATCCTCTTCGTGGAGAACGTCGTGGTGTCCGGCTCCTTCCAGCGGCGCGGCGTCGGACGTCGACTGATGGATGCGGCCGTGGAACTGGCCGAGTCGGCCGGCTGCTACAAGGCGCAGCTGCTGGCGGCCGACGACGCCTACGTCCACACCTTCTACGAAGCGTGCGGCTTCACGCCCCTGGCCCAGGGGTTCCGCCGTTACATCGCCCAGGCCCCGACACCGGATGCGGCTACGCCGGTCACGTCGGCGTACACGCCAGACGAAAGCCGGTGAAGTCCGCCGTCCACGCCGCGTCGACGAGATCCATCGCGTGGATGCCGACCAGTGTGCCGGTGAAGCGCAGGCGTGAGCCGTGGTCGTCGGACAGGTGGCTGATGTCCAGTGTGGGGCCGACTGTCGTCCGTATACCGTCTGCCGCGTACCAGAAACGAGCGGCGGTGCCGTCGACCGTGACACCGAGGGTGACCTTCGTCGTCCCGACGTCGACGACGGCGACCTGCCGCGCGGCCGACTCCTCGCGTTCCACCAGACTGAGCACCGTACGGCCCTCACCCCGCCACTGCTGTCCGCGCTGCGGCTCGCCCTCGGGCTCAGCCCAGGTCACGTCCAGACTGAGATAGGCCTCGGTGTTGTACCAGAGCACCAGTCCCGCGGCCTGGGTGAAGGTGGACGGCCGTGCCTCGACGGTGACCTCGGCCTCCGCGTGGTGCTCGGTGACGCGCCGCGCCAGCAGGCTGTGCGCCCAGCGCGACTCGGGACCGTGCCGGCCACGCAACCGGATCCAGCCCGGCCGGCTGCTCGTGTCCGCCCATGAGGGATCCACCGGTTCGCGCAGGGTGCTCCACGGCCACGACAGTCCCTCGGGCGGGATGTCCGACGACAGGGGCAGGGCTGACAGTGGCACGACTGCTGTCGGTACCTCGACCTCGACCGCGGGGTGCCGGCCCCCCTGCCGCAGCCGGGGCCAGCCGTCCGCGTCCCAGACGACCGCCTGGATCGCGGTCTCCCGGCCGAGGGTGCAGCGGCGGCCGTGCGGTGTGCGCAGGGGACGGGCCGTCAGATGGCTCAGCACCCACGTCCCGTCCGGCGTCTCGACCAGCTCCCCGTGCCCGGCCTTCTGCAACGGCACACCGGGGTCGTCCCGGGTGGTCAGCAGAGGGTGTTCGTCCAGCTCGTACGGGCCGGTCAGCGCACGGCCCCGCGCCACCCGCACCCCGTGCTCCCACCCCGTGCCGCCCTCGGCGAGGACCAGGTAGTACCAGCCGTCGCGGCGCAGCAGCTTCGGCCCCTCGACGAGCCGGTCGTGCTGGAGCAGCAGGTGGGTGTCACCGACGGGTGTCAGCGTGTCCCGGTCCAGTTCCGTGGCGACGATCCCGGCGAAGCGCTGTCCGCCCGGGCGGTGGTCGTTCTGGAGGTTGAGCAGCCACAGGCGGCCCGCCTCGTGGAAGAGGGCCGGGTCGAAACCGTGGCTCGCGACCCGGCGCGGAGCGCTCCACGTCCCGCTCACGTCCCTGGCCGTGGAGACGTACGTGTCCGCGTCGAAGTACGGCGTGCCCACGGAGCGCACGATGGAGTACGTCACCCAGAACCGTTCCCCGTCCCAGCTCAGCGACGGTGCCCAGATGCCGCCCGAGTCGGGCACACCGGCCAGCGAGTCGCCGGGGGCCGCGCCCCGGACGTGGCCCGCGTACTCCCAGTGGGCCAGGTCGCGGGAGCGGTGGATCGGGATGGTGGGGAACCACTCGAAGGAGCTCGTCGCCACGTAGTACCACTCGCCGACCCGCACCAGTGACGGGTCGGGGGCGAAGCCGCGCAGGACGGGATTGTGCAGGACGGTCACGTCGGGACTCCGGAAGGGTGGATCGCCGAAGGGTGGATCACCTGGGGGCCGCGGGGAGTCAGGGTCACCCGCGGCCACCAGGGAGTCGAGGACGGCGGAACCCGCGCGGGTGCCGTCACTTGAGCGCCCCCAGCGTCACCCCGGTCCGCCAGTACCTGCGCATCGCCACCATCATGATCGCCATCGGGATGATGGACAGCAGCGCGCCCGTCAGGACCAGACTCGTCACGTCGACACCCGACTCCAGGCGTTTGCCGGTCCAGTTGTACAGCCCCAGGTTGAGCGTCCAGTTCTCCTCGCCCCGCAGCACGGTCAGCGGGAGGAAGAAGGCGTTCCAGGTGTTGACGAAGGCGAGCAGGAACACCGTCGCGCCGCCCGTGGTCATCATCCGCAGCACGATGCTGAAGAAGATCCTCAGCTCACCGGCGCCGTCGATACGGGCCGCCTCCAGCAGTTCGAACGGGATCGTGGCCTCGGTGTAGACCTTGGCCAGATACACGCTGAAGGGGTTGATCAGGCAGGGGATCAGCATCGCCCAGGGGGTGTCGACCAGCCCGATCGCCGAGAACAGCAGGTACAGCGGCAGGGTGAGCAGGGCGATGGGGATGAGGAAGGAGCCCACCACGCAGGCGAACACCACGCCCCGGCCGGGGAAGTCGAAGCGGGCCAGGCCGTAGCCCGTGGCGAGGGCGACCAGGGTGCCGCCGAGCGAGCCGACACCGGCGTACAGGAACGAGTTGGCGGTCCACCGCAGGAAGATGCCGTCGTCGTAGGTGAAGACCTGCTGGACGTTGTCCCACAGGTGCCAGCCGGAGAACCACAGCCCGTTGCTCTGGTACAGGCCCACGCGGTCCTTGGTCGCGGCGACGATCAGCCACCACACCGGGAACAGGCTGTAGACGCTGGCCAGGACCAGACCGAGGAGGAGGAAACGCTGAGCGCCCCGGGAACGCGCGGCCGCGTCCGGCCGGGTGAGCCGCCGCACGGTGCCCGTGCGAGACGGCCCGGCGGCGGTTTCCACGCCGTTTTCCTTACGGTTTTCCGTCAGGGCCATCAGTCCGCCTCCCTCGAGGTCAGCCGGTAGAAGAGGAAGGACGCGACACCGAGGATCAGGGCGAGCAGCACCGACAGGGCCGCGGCGTAGTGGTAGTTGCCGGCGTTGAACGCCTGGTTGTAGATGATCATGATCGGGGTGAAGCTGTCGCTGACCGTCTGCGGGGTCACGTTCCGGAACAGCGCGGGCTCGTTGAAGATCTGCAGCATCTGGATGATCGACAGCAGCGCGGTCAGGACGAGTGCCCCGCGCACGAACGGGATCTTGATGCTCAGCGCGATCCGCCACTCCGAGGCGCCGTCCAGCCGCGCGGCCTCGAACAGCTCCCGGGGCACGCCCTGCAGGGCCGCGTAGATGATCACCATGTTGTAGCCGATGCCGTGCCAGGTCAGCAGGTTGCCGATGGCCGGCCACACCATGGAGGGCGCGAAGAAGTTCCAGTCGAACCCGAACAGGTCGCCGAGCGGCGTGAGAGGACCGACGTCGGGGCTGTACAGGTTGATCCACACGATGGCCGCGACCACCCCGGGGATCATGTACGGGACCAGCAGCAGGATCCGGAACCGGCCGGCGGCCCTCGCGGTGACCGCGTCCAGGAAGAGCGCCAGGACCAGGCTGATGAGCAGCATGAACGGGATCTGCACGCAGGCGAACAGCACGACCCTCAGGATCGAGGTCATGAACGCCGAGTCGGTCAGGCCCTGCTCGTAGTTGTCCAGCCCGACGAACTTCGTGGTCGCACCGCCGAGACCGAGCCCGGACTGCTGCTGCAGGAACAGCGACTGGTAGACCGCGTAGCCGATCGGCAGCAGGTAGAGGAAGAGGAAGCCGAGCTGGAAGGGCACCGTGAACGCGGCACCCTTCCAGCGCAGTGAGCGAATCATCGGGTCAGCCTCAGCCCTTGACGTTGATGCCGCGCTGCTTCAGGTCGTCGACCGTCCACTGCTGCATGTGCGCGAGCAGGTCGGTGACCTTCTGCTTCTTGCTGACGACCTTGGCCCACTCGTCCTGCATCTGCGTGAACATCGCGGTCCAGTTCGGGCCGAAGGTCCAGCCGGTCCTGATCGTGCTCAGGCTGTCGGTCACGACCTTCTTGGCCGGCTCGTAGTTCTTGCCGAGCAGCTTCTCGGAGATCGCCTCGGACACGTACGACTCGCTGTCGGCCAGCGCCGGCATCACACCGCTGCCGGTCTCCGGGCTCGCCATGGTCTTCACCGCCCCGGGGTCGGTGGACATCCACAGCGCCGCCTCTGCGGCCTGCTCCTTGTGCTTGCACTGCTCGCTCACCAGCGTCAGGTTGCCGCTCTGGTTGGTCCCGGCCGGGGTGCGCGGCGCCTCGCCCTCGAAGGCCGGCCACGGGGCGAGCGCCCAGTCGCCGAAGGACTTGGTGAAGTTCTGCACCATGCCGGACATCTGCCAGGTGGAGATCTGCCGGGTCGCCGTGCCGCCGTTGTCGTAATTGCGCTGCACGGCCGCGTAGTCGGCGAAGGAGAGCTTGGAGTTCAGGTCGTTGTCGATGATCTCCTGGATCACCTTGGCCGCCTTCAGGGTGCCCTCGTCCTGGAAGTTCACCTTCCAGGCGTTGCCCTCGATGCTGTACCAGTTGGCACCGGCCTGCATGGCGAGGACTTCCAGGGTGCTCGGGTCCTCACCGGCGTAGTTGGTGATCTTGATGTTGTGCTTCTTCAGCACCTTGCCCGCGGCGATGAAGTCGTCCCAGGTGGCGGGCGCCTTCAGGCCGTACTTCTCGAAGATGTCCGTGCGGTAGATGGTGAAGGCGGGCGCCGAGGCGGTGGGCACGCCGTAGACCTTGCCCTGGACCTGGCCGACCGCCCACGAGCCGGGGTTGAACTTGTCCTTGCTGGACTCGACGTACGGGGTGATGTCGGCGAGCGCGCCCTGCGAGACCCAGCTGGTGACGTACTCGCCGGTGTTCTGCAGCAGGCAGGGCGCGTTGCCGGCCTTGACGGCGTTCGTCAGCTGCTTCTGCATGGTCAGCTGGTCGGTCACCTTCGTGTACTTCAGCTTGACGTCCTTGTGCGAGGCGTTGAACGCCTTGACGACCGCCTCCTGGCCGTTCGCCCAGCCCCAGAAGTCGAGGGTGACGGGGCCGGACGGCTTGGACGCTTCGTCGCCCGAATCGGACCCGCCGCAGGCGGAGAGCAGACCGGTGAGCGCGATACCCGCGACGGCGGCGGAGGCGAACCTTCTCCGGGGGCTGAGGGAGTTCATCTGACCGTGATCCTTCGGAATAGGCGTTCTCAGAGTTCTCAGAACGACAGGACGGCGGCTCGGTGCTGGCCAGGAACGGCGGCCGGAAACCGTCGGCTCGCGGTTGCGGGGGGTAGGGCCAAGCAGAAGCTGTAGTAAGCGGTTGCTGGGACGGTAGGCGAGGCGTGCGCCCATATCAAGAGGTGCGGAAAAATTTGTTACGGCGGATCGTCCGTGAGGCGACGCGTCCGAGGAGTGTTCGGCGGGCCGCACAAAGTCGATGTCGCCGCAGGTCAGACGCCTGCCTGCGAGGGCCGGAGGAGTGCCGGGGCAGAAGGTCCGGCGACACGCGGGCGACCGCCCACGACGTGGTGAAACCGTTTACGTAACGATCGCAGCGCGTTACCCGCGCCGGGCGGGTGGCTGCACGGAGTTGCGGACGACGACATGGGTGCCCAGCACGAGATGCTCGCCGTCCCCGCTCCTGCGGCGGCCGGCACCGCCCTCGCGCCGGTCGGCCACCGCGCGCAGCGCGACCCGGCCCATCTCCTCGTACGGCACGTGCACGGTGGTGAGTTGGGGCGTGAGCTGGGAGGCGAGCGGAATGTCGTCGTAGCCGACGATCGAGACGTCCTCGGGCACCCGCAGGCCCGCCGCGCGCAGGGCCTGCATGGCGCCCGCGGCGACCACGTCGGTCCCGGCGAGCACGGCGGTGAAGTCCGGCGTTTCGCGCAGGGCCGCCTCGACGGCCTCGTAGCCGTGCTCGTAGTCGTACGGCCCGTGCCGCACCATGCCCGGGTCGAACGGCACCCCGTACGCCTCGAAGGCCCGCCGCGCTCCTCTCAACCGGCCCTGAGCGGTGCTGAGTTCGGCGTGCCCCGGCAGGACGAGAACGCGCCGGTGGCCGGCCGACAGCAGATGGCTGGCCATGGCGTAGGCGCCGCCCTCGTTGTCGTAGTCGACCGTCGTCGCCGGGACGTCGCCCTCCAGGGGCGGCCTGCCGACCAGGACGAGGTGCGAGCCGGCCGCGTCCAGGGAGCGGGCGAAACGGGCCATGCGCAGCTGGTACTCGTCGTAGTCGTAGGCGCCGCCGAGCAGCACCACCGCGGCGACTCCCTGCTGGCGCATGAGGTTGACCAGGGCCAGTTCGCGTTCGGGGTCGTCGCCGGTGGTGCCGACCAGGGAGAGCCAGCCGCGCAGCGTGGCGGCCCCCTCGACCCCCTTGGCGACGTGGGCGAACGCGGCGCCGGTGATGTTGTTGATGAGGATCGCGACCGTGGGCGTGCCGCCGCCGGCCAGGGAGCGGGCGTGGGCGTTGGTGACGTAGTCCAGGTCGCGGACGACCTTCATCACCTTGCGGCGCAGCTCCTCCGACACCGGATAGTTGCCGGACAGCACCCGCGAGACGCTGGCCACGGAGACACCCGCGCGTTCGGCCACGTCACGGATGGTCGCCCGCCCGGCGTCGCCCGGTGCCTTGCGCTGACTCACCGTTGCGGCTCCTTCGACGTAGTGGCCCGATCCCACCGGTGGCCGGGGCCCCGCCCCGCGCCGGTGCGGAAACCGTATCCCATCGTTACTCCAGCCTGGAGAGCCTGTGGACAACGGGGATCAGGCGACCCGGGCGAGATCCGCGTGCCGCACCTCGTGGACCGGCGGCAGGCCCGCGACCAGGCGTTCCAGCTCGTCGACGACGATGGCGCCGAGCCGTTCCAGCTCGTTGCCGAGCGAGCCGGCGATGTGCGGGGTGAGGAAGACGTTGGGCAGCTGGTACAGCGGGGAACCGGCGGGCAGCGGCTCGGGTTCGGTGACGTCGAGGACCGCGTGCAGCCGGCCGGAGACCAGCTCGTCGGTGAGTGCCTCGTGGTCGACCAGGGCACCGCGGGCGGTGTTGATCAGGACGCCGCCGTCCCGGATGAGGGAGAGCCGGTCGCGGTCGAGCATGTGATGGGTCTCGGGGATGACGGGGGCGTGCAGGCTCACGATGTCGCTGTGCCTGAGCAGGTCCTCCAGCGACAGCGGCTCGGCGCCGAGGGCGGCGGCCTCGGCGGGGGACACGTACGGGTCGTGCAGCAGGACGGTCAGGTCGAAGGGCCGCAGCAGTTCCAGCAGCCGACGGCCCACGCGGGAGGCGCCGATGACGCCGACGCGGCGGCCGAGGTTGCCGGTGGCGGCGGTCTCGGCGGGGCCCGGATAGGTGTGGCTGCGGCGGTAGCTCTCGCGGTGGTCGAAGGCGTCCTTGCCGCACAGCAGGATCATCGCGAGCGTGTACTCCGCGACCGGAACGGCGTTGCCGGTCACCGCGCTGGAGACGGTGACGCCGCGTTCCCACAGCGCCTCGCCGACCAGGGAGCGCACCGAGCCCGCGGCGTGCAGGACGGCACCCAGCTTGGGGGCCGCGGCCAGGACACCGGCGTCCAGGTGCGGACAGCCCCAGCCGGTGATCAGGAACTCGGCCGTGGCGAGGGTGTCGGCCGCGGCCGGATCGGCGAAGTCCCGTACGACGAGCGCGGGGTCGATGTCGGCCGTACGCCTCAGCCGGGCCATGAGCGGCGGAGGGAACAGCAGCGGAAGGTGCACCGGGTCCATCGCGAACACGGCCCGCGGCAGCTGGGGGCTGGGCATGACTCTCCTGGAGCAGTGGCGGAAACAAGCGGACGGAAACATTTTCAGAAAGCGCCTTCTACCGTAGATCCGGCAGGAAGCGGCGGTCAATCGACGCGCCGCCGCCGGTGTGCGGGCGGCTCGTTCACGGGTCAACGGACCGGGTGCGCCCACGTTGTGCAGGAGACGGACGGGTGGGGGCGGTGACGCGAGGGTGGGAGAGGGCGTCTGGGCCGGGCGCGTCGGGTCGGTGTCGCAGGGCCCGGATGGGCCTGCTCTAGAAATCGGTTACTGAGCTTTCGGTGCGTGGGGGAGGGCGGTGCGGTCGCCGGTGCCGACCCCGTGCCGACCCCTGCGCTGCCACCTGTGTCGTCCAGCGACCGGTTCGACAACCGGTTGCCGAATGATAGCCGCGCCTGACTCCTGTGAGCCCCTGGTTGCGGTGACCGGTCCGTGCCGCGTCACCTCATCCTCGCCCCTCGAATCCAGGACCTACCGACCGGTTCGTCCATGACGTCGACGTTACATCGACTTCTCGAAAGTTCGTCAAGGCTCTTGACGCGCCTATCGGACCGGAAGAAGCTCTGCCCCACACACAACAACCGGTTGCCAACGATGGGTTCCGGTCGATGCGCCGATCCTCGGCCGATATGTCGAACAGCAAGTTCAGGAGGTGGTGCGTTCATGCACCCACGTGCTGGTGCTGCCCTGAGCCGCCGCCGATTCCTCGCCCTCTCGGCGGCCGGCGCCGCGACCGGCGCGACGGCGCTGAGCGGTTGCGCGATGCGGGTGTCCAGCGGGATCAGCGGATCGGGCGAGACCATCACCGTGATGGTCAAGCCCGGGGAGATCACTCCGGATGACGTCAAGCAGGCCCACAGGGACCTCGGCATCAAGATCGTCCTGGTGAAGTACGACATCACCAAGCTGATCGCGATGATGACCACCGGCAGCCCGCCCGACCTGGTGCGCGGCGTCGGCGCCATCGACGCACCGTATTTCGCGGCGCGGAACGTGATGGAGGACCTGGACCCGTACTTCGCCACGAGCAGTGTTCTCAGGCCCGGCGACCTGGACCCGGTCAACGACCTGTGGCGTTACGACGGCCGGACCCAGGGCAGGGGCCCGCGCTACGGCATGGCGAAGGACTTCTCCCAGGACTCCATGTACTGGTACAACACCGCCCTGTTCGACAAGGCGGGCGTCGGCCTGCCCCCGGAGCTGGATCCGGTCACCTTCGAGGAGTGGCTGGAGAACGCGGGGCGCCTCACCCGGCGCAGGAACGGCCAGACGACCGTCTTCGGCGGCAGCTACAACGGCCTGATGAAGTCGAGCCTCCTCGCCTGCCTGACGGCGGCGGCCGGCGGCAGCCTCTTCACCGACGACTTCACCCGCGTCGACTTCACCACCCCCGAGGCCCGCAAGGCCCTGGGCTGGTACATCGACTACTGCAAGACCAGGGTCGGGCCGAGCCCCATCCAGCCCGATCCCAACACCTGGGACGGGCCCACGTACCAGGCGAACCGGATGGCCATGTCGAACGCGGGCTACTGGCTCGGCGGCCTGATCAACACCGACAGGAAGCTGGCGCAGGTGTCGCGCCTCGCCCCGGCCCCGGTCTTCGAGGGTGGCCCGCGGATCAGCCCCTGCCAGGGCGGCACCGGCCTGTGGATGCCGGCGAAGGCACGGAACAAGGACGCCGCGTGGCGGGTCTTCGAGTGGTTCTTCGGCGAGGGGCCGGCCAAGGCGCGTGCGTCCGGCGGCTGGGGCATCCCGACCCTGAAGTCGTTGCGCTCGATGATGCCGGCCCAGGAGGAGTACCAGAAGCGGGTGCTCAGGGTGCAGGAGGCCGAGCTGAAACACTTCTCGGTGATCTCCTTCACGCCGTACGCCACGGCGGACGCGCTCGACGCCCTCTTCAACCAGATCGCCCCGGCGGCGATGACCGGCCGGATATCCATCGACACGCTCGCCGGACGCCTCAGCTCCGCCATGAACGAGCAGCTCAAGCGCGGTAAGGAGCAGGTGGGATGACGACCGAGCAGATCACCTCCGTGGCCGGGCGGCCGGAAGCGCTCGCGGCCAGGGAACCGGTCCGGGTCGTGAACCGGCCGAGGACCTCCATGACCGCGCGCAGGCAACGGGCGTTCTACATGTTCACCGCGCCCTGGATCATCGGGTTCCTGCTGCTGACGATCGCCCCCATGGCGTACGCGCTGTGGCTCAGCTTCACCACCTTCGACGGCCTCTCGCCGCACTGGCGTTACGTCGGGCTGGACAACTACCGCGAGCTGTTCTCCGACCCGGTCACCTGGGACGCCCTGGGACGGGCCGGGCTGTTCGCGGTGACCTCGGTGCCCCTGTCGATCATCGCGGGGCTCGCACTCGCGGTCCTGGTCAACCGGCCGCTCAAGGCGCGCGGACTGTTCCGCACCCTGCTCTACCTCCCGGCCGTGGTGCCGCCGGTGGGCGCTGGCCTGGCGTTCAAGCAGCTCTTCGACCAGAACTCCGGCGCCACGAACGGCGTGCTGAACCTCTTCGGCATCGACGCTCTCGGCTGGCTGAACGACCCCTACGCCCGCTACGTGCTGCTGATGACGGTGCTGTGGACCGCCGGAAACATCATGATCATCTCGCTGGCGGGACTCCAGGACGTGCCCCGGGAACTGCACGAGGCGGCCCGCGTCGACGGTGCGAGCGCCTGGCGGACCTTCCGCAGCATCACCGTGCCGCTGCTGTCCCCCGTGCTGCTCTTCCAGACGGTGACCGGCGTGATCGCCTCGGTGCAGACCATCATGCCGCTGCTGCTGGCCCCCGACGGCACCACGGCCGGCGTCACCCTGGTCCCGCAGTCCAACTACCTCTACATGATGCACGTGTTCGCGCAGTACTTCGCGATCGGCCGCTATGGCTACGCCTCCGCGCTGCTGTGGGTGCTCTTCGTCCTGATCCTCGTCGCGACCGGCCTCATCTTCAGGTTCACGTCCGGCGTGGTGTTCTACAACGTCGATCCGGAGGCGAAGAAGTGACCGCCACCAGTGTTTCTCCCCCGTCCTCGGCGGCCTCCGGCCCCGTGAAGCTGCGGGTCGACCGCCTCGTCCTCTACACGGTCCTCGTCGTGATCACCGGGCTGTTCCTCGGCCCGTTCGGCTGGCTGGTCGTCTCCGGCCTCAAGACCCAGGCCGAACTGGCCTCCTCCCCGGTCCGCTGGCTGCCCGAGACCTTCCAGTGGCACAACTTCACCGACGCCTTCACCCAGATCGACTTCCTCGGCTACGCCCGCAACTCCCTGATCATCGCCCTCATCTACGCCGTCCTCGTCACCCTCAGCTCGGCCTGGGTCGGCTTCGGCTTCGCCCGCCTGGACGCGCCCGGCAAGAAGACCCTGTTCGGCATCCTGCTCGGCTCGATGATGCTGCCGCAGCTCATCACCCTGCTGCCGACCTACCTGATCTTCGCCAAGCTCGGCATGGTCGACACGTACTGGCCGTGGGTGCTGTGGGGCCTGTCCTCCGCGCCGTACCTGGTCTTCCTCTTCCGGCAATTCTTCGCCGGCCTGCCGCGCGAGCTGGAAGAGGCCGCGATCGTCGACGGCTGCGGCTACACCCGGATGTTCTGGCGGATCTTCCTGCCCCAGTCCTGGCCGGTGGTCTCCGCCAGTTTCGTGATCGCCTTCACCTGGACCTGGGGCGACTACATCGCCCCGCAGCTGCTGCTGTCCAGCGACCGTTCCACGCTGGCCGTCGCCGTCATGTCCGCCTACAACACCCCGGCCGGGCAGCCCGTCCCCGAGCTCCAGGCCGCGGCCTCCGTGATGTACGTCGTCCCCATCCTGCTGATCTTCCTGATCGCCCAGCGCGGCTTCGTCGCCGGGATGTCCACCTCCGGACTGAAGTAACCAACGCCCCTCATTTTCCTAAGGAACCTCACCATGAACGACACCCAGGGCACCGGACTGTCCCGGCGCACCGTCATCCAGGCCGCGGGTGCCGCCGCGGCGGCCTACACCCTGATCGGCACGGCGGCCGGCACCGCCA
Source organism: Streptomyces deserti (assembly GCF_054782695.1). Lineage (NCBI taxonomy): Bacteria > Bacillati > Actinomycetota > Actinomycetes > Kitasatosporales > Streptomycetaceae > Streptomyces > Streptomyces deserti. The sequence continues at coordinate 67,302 of NZ_BAAGRZ010000006.1, forward strand.
CGGCGGCGGACGACAGACCGGAGGCCACCGACCGGCTGGTGATCCACCCCGTCCCGGGCTCGCTGCCGGTCAACACCACCTTCGTGGTCAAGGCCCGCACCCCCGGCGGCCAGTGGAAGCCGGTGCCGGTCCTGCGCGCCACCACGAAGACCATCAACGAGAAGACCGGTGCCGGCACCATCCGCGCCACCTCGGTCGCCAACCTCGACTTCACCGGCACGGTGGAAGTGCAGGTCACCTGGTCCAAGGGCACCATCCCCTCCGCGCGGATCCGCCCGCTGTCGTACGACATCCAGCACGAGGTCAGCGGCGACACCCTCACCTTCAGCCTCACCGAGCCGCGCAACCTCTCCATCGAGATCGACGGCGACATCTACGGCAACCTCCAACTGCACGCCAACCCCATCGAGAAGACCCGGCCCGAACAGGGCGACCCCGACGTCATCTACTTCGGCCCCGGCCTCCACACCCCCTCGGGCGGCGTGGTGAAGGTGCCCAGCGGCAAGACGGTGTACCTGGCCGGCGGCGCGGTGCTCAAGGCCCGCGTGGAGTTCGTCAACGTCGAGAACGCCCGCCTGCTCGGCCGGGGCATCATCTGGGACTCGGACGCCGCCACCCTGGTGGCGTTCTCGAAGAACATCGAGATCGACGGCATCCTCGCCCTCAACCCCAAGACGGGCTACTCCTGCACCATCGGCCAGTCGAAGCAGGTCACCGTCCGCAACCTGCACTCCTACAGCAGCGGCCAGTGGGGCGACGGCATCGACGTGTTCAGCAGCGAGGACGTCCTGATCGAGGGCGTGTGGATGCGCAACAGCGACGACTGCATCGCCATCTACGCCCACCGCTGGGACTACTACGGCGACTGCCGCAACGTCACCGTCCGCGACTCCACCCTGTGGGCCGATGTCGCCCACCCGGTGAACATGGGCACCCACGGCAACCCGGACAAGCCGGAGACCATCGAGAACATCGTCTTCAGCAACATCGACGTCCTCCAGCACCGCGAACCGCAGGTCCTCTACCAGGGCTGCTTCGCCCTCAACCCCGGCGACCGCAACCTCATCCGCAAGGTGCGCATCCAGGACGTCCGGGTGGAGGACTTCACCTGGGGCCAGCTGATCAACATGCGCGTCATGGCCAACCGCTACAACGCCGCACCCGGCCGCGGCATCCAGGACGTGTACGTCCGCAACCTCACGTACGACGGCACGCACGCCACCATGGCGGTCCTCACCGGCTACGACGCGGACCGCCCCATCAAGAACCTCACCTTCCAGAACCTGGCGATCAACGGCACGGTCATCTACGACAAGATGCGCAAGCCCGGCTGGTACCTGACCACCGACATGGTGCCGGCGTTCGCCAACGAGCACGTGCAGAACCTGCGCTTCCTGGACTCCGCCACCCCGGCCGCCACCGTGGCCCCGGAGATCACCAGCGCCGGCGAGGCCACCGCCACCGCACGCCAGGTCTTCAACCACCTCGTCACCGCGACCGCGCTGCCCACGTCCTTCGGCGCCGAGGGGCTGCCCAAGGGCCTGGAGTGCGACGAGAAGACCGGCCAGATCTCCGGCACCCCGCAGGTCCCCGGCACCTACCCGGTCACCGTCTCCGCCACGAACTCCGTGGGCACGGCGACCAAGTCCCTCACGCTCACCGTGCAGCACCCGTAACGAGGAGTCATCCGTGTTTCCCCTGAGCCGACGGTCGTTCCTCGGCGCGGCGGGGCTCACGGCCGTGGCCGGAGCCGGACTGCTGTCCGTCTCCGCCACGGCCGCCCGGGCCCGCACCGGCGGATCCGCGATCACCTTCCGGCACCCCGGTCTGCTGCACAGCGCCGCCGACCTGGCCCGCATGAAGGCCGCGGTCGCCGACAGACAGTCGCCGGTATACGACGGCTACCTGGCGTTCGCGGCCCACGCCCGCTCCCAGGCCACGTACACCATCCAGAACACCGGCCAGATCACCACCTGGGGCCGCGGCCCCACCAACTTCCAGAACCAGGCCGTCGCCGACTCGGCCGCCGCCTACCAGAACGCCCTGATGTGGTGCGTCACGGGCAACCGTGCCCATGCCGACAAGGCCCGTGACATCCTCAACGCCTGGTCGGCCTCCCTGACCGGGATCACCGGCGCCGACGGCCCGCTCGGCGCGGGGCTCCAGGCCTTCAAGTTCGTCAACGCGGCCGAGCTGCTGCGGCATACCGCATACGACGGATGGTCGACGGACGACATCGCCCGCTGCGAGGAGTCGTTCCTGCGCGTGTGGTACCCGGCGGTGTCCGGCTACATGCTGTACGCCAACGGCAACTGGGACCTGACGGCTCTTCAGACCGTCCTGGCCATCGGGGTGTTCTGCGAGGAGCCGACGCTCTTCGAGGACGCCCTGCGCTTCGCCGCGGCCGGCGCGGGCAACGGCAGCGTCCGCAACCGCATCGTCACCGACGCGGGCCAGGGCCAGGAGTCCGGCCGCGACCAGGGCCACGAACAGCTCGCGGCCGGCCTGCTCGCGGACGCCGCCCAGGTCGCCTGGAACCAGGGCGTCGACCTGTGGGGCCACGACGACAACCGCATCCTCGCCAACTTCGAGTACGCCGCCCGCTACAACCTCGGAGGCGACGTCCCCTTCGTCCCCGACCTCGACCGCACCGGCAAGTACGTCAAGCGGACGGTCTCGGCCATCGGGCGCGGCAATCTGCCGCCGATCTACGAGATGGCGTACGCGCACTACACCGGGGTCCGAGGCCTCGACGCCCCGTACACCAAGGCCGCCGTCTTCCGCGGCACCGGCGGCTCCCGTGTCGTCGAGGGCGGCAACGACGACCTGCCCAGCTGGGGCACCTTCACCTACGCCGGCACCAAGGCACCCGCGCCGACCGCTCCCACCGCACCGGCCGGGGTCACAGCGGTGGGCGACGACCGGGCCGTCACGGTGAGCTGGCTGCCCTCGGTGTGGGCGGACACTTACACGGTGCTGCGGGCCGAGGCCCCCGAGGGGCCGTACGAGCGGATCACCGAGGGCGTCGACGGAACATCGTATACAGACGACCGTGTGCGGTCGGGTCGCACCTTCTACTACACCGTCACCGCAACCAACTCCCACGGCACCAGCGGCAGTTCCGCCTGGGCGGCAGCCGCCGCAGGGCTCCCCGCCCCCTGGAAGACGCAGGACGTCGGCGACGTGAAGATCCCCGGCTCCGCCGTCTTCGACGGCGAACGGTTCCTGCTGGAGGCGTCCGGCACCGCCGACACCTACCGCCTCGCCCACCTGCCGCTACGCGGCGACGGCAGCGTCACCGCGCGCATCGTGTGGCCGCTCAGCTCCCAGTACTCCAAGATCGGCGTCACCCTGCGTGCCTCCCTCGACGCGGACGCGGCCCACGCCTCGATGCTGATCCAGGGGCTGCCACTGCATACCTGGAGCGGTGTGTGGACCGTGCGCCCGAAGGCAGAGGCGTCCCTCTCCGCGACCGGCAGCACGCCCGTGCCGCCCGCCCAGCAGGAGGCGATCACCGCGAAGGCGGCCTTCCCGATCTCCAACCTCGGCACGCTGCCCGAGTCGGCGACCCCGCTCGAGGCCCCGTACGTCGAGGGCGCGGGCGACGGCTACCGGCTGCGGATGCCGTACTGGGTCCGCGTCACCCGCAAGGGCACCCGCTGCACCGGCGCGATCTCCCCGGACGGCATCCGCTGGACCGAAGTCGGCTCCACCGACGTCGAGTTGGGGCACACCGCCTACGCGGGCCTGGCCCTCACCTCCTGCCTCGGCGTCGACCAGGACTACGCCGAGACCGGCACCGGCGCCTTCGACAACGTCGTCGTCGACTCCCCACTCGGCGAGGTCTGGTCCGTGCCCCGCCCCACCCGCACCGCCACCGACCTCAAGGCCTCGGCGGGCCCGGACGCCATCGAACTGTCCTGGACCGACCCGGACCCCGCGGCCCGCTACACGGTGCTGCGCTCCACCACCGGCCACGGCCCCTACGAGACGATCGCGACCGGCGTCGGCCCGGTCGGCTTCGGCACCCGCATACAGTATGCGGACGCCACCGGCACGCCCGGCACGACGTACCACTACGCCGTAGCCAAGACCAACCGCGGCGGACGCGGCCCGCTCTCCGACACCTCCGCCGCCCGGACGCCGACCCCGTCCCTGCCCCGACTCACCTCACCCACCACGGCGTTCGCCAACAAGGGAGTCCCCTTCCGCCACCTCCTGCGGGCCTCCCACGAGCCCGTCCGCTTCACCGCCGAGGGCCTGCCCGACGGCCTGCGTGTCGACCGGCGCACCGGCCTGATCTCCGGAACGCCCACCCGGACCGGCGCGTTCACCGTCACCACCACGGCGGGCAACGCGGCCGGCGACGCGACCGGCACCCTCACCATCACGGTCGGCACCCCGCCGCCCGCGCCCTGGACCTACGGCGACCTCGGCGACGTCGTCCTCGACGACCGCGCCTACGGCACCTTCGGCGTGGTCGCCGTCCGTACCCCCGGCAGCACCTCCCACGAGGACGGGACCTTCGTGGTGCGGGGCGCCGGAACCGACCTCACCGTCAACAACCAGGGCATGACCGGCCAGTTCGTCCGCCGGCCCGTCACCGGCGACTGCGAGATCACCGCCCGGCTGGTCTCCCGCAGCGGAGCCGGCGCCGACCGGGTGGGACTGCTGATGGCCAAGTCCCTGTCGCCGTTCGACCAGGCGGCCGGGGCCATCGTCACCGGCGGCACCACCGCGCAGCTCATGCTGCGTACAACCGTCGCCGGACGGTCGACCTTCACCGGCAACGGCACGGTCACCGCCCCCTGCCTGCTGCGGCTGAAGCGCACCGGGACCGCCTTCACCGCCTACGCCTCCACCGATGACGGCGTCAGCTGGACCCCCCTCGCCGCGGGAGACATCCCCGGCTTCGGCGACGCCCCCTACTACGTGGGCCTCGTGGTCTGCTCCCGCAGCCCCCTGGCCCGCAGCACCACCGAGTTCGACGAGGTGAGCATCACCCCCCTGTAATCCTCCGCGGATTGGAGATGCACCACATGAGCCGCACTTCCCCCCACACGCACCTCCGGACAACCGAACAGACACCCCAGATGAGCCGCCGCGGTCTGCTGAAGACCGCCGGCGGTCTCACCGCCGCCCTCGCCGTCGGCGGCGCCACGGCCGCGCTGACCGGCACCCCCGCCGGCGCGGCCCCCTCGACCTGGACCCACCCCGGGATGCTGCACAACTGGGGCGACATCAACCGCGCCAAGGTCAGGGTCGCCGCCGGCGACGACCCCTGGCTGTCCGGCTGGAGGAGGCTCACCGCCAACTCCCACTCCCAGTCCACCTGGACACCCAACCCGCAGGAAACCATCATCCGCGGCGGCACCGGCCAGAACTACGGCATCCTCTACAACGACATCCACGCCGCCTACCAGAACGCCCTGCGCTGGAAGGTCGGCGGCACCGAGGCCAACGCCCAGTGCGCCGCCCGCATCCTCAACGCCTGGTCAGCCACCCTGACGACCATCACCGGCAACGCCGACCGGTTCCTCGCCGCCGGCATCTACGGCTGGCAGTTCGCCAATGCGGCCGAACTGATGCGGGACTACCCGGCGTTCGACCTCGGTCGCTTCCAGCAGATGATGGCCAGGGTCTTCTACCCGCTCAACAACCAGTTCCTCACAGGCCACAACGACGCCTGCATCACCAACTACTGGGCGAACTGGGACCTGTGCACCATGGCCTCCATCCTCGCCATCGGCATCCTCAACGAGGACGCCGCCAAGTACGACCAGGCCGTCACGTACTTCAAGTCCGGCGCGGGCAACGGCTCCCTCCGCAACGCCGTCCCGTTCCTGTACCCCGGCGTCGAGGGCTACGACCTCGGCCAGTGGCAGGAGTCCGGCCGCGACCAGGGCCACACCGTCATGGGCATGGGCCAGATGGGCGCCCTCTGTGAGATGGCCTGGAACCAGGGGGAGGACCTCTACTCGTACGACGGCCGCCGCTTCATGAAGGCCGCCCAGTACGTCGCCAAGTACAACCTGGGCATGGACGTCCCCTACACCACCTACACCTGGGGCAGCGGACAGAACTGCGCCCAGCAGTCACAGACCGTCATCGGCTCCGGCTCCCGCGGCCAGGTCCGCCCGGTGTGGGCGATGCTCCACTACCACTACAACCGGCGTCTGTACCTCGACGACAAGTACATCGCCCAGATGTGCTTCTCGGTCGCCCCCGAGGGCGGCGGCGGTGACTACGGATCCACCAGCGGCGGCTACGACCAGCTGGGCTTCGGCACGCTGATGTACGCCAAATAGCCCTCATACGGTGCTCGTGCGCCGGAATACCCGGAGCCGGTGTGATGCTCTGGAGTTACCCGGTGCACGAGCGCGGCGAAGGGCTGGTGGGCGTATGACGGCAGGCCAGACGAACCCCGTGGTCAGCGACCAGACGGACCCCGTGGTCAAGACCCCCTACGGGGCCGTGCGCGGCAGATACGAGCACGGGATCGCCGTGTTCCGGGGCATCCCGTACGCGGCGCCCCCATTCGGTCCCCGGCGCTTCAGGCCGCCCGTGCCCCCGGAACCCTGGGACGGGGTGCGCGACGCGGGCACCTTCGGGCCGACGGCGCCCAAACCCCCGTACTCCGAGGCCTTCGCCCAGTACCTGTCCGACCCCGTCGTGCCCGGCGACGACTGCCTCAACCTCAACGTGTGGACACCACAGCCGGACCCGGGCGCCCGGCTCCCCGTCCTCGTCTGGCTGCACGGCGGCGCCCTGACCAGGGGCTCCTCCGCCGTGCCCGTGTACGACGGCCGCACCTTCGCCCGCGACGGCGTCGTGTTCGTGTCCGTCAACTACCGGCTGGGGGTGGAGGGCTACGGCCTGTTCCCCGACACCCCCGCCAACCCCGGGCTGCGCGACCAGATCGCCGCCCTGACCTGGGTGCACCAGGCGATCGAGGCCTTCGGCGGCGACCCCGGCCGGATCACCCTGGCCGGCCAGTCCGCCGGCGCCATCAGCACCGGTGCCCTCATCGCCGCCCCGCAGACCCAGGGCCTGGTCAGACGGGCGATCCTGCAGAGCGGGCCGCCCGAGGCAGCGGACCGGGACAAGGTACGGCGCATGGTGCGCCGCATGGCGACCCGGCTGAAGATCCCCGCCACCGCCGAGGCCTTCGCCGCCGTCGACCGCGACCTGCTGCTGCGCACCCAGGGCGAGGTGGGCAAGCTGAGCAGTCCGGTGCTCGGCGGACCCGCCTTCGGCATCGTCGTCGACGGCGACGTCGTCCCCCGCGACCCGCTGGAGGCACTCACCGACGGCGGGGCGGCCCCCGGCGTCGACCTGCTCATGGGTTGGACCCGCGACGAGTACCGGCTGTGGCTGGTGCCCGGCGGACTGCTCGAGCGCGTCGACCGGCTCGGCCCGGTCGCCCTGGCCGGTGCCATGGCCCGCTGCCGCTGCGGCAGCGACGTCCCGCGCGGCTACCGCGCCCTGCACCCCGAGGCGGGCACCGCCGAGATCGTCGGCCAGCTGGTCACCGACCACCTGCTCAGGATCCCGCTGCACCACCTGGCCGACGCCCGCACGGAGGCGTCGTACGTGTACGAGTTCGCCTGGCCCTCGAACCGTCCGGGCCTCGGCGCCTGCCACGCCCTCGAACTCGGCTTCGTCTTCGACACCGGGGACGTCCCCGAATCCCGCAAACTGGCCGGGGAGGGCGCCCCGCAGCAGCTCGCCGACGCCATGCACGGAGCCTGGGTGCGCTTCGCGGCGGACGGCGACCCGGGCTGGGAGCGCTGGGACGCGAGGCATCCGGTGCGGATCTTCGGCGATCGCCGACGGGAGGGTGGATCCGGTGGACCGGATACAGGTGACGGTGGGCTGGATACCGTCGGCGGTGTGCTGGATACCGTAGGCGACGAACCGTATACGGCGTACGGCCCGCGGGATCCCGAGCTCGCCCTGTGGGCGGTCGACGCCGTCACCCCTCCGGAATCCACACTCGCATCGGACCTGGCCGACGGTTCGCCCACACGCAGTGCGGAACTGCGGTCAGTGGTACGGCGGCTCCGTCGCTCCGGCGCACTCCGCCGGCACTGACCACCGTCACCGGGAAAGGGGCCCGGGCCGGGACAAGATCCCGACCCGGGTTTCAGCGGGCTCGGAGTGACTGGGCCAGGTTGAGGAACGCGGTCCAGGTGTCCGGGGTGACGGTGAGGTGGGGTGCTGTGGGGGTCTTGGAGTCACGGACGTGGATGGCGGTGGGGTGATAGGCGACTTCGAGGCAGGCGCCGCCCTCACCGCTGCTGTAGCTGGACTTGAACCACTCGTTTGCGGTGCCGCTCATCTCTCTCCCAGAAGCCGGTCCAACAGGTCCCTCGTGTCCTCGGCGTTGAGGGCCTGCGTTCGCAGCATCGCATACTTCTGGGTCAGGATCGCCACCTCGTCCGGGCTGGCGATCAAGGTGCTTCCGCGCTGCGTCTCGCTGTAGCCGAGCCGCTGATGTTCGGGGGTCTCCAGCAGGATGAACGGGCCTTCCAGTCCGGCGTGCGCGGTACGGCCCAGCGGCAGGATCTGCAACGTGATCCCGGGCAGGTCGGCGTACTCGCGCAGATGCCGCAACTGCTCGACGTACACGCGTCGTCCGCCCAAGTGGTCCCTGAGGGCGGCTTCCCAGATGACGAAGCTCGTGATCGGCGGCACCTTGCGGTGCAGGATCTCGCGTCGCTCGATGCGCTTGGCCACGAGCTGCTCGATCTCATCCTCGTCGTAGACCGGAACGCGGTTACGGAACACCGCCCGCGCATACCCCTCCGTCTGGAGCAGACCAGGCACCAGCAGACTCTCGTACCACGAGATGGCGATGGCCTCCCGCTCCTGATCCAGATACTCCTCCGCCCACAGCGGTACGAGATCCACCTCCGGCATGTGCTCCAGCGCGGCGGACAACGCCCCCTTGGTGCCGAGGAGTTCGTCGAGCTGCTCGGCGAGATCCGGCTTCAGTGGACGTCTGCCCTGCTCGATGGAGGCGATCTGCTCCTCGCCGACGACGAAGATCTGGCCCAGGGACTTCTGGGTGTGCCCGGCGGCCTGGCGGTAGAGGGCGAGCAGTGCGCCCACCATCCTCATCGCCGAGGCGTTCCTGCGTGACCGTCGTGACCGTGTCGTGGTGCTCATGCCGGTGCAACTCCCCACCCGCGCGCGTACGTTCACTGACGCGCACCCGTACAAACCAGATGTACGGGTGCGCGCTCTGTTTCATGATGACCACACAGAGTGACTCTGGTCACGTGAACACGGAAACTCCACCCTGGCCTCAACCCCCGTCCCCGCGTGAGCGGTTCTACCGCCGCGAACGCCAGTCCGTGCCGGCCGCGCGTGCGTTCGCGCGGGAGGCGCTCGTCGACTGGGGTGTGCGCGGGCGCGCGGACGATGTGCTGCTGTGCGTCAGCGAACTCGCGACCAACGCCCTGGTGCACGGCGTACCGCCCGGCCGCGGCTTCCTGCTGCGGGTGTTGCCGTACGGCGATGACGGCGGGGTGCGGATCGAGGTGCACGACAGCGGGGACGGCGTACCGGCCGTACCGCACACGGAAGTCCAGGAGCCGGGCGAGGGCGGGCGCGGGCTGCTGCTGGTGTCCGAGCTGGCGGACAAGTGGGGCGTGGGGGAGAGGGACCCCGGCAAGATCGTCTGGTGTGAGTTCGCGGGCCGGGGCATGTCGTGCGGAGAGCGGGATTGAAGACCTGCGATCCTCTTCACGGCCCGGGGGCGCCCGGCCCCCGATGCTCGTCGAACCGCTCAGGCCTGCCCCGCCCCCACCGAATCCCGCACCACCACATGCGTCCCCAGCAGCAGATGCTCGTCGGGGGCGTCGGGGGAGCGTTCCAGGGCCGTGCGGACGGCGAGGCGGCCCAGTTCCTCGTAGGGGACGTGGACCGTCGTCAGGGCGGGGTGCAGGTCGCGGGCGAAGGGGATGTCGTCGTAGCCGGCCAGAGAGACGTCGCCGGGTACGTCCAGGCCCGCCTCGTGCAGGGCGGTGAGCGCGCCCGCGGCGACCATGTCGGTGGCGGCGACCACCGCCGTGAACTCCAGCCCCTGCTTCAGCGCCTGCTGCATCAGGCGGTGGCCGGAGTCGCGGGTGAAGTCGCCGTGCAGCAGCAGCGCCGGGTCGGGTTCCAGGCCGCGGGCGCGGTGGGCGGCGAGGTAGCCGCGTTCGCGGCCCTGGGCCGTGGTGTGGTCCGGTTTGCCGCCGAGGAACAGTACGCGCCGGTGGCCCTGGGCGAGGACGTGGGCGACCAGGGTGTAGGCGCCGCCTTCGTTGTCGTACTCGATGACCGTCACCGGGGCGCCGGGGCCGAGCGGGGGCCGGCCGCACAGGACGAGGCGAGAGCCGGCCGACGCCAGGGCGTCCGCCATGCGGCGGGTGCGCTCACGGTACTCGGGAGTGTCGGCGGTGCCGCCGACCAGGATCACGGCGGCGGCCCGCTGGGCGCGCATCATCTCCACGAACTCCAGCTCGTGCCGGACGTCGCCCTCCGTGCTGCACACCAGGCACAGATGCCCGAGCCGGGTCGCCTCCCGTTCCACGCCGTGCGCCATGTGCGCGAACGACGGCCCGGTGATGTCCTCCAGCACGAACGCCAGCGTGGGTGTGCCGACGCCCGCGACCGCCTTCGCGCGCGCGTCGGCGACGTAGTCCAGGTCGCGCACCGCCCGCATCACACGCGCGCGGGTCGCCGCGCTCACCGGATACACCCCGCCGAGCACCCGCGACACCGTCGACGCCGACACCCCCGCGCGGGCCGCCACGTCCCGGATGGTGCTGCGGCCGACGTCCCCGCTCTTCCTCGTCATCCCTGCCTCGTCCCTCTCCCGGGCAGCGTGCCCGTCCCCCTGCGGGAACTGCGGCAACGCCATGGCAACCGGTTCCCAGTGCGGAGGCTAGCAGCGGGGGAGGGGCGGGGACGAGGGGAGGGGCCGGCGCCGACGACGCGGCTTTCTTCGCTCGCCGCGTCGTCGTCCCTCCTGCCCACGGCGGATGGGGCGCCCCTTCAGGATGCGCTGGGCTGGACCGGTTCCAGTTTGATGCTGAAGTGACGGAGGATCGGGGACTGGTCGACGATGCGGTAGCCGTGCACCGAGCTGGGGTCTTTGGCTATGTCCGCCAGCGTCTGGGCGACGTGGTCGTAGTGGCTGCGGGTGTAGACCCGGCGGGGCAGCGCCAGGCGCACGAGTTCGTAGGGCGCCGACTTGACGGGGTTGCCGTGTTCGTCTTCCTCGCCGAGGTAGAGGGATCCCAGTTCTGCTGAACGGATGCCTCCGCGGAGGTAGAGCTGGCAGGCCAGAGCGTGGCCGGGGTACTGGTGCGGGGGTATGTGGGGCAGGAGCCGCCCGGCGTTGAGGTAGAGGGCGTGCAGGCCGGCGGGTTCGACGATGTCGACGCCGGCGGCCCGGATGCGCTGGGCGAGGTGGTCGGCGATGTCGGCGCGCTCGGCGAGGTAGGCGGGCTCGGTGACCTCACGGAGTCCCTGGGCCATCATGTCGAGGTCGCGTCCGGCCAGGCCGCCGTAGGTGGCGAAGCCTTCGGTCGCGATGAGGAGGCGTTCGCATTTCTGGGCGAGTTCGGGGTCGTTGAGGCCGATGAAGCCGCCGATGTGGACGATGCCGTCCTTCTTGGCGCTCATGATGCACCCGTCGGCCAGACGGAAGGCTTCCTCGGCGACCTGGCGGGGGGTGCGGTCCTGGTAGCCGGGTTCGTGACGGGTCACCAGCCAGGCGTTCTCGGCGAACCGCGCGGCATCGAGGATCATGGGGACGCCGTGGCGGCGGCACAGGTCGGCGGTCCTCCGCAGGTTGTCCATGGACACCGGCTGCCCGCCTCCGCCGTTGTTGGTGATCGTCATCACCACCGCGGCCACGGGCTTGTCCTGCGCACTGGCCAGTGCGTGCTCGAGGGCCCGCAGGTCGATGTCGCCCTTGAAGGGGTGCCGGCTGTCCAGGTCCTTGGCCTCGGGGCACGGAAGATCGCGGGCCTGGCAGCCGGCCAGCTCCACATTGGCGCGGGTCGTGTCGAAGTGCGTGTTGGACAGGACGGTGCTGCCCGGTGTGAGGAGCGAGGAGAACAGGATGCGTTCCGCCGCGCGTCCTTGGTGGACGGGCAGGATGTGCGGGTAGCCGGTGAGCTCGCTGACCGTTTCGTGGAAACGGTAGAAAGAACGGGAGCCCGCATAGGACTCGTCGCCGTTCATGCCCGCTGCTAGCTGGGCGGCGGAGATGGCCCCGGTTCCCGAGTCGCTCAGCAGGTCGATGGTGACCTCGTCGGCCCGCAGGTCGAACAGGTTGTAGGAGACCCGTCGCAGGGCTTCCTCGCGCTGCCGGACGGTGGTGAGGGGGATGGGCTCGACGACCTTGATCCGGTACGGCTCCACTGGGTCCTTCCTTCTGACGTTCCGTGGATCACTGCGTGGATGGCTGGTGGGCGGACGTGGCCGGCCGGTCGCCGGCCGGGACATGGCCGGGCCGGTACGGCAGCGGGGGGCGCACCGCGTATGCCTCCGAGGAGACGTACGCGGTGACGCGGGGCCGTCGGCCGCGCTCATGGGCGAGGGCCAGGTAGGCGATCAGACCGACACCGTCGGAGAGCTGTCGCGTGGTGAGGGCGCCCAGGGCGCGGCTGAGGACCGAGGGGTCCATGCCGAAGTGGGTCAGCAGGACGCCGGCGCGGGCGAGGGCCTCCTCGTCGTCACGGACGTAGTCGCGGACCGGGATGTGCAGGGTGAAGCCGCTCGGCCGGCCGGTTTCGTTGTCGGTGAAGGAGTGGCAGGTCAGCGCCGGTCGCCTGCCCAGTGGCGCCTCGCGTTCACCGGCCGCCCCGGTGGGCGGGCGACTTCCCGCGGCGATGCGGAAGAAGGTGGTGACGTCTTCGGGCGCGGGGCCGGGCTCCGCGCGGTTCAGCGCGCAGGCTTCGTGTGGCCAGAGACGGGGGTGCTTGGTGTAGACCTTGACGCGGGGCGTCTCCCAGCTGCCGAGGTCCAGGGCGAGGAAGGGATACCCGGCCGCGGCGGGGAGCGCCGCGAACGCCTGCCGATGACCGAGCCGGTGCAGTGCCTCCCGCACCGTGGCGGCGGCCTGCTCGGGCCCGGACGCGGCGGGGTTGAGGTAGATCTTCACTCCGGGGACACCGCCGGGCCGTAACTCCAGCGCGTACCAGAGCGCCAGGGGTCCCTGGGCGGACGGGGGGAGGAACAGATCCTCCAACTTCTCGAGCTGGGCGGTGGAGAAGTCCCAGCGGCGGGCCATGTCCCGGATGACGCCGAGCCCTTGGCGTCCGTTGTCCGTCATGTCGTCGGCGGTGCAGCCGGGTTCCACCAGGACACGCAGTACGGGTGCGGCGTCCGGTCGGAAGGCCAGGGAGAACTCGACCGGCGTGTGGTCGTCGGAGATGAAGCTCGGCGAGGGAGGCGGCTGGGACAACGGGCGCCCGGACGCGTCCCCGAGGGAGTCGGCCAGGGTCTGTGCGTAGAGGGCGATGTCCGCGTCCTTCAGACCCACGACGGCGCCCAGCCGCCGCAGTTGGCCGGTGACATGGTCGCCGAGTGTGACGATGCCCGCGTCAGCTTCCGGTGCCTCGTTCACCGACGCCGTCCTCATCGGGTCTCCCGAAGCGCCGGGCGGCAAGACAGAGAGGGCGCGGGCGAGCCGGCGGCCCGAGCGGGGGCAAAAAGATACCCGCCGTCGGGGGCGGGTATCCGGCCGTGCGGCCTGTCTTTCTCGGCACGTATGAGGAAGATCTTCTTCTGGGCGGACGGGTGGTGAAACGACACGGCGGTGGGTTGCCGGACGGAAGCGGCAGCGGTGGCGTTCGGCTCCACTGTCTCTCCTTCAACTTGTGATGACTCAGACACCCTCCGCGGTCACTACCCCTGCGATTGAACGTTCATGCAGTCAGCGGTGGCGGCCGCCTGTTACCTGTGTCACCCCTTGCCTACATGCTGTTACGTCTTCAGCCAGGTGAGGAAGGAGCTCCACAGCCCACCACGTTCCTTGGCCGGAGCGGCCGCGGAGGTCGCCGGGGCCTGTGAGGCCTGCGGCGGCTGAGGCTGTGCGCCGCTCCGCGGCGCGGCGGGGGTGAAGCGGGCCGGCAGCTGAGCCAGCGCCCGGTTGAACGGGCCGGGGCGCCAGGTCAGGCTCTCCTCGGGGACCGCGAGTTCCACATCGGGCAGTTCGTTGAAGAGGTGCTCGATGGCTGCCAGAGTGATCAGCCGTGCGGGCTCCTTGGAGGGGCATGCGTGCGGCCCGGCGCTCCAGGCGAGGTGGGCCCGGTTACTGCCCTGCCCGGTCGCGGACCGTGCCGAGGCGGCGTTCGCGGCCTGGAAACTCACCAGCACCAGATCGCCGGCGGCGAGCTTCTCCCCGGCGAACTCCATGTCCCTGGCCGGGTAGTGGGGCGCGTAGTTGGACATCGGCGGGTTGTGCCACAGAGTGTCGTCGAGGGCTTCCTCCACCAGCCCGCTCTGCGCGTACCGGTCGTTGGTCAACAGCAGGTGGAGGGTGTTGGCGATGAGGTTGCGCAGTGGCTCCGCGCCGGCGCCGAGCAGCAGCACGAGCTGGTGGGCCATCTCCTGGTCGTCCAGCTGGGCCGGGTGCCGCATCAGCCACGACGTGACGTCGTCGCCCGGCCTGCCCCGCTTCAGCGCGACCAGTTCGCTCACAGCCTGGAAGAGCACCTGGTTGGCCTTCTCGGCGTTGATGCCGTCGAAGATGCCGGAGATGCCGAACATGACCCGGTCGCCGATCTCCGCGGGACACCCGAAGAGCTCGTTGAAGACGAACAGCGGAAGCTGCTTGGCGTAGTCGTTCAGCAGGTCGGCCGATCCGCGGGCGCTGAACTGGGAGATGAGATAACGAGCGATCCGGTCGACGTTCTCGCTCAACCGGTGGCTGTCGACCCGCGCGAAGCTCTCGGTGACGGCCTGGCGCAGCCGCAGATGCTCGGCGCCGTCGGAGAACATGCAGTTGGGCCGGTAGGCCAGCAGGGGCAGGACAGGGCTGTCCGGACTGATCCTGCCTTCGTTGAGATCCCGCCACCGGCGGGAGTCCTTACGGAACTCACCCGGATTCTGCAGCAGATCCAGCGCTGCCGCGTAGTCCGTCACCAGGGTCGCTTCCACACCCGGGGCCAGCTCGACGGGGGCCGTCGGGCCGTGGTGACGCATGTAGGCGTAGTAGGAGTGCGGATCGGCGGCGAACTCCGCGGTGTACAGGGGTATCCGCTGACCGCTGCCGTGGGCGGGGCAGCCGGGCGGCGGGACGGGGGTCGGTTCGCTGGTCATGCGTGCTCCAGAGCGGCGCGTTCGTGTAGGTAGCGAACGAGAGTGATCAACGCCTTCGCCGATGAGCTCTCGTCCCGTGCGTCGATGACGACGACCGGGGTGTCGGGCAGCAGGTCGAGCGCCTCACGCAGCGCCCCTTCGGTGCGGGCCGGCGAGCCGTCGAAGTGGTTGACCGCGATGGCGTAGGCCAGCCCGTACTGCTCGATCAGGTCGATGACGGCGAAGGAGTCCGCCAGCCGTTCCGGATCCACCAGAACCAGGGCTCCCAGGGCACCCCGGGCCATGTCCTCCCAGATCTGGACGAACCGTTGCTGCCCCGGTGTGCCGAACAGATAGAGCACGACCCGGTCGCTGATCGTCAGACGTCCGAAGTCCATGGCGACCGTGGTCGTGGTCTTGCCCTGCACTCCCTTGAGATCGTCGACCGCTTCCGCCACGCGTGTCATGTTCTCTTCGGTGGACAGCGGGGGAATCTCGGAGATCGTGCCGATGAAGGTCGTCTTGCCGACCGCGAAGTGCCCGACGACCAGGATCTTCACCGCGGTCTGCGCCGCGCCGCCCCGGACGTAGGCGCCCTCATCCAAAGTGCGCTTGGAGTCCATCAAGCACCTCCCGGAGCAGCTGTTCGTCGGCGAGACGCGCCCGGGGCACGGGCGCTCGGGTGATCAGATAGCCCCCCTCTGCCAGGGAACTGAGGAGGATCTTCAGGACACCCAGCGGCAGTTGGGTGTGACCGGCGATCTCGGCGACGGAGAGGTAGCCGCCGGAGCACATGTCCAGCAGCTGCTGTTCCTCGGGGGAGAGCCGGTTGGGACGCTGCCGCTGATCGCTGGCCGTTGTCACGAGAGTGATCAGGGAGAACTGATCCTCGGCGGGCAGATCACGCCCGCGTGTGATGACGTACGGCCGTACTAACTCAGCGGCTTCAGGCTCATCGGGAGTGTTGTCAGTCATGAGCGGTGGCCGAAGTCCTCGCGGGGTGATGTCGACAGTTCCTTGCCCAGCTGGCCGACCAGCTGCTGCATACGGAACGTGATGTCTGCCATGTCGATGTCGACTGCCGCCGAAACCGCCAGGTAGGCGCCCTCGCCGGCGGAGATCAGGAACACCCAGCCGCCGTCGAACTCCACCAGTGTCTGGCGCCACTGAAGGTTCTCACCATCACAGAAGAACCCCAGGGACCGGCTGAGTGACTGCACACCGCTCATCGCGGCGGCGACCGTGTCGGCCGTGTCCCGGCCGAGGTCCTTCGTACGGGCCATCAGCAGACCGTCGGCCGAGACCAGGACCGCATGCAGGGCCCCGGGAATCTCCAGAGCACTGTCCAGCATCCACGACAGGTCGTTGTTCACGAAGTCTCCGGTCCCTTACTTGCGTCTGCGTGGCTCGTTCGGCGCATCGCATCCAGCGGTGCCGCCCGGCCGGTCTCGGTACCCCGTTGAAAGGCGCCCATGATCGAGGCCGTCTCCTCGGTGGAGCGGGCGGGCGAGCGCTGCGTTCCCGGACCGCTCGGCACCACGGCCATGGGCCTCGGTTTGCGTCGGCGCTTGGGCAGCCCGTCGGCGGTCGTCCCCACGGCATCCGCGTCGGCCTCGCCCGAGCCCGCACCTGCCACGAGCGTCGCTGCCGGCTTCTTCGGCTCCGGCATGCTCGTCAGGAGCTCCTCCGGAAGCAGCACCACCGCGCGGACACCCCCGTAGGGGGAGGTGGAGTCGACGGACACGGTGAAGCCGTAGCGCTGACACAGCGCACCGATCACCGCGAAACCGAACTGCGGAGGGTTGCCGAGCCCGGAGACGCCCGCGGCCCGTTCGCCGGACAGCAGCTCCGCCGCCTTGGCCTTCTCCTCCTCGTTCATACCGACACCCGCGTCATCGACGACGACGCAGATGCCCTTGGGCACGGACCGGACGTTGATCTCGACCACGGTTTCCGGAGCGGAATAGCTCGTGGCGTTGTCCAGCAGTTCGGCCACGGCCAGGGCGATCGGCTCAACGGCCCGGCTGGTGATCGCGAAGTCGACCTGCGAGAGGATCTCGACCCGCTGGTAGTGGCGGATCCGCCCCTGCGCGCTGCGGATCACGTCGTAGACCGAAGCGGGCTGCCGCTGCCGACCGAGCCATCCCTCGCACAGGACGGCGATGGACTGAGCCCGCCTCCCGAACTGGGAGTTCATGTGGTCGATCTCCAGCAGATCCTGGAGTATCACCGAGTCCCCGTACTTAGCCTGCAGCTTGGAGATGACCAGCTGCTGCTCCGCGGCGAGGCCCTGCAGGGTCCGCATGGCGGACTTCAGTACCGTCTTCGTCGCTTCCTCGGCCCGCTCCTCGGCCTGCCGGACGATCTCCGCGTAGCCGCCCTGCAGCTCGGCATACGAGGACCTGAGCTCGTCGCTCCCCTTGCGTAACTTCTTTATCGCCTTCCGCTGGCGGATAATGACCGTGGCCGCGGCTGGGGCACCGGCAACGAGCGCCCAGACTGCCGGGTCCAGCATGTTCTGCGTCATATGACTCTCTTCAAGCGACTGAGGCCCAGTTGCTGAAAACTGCCCGCTCGCGTGACAGGCGGCAGTATGTGGTGGGCTCGCCACCATGGGCTGCCCCTTGCCGAAAGACGTCGTCTCACGGAGCTCGTGGCCCGGTCGGCAAGTGCCCGGATCATATCACCGGACTTAGTTGGCGTTTCGTCAAGTAGTGGGGCAGCGCCGGAACTTGGCGAAGATTCGGGTGTGGCCCGATGGAGAAGATGTGCACCGGCCGTTCCTCTCGTTGAACAGGCGGGAGGGAGGCGGCCGGGGCAATCGTAGGCGGTCGGCGCACGGCCGGGCTACACGGGCCTGCGGACGGGCAGGCCCGACCGCCCTGGGAGGCTTCCCTCCCGCCATATCCCGGGCATGCCGGACGTCCCGTGCTCCGGACGCCGCGCCGTCACGCAGAGCGACACGCCCGCGGTCCACTGCGTGGGGTCCACTGCGTGGGATCTACTGCGTGGGGACGCTGTCCCGCCATGACACCGGCCCCACTCCGGGCGTCGGCGCTCTCCCCTTCGTCCGGTCGGCTTCGTCCGGTCGGCGCCCGAGTTCGATGTGCGCGGGGGCCCGACCCGATGCAGGCTGAGGACATGCAGCGCAAGGGCGGCCGCCGTCGGGAGGGCGGGGAACGGGATGTGGAGGCCGTTCTCGACGAGCTGTACGTCACGCCGCCGTCCGCCTTCGTCTCCCGCCGTGAGGAGTTGGCCGCCGAGGCCAGGAAGGACGGCCGGGCCGACGACGCCCGCCGCATCCACTCCGCCCGCCGCCCCACTCTCGCGGCCTGGACCGCGAACCTGCTCTTCCGTTCCCGGCCGGAGGAGAGCCGGCGCTTCCTGGAACTGGGGCAGTCGCTGCGCGAGGCCTACCGCACGCTGGACGCCTCCGGCCTCAAGGAGCTGTCCGCGCGGCGGCGCCAGGTGGTCTCCGCCCTGTCCCGGCAGGCCGCCCAGCTGGCCGGTGCGGCCGGGCACCGGCCGTCGGGCGCGGTACAGGAGGAGGTCGAGTCGACCCTGCGTGCCGTGCTCGCCGATCCGGAAGCGGCGCAGCGGTGGGCCACCGGACGTCTGGAGAGTGCCCTCACGCCGCCGTCGGAGTTTCCCTCCGGTGCGACGTCGACCGCCGGTACAGCGAAACACCCGGCCCGGGCGCCGGCCCGTCCCCCGGAGAAGGGCCAAGTCGCCGAGCGACGCCGCCAACGGCAGGAGCGGCTCGCCCAGGCCAGGGAGGCGGCCGAGGCTGCCGCGCGGCGGCTTGGCGAGCAGCGTGAGCGGCAGGCCGAGGCCGAGGAATCCCTGCGGCGGGCACGCGACCGGCGGGAGCAGGCCCGGCAGCAGGTCGCCGCCGCCGAGGAAGAGCTGCGGCGGGCACGTGAGGAGCTCGAGCGAGCCGACCGCCATCAGCGCCAGGCGGAGGAGCACCACGCCACGGCCGCCGACGCACTCGCCCGCCTCGAACGGGAGGCCCGCGAGGCCGACCGGGAGGTCGAACGCCTCAGCGGCTCACGTGCCAGGTAGCCCACGGCGTCGGGCCCCCGCCGACGCCCCCGCGGTCCCTCGGTCTTGAAGTCGCGCCCCGGCCAGCGCCCTCGCGGTCCCTCGGTCCCTCGGTACCTCGGTACCTCGGTCCCGAAGTCACGCCCCGCCCACCACCCCCGCAAACCCCCGATCCCCAAGTCACGCCCCCGCCAACACCCCCGCAATCCCCGAGATCGCCTCCGGCCCCACCCGGCAGCACCCCCCGATCAGCCGCGCACCGGACTCCCGCCAGCCCTTCACCTGTTCGGCGCCGAAGGTGGACCGGCCCTCCCAGGCGCGCGCCTCGGCGTTCCAGGTCTCACCGCTGTTGGGGTAGACGACGACGGGCTTCCCGGTGACGCGGGCCGCGATCTCGATCGCGCGGTCCACGTCCTGCGGAGCACAGCAGTTGACGCCGACCGCGATCACTTCGTCCACGTCGGCGGCCAGGGCGAAGGCCTCCTCCAGCGGCTGGCCGGCACGCGTTCGCAGACCGTCGACGGTATACGAAAGCCAGGCCGGCACCCCGAACCCGCGCACCGCCCGCAGCAGCGCCGCCGCCTCGTCGGCGTCCGGGACTGTCTCCAGGGCGAGGACGTCGGGGCGGGCGGCGGCCAGCACCTCCATGCGGGGCCGGTGGAAGCGCTCCAGTTCGTCGACCGTGAGCCCGTAGCGACCCCGGTACTCGGAACCGTCCGCGAGCATCGCCCCGTACGGACCGACCGACGCGGCCACCCACAGCGGACGCGTCGTCCGCGCCCGCCGGGCCGCCTCGCGCGCCGACTCCACGCTCAGCGTGAGGAGTTCGGCCGCGCGCTCACGGTCGATCCCGCGCCCCGCGAAGCCCTCGAAGGTGGCCTGGTAGCTGGCGGTGATCGCCACGTCGGCGCCCGCCTCGAAGTAGGCGAGGTGCGCCTCGGTGACCGCCTCCGGCCGCTCGGCGAGCAGCCGCGCCGACCACAGGTCGTCACTCAGGTCGTGCCCGGCCGACTCGAGCTGGTTGGACATGCCGCCGTCGAGGACGACCGCCCCGGTGGCGAGGGCTTCGGCGAGGGTGATGGCGCTGGTCATGATGTCGACGGTAGTCGAGGCGGCGCGGGAAGCCACACCGCGCTGTGTCCAGTCCATGAGCAGGTTGCCCATTATGTGGGATAGTGGATCCGGGCCGCCTCCCATCCTCGGGCCCGGTCGTCTGACTCCGGCCACCGCTCTTCGGCCGACTCCACCAGCCAGCTCGTCTGGGAGAACTCAAAGACGGTCCGGCCGCACTCCTCCGGCTTCCACAGCGGATCTGGCGCAGTGGGTCCGGGAGGCAGCCTCGGCCGGACCGGGCTGAAGCCTGAAGTTCAACGTCTTGTTCGTGCTGGCCGGCGAAGGGGCACGATCCACGGCCGCCTCGTTAGCGAGTGCGGACCGCGCGGTGTAGCGTCGTTATCAGCAGTCGTGGTTCCGAAGTTCCGTTCGCCCGTGATCACGATCATGGGCGTTCTTGCTGTTCAGCGCCTCTCCGGACCAGGGCGATCACCTCCCGGGCCTGCAGGGTGCGAGCCCGGGTTTCCCTCGAAGGAGCAGGCCATGGCCAAGGGCACCGTGAAGTGGTTCAACAGCGAAAAGGGATTCGGTTTCATCGAGCAGGAGGGCGGCGGACCTGACGTCTTCGCCCACTACTCCAACATTGCCGCTCAGGGCTTCCGCGAGCTGCAGGAGGGGCAGAAAGTCGAGTTCGACATCACGCAGGGCCAGAAGGGACCGCAGGCGGAGAACATCCGACCGGCGTGACACAGTGCCCCGCAAGGCCGGATGGCAGGCCGCTGCCGACGCACCTACCAGGTGATCACGGCCTCAACGGACGTGTAGCGGCTGCCGAGGAACGGGCAGCCGCTACATACTGCGCCCAGGTGCCGTACGGGCACTTCACGTACCGACCACGAACCGTAACGAACGCGTACTGGCCCCGGATTTGCGTATTCACTGCGCATCCTCAGCCGATATCGCGCATCGACTCGCGGACCTTGGAAGCGGTGAAGGGACAGGTCAGCGGTCCTTGGCGAGAGCCACGAGTTCAGCGAAGAGGCCACCGGCGTTGACGAGGTCTTCGTACCGGCCCTGTTCGATGATCCGGCCGTGCTGCATGACCACGATCCTGTCTGCGAGACGGGTGTTCTCCAGCTGATGGGTGACCACGATGGTCATCCGCTCCGCTGCGATCCGCTTGATTTCCAGGAAGATCTGGTGCTCGCCGCGGGGGTCCATCTGAGAGGTCGGCTCGTCCAGAATGAGCAGGGGCGTGCGCCGGTACAGTGCGCGCCCGCAGGCCAGGCGCTGCCACTGGCCGCCGGACAGCTCAGCGCCACCGAAGAGCTCGCGTGCCAGGAGCGTGTCGAGCTGGTGGGGCAGTTTCTCGATGGCCTCGCGCATTCCGACGGCGTCGACGGCGTCCCACACGGGGCCGTCGTCGAAGGTCCGGGGCTGGCCGAGGGTGATGTTCTCCCGGGCGCGCAGGGGCCAGCAGGCGAAGTTCTGCGGGACCAGCGCGGTGCGCTTCCACACCGACTCGGGGTCGGCGTCGGCGAGATCGGTGCCGTCCCACACGACCTTGCCCTTGTCGGCGAGCAGGATGCCGGTGATGAGCTTGGTGAGGGTGGACTTGCCGGAGCCGTTCTCGCCGACGATGGCCAGGATCTCGCCGCGGCGCAGGGTGAGGGAGACGCCGCCCACGGCGGGCTCGTCCTTGCCGGGGTACTGGTACACGACCTCATCGAGATGGATCTCGTCCACCTGCTCCCGGATGGTCAGGTTGCCGCGCATGGGGGCTTGTTCGGCGGCGGTGTCGAGGAAGGACCGCATGTCGGCGAGGTAGAGGGAGGTGTGGAACAGGGCGGCGCCGTGGATGACGACCTGCGACAGCGCGGCGAGCGCGGTCTGGACGCCGACCACGGCGGTGGCGGCGACCGGTAGGCCGACTCGGCCGGTGGAGGCGAGCCAGGCGAGCGCCGCCCAGGTGAGCAGGAGGAACAGGCCGCCGAGAGCGGAGGTCGCCAGGACGATGCGGAGCATGCGCGGTGCCGCGGTCAGGGTGCGCTGGTCGATGCGTTCGGACAGGGCGCGGTACCAGTAGGTGAGGTAGCCGGTCATGCCATTGGCGCGGACCTCGTCGCCGTAGCGGGGGTAGGTGGCCCACCAGCGCATCATGCCGCGCACGTTGCGGTCGCCCACGTTGGCGTAGTGGGTCTCGTAGTCGATGCGGGCGGACAGCACGGCGCCGGCGCCGGCGGGGAGCACGGCGAGGAGCAGCAGCGGGAGCATCAGCCAGTGCAGTGCGGTGATCACACCGGCTGCGGCGATCATGCGGATGAGAGCCGACATGAACCGCTGGGCGTCCTTGACCATCATGGTGGTGCGGGTGACGCCGACCTCGGCGGCTTCCTGCCGGTCGGCGAAGCCGTCCCTTCCGTAGGCGGCGGCTTCGACGCGGCAGACCGCGGAGACGAGGGCGACATCGGCCTCGGTGACCAGGCGGGGGGTGATCCGGCCGTCGGCGTAGGAGGCGAGGGCGCTGCTGATCCGGCCAATCGCCGCCGCGGCCGTGACGACCGTGAGGGCGGGGAGGGCGGCGTGCAGGCGTTCGGTCACCGTGCCGGTACCGAGGAGGTGTGTCATGGCCTTCGCGGTGAATCCGAGGACGGCGGCGGCCGCAGTTCCGGTGAGGATCTGGCACGCGAGGAGCAGGACGACCCCGCGTCGGTCGACGGCCCATGCCATACGTGCTGTGTCGCCGAGTACGGACGGCAGACGGGCGCCCATCTTGCGGAAGTCTGCTTCTTCCAGCGGGTTCTTCCCGAACTTGCCCTCGTAGACGAGGGTGGCCGGTGGTGGGGGAGGAGGCGTGTCGGAGCTTTCGGCAGAGGCGGCGGTCAGGGGCACCTGCATCCCTCCTTGGGGTTGGCGCCGTGCCTGGACGGTCCGGCGGTGCCCGGCTCAACGAGGTTTGGAGCGAATCGAACACGCTCGATTCCGGTCGCTGGTGAGGCCCGGAAACTGGGGGCGCCGAACGTACGGTGGCGGTGCCGTAGGGCTTCCGGCGTGGCTGAGGTTGGCCGAAACGCCGACGTTTGTTGCAGGTGTGGCTGGTGGGTTTTGCAGTGCCAGGACGAGGGTCATGGTCGCTGGTCAGTCAGCCCCGTTTCCGTCCGGGCGTGGCGCGGGAGCGAAGGCGCGCGCCTGCGGCCCCTGCGCCGCCGCGGTGAGGAGGTGGTCGAACAGGAAGCCGTTCCCCGACTGTCCGACCCAGGAGTGGTCGACGGCGTCCGGGTGCAGTGAACGTGGCCCGGCGAGCACGCGGGCGAGGTCCGCGACCCGGAGCGCACGGTGGGACGGGCCGGTGTCCTGGGCACCGTCGGCTCGGCGCTCGTCCACCTCCTCGGCACCGTCGCCGTCTTCGGGCTGGTCCCGCACGCCGAACTCGTCGAATACGGCGCGCCGTTCGCCGACGCCGTCAACGCCACGACCGGCGGCGGCTGGGGCGGTACTGCGATCGCGCCGGTCGCCGTCGCCTCGATCACCGGCTGCCTCAACGGCTGGATCCTGCTGGCCGCGCAGATGCCGTACGCCGCCGCCCGCGACGGGCTCTTCCCGGCGCCGTTCGCGAAGGCCGGCAGGAGCGGGGTGCCCGGCTTCGGCGTCCTGGCCTGCGCGGTGCTCGGCACGGTCCTCATCGCCCTCAACTACCCGGCGGGGCCGGGCACCACCTTCCGCGTCCTCGTCCTGATCACCACGTTCACCGGCTGTGTGCCGTATCTCCTGTCGGCCGCCGCCCAGCTGTACTGGCTGGCCCGGCGGACCCGTAGCCGCGTCCGCCCGGCCGGTCCCGCCCGCGATCTGACCGTCGCCGTCCTCTCCTTCCGATCCAGCGCCCAACTCGCCGAGACCGCACGCCAGGGCGTCGGCATCCTCGGCCCCGACACCCCGGCCGCCACCCGCCTCGAGAACATCGCCCGCTTCGTCGACTTCGTCACCGAGAGCCTCATCCGCGCCGCGGAGCAGGCCCGCGAGGTCCTCCATACGAAAGCCGAAACGCCCTCAGGCGGCACCGCCGAGCCAGGGTCCGATCGCGGAAGACAGCCGTCCTCGCTTCGGCTTCGACGGACCCCCGTGCGAGCCGTCCTGACCGGCACCCGGCCCAGGGCCGTCATCCGTGCGACGCGTGCCGCCCCCTGCGGCGCCCACCGCGTCGCCGCTTGGTCGCCGGCACCGCGAGCCCGACCAGCAGCCCGACCGCCAGCACGTACGGCCACCAACCGAGCCCGCTGCCCGCCGTGTTCGCGCTGCGCGTGCGCGTGTCGCCCGCCGCGGCCCCGGAGGACGCCGTATCGCGGGCCGACGGCGCCGGGGGCGCGGCGGCCTTGAGCACCACGTCGTTGCCGTCGCCACCCCGGTAGGTGATGCGGTACGTGGTGTCGGCCAGCTTCAGTTTCGCGCCCTCCCGCAGGCCGGTGAACGCCCCGGACGTCCTCGAGCGCCCCGCGTGGTCCAGCACCGTGATTTCCCGGGCGGGATCCGTACCGGCGGCCGACACATCGAGGTCCCCGGCCAGCCGTACCGCGCCCGTCACCCTCAACGGCCTGTCCCGCAGCACCAGCGCGCCCTTCGCGCGCTGCGTGTAGTCGCCGGAGACGGTCGGACCGCCCGCGACCACGCCCTCGTTCGTGACCGCCCCCCGCACCGTGCCCCTGCCGGTCAGTGTGGTCGCCACGCGCAGCCCCGCCGTCCCCGCGTCCAGCCGCGCGCCCGCCGAGGTCAGGGTGATCGCCCGGCTGCGGGTGAGCGTCGCCCCGGAGCGCAGCGCCAGCGTGCCCTCGCGCACCGTCGTCGTCCCGGTGTACGTCACCGCCGGGCCCGTCAGCGTCGTCGTCGCGGCGCCGGACTGGACGAACGCCCCGGAGCCGCTCACCCGGGACAGCGACACCGGCGTCGACCGGTTCTGCACGACGAGCGTCCCGTCGTTCACCACCCGGCGGCGTGCCGAGCCCATCAGCAGGGAGCCGTCCCCGCGGCTCGACCCCAGCCGCAGCACCGCGCCCTTCTCCACGGTCGTCGAACCGTCGTAGTACTGCCGGGCCGCGAAGGTCACGTCGTTCCCGGGTGTCCCGGCGATCACGACGTCTCCGGCGCCGGGCGCGGCCAGCGTGTCGTGGAACCGTCCGCCGCCGATGGGGGCGCCCAGCGTCACCGGGCCGTCGTAGTCGAAGGTGAGCTCGGAACGGGAGCGTGCCGCCAACAGATTGATGTAGACGGTCTCCGCTGTACCAGGCATGAAGATCCTGTTCGTGGTGCCGTCGCCCCAGCGCACGTCGGCGCCCTTGATGTTGGTACCGCGCTTGTTGACGTTCTTGCGTGCGGGCGTCCAGTTCAGGGCGGGGTCGCTGAGCGAGGGGTCGGTGTCCCCGCCCCGGTCCGACCAGCTGTACTGGCCCGTCAGGATCACCTTGCCGCCCGGCCGGGACTGGACGTTGATGTCGCTGCCGTACTCGCGCTGGTAGAAGTCCATGCCCATGGTGACGGTCCGGCCCAGCGGGGTGTCCACGGTCCAGGTGCCCTGGTTGAGGACCTTGCGGACGTTCGGGAGCCCCGTCGCGTACTCGGGCCGGCCGGCGTTGACCTGCGTGCCGTTGTCGATCACCCCGGAGAAGGAGTGGGTGCCCGCCAGGTCCCACGTCCCCCACAGGAACCTCGGCTGGGTGATGAGCCCGGAGCCGCTGATCGTGCCCAGGTTGTAGGCGCTCTTCAGGGACAGCCGGAGCGTACCGTCGACCCGGATGTTGTCCTGGTTCAGCCGGAACGCCGGGGTGTTGTACGGGAAGTGGCCGATCAGCCCGGTCGTACCACCGTCGCCGTACTGGAGAGTGGCGCCCCGCTCGACCGTGACCGCCGGCGGGTCGGGGTCGGTCGTGGTGACGTACGGGTGGTTACCGCCGAGGACACTCACCTTCTGCCGCTGCCGGGACTTCGGCAGCGTGAAGTCGCTGTCCTCGGTGAGGACGAGCGTCCCGCTGCCGCGCACGGTGAGGGTGCCCTCGCCGCGGAAGACGCCGTCGTACGTCGTCGTCCCCGACGGGACGGTGACGACCGTGTCGCCGGTGAGTGTCACGTCCCGGTCGGCGAGCACATCGGCGGTGACGTCCCGGGGGCCGGCGGCCCGAGCCGGGGGAGCGGTGACCATGAAGGCGACCGCCGCCAGGGCGCCGACGGCCGCTGCTGTCCTGTGGAAATGGCTGTGCACATGAGCGGAGACGGGCCGGGCCGCCGCCGATAACAGAAAACCGCCGACAGCTTGTCACGCCGGACCCGTTGACCTCCCCGTGGCACGCCCTTACCTTTTCGGCGTTCGTAATGTCAGATGGCGTTCGCAGTATCGAACGTACCGAACATCCCTTTCCCGAGAGGCAGTCCGCATGAGCCGCGCCGACGACCTGCCCCACGTCCCGGGCCGCCGACTGGTGTTGAAGGGCGCCCTGGCCGCAGGCGCCCTGGCAGCCACCACCGCCACGGCCCACGCCGCCACCCCCGCCATCCCCGGCAAGCCCCCGAAGGCAGCCCCGTACGTGAACCCGCTCGTCCGCAACCGCGCCGACCCGCACATCACCCGCCACGTCGACGGCTGCTACTACTTCACGGCCACCGCCCCCGAGTACGACCGCATCATCCTGCGCCGCTCCCGCACCCTGAACGGCCTGGCCACCGCCGACGAGTCCGTCATCTGGCGGGCGCACCCCACCGGTGACATGGGCGCGCACATCTGGGCGCCGGAGATGCACCGCATCGGCGGCAAGTGGTACATCTACTTCGCCGCCGCGCCCGCCGAGGACGTGTGGCGCATCCGCATCTGGGTCCTGGAGAACGCCCACCCCAACCCCTTCAAGGGCACCTGGGTGGAGAAGGGCCAGGTCAAGACGGCCTGGGAGACCTTCTCCCTGGACGCCACCACGTTCACCCACCGTGGCACCCGCTACCTGTGCTGGGCCCAGCACGAGCCCGGCATGGGCAACAACACCGCCCTGTGGCTGTCCGAGATGGCCAACCCCTGGACCCTGAAGGGCCCGCAGGTCCGGCTTTCCACTCCCGAATACGACTGGGAGTGCATCGGCTTCAAGGTCAACGAGGGCCCCTACGCCCTCAAGCGCAACGGCCGCATCTTCCTGACGTACTCGGCCAGCGCCACCGACTCCAACTACTGCATGGGCCTGCTGACCGCCGACGCCGACAGCGATCTCATGGACCCCGCCAGCTGGGCCAAGTCGCCGAAGCCCGTCTTTACCAGCAACGACACCACCAAGCAGTACGGCCCCGGCCACAACTGCTTCACGGTCGCCGAGGACGGCCGCACCGACGTCCTCGTCTACCACGCCCGCCAGTACAAGGAGATCGTCGGCGACCCGCTGAACGACCCCAACCGCCACACCCGCATCCAGAAACTCGGCTGGAAGCCGGACGGCACCCCCGACTTCGGCATCCCCGTCGCCGACACCGCCCCCCAGGGGGTGTGAGATGAGACGCGCGTACGCGCTCCTCCTCGCGTTGTGCTGCGCGCTCGCCGGAGCTCTGGTGACCGCGGCCCCGGCGGGCGCCGCACCCCAGACGATCACCAACGGCACGCAGTTCAAGGACACTTCGGGCAACTCCGTCCACGCGCACGGCGGCGGCGTCCTCAAGGTCGGCTCGTACTACTACTGGTTCGGCGAGCACCGCAACGCCGACAACACCTTCCGGTACGTCGACGCCTACCGCTCCACCGACCTGAAGAACTGGGAGTTCCGCAACCACGTCCTGACCGAGGCCAGCGACCCGGAGCTGGCCACCGCCAACATCGAGCGGCCGAAGGTCATGTACAACGCGTCCACCGGCAAGTTCGTGATGTGGATGCACAAGGAGAACGGCACCGACTACAGCGAGGCCCGCGCCGCCGTCGCCGTCTCCGACACCGTCGACGGGAACTACACCTGGCGGGGCAGCTTCCGCCCGCTCGGCCAGCACATGTCCCGCGACATCACGGTCTTCACCGACACCGACGGCACCGGCTACATGGTCTCCGCCGCCCGCGAGAACTACGACCTGCACATCTACCGGCTCACCGCCGACTACACCGGCATCGCGAGCCTGGTCGCCAACCCCTGGCCCGGCGGGCACCGCGAGGCCCCGGCCCTCTTCAAGCGCGACGGCGTCTACTTCATGCTGACGTCGGGCGCCACCGGCTGGAACCCCAACCAGCAGCAGTACGCCACGGCCACCAGCCTCACCGGCCCCTGGTCGTCGATGCGCAACGTCGGCGACTCGACGACCTACGGCTCGCAGACCGCATACGTTCTACCGGTGCAGGGATCCTCGGGCACCTCGTACCTGTACATGGGCGACCGCTGGGGCAACTCCTTCGGCGGCACCGTCAACGACTCCCGCTACGTCTGGCTGCCGCTGACCTTCCCCAACTCGACGTCGATGTCCATGTCCTGGTCCCCGGAGATCACCGTCGACACGGCCGCGGGCACGGTCACCGGCACGAGCGCCACGTACAACACCCTCATCGCCCGGCACAGCAACCGGTGCGCCGACGTCACCAGTCAGTCCCAGTGGCCCGGCGCCCAGATCAAGCAGTACGACTGCAACGGCGGCGCCAACCAGAAGTACTGGTTCAAGTCCGTCGGCGGAGGCCACTACCAGCTGATGACCCGGCACAGCTCCCTGTGCGTCCAGGAGAACGCGAACACGGTCACGCAGGAGAGCTGCAACGCCTCGGCGACCGGCCAGCAGTGGTCGGTGACGACCACCGGTTCCTACGTGACCCTCAGGTCCCGCGCCACCGGGGAGTGCCTGGACGTGAACGGCGCGTCCACCGCCAACTCCGCCGCGATCATCACCTACACCTGCAACGGAGGGACCAACCAGCAGTGGACACGCGGTACCTGACGAGTACTCAGGCCAGCAGGTCGATCGCGTCGATCGAGGTGCCCGCGTTGAGATAGCCCGTCGACCCCGAGCCGCTCACGATGTCGATCCGCAGCACGTTGTACTGCCCGGTGTCCGTCTTCCAGGCGCTCGCCGGAACGCTGTACGTGAACGTGTGGTTGTTGCCCCGGTACGAACCGTTGGTCAGCGACCGGGTGTTCGGCTGCGTGGGCGGCGAGGGGATCGCGGACGTCCAGGTGTCGTTGACCGTGACCTGCGGCCGGCCGTTGGCGTAGGCGGTCGTCACCCCGATCCGCAGGGTGTGCGCGGCCGCCGCCTGGGCCGCCGTCAGCCGGAAGTACACCAGGATTCCGCTGTTGACGTCCTTCCAGAGGTAGCAGGGGAAAGCCGAGGTCTCGCTGCCGCTGCCGATCACCACGTTGCCGGTCCAGGACGCGGCCCGCACGTCGGACGGATGCGCGTACGTCATCAGGTCCGCGTTCTTGAAGCCGCTCGGCGTGCCGTTCCAGTCGCCGATCCGCCAGATGGCGCTCGCGTTCGCCGGGTCGTTCGAGGACGGGATCGCGAGCGTGTTGAGCGTGGTCGTCGCGCCCGCGGATACGGTCACCGATGTGGTGTATACAGCCAACTCGCCCTTGTAGACCGTCAGCGTGTACGTCCCCGGCAGCACGCCGCCGATGGAGAAGAAGCCGTCCGAGGCGCGCGCCGCACCCCAGTACTGCGCCGCCGGGTTGGCGAGCCCCACCGTGTACGGGTACGCCGTGTTCCATCCCGAGATCCCGACGCCCGAGACCTTGCCCCGGCCGCTCGCCGGCACGTACCCGGACAGGCCCAGCGAGTCCGCCCACGGCGTGGTCAGCGTCCCCGGGAAGAGCGACGAGGAGGGCGTGCCGCCGTCCGTGAAGGCGATGACGTACGGGCCCTGCAGACCGAAGCGCTCCGCCTCGGTCTGGTTCTGGCCGTAGTACAGGATCTCGTACAGGCCGCCGCCGTCCGCGCTCTGGTGCCGCAGCAGGGAGCGGTAGAACGGGCCGCCGGAGGCCTTCTCGTGGTTGCTGCGCACGATCCACAGGCCGACGCCGCCGGTGCGCCAGCCGATGTGGTCGTAGTCCATGACGCGCAGCTTCGAGTAGTGCTTCGAACGCGTCTGGCCGTCGGACTTCCGGAACACGTCCGAGGCCTCGATGGTGGTGGGCGCGTACGTGTAGGAGTCGGGCTCGTCGTTGGGGAACAGGCCCGCCTTGACGCGCAGGATGTAGCGGGTCGCCGAGACCGAGGTGTCGGCCTTGTCGGTCCACAGGTAGATGTTGTTCTCCGCCGCTGCGGGCCGCGTAGTAGTGCTTCAGGGTGCCGTAGGTGACCGAGACGAGGATCGTCGAACCCGACTGCCTGATGGTCACGGTGGAGGAGCCGAGGCCGGACTCGATGTGCGAGTTCCTGCCGCCGTAGCCCTGGTACTCCGTGCCCCGGTAGACCAGCGAGGTCAGGTCGCCGTTGGACTTGCCGACCTTGAAGACGAGTTGGGCGCCGGTGTCGACGGCGTAGTTCGAGCCGTCGTCGCTCCAGCCGAAGGCGGCGGCCGACGCGGACGGGGCGAGGGGACCGGCGAGGGTCGCGGAACCGGCTGCGGCGGCCGTCCCGAGCACGAAGGCACGGCGTCCGACCGGGCCTCCGGTCACGGATTCGGACATGGGGGTGCCCTCCTTCGGAGGTGTGGGGGTGCGGGGGCGTTGGGTTGCGGGGGGTGTCGGGGGTGGGGGTGCGGCGCGGGTGCCTGGCAGCGTGACAGTTGAATCGATTTCGCGAAAGAGCTTTCACAGGCCGGGACTTGGCAGTGTTGTGAAAAGCCGCAGAGGTCTAGAAAGCGCTTGCCAAACGCGATACGGTCCGGGGTCGGCCGAGGCACGACCAACGGAGGAGTCGCGCATGAGACGTTTCAACGCCGCCTTGCTGGCGGCGGTCACCCTGGGTGTCACCGCTCTGACGGCCGTGCCGGCCCAGGCCCACGGCGGGCGGCAGCCGCTCGGCATCGACAACTGCACCGCCACCGCCTGTCACTTCGACGTCCCGCCCGGCACGTACGACGTGCAGGTCCTCCTCGGCGGCGAAGCCGCGTCCAGCACGAGCATCGGCGGCGAGACCAGGCGGTCGCTGCTGGCGGAGACGGCCGTCCCGGCCGGTGAGCGCGTCGCCCGCAGCTTCACCGTGAACGTCCGCACCCCCGAGGGCGAACCCACCGGGCCCGACGGCGCCCCCGGCCTCGACCTGGCCCTCGGCGGTTCGGCCCCCGCACTGGCCGACATCAAGGTCAGCCCCGCCCGGCACGCCCGCCAGATCTTCCTGGTCGGCGACTCCACCGTCTGCGACCAGCCCGGCACCCCCTACGCCGGCTGGGGCCAGCAGCTGCCGCAGTACCTCCGCAAGGGCCTGTCCGTCGCCAACTACGCCGATTCCGGGGAGAGTACGGTCAGCTTTATGGGGAACCCGCGGCTGTGGGCGACCGTTCAGCCGTTGATCCGCCCCGGTGACCTGGTCCTGATCCAGCTCGCCCACAACGACAAGACGACCGACGAGACGACCTACCGCGCCAATCTGGAGGCACTGGTGGCGGGCGTGCGGGACAAGGGCGGGAAGCCGGTCCTGGTGACCCCGATCGTGCGGCGCTGGTTCAGCTCCGACGGCACCTTGAACAACAACACCGCCCTGCTGGTCAACGGCCTCGGCGTCGACCACCCGGCCGTCATCCGCTCCGTCGCTGCCGCCGGGGACGTCCCGCTGATCGACCTCACGGCGCGGACGAAGGCGCTGGTGGAGTCCCTGGGCGTGGAGGGCTCCAAGGCGCTGTACCTCTACAACGAGAAACGGGACAACACGCACACCTCCGTGCACGGCGCCACGGTCTACGCGGCCCTGGTGCGCGACGCGCTCGTGGCCGGGCATCTGGTGCCGGACGGCAAGGTGCGGGTGGGATAGACCCCTGGGGCGCCCCGACCGGAACCGGGGCGCTCCAGGTCTCCACCGGCCCCCGCCCCACAGCGCGACCAAGGACACCGCTGATGCACCTGCCCCCGGACGACCGCGTCCGCAGCCCCCGCACCGGCTACACCCGCGCCCACTGGGAGGCGGCCGCCGACGCCCTGCTCGCCGCCGTCGAGCCGTACGCGACCGACGACCGTGCGCTGTACCACCTGCCCGGGGACCGGACGAGCTGGTCCGGCCGCCTCTCCGACGGCCTGGAGGGCTACGCCCGCACCCTGCTGCTGGCGGCCTTCCGCCGCGACGAGAAGGCCCTGGCGCGGTACGCGGACGGCCTCGCGGCCGGCGTGTCCGGCGTCTGGCCCCGCATCGAGGACCGCGGCCAGCCGCTGGTGGAGGCGGCGTCGATCGCGCTCGCGCTGCGGCTGACGCGGGAGCTGTTGTGGGACCGGCTCGACGACGCCGTACGGCAGCGGGCCGCGGCCTGGCTCGGTGACGCGCTCACCGCCGACCCCTGGCCCTGCAACTGGGAGTTGTTCCCGGTCACGGTCGGCGGCTTCCTGGCGGAGATCGGCCACGAGGTGGACGCCTGCCGCGCGGCGATCGACCGCGGGCTGGAGCGCATCGAGCAGTGGTACGTCGGCGACGGCTGGTACACGGACGGCGACGGCCGGAAGTTCGACTACTACAACGGCTGGGCGATGCACCTGTATCCGGTGCTGCACGCGTGGCTGGCGGACGACAGTGAACTGCTGTCCGTATACGGTATGCGGCTGTCGGACCACCTTGCCGACTACGCCCGCCTGTTCGGCGGCGACGGCGCCCCGCTGCACCAGGGCCGTTCCCTCACCTACCGCTTTGCGACGACGGCCCCGCTCTGGCTCGGCGCGCTGACCGGGCACACGCCGCTCGCGCCCGGCGAGACCCGCCGCCTGGCCTCCGGGGCGCTGAAGTACTTCCTCGACCGGGGCGCCGTCGACGACCGGGGCCTGCTGACGCTCGGTTGGCACGGCCCCGACGAGACGGTGCTGCAGGGCTATTCGGGCCCCGCCTCCCCGTACTGGGCGAGCAAGGGCTTCCTCGGCCTGCTGCTGCCGCCGGAGCACGAGGTGTGGACGGTGCCCGAGGAGCCGGGCCCGGCGGAGCGCGCCGACGCGGTCACGCCGATCGCAGCCCCCAACTGGCTGCTGCAGTCGACCCGTTCGGACGGCCTGGTGCGCCTGCACAACCATGGCAGTGAGGACGTCCGCTACGACCCGTACTACACACGGTTCGGGTACTCCACGGTCACGCGGCCCCTGGAAGCGCCGCCCGACAACACCGTCACGGTCGGCGGGGATCCGCTCCGCACGGGCATCGTGCCGTTGGGGGTGGGGGAGGGCTGGGCGGCCTCCCGTCACACGCTCGGCTCCGGGGCCGAGGTGACGAGCCTGGTGGTGGCCGACGGGGCGGTGGAGGTGCGCGCCCATCTGGTGGCGGGTGCGGATCCCGGGACGCAGGTGTCCGTCACGGGCTGGGTGCCCCGGGACGGCGAGCGGGCCGAACTGGAGCCCGTCCTGGGGCTGTCGGGCACGTTCCCGTTGTCGGGCACGACCGGTGACGGGCCCACTCTGTTCGTGGCCCTGGCCCGCCTCACCGGGGAGACGGATCCCCCGCCCCTGCGGGAACTGGTCTCCGTGGAGCCGGCGGGGGCCTTCGGGCTGACGGTCCACTGGGCTTCCGGCCGGGCCGGGCGCTTCCGGTTCGGGGTGCCGGACGAGGGGCCGGCGGCATCTTCGTGGTCGGTGACGCCCCTGTGAGTGGGGCGTGAACTCGTGCCTCCCGGCCGCGGTCCTGGGTCGGGAGGCTGCCGCTCGACGCCAGGGAGAGGCCGAACGGACCACGTGTGCCACCCGGGCGGAGGAAATCCCACCGACGCCCTCCTCTTGGACGAGCTCCGGGCGGGCGGCTCACATGCGTGGCCGCCCTGTCATGGGCGAGCGGGCCGCACAGACCGCATATCTGATGGGGGACGTGTGTTCAGAGAGTCAGGGCTTACTCGATTGGAGGAAGAGGTTCAGACAACCGGTGGACCAGCCGTCTGCTACCTAGCAGAATGAAGGTATGAGCTTTGACGCCCCGCTCATGGCAGACCGGCCATTCATACAGCGGCGAGCAGGACCCTCGCAAACCGCGTGTCAACGGACAGATGGTGAGCGCGTGGGACCGTAGCAGATGGCCTAGTATCGGAAAGTCGGCAGCCCTGCCGACAAGTGGCGCACGGCCGCCTCGCCTTCTGTCGCGGGGCGCTCAGCAAGCCGAGCACAGGCATCGCTGGACACGCAGGTGAAAGGGCAGGCACGTGTCAGTATCCGAGGATCAGCAGGATCCGATCTACCAAGGTCACCGTCTCCGGAAGCGTTTGCGAGCGGCGCGCGAGAGCGCCGGTCTGACGCACACCGATGTGGCGGAGGCGCTGGAGTGGTCACCCTCGAAGATCAACAGGATCGAAACCGGCAAGGTGGGCCTGGCGATCACCGATGCCCGCGTGCTGCTTGAACTCTACGGTGTTACTGATGCCGAACACGTCCGCGAGATCACGGCAATGGCACGGGCCGCCCGGCGGCCGCCGTGGTGGGCGGCCTACCGAAACGTCGCCTCAGAAGAATTTCTGCGGTTCCTCAGCTACGAGTCGTCGGCCATCAGGATTCGCAACTTCCAGTCCAGCCTGATGCCGGGCCTTCTTCAGACGGAAGAGTACGCCAAGCAGGTCTTCAGCATGCCGGACGACAAGGTTAACGTGGAGGCGCTGCTGTCTCTGCGACTCGAGCGCCAGGACCGGATCGTCCGTGCTGGTGGTCCCGAACTCTTCTTCATCCTCGACGAGGCCGCGATCAGGCGCATCGTCGGCGGTGAGCAGACCATGAAGAACCAGTACGAAAAGCTGCTGACGCTGAATGAGATGGACAACGTCACGATCAAGGTGGCGCCGTTCACGGCCGGCCTGTACCCGCAGTTCCGTTCCCCGTATGTCCTGTTCCAGTTCCCCGAGGAGGAAGAGGACCTTGTGGCGTACCTGGAGAAGCCGGACGGGCAGCTCCTCCTGAGCGAGCGGTCGCCCTTCACGGGATTGGGCGCCAAGGAGCCCAGCGACTACCTGGACGACTTCTGGTACGTCGAAAAGCAGGTGGCGCTGGATCTGGATGAAGAATTCCTGTTCCGGGGCCTCGGATAAGAAACCGCAGGGGGGTGGTCATCTTGCAGCGGGCGGGCGGTACATCGAGTTACTCGCTCTTATCGGGTCGACGGAAATCGCTGCTGACAAAGCGGATGAATAACGTCCAGGACTCCAGGGGGACGGACAGTATTTCCCGGTCGGGGCGAGTAGAGTTTCTCACCATCACCCGCCCCCGGACGGCCACTTCCACGCAGTCTCCGTACTGCGCCGAAGCCGAACTCTTTCGCCATTGCAGACTTGACTTCCCCATGCTTCCGCGGCTCCCACCTCTGCTGGCACTGCGGCGTGATACGGGATTTCGTCACCCCAGGCGATTATGAATGATCCTGTTTCGCCTGCCAAGAGCATGTCGTGCCACGACATGTCATCCGATAGCGCCATAAGTGTCGCAAAACTGAATCAGCGGGAAAGAGTTGACTGAGAACGTTCGGCGAGTCTCAGACCTGCTGAAACAGCAAAGGGAGCCCCATCGGCCGAGCCGGCAAGCATCCGGCCGAGGACTCCCTCTGCGAAGCCACTCCGTTCACGCATTCCGGAAAGGTAGCTTCATCATGGAGTCTAGCGGTTCGCTGAGCGAGAGCCAGCCTGTCCGCGCCAAGCCGCAGAGCAACTGGGTCAAGTGGGCGCGCACGGCCGGTGCCCATGCGCTGAAGGGCGCATGCGGGGCGCTGGGTGCCGGTGCCATATCACTGCTCGTCTGGTGGATCCAGAACAGGTAGCCGCCGGCTGAGCCGGCGGCACGAGAGCGAAAGGAGCCCGCCCCGGGCGCTGAGCGGCACGCACGCTCCTCAGTGCCCGGAGCGGGGCGGCGGTCAGGCCACCGGAGCCATCTCCTCCTGCCTGGCCCTGGTCACCAGCGGCGTCGGTGCCGTGGCGGTCAGGACGCGGCGGTACACCGCCTCGTAGCCGGCCGCCATGGTGTCCGGCTGGAAGCGCTCGATGACGTGGTTGCGGCAGGCGCGCGGGTCGAGCGCGGCCACCGCCTCGACGGCGTCGGGCAGTTCGGCGACGTCGTCGCGGACCAGGCCGGTGACACCGTCGACGACGACCTCCGGTACGGAGCCGCGGCGCAGGGTGACCACGGGCGTGCCGCACACCATCGCCTCGATCATCACCATCCCGAAAGGTTCCTCCCACTGGAGCGGGAAGAGCAGGCAGCGGGCGCGGGCCAGCAGCTGCTTCTTGCGTTCGCCCGTGACCTCGCCGAGCCACTCCACGCCCGGGCCGAGGCGCGGCTTGATCTCGGTCTCGAAGTAGGCGTGTTCGGCGGGTTCGCTGCACTTGGCGGCCAGCTTGATCGGCCGGCCGGCGGCGAGGGCGGCGTCGATGGCCAGGTGCATGCCCTTGTCGGGGGTGCAGCGGCCCAGGAAGAAGACCCAGTCCTCCTTGTCGCGCCGGTAGGGGAAGTCGGTCGCGCGCAGCGCGTTGTGCACGGTGCCCGCCCAGTTGAGGTCGGGGGCCTGGGAGCGCTGCGACTCCGATATCGCCACCAGGTGGACACTGTCGCCCAACTGCCGGTAGTAGTCGCCGGGTTCGCCGTCCAGCGGGCCGTGGGTGGTGACCACGGTGGGAACGGTGCGGCCGCGCGCGAGGAGCGGTCCGGCGAGGGTGTGGTCGTGGATGACGTCGACGTCGAGGTCCTCGAGGATGCGGGCGGTGGCGGCGGTGTGCCAGACCTCGGGCAGCGGCTCGCCCAGCCGCTTGCCCTGCGGCACGTCGTAGGTGCGCAGCATGCGGCGGGCCCGGGTGCCGTTGCGGCCCGCGGCGATCAGGGTGACGTCATGGCCGCGCTCCATCAGCGCGTCGGTGAGGTCGGCGCACATCGCCTCGATCCCGCCGTAGCCGCGCGGCGGGAGCTCGAACCACGGCGGCGCGACCATGGCGATACGAAGCGGCCGGTCGGTCACGGGAGAAGCTCCTTTCCGGTCGCGCCCGCTGTTTGCGCGCACGGCACGACGACGCCGCGCCTCGGCGTGCCATGCCATGCCCGGAAACGGGGGCGTGGGGTGGGATGGCCGGCCACGGGCGCCGTCGGCCGTGGCGGCGGGTCACGGACGGCGCGGGGCACCGAAGCGGGGGTGCGCAGACCGTCCGGTGTTACGGGAAGGAAAGCCTGGTCAGGACTCGGGCGGTGGTGCCGTGCACGGGCAGGGTGCGTCGGTGACCCGGACGCCGGTCGGCAGTCCGGTGACCTCCACCGCGCCGTCCGCGCCGGCCGTGACGTGCACCCGGGCGGTTCCGACCGGCACGTCGGTCAGGCGGAGGGTGCCGAAGCGGGCGGG
The DNA here is from genome assembly GCF_054782695.1 of Streptomyces deserti. Lineage (NCBI taxonomy): Bacteria > Bacillati > Actinomycetota > Actinomycetes > Kitasatosporales > Streptomycetaceae > Streptomyces > Streptomyces deserti. Next base: position 105,105 of record NZ_BAAGRZ010000006.1, read on the forward strand.
CAGCGCGGGCGCGAGCCGGACCCGGCCGTGCGGGACGCACACCTCGGCGCCCAGCAGCACCCGCAGCAGGTACAGGGGGGTGGCGGAGGCCCAGGCCTGCGGGGAGCAGGCCGCCGGGTACGGCACGGGCTGGGCGTACTCGGCGCGGTCGAAGCCGCACAGCAGCTCCGGCAGCCGTCCGCCGAAGGCCGCCGCGGCGTCCAGGACGGCCTCGGCGACGCGGCGGGCGTGGTCGGTGAAGCCGTAGCGCATCAGCCCGGCGGCGACGATGCCGCTGTCGTGCGGCCATACCGAGCCGTTGTGGTAGCTCATGGGGTTGTACGCGGCCATGGTGGTGGCCAGTGTGCGCACGCCCCAGCCGCTGAACAGCTCGGGGGAGAGCAGGAGTTCGGCGACCGCCGCCGCCTTGTCGGGGTCGGCGATGCCGGTCCACAGGCAGTGGCCCATGTTCGAGGCCAGCGCGTCCACCGGACGCTTCTCGCCGTCCAGGGCCTCGGCGTACCAGCCGCGTTCGGGCAGCCAGAAGCGTTCGTTGAAGCGGGACTTGAGCTTCCGCGCCTTCTCCCGCCACCGCGCGGCGCCCTCCGGGTCCCCGGTGTGCTCGGCGAGCAGCGCCCGCGCCCGGTAGGCGGCGTACACGTAGCCCTGGACCTCGGCGAGCGCGATGGGAGGCTCGGCGAGGCGGCCGTCGGCGCTGTTGACGCCGTCCCAGGAGTCCTTCCAGCCCTGGTTGGCCAGGCCCCGGTCGGTGGAGCGCCGGTACTCGACGAAGCCGTCGCCGTCGCGGTCGCCGTACTTCTCGACCCACTCCAGCGCCCGGTCGGCGTGCGGCAGCAACTCCCGTACGGCGTCCGGGTCGACGCCCCAGCGGCACAGTTCGCCGAGCAGCATCACGAACAGGGGGGTGGCGTCGACGGTGCCGTAGTAGACGGTGCCGCCGAGGGCGAGGGAGGCCTCGACGCCGAAGCGCAGCTCATGCGGGATCTTGCCGGGCTCCTCCTCGGTCACCGGGTCGGTCTTGGTGCCCTGGTGGTGGGCGAGCGTCTGGGCGGTGCCGAGGGCCAGCCCCGGGTCGAGGGGCAGCGACATCAGGGCGGTGACGATGGAGTCGCGGCCGAACAGCGCCATGAACCAGGGGGCACCGGCGGCGACGACGGGCGTGTCCGGCCGCACGGGGTCGAAGATGCGCAGGGCGCCGAGGTCCTGGCAGCTGCGGCGCAGCGTGAGCGCGAGCGACTCGTCGCCGACGCGGATCCGCGGCCCGGACTCCCGCCACTCGGTGGTCCGCACGGACGGACCGGCCTGCTCCACGGGCCGCTCCAGCGGGAACGAGGTCGGCGTCTCCACTCCGTCGGTCACCGGGGTGACCAGCACGGACGCCCGCCAGGTGCCGCGCGGCGGCACCACGGCCCGGAAGGTGAGCTGGCCGGGGGAGCAGATGGCGTCCTCGGCGACGATCCGCACCCCGCGGCTCTCGCCGCGCCACTGGCGGCTCATGGCCAGCACTCCGTCGCCGTAGTCGACGCCGTACTGGCCGCGCGGCCTGACCCGGCCCTCCTTGACCTCGAACAGGTCGGCGAAGTCGGCGTCGGCGCGCAGGGTGAGCACACAGGCGGCGGCCTCGTTGCCGAGGTTGCGCAGCACCAGGTCCTCGCGCATGCCGGCGCCGACGAACCGGCGCCGCTCGACGAGGACGGTGGCCTCGCTGTGCCCGGGACGCGGCCGGGCCCGGCCGAGGAACAGGGCCTCGTACGGCTCCTGCGCGATGACGGAGAGCGGGTCGACCTCCTCGTCGTCCAGCCGCAGTTGCCAGACGGACAGGATGCGGGTGTCGCGGTGGAAGAGTCCCTGGGGAGTGCCGGGTGCGAGATCCCCGCCCCGCTCTGACAGGCAGAACGACGATCCCTCGATCAACGTCACCGAGTCGCCGCCGCCCTGCGTCGCCTCCCCGGCGAACGTCCAGCCCTCGCCCATCGATCACCTCGCACCTGAGCACAAAACCCGAGAGAAGACGGTCGATCGGACATTTCTTATACGACGTAACTCAACTTTTCTGCAAGTGGCCGCATGGCATTGCGGAGTGCCCGCCGCTGAGACCGATACCCAACGCGTCGGCGACCCGCTCCGCGAACTCCTCCGGATGCTCGACGGCCCCGACGTGTCCGCCCGGGAACTCGGCGAAACCGCTGCCCGTGCGGTCGGCGAGGAACGCGGCCGTACGGTGGAGCAGTTGCCCGCGCGAGCCGGCGCCGGCGCCCACGGTGAGGCGGGAGGAGAGGGCACGCAGGGCGGCCACGTCCGGTGCGTACGCGGTGAACGGGCGCACGACGTGGGCGCGGAAGACGGTCATCGGGCTGGACAACTCCTCGTCGGAGGAGGGAGGTTGGCCCACCTCGTCGAGCAGCGCCCGCCGCCGGCGTGTTCCGTCGGGCAGTACGCCCACGACCGGCGGCTCGTGCGCGATCACGTGGCGCAGCCGTTCGGGGTGCCGGGCGAGCAGGTCGAGGGCCGCGATACCGCCGGAGCTCATGCCGAGGACGTACGCCGACGCGCCGTCGGCGAGGACGGCGTCGAGCACGCGGTACGCGCCCGCGCTCCAGTCCGCCACGCGCTGGTCGGCGACCGGCAGACCGAGCCGGCCGTGCGCGAGACCGAGGGGGTCGTACGTCACCACGGTGAACCGGCCGCACAGGGCGTCCGTCATCCGGTCCAGGCCCATGGGGTGCCCGGCGCCGCCGGGGACGACCAGGAGCACCGGCCCGCTGCCGCGGACGTCGTAGTGGAGGTCAGTCATCGGTCCTCTTCTCCTCGCGGGGCCAGTTCTCCAGCGCGATGTGCAGGGCGTCGATCGCCTTGTCCCAGGACGCCCGGACGTCGCGGGGGGCGCCGAAGCCGCCGGCGGCCTCCAGGGCGCAGTAGCCGTGGAAGGTGGCGCGCAACAGGCGTACGGCGTCGGTGAGGTCGGGTTCCGTCAGGCCGTAGGCGCGGAGCATGCCGTAGGTGATCTCGGCGGTGCGGCGCAGGGCGGGGGAGTCGGCGACCAGGTCCTGGTCGAGGCGGATCTGGGTCGCTGCGTACCGCCCGGGCCGGGTGAGCGCGTACTCCCGGTAGGCACCGGCGAACGCGGCCAGGGCGTCCTTCCCGGCCCGGCCGGCGACCGCCGCCGCGATCTCGTCGATCAGCTCGCCGCCGGCCAGCAGCGCCATGCGGGTGCGCAGGTCCTGGAGGTTGCGGACGTGCGCGTACAGGCTCGCGTCCTTCACACCGAAGCGGCGCGCCAGCGCCGAGAGGGTGACGTTCTCCAAGCCGGCCTCGTCGGCGAGGTCGGCGGCGGCCGCGACGAGACGGTCGGCGGTGAGCCCGGCGCGGGGCATGGTGGGACCTCCAGAAACCTAGGGTACCTAGGAAGCAGCCTAGTGTATGAAGGGTCTAGGGTGTCCGGCGTGCGGGTGGGAAGTGAACAGACGCGGCTGGTGGTGCTGCGCGGCAACAGCGCGTCGGGGAAGTCGTCGGTCGCGGCCGGGCTGCGCGACCGGTTCGGGCGGGGCCTGGCCATGGTCGGCCAGGACAACCTGCGCCGGATCGTCCTGCGCGAGCGCGACCGGCCCGGGGCGGCGAACATCGGCCTGATCGACACGGTCGCCCGCTACGCCCTGGACGCCGGCTACCACGTCGTCGTCGAGGGCATCCTCTACGCCGGCCACTACGGCGACACGCTCGCCCGGCTGCGCGCCGACCACCGTGGACGGACGTACGGCTACTACCTGGACGTGCCGTTCGAGGAGACCCTCGCCCGGCACACCACCAAGCCCCAGGCGGACGAGTACGGAGAGGCCGAACTGCGCGACTGGTACCGGCCGCTCGATCTGCTGCCCGGTGGTGCCGAGACCGTGATCGGGCCCGGCAGCTCCCTCACGGAGGCGGTCGACCGCATCGTGCGCGAGACGGGGCTGGGCGGCCTGCCCGCGCGGCAGTGAGCCGAGAACATCACTCCTTGGCCATGGCCCGCAGGGCCTCCGCCTCCGGAGTGCCGGGGGCGGCCGTGTGGACGAGGAGGGACACGTCGGGGTCCTGCGGGAAGTGGGTGATCCCGGGCGCTGGACGAGGTCGTCCCGCCCACGCCCGTGCCGCCGGAGCGGCGGGTGGGCACCCGCCGCTTCGAACTCACCTGGGGTGCGACCCGCGCCACCCCCTCCGGCCCGCTCGGCTTCGTCACTCGCACCGGGTCCGGGCCCGACGCCCTGCGGTTCGGCCTGTGGAGCGAGTTCGTCACGGGGCAGGTCGCCCTGTCGGAGACGACGGCCCCGGCCCCGGCGGAGTGAGGGGTGCCCGGGAGATCAGCGGATCGGTGCGTACAGCACGCCCAGCTTGTCGACCTCGTCGCCCGAGCGGCCGGTGAAGCCGACGATCCGCCAGCCGGACGGTGCCGTGAAGGTGACCGCGTCCGAGGTCGGTGTGCCGGCCGTCAGGGTGCGGCCCCGGTCCGTCGTGAACGCCGCCGAGAACAGCCGCGTGCGCCCGTCCTTCTGACCCTTCGTCAGCTTTGCGGAGGTGAGGTGCTCGCCGGCGGCGAGGGTCAGGGAGGTCGCCGTGCCGCCCGTGCCGCCGTGGGCCAGGGTCGTACCGCCGTCGTGGGTGAGCGACACCGCGTCGAGGCGGGTGCCGCCGCGCAGGGTCAGCGTGCGGGGCGCGGGGGGCGCCGGCAGGTCGTCCGCGTCGTTGAACGCCGTGCCGTGCGGGCCGCCGAAGAAGTCACTCGCGCGCAGCGAGGAGTTGAGGGTGTAGGAGAAGTCGACGGTGTGCGGGAAGTGGTCGGACAGGTGCTTGCCGTCGGAGCGGAGGAAGGACTCCCACACGTTGTCGTAGCGGGTGGCCTTCAGATCCACCAGCCTGCTGCCCCGGTACAGGACCTTGTCCACGACCTCGCAGTCGTTCGTCGGCGCCGCCGCGTCGCAGACCAGGGCGTCGCCGCCCTGCGCGGGCGGCGTGCCGCCCTTGACCAGGTCCACCCACGGGTCCTTCAGGCCGTTGGCGTCGATCAGCGTGCGGATGTTGTCGCCCGTGCGCGTGTACCGCGTGTTCGTGTCGCCCATGACGATCACCGCGTTGCCCGCGGAGTGCGCCCGGATGAAGTCGGAGAGCTGCTGGATGTTGGCGCGGCGGGCGGCGAGCGCCGCGTCGTCCGCGTCGGCGTTGGTGTGGACGTTGTACAGGTCCACGAACACGCCCTCGGCCAGCCGGACCCGGGCGAGCGAGAAGCCCTTCGGGGTCAGGCAGTTCGTGCCCGTGCAGGCGTTCCACCTGACCCGCTGGAAGTCCTCGAAGGGAACGTCCGACAGGGTGTTGAGGCCGTCGCCGATCCCCGCCCCGCCGCTGGTCGGCGTGCGGTGCGGGTGGGTGTCGTGGGCGTACAGGGAGGCGTGGTAGTTGAAGTCCTCCTGCACGTTCACGAGGTCGTACGGGCTGAGCCGCTGCCCGATCAGCGGGGTGTTGGTCTCCGGGTCGCTGTCGCCGAGGCCGAGGGGCAGACCCGCGATGTTGTAGGTCAGGACGTTGAACGAGCCGGAGGTCGCGGCGGCGGCGGGCGGCGCGCCGGTGGTGGCGAGGCCGGTGAGGGCCAGGGTGGCGGCCGCGAGGGTGCCGATCAGTCTTCTCATGGCGGGGGGTGTCTCCGGTGGGAGGGAGGCAGAAGATGAACGGTGCTCAGATTCACTGTCAACCAGTGTGACCCACAAGGTCAGTTGGGGAAACAGTGAGAGGCGAGTCGATCCGCCGTGTCCGGGGCATCCGGTGATCACCCCACGGTCGTTCAAGGTTCATGTTTCGCCTCGATCCTCCACACGCGGCGTGGTCGCGCCGCGGAAGGCAGCCGCGGCAGGCAGCGGCATCCAGGAGGCGCTTCATGGGACACGGGCACACGCAGGGCGGACATCACCACCCCCACAGCCACGGGCACGACCACGGGCACGAGACGGCACAGGCCCTGCCCGCCGCCTTCGACACCTCCGTGCCCGACGAGGCCCTGACCCCCGAGCAGCGCTCGCGCCGCTCCCTGCTGCGCCGCGCCGGCCTGCTCGGCGCGGGCCTGGCGGCCGGCAGCGTCCTCGGCCAGGCGGCGCCCGCCGCGGCCACGCCCGCGCAGGGCACCCACGGTCGCCGCACGGGCGGCTTCCTGTGGCTGGCCGGTGACCACCACATCCACACCCAGTACAGCAGCGACGGCAAGTACCGCGTCGTCGACCAGGTCCGCCAGGGCGCCAAGCACGGCATGGACTGGCTGGTCATCACCGACCACGGCAACGTCACCCACGCCAGGATCGGCGTCGAGAAGGTCAACCCGGACATCCGCGAGGCCCGGGCCGCGTACGAGGACACCCTCGTCTTCCAGGGCCTGGAGTGGAACATCCCGGCGGCCGAACACGGCACGGTCTTCGTCCACCCGGGCAGGAACGAGGTCGCGGTCCTCAAGCAGTTCGAAACCGACTACGACGGCAGTGTGCAGGGCGCCGGCGACTCCACGCCCGCCAACGAGGCCCTCGCCGTCGCGGGCCTGGCCTTCCTCCACGACCAGGTGAAGCGGCGCAAGGTCAAGGACGCGCTGATGCTCGCCAACCACCCGGCGCGGCGCGGCGTCGACTCCCCGCACGAGATCCGCGCCTGGCGCGACGCGACCCCCGCGGGCCACCGGATCGCCGTCGGCTTCGAGGGCGCCCCGGGCCACCAGGCCGCCGGCCTGCCCGCGCCGCTCGGCATGGCCCGCGCCCGCGGCATCTACGACAACAACCCGAGCGCCAACTCCTTCCCCGGCTACCCGCTGGAGTCCTACCGCACCTGGGGCGGCTTCGACTGGATGACCGCCACCGTCGGCGGCCTGTGGGACAGCCTCCTCGCCGAGGGCAAGCCCTGGTGGATCACCGCCAACTCCGACTCCCACCAGGTCTACGCCGACACCGCCGTACGCGGCCCGGGCGGCGACTTCACCGCCAACGGCCGCTACGAGGACCCGGTCTACGGCGGCAAGATCGACATCACGCAGGGCGACTACTGGCCGGGCCAGTACAGCCGCACCCACGTCGGCGCCGACGGCTTCTCCTACGCCGCCGTCATGGACGGCATCCGCGCCGGCCGCATCTGGGTCGACCACGGGCAGCTCATCAGCGCCCTCGACGTCCGCGTCGCCGGCGGCGGCCGCTGGGCCCCCCTGGGCGGCGCGCTGCATGTGCGCAAGGGCACGCACGTCGCGCTGACCGCCCACGTGGCCCTGGCCGGCGGCCCCAACTGGGCGGGGTTCGTACCCACGTTGGCCCGCGTGGACGTCATCCAGGGCGATGTTACGGGCGAGGTGCGGGACAAGGACACCTTCACCGCCCCCACCGCCAAGGTCGTCACGTCGTACGAGGTGAACAAGTCGACCGGCACGGTCCGGCTCACCTACGACCTCGGCCGCGTCGACCGGCCCGTCTACGTGCGGCTGCGCGGCACCGACGGCAACCGCAGCGCCGTCGGCGCGATGGGCGCCGCCGTCGACCCGGCGGGCCCGGCCCTGGACGTCGTCGGCGACGCCGACCCGTGGCGGGACCTGTGGTTCTACTCCAACCCGGTGTGGGTGCTGCCCTCGTGACGACCCTGACGGCCCTGAGGGCCCCGACGGCCCCGATGGCCCTGACGGTGGACGCGGGGCTGCGGGACCTGCGCGCGGCCGACCACCTGCTGCACACGCTGGCAGCCGAACTCGCCTTGCCCGAGGGTGTGTTCGGCTGCACGCACCTGGTGCGCGGAGACCGGCCGCGCGTGGCCCTGTCCCTCACCCTGCCGTCGGAGCCGCTCCTGCGCACCGCCCGGGAGCGGCTGGCGGAGCGGGGGCACGAGGTGACAGCCGGTCTTCCGGACGCGGCGGGCCGCGCGGTGCTCTACCCGGGCGTCGCCTCGCTCACCGGCACGCTGACGGTCGCGGACGTGCTGGCGCGCTCCGCGATCGACCGCGTGACCGTCCTGGGCGCGCAGGACCGACCCGCTCCCGGGACAAGGCTGGTGACGCGCGGGCACGTACGCCCGGTGTGGCACGACGGCGCACTCGTCCTGGCCGCCATGCCCGCCGCGGGCGGCGCACTCGTCCCCTTCGAGGTCCCGGACCCCACGCCGTGCTGCGCGGACCACTGACGTGCCCGCGGCGCCCGCTCCCGACTCAGTCCCGCGGGCGGAGCAGGCGCAGATCGTCACCCCAGGAGTCCAGGACCCGGTCGTGGCCGGCCCGGCGAGCCGCCGCTTCGATCCGTGCGAACAGCGAGCGCTGGGTGGCCGGATCGCCGTCGGCCAGGAGGCGGCGCAGGACCGGCAGGAGCCGCCCGGCGTCCCACTGCGGGTCGCCCAGCGGGCACCGCTCCAGCTCCCACTGGAGGTACTTGTTGTAGGGCCTGACCCGGCGATGCAGCGCGAAGATCACCTCCAGGGCGTACGGGACGCTCTCGGCGGCATCCAGGTGCCCCAGCGCGTCCCGGCCGTCCCGGTAGCTCTTCAGCGAGCGGTACGTCTGGTTGACGTAGGCGTCGAGCCACCCGTCGACGGCGGCGCGCGCCTCGGCTGCGCCCAACCGACGCTTCGCGTCGAGGATTTCGGTCATCGCGCCGTCGAGCCGGTCGAGCAGCACCTCCGCGTGGACGTACGCGTACCGTGACCAGGTGTCCTGGCCGGTCCCGCGCGTGCGGAACTCCGCCAGTGTGATGACCACGAGGTCGAGGTGCGCGGAGCGGAAGCGGTCCAACTCCGCGAGCAGCGGGACGCTCTCGTCCCGGACGATGACGTGGAGGTCGTAGTCGGAGTGTTCGGTCGGCATGCCCTCGTGGACACGGGACCCGCTGAGGACCAGCCCGACGACGCCGGGATCGTCGGCCGCTCGCGCGGTGAAGGCCGCCAGCGTGTCCTCGGGGGTGTCGCCGAGGACGATCCGGTGGGCGGGGGACGGGGCAGGGGGGATGTCGCGGGCCATGGTGATCTCTCCTTGCGGACCATACGGAAACGCCCGCGGCGCTCGCCTGCTACGGCGGCCGCGGATACGGATCGGTTCGCGTCTGCGGTGTCCGGGGCCACCGCGGGGAGATCACCTCACGACGCAGCACCTTACCCGGCCCTCTCCCGAGGCGCACGGGTTGTGCGGCATCGCCCGGTTGCCGGCGGGGTCGTAAAGTTGCCGGGGAACGAGGGGCGGGGGAGGGCCGTATGACGCGTCGACGGACGGCATGGGCCGGATGACGTACGAGGCGCAGCGCGAGGACGGGGCCGGCGGCCGGACGCGGGGCGACGTGCCGTTGCCGAAGACCACGCGGCCGCTGTGGCGGCAGCGGGACTTCGGGATCTTCTGGGCCGCGCAGACCCTCTCCGTCCTCGGCGACTCCTTCGCTCTGATCGCTCTGCCCCTGCTGGTCCTGGAGGCCACGGGTTCCATCGCGCGGATGGGGCTGCTGACGGCGGTGGGCGGCGCGGCGTCGGTCGTGGCGGCGGTGTTCGCCGGGGCCGTGGTGGACCGGGTCGACCGCCGCCGGCTGCTCATCGCCTGCGATCTCGTACGCATGGTGCTGTACGGCGTGATCCCGCTGGTGTGGCTGTTCGGGCCGCAGATCTGGCTGCTGTACGTGGTGCTGCCGCTGTGCGAGGCCGTCGGAATGCTGTTCGCCGTCGGCTACGTCACTGTCGTCCGCGGCCTGGTGGGCACGGAGCACCTCACGGAGGCCAACGGGCGGCTGAACGCGACCGCCGCCGCGGCCGGCGTCCTCGGGCCGCTGTGCGCGGGACTGGTCGCCGCCTGGACCGGCCCCGCCGCCGCCGTCGGCGTGGACGCGGCCAGCTTCGGTGTGTCGGCCGCCTGCATGGTCTTCGTACGGTTCCGGGCCCGCCCCGCGGACGACCGCGCGGGGAAGCGGGCCGGGGACGGGCGGCCGGGGGAGCGGGCCGGACTCCGGCGGGACCTGCGCACCGGGATCGCCTTCCTGTACGGGCATCCGGTGCTGCGGTCCCTCACCGCCCTGCTGTTCGTCTTCAGCTTCCTCACCCTCGGCCTGAACGACCTGGTCATCTACCACCTCAAGCACGACCTCGGCCACGACGACGGCACGGTCGGCACCGTCATGGCGCTCGGCGCGCTCGGCACGATCAGCGGCGCCCTGCTCGTGGCCCGGCTCCGCCGCCGGCTGGGTTTCGGCCCGACGTGGACCGGTTCGGTCGCGGTGTGCGGGCTGGCGTTCGCCGGCCTCGGCTGGGCCCGTGACGTGCCCGCCGTCGCCGCCCTGACCGCCGCCTTCCTCGCCTGCGCCGGCATGGCGGGCACCTGCTCCATGTCGCTGCGGCAGGAGGTCACCCCGGAGCCGCTGCTGGGCCGGGTCACCTCAGTCTTCTGGACCCTCCAGTACGCGGCGGCCCCGCTCGGCGCGGCCGTCCTCACCTGGGCCGCCGAGCTGCGCGGCACGACACCGGTCGCCCTGGCCGCCGGCGCGTGCTGCGTCCTGATCGCGCTCGCCGCGCTGTTCACACCGATCCGCACGTCCGGCCGAACCTGACCGGCCCGTGGTGGGCCGATCGGCGGGGGGTCTCTCCGGCGGGGTGGAGGTCTGCCCCGACACCGCGTCCGGCCGCCCTCCAGCCCGACCGAAAGACCGTCGTGGTCATCCGTTCACCCCGGTGTAGCGGTCCAGGCTCCACCGCCACAGCCGGCGCGCCCCGAGGTACGCCAGCAGACCCAGGAGCGGCGACGCTGCCGCCAGCCAGTACGGCACCCCGGTGTCGTGGCCGTGCCCGGTCAGCACCGCCGCCGGGAAGTAGGCGACGAACGCGAGCGGAAGGCCGTAGGTCAGGAAGCCGCCGACCGCCTTGGGCAGCACGTTCAGCGGGTAGCTGCCGAACGTGCCGAGCAGTTCCTCCAGCCAGCGGCCCCAGTAGTCGGCGGCGGGGAAGCGCAGGGCCGCGCAGGCCACGCCCGTGAACAGGGCCGCCTCCAGCAGCATGCCGCCGAGCACGGCCGCGACCAGGTACGTGATCCTGCCCGCCGTCCAGTCGAGGTCGCTGCGCGACAGCGCACCCACCATCAGGCCCGCCGCCACCGTCAGATCGCCGATGGCGTTGGTGGGGAAGTAGGCCAGCTGGATCTGGCGGTGCACCGGCATGGGGCGCAGCAGATAGATGTCGATCCTGCCCTCCTGGATCTGCCGGCCCGCGAAGTGCATCCGCCCCAGGAACAGCACGAACAGGCCGTGCGCCAGCATCCGCGTCGCCGGGATCAGCAGCACCTCCGAGCTGTCCCAGCCGCCCATCCCCGTGAACCGGGCCAGCAGCACCGTCGCGAACACGATCACCGACATCTGCCAGATCGCGCCGATGGCGATCATCAGCAGGAACTCGGAGCGGTACTCCAGCTGCGCGCGGAAGTTGAGCGCCGTGATCCGCCACATGATCCGCAGAGCCTTCAGCGACATCTCAGCCTCCCTGCGCGATCACGCGCCGGGCGGCCCGCCGCCACAGCGACCGGGTGAACAGCGCCAGCGCCAGCACCCACGCAGCCTGGACGCAGAGCGCGAACGCCGCGTCGGACAACGGGATCCGGCCCACGTACAGCGACAGCGGCACGCTCAGCGTGGCCTGGAAGGGCAGGAAGCCGCTCAGCGTGATGAACCAGTCCGGGAAGAACCACAGCGGCGCGTACACCCCGGACAGCAGGTTCTGCGCGAAGATCAGGATCAGCATCGCCGCGTTGTTGCGGACCGTCCAGAAGCACAGCTGGTCCAGGACGAGCATGACGTAGTACAGGACCCACTGGCCGAGCAGCATGCTGAGCACGAACACCCCTGCCACGGACGCCGACTTCGGCGGTTCGACGACCCCCGCGGCCAGACAGACCACGTATCCGGCCAGCGACCACGCGAAGCCGTACAGCTGCTCTCCGAGGGCGCGCAGCGCGTGGTAGCGCTGGGGTGACAGCGGGCGCAGGTACCAGTAGACGATGGTGCCGAAGTGCATGTGCTGCAGGACCGTGTCCCGGCCCGCGTACTGGTCCAGCTCCCGCAGCCGGGAGGCGAGGACGGCCAGCACGGCGTAGGTGACCGCCTGGTCGCGGCTCAGTCCGGCCGTGGTGCCGGTCTGCGCGTACAGGCCGCGCCACAGCGACCACACCAGGACCACCTGCACGGTGAGCCGGAGCAGGACGGCCGTCATCCGGGGCGGGGCGTGCAACTCGCCGAGCGGGGTGACGCGGGCGACGCGCCAGGCGTACGGCGCGGCCACCTCAGGCTCCTTCCGGTTGAGGCTCCGCATGGACGTACGCGGCCCGCATCACGTCCTCCAGGTCCGCCTCGTCCAAGGCGATGTCCGTCACCTCGTACCGCTCGATGACCGCCTTCAGCGCCTGGTGGACGGTGGGCGCGCCGGGCCCGTCGGGGCCGAAGACGACCCGCGGGCCGTCGTGCCGCAGCAGCGTGATGCCGGGCGGCGGTACGACGTCGGCGTGCGGGTCGGCGAGGGTGGCCCGCACCTGCCAGGTCGAGCCGAACCTACGGCGGATCTCGTCGAGCGTGCCGTCCAGCATGAGCCGGCCGTGGTTGATGAGGACGACGCGTTCGGCGAGCCGCTCGACCTCGGTCATGTCGTGCGTGGTCAACAGGACCGTACGGCCGCGCTGTTCCACCTGGTGGCGCAGGAACTCCCGTACCTGCTCCTTGACCACCACGTCCATGCCGATCGTCGGCTCGTCCAGGAAGACCACCGGCGGGTCGTGCAGCAGGGCGGCGGCCAGGTCGCTGCGCACGCGCTGGCCGAGGGAGAGGTGGCGGACCCGGGTGTCCCAGAAGGAGGAGAGGTCGAGGAGGCCGTCGAACTCCTTGAGGCGGGCGGCGTGTTCGGCCTTCGCAACCTCGTAGATGTCTCGCAAAATCGCGAACGACTCCCGCACCGGCAGGTCCCACCACAGCTGGGTGCGCTGCCCGAACACCGCGCCGATGTTGCGGGCGTTGCGCTCGCGCTCCTCGTACGGCACCACGCCCGCGACCCGGGCCTCGCCGGAGGTGGGGGTCAGGATGCCGGTGAGGACCTTGATGGTGGTGGACTTGCCGGCGCCGTTCGGGCCGAGCAGGGCGAGGAGTTCGCCGGGGGCGGCGTCGAAGCTGATGTCGGTGACCGCGTGCTTGGCCACCCGCTCGGGGTTGACCAGGGACCGCACCGCGCCGAGGAAGCCGGGGCGGCGGACGGTGGTGTGGAAGGTGCGGGACAGGCCGCGGACCTCGATGCTGCCACTCAATGGACATCAACTCCTCTGCCGGCGAAGAAAAGGTGCGGCCGGTCGGCGTGGGTGCCGACCGGCCGCCGGCGACGTCCCGACCCTGTCGGGAAGTCGATCAATCGGTCAATCGATCAAGGGTTCATTCGTCTGATGTCGAGAACACGAACGAGAACTCCGCGGGCTCGGCCTGCAGGAAGTACCGCGGCAGCGGACCAGGCCCGCAGGACTGTGAACCGATGCCGTGCTGGCCGTGGTCGAGGTTGACCCACACCGTGTCGCCGGGGGTGAGGTCGGTCAGGTGCCGGGCGGCGTCCAGTTGCTCGTTGGTCCAGCGGCGGGCGCTGAACCAGAACTCCGGTTCTCCCTCGATCCGCAGCCCGCCGAGCTCCACCCAGCGGACGTCGGCACGGGCGCCGTTCTCCTGCGGGCGCACGTACGGGGTCTGCAGCTCCTCGATACTCGCGTCCCATTGAAGGAGCTTGGCCGCGGCCTTGGTGTCCGGGTACGCCTCACCGCCACTGCCGAACCAGGACACCCACTTCGCGGACGACGCCGGCAGCCCGAAGCGGACGCCGAGCCTGGGCAGCGGCACGGTCCAGTCGCCCTCGGGAGCGACCGAGACGGTCAGGCGCAGCCGCGTTCCGTCGGACGTCCACCGGTACTCCGTGCGCAGGCCCACCTCCCGGGCGGCGGGCGCCACCCGGGTCCGTACGGTCAGCGCGTCGTCACCCGACTCCACGCCGTCAAGCCGGTGTCGCATGCGGTGCAGGCCCAACTGCCGCCACAGCACGCCGTAGCGCACGTCGTCCTGCCAGGACGCGCCCTCGTCGTTGTCGGTGGGGGCGCGCCACACGTCCAGGCGCAGCCCGGTGACGTCCACCGCGCCGATGGACCGCAGGGCGCCGGTGCGGGCGTCGAAGGCGGCCGGGCCGAGCACGATCCGGTCGCCGTCGGCCGAGGGCCTGGCACCGGTGGCCGCCGGAAGGGGCGCACGCGGCGCGACGGTCTGCTGCGCCCACGCCACCTCATGGCCCTTGCCCGCCCAGGGGGTGTCCTCGGCGAGCAGCGCGCGGACCGTCCACTGGACCTCGTCGCCCTTGCCGTCCGGGGCGGGCGCCGGCAGCTTGACCTCCGCCGACTCACCCGGCGCGAGCCGCGGCACGGTGAGCGTGTGCGCACCCGTGGGAAATCCGTCCACCTGGTACGAGAACTCGAACTCCAGGTGCGAGAGATCGGCGAAGTCGTAAGCGTTCGTCACCCGCACCGTCCCGCCCGACGGGTCGCCCTCGATCCGGACCGGCTCGATCACCTTCTTGTACTCGAGGAGCCCCGGCGACGGTCGGCGGTCCGGGAAGACGAGCCCGTCGCAGACGAAGTTGCCGTCGTGCAGCTCCTCGCCGAAGTCGCCGCCGTAGGCGTAGCCGAGCTCCGGGTGCTGGATGCCGTGGTCGATCCACTCCCAGATGAAACCGCCCTGGAGGCGCTCATACTTCTCGAACAGCTCCTGGTAGTCGGCGAGTCCGCCGGGGCCGTTGCCCATGGCGTGCCCGTACTCGCACTGGATGAAGGGCAGTTGGCGCCGCTTGTGGGTGCCGCCGTCCAGGCCCTGGCCAATCTTGTCGACCTCGTCGTGGAAGGCGTACATCCGCGAGTACACGTCCGTGTCACGGCAGTTCCAGTCGCCCTCGTAGTGCACGAGCCGCGAGGGGTCCCGGTCGTGGATCCACTCGGCCATCGCGGTCAGGCCGCGTCCGGTGCCGGCCTCGTTGCCGAGGGACCAGAACACGATCGACGGGTGGTTCTTGTCCCGTTCGACCATGCGGGCGGCGCGGTCCAGCAGGGCCGGGGTCCAGCGGTCGTCGTCGACCGGGTTGTCGCGCCAGTCCTGCTCGGTGAAGCCGTGGGTCTCCAGGTCGCACTCGTCGATGACCCACAGCCCGTACTCGTCGCACAGGTCGAGGAAGGCCGGGTGCGGCGGGTAGTGGGAGGTGCGGACGGCGTTGATGTTGTGCCGCTTCATCAGCAGCACGTCCTCACGCATGGTCTCCAGGTCCAGGGCCCGGCCCTTGACGGGGTGCCACTCGTGCCGGTTGACGCCCTTGAAGAGGACCGGCTTCCCGTTGACCTTGATGAGCCCGTCTTCGAGGACGACGGTACGGAAGCCGACGCGCAGGGGCACGCGCTCGCCCTGCGTCGCCAGCACCCCGTCGTACAGCCGAGGTGTCTCCGCCGTCCACGGCTCGACGGCCACCGTCACCGACTCGCCGGTGGCGACATCGATGTCCAGCTCCGGTACGGTCACCCGGCCGTCGACGTCGGAGTCGACGCGCAGGGTGCCCTCCCCGGTGACGTGGTCGTAGGAGGCGTGCACGAAGAAGTCGCCGACGGCGCCCGCCGGGCGGTGCAGCAGCGTCACGTCGCGGAAGATGCCCGGCAGCCACCACTGGTCCTGGTCCTCCAGGTACGACCCGGCCGACCACTGGTGGACCCGGACCGCGAGGACGTTGCCGGACGGCTTCAGCAGATGCCCGACCGGGAACTCGTGGGGCAGCCGGGAGCCCTTGAACTCGCCGATCTCCGTGCCGTTCAGCCAGACGCGGGCGCAGGACTCCACGCCGTCGAAGCGGAGGACGGCACCCCCCTCGGAGGGCCAGTCCTCCGGCAGGTCGAAGACCCGCAGGTGGTCACCGGTCGGGTTCTCGGTCGGGACGTGCGGCGGGTCGACCGGGAAGGGGTAGAGGTGATTGGTGTAGATCGGTGAACCGTGCCCCTGGAGGACCCAGTGGCCGGGCACCGTCACCTCGGCCCAGTCACCGGCGTCGTACCCGGGCGCGGCGAACGCGTCGTCCTCGGCGTCGGCGGTCGCGGACACGCGCAGGCGCCAACTGCCGTTCAGAGACAGGGATGTGGCGTCCGACGACGCGTACCAGGCGCGGGGCGGCAGGGCCCCGCTGCCGGGCGAGACGTCCTCGACGTAGTCGACGGAGGTGGTGCGGAAAGACATCGGTCTCCTAGCTCAGCCCTTGATGCCGGTCTGCGCGATTCCCTGCACCAGCCAGCGCTGGAGGAAGAGGAACACGAACACCAGGGGCAGGATGGAAATGGCCGTGGCCATGAAGATCAGGTGGAAGTTGACGGTCTGGTTGGTCATGTACGACGAGAGGGCGACCTGGACGGTCCACGCGCTCGGGTCCTGGCCGATGACCAGCGGCCACAGGAAGGCGTTCCACCCGCTGATGAAGGTGATCGTCGCGATCGCCGCGAAGAAGTTCAGCGAGTTGGGGACGACGACCCGCCAGTACGCGCCCCAGTAGCCGAGCCCGTCCACGCGCGCCGCCTCCTCCAGCTCCTTGGGGAACCCCAGGAAGTACTGCCGGAACAGGAAGCAGGTGAAACCACTGAAGAGGCCCGGGATGATGAGCCCGCGGTAGGTGTCCACCCAGCCGAGCGACGAGACCAGCACGAAGCTGGGGACGAAGGTCACGGCGGTCGGGACCATCAGGGTCACCAGCACGGCGTAGAAGATCTTGTTGGCGTGCTGATAGGGGATACGGGCGAGCCCGTAGCCGGCCAGCGAGCACACCAGCAGCGTGCCGACCGTATGCAGTACGCCGACGACGGCCGAGTTCCACAGCGAGCGGGCGAAGTCGACCGAGGGGTCGTCGAACGGCTCGGTGATGTTGCCCCACTGGAGGTCCGTGGGGAACCACTTCCACTCCTCGCCCGTGATCTCCGGGTCCGTCATCAGGGCGTTGCGGAGGATCAGATAGAACGGGACGAGGAAGAGCAGGGCGGCCACGCCGGTCGCGACGTAGAGCCCGGCCGAGCCCAGGACGCCGCCGCGCCGGGCGCGACGCGGCACGACCGGCTCCGCCGGCTTGTCCAACAGTGGTGCGGTCGTGGTCACTTGGACTCCTCCCCCCTTCCGAAGCCCATGATCTTGCCCTGGAGCAGAGTCACGGCGCAGATGAGCACCGTGAGGATCAGCGCGCCCGCGCTGCCGGCGCCGTAGTCCTGGCTGTCGCCCAGGGCCTTGTAGTACAGCTCGACCAGCGGCGGGCGGCCCCAGGTGGTCTTCGCCAGCAGGTTGAAGAACTCGTCGAAGGCCTGGTACGCGGCCACGAGCAGCAGCAGGATCACGGCGGTCGAGGTCGCCCGCAGCTGCGGCAGGGTGATGTGCCGGAAGGTCTGCCAGCCCGGCTTGGCCCCGTCGATGGCGGCGGCCTCGTACAGCTCCCGCGGGATGTTCTGCAGCGCCGCCAGGAAGAGGATCATGTAGAAGCCGGCCTGCAGCCACAGGCGAACGGTCACGATGGCCAGCCAGTACCACGGCGGGTCCGGGTTGGCCAGCCAGGCGACGTTGTCGACGCCGAACCAGCCGAGCACGGTGTTGGCCAGGCCGAAGCGGACGCCGTTGAAGATGGACATCTTCCAGATCAGCGAGGCGGCGACATAGCTCACCGCGGTCGGCAGGAAGAACACCGACCGGAAGAACGCCCGCATGAACCGCAGCCGGTTCACCAGCAGCGCCAGTGCGAGCGACAGCGCCCAGGTGGTCGGCACGATGATCACGGCGAAGACCGTGAAGGTGACGAGCGACCCCATGAAGTCCTCGTCCGTCAGCATCGTCACGTAGTTGTCGAAGCCGACGAACGCGCTCGGCGTGACCGTGAAGCGGGCGTCGAAGAAGGAGAGCCAGGCGCTCCAGAGGATCGGTACGTAGACGAAGATCACCAGGCCGATGAGGAAGGGGCCGGTGAAGAGCCAGAAGTTGAAGGTGCTGCTGCCCCGCAGACCCCGCCGCGGCCGGGCCTTGGGGGCCTTGGCCGGGGCGGGGCGGGCGACACCCTTGTCGGTGACGGTCGACATGTCGTCGGTTACCTGTCCGCCGGCCTATCCGAACAGCTTCTTCAGCTCGCGGTTGATCTTGGCGTCGGCCTTGGTGAGCTCCGCGTCCGGGTTGGCGTTCTTACGGACGCAGTTGGCCATGACGTCCTCCATGGCCGTGCGCATGGCCTGGGTCCAGCCGATGTTGTCGAAGTGGCCGAACTCGTTGAACAGCTCGACGCCCTCGGCCGGCAGGCCCGACTTGAGCTTGTCGGCGGACTCGGCGAGAGACTTGCGCGGCGGGATGTGGAAGCCGTAGGAGAGCGCCCAGTCCTCCTGGTACTCCTTCTGGTCGATCCACAGCCACTTGACGTATTCCTTGGCCGCCTCGACGTTCTTGCCCTTGGCGTTGACGAACATCGACCAGCCGCCGTTGTAGACCGACTGCTTGCCCGAGTCGGTGACCTTCGGGAAGGGGAAGATCCCGAGGTCGTCGCCGAGCGCCTGCTGCATCTGCGGCATCGCCCACATGCCGCACCACTGGATGGCGGTCAGGCCCTGGTTGAGCGCGGACGGGTCCCAGAAGTCGGTCGGGGCGTCCAGGAGGAGGTCCCCGCTGGTGAACAGCTTGCGCAGCTTGCTGAAGCCCTCGACGACGCCGTCCGTGTGGTAGGCGGGCTTGTTGTCCTTGGTGAGGTGATCGGCGCCCGCCGACCAGATCAGCGGGTCGACGATCGCGTGCAGGGTGTTGCCGAGGTAGATGCCCTTGACCTTGTCGGTGGTGAGCTTGGCCGCGGCCTCCAGCAGCTCGTCGAGGGTGGTCGGGACGCCGACGCCGGCCTTCTCGAACATCGACTTGCGGTAGAAGAAGAACTGCGGGTCGTCGATCATCCGGATGCCGTATATCTTCCCGTCGACCGTGTGCGACTGGATGTCGGCGGGGTTGAAGTCGTCCTTGACCGGCTCGATGAGGTCGGTCAGATCCGCCACCTGACCGCTCTTGATCATCTGGATCTGCGGGTGGAACTCGAACATGTCGGGCGCGTTCTCGGTGAGCAGCGCGGAGAACAGCTTGCTCTCGAAGTTCGAGCCGGTGATCCACTGCGTGGTGACGTTGGCGTCCTTGTAGGCCTTCGCGTACCGCTTGATGGCCTGCTCGGTCCCGGCCTCGCCGTACGCGTGGAAGTACTGCACCAGGGTCTTGCCCGAACCCGAGCCGCCGCCCCGGCCGGTGTTGCTGCCGCACGCGGTCAGCGCACCGCCGGCGGCCAGGCCCATGGCGGCCCGCAGTACGGTTCGGCGGTCCCAGTTGCTGTTGCTCAGTGCCGACATGCTGACGTCCTTGTCTCGAGTACGGCTGCGGCTCTACGGCTCAACGCCAGTTGGCTCGCGCCAGGTGGCTCAAAGAGGGGTGCGGTGCGGGACGTTAACCTTCGGCTAAGGCTTCGGCAAGGGGTTGAACGAAGTCTGTTCGAAGCGTTGTGTCCGGTTCGCGATTTCGAACGTGCGGGTGGTGTAAGGGAGTTGAGGACCACCGGGGCAGGGGTCCGGCTGCCCTCCGCTCAACGGGCGTGCTACTGCCTGCTCCAGGCCTGGTCGGAGGCGCCGGAACAGCTCTGGAGGCCCACCGCGCTGCCGCCGGCGGTCGCCTCCCCGCTGGCATCCAGGCCCGTCCCGGAGGCCTCGTTCACGATCTGCCGGCGCCGGTGGACGGGGCGGATATGAGCGGTGCGGCGACAGCGAGTGCGGCCGCGGCCGTCAGGAGAGCCGGTCTCTTCAGGCGGGGGCGCGCTTTCAGGTGGGGATGGGAATTCAGGTGGGGATCGCATTTCAGGTGGGGGTGAGATTTCGGGTGGGGATGAGACACGTGCATCCCTTCCGTCGTCACGAAGGTGGTGCGGTACGGCTCCTTGCGGGGGTGGTACGTCTGCCGTTCCTCTGCTGCCCGACGGACTGCAGCGCCCCTTCGAGCGCGAACGTCGCCGCGCCCAGGCACACCGGGTCGGTGGGGATCGGGGAGAGGACGATCTCGGTGGCGGCCAGCGGCCGCTTGAGGGCGTGCCGGGCGACCGCCTCGCGGACCTCGCCCAGCAGCGGTTCGCCGAGCGTGGCCGCGACCCAGCTGCTGAGCACGACCACCTCGGGGTTGAACAGGTTGACCAGGTCGGCGATGCCGGCGCCGAGGTAACGGGCGGTGTCCCGGACCACCTTGGCCGCCACCGGGTCGCCCGCGGCGACTCCGCGGGCCAGCGCGTCGATGGTGGCGGTCTGGTCCTCGGGGTGCAGGAGTGAGCTCCGCGGGCTCAGCTCGCGCAGGTTGAGCATGATGCCGGGCGCTCCGACGTACGTCTCCACGCAGCCGTGATTGCCGCAGTGGCACAGGCGCCCGTCCAGGACGAGCGTGGTGTGGCCCCACTCGCCCGCGCTGTTGCTCACGCCCCGGTGCAGCCCGCCGCCGAGGACCAGCCCGGCGCCCACCCCGGTCCCGAGGTTCACGACCACGGCGTCCCCGCGCCCGCGCGCGGCCCCGAACCACAGCTCGGCCACCGCGCAGGCACGCAACGGGTTGTCCAGATAGAGGGGGTAGGCGATGTGGTCGGAGAGAAGGTCGAGCAGCGGCACCTCGTGCCAGTCCCAGTTGGGCGCGTACTCGGAGATGCCGGTGTCCCGGTCCACCTGGCCCGGCACGCTCACCCCGACGCCGAGCACCCGCGCGCCCTCGATCCCGGCCTGCGCGACCACCGAGCCGACGGCCGTGGCGACATGCCCGACGACCTGCTCGGGGCGGCTCTCGCCGGGGCGCATGTCCTCATCCGCACGCGCGAGCACGTTCAGCGCGAGGTCGAACAGCTCCACCCGGACGTACGTCTCCGCGAGGTCCACGCCGATCAACGCGCCCCCCGACGCGTTGACGGCCACCAGGCCCCGGGGGCGGCCGCCCGCGGAGTCCTCGAACCCGACCTCCGTGATCATGCGGAGGTCGAGCAGCTCGCCGACGAGGGTGGCGACCGTGGCGAGCGAGAGGCCGGTGGCGGCCGCCAGCTCCTGCCGGGACGTGGGCGACGCGGCGATGATCTGGCGCAGCACCTCGTAGCGGTTCGCGGTGCGGATGTCACGTGATGTGCGCTTCACCGGGTGCATCCCATCCCTTCCAGCCAGGCCAGGCCGGGTCGACGTCGGCACCGGCGCAGCGGAAGGCTATGGGTCGCGAGGACTTTCGACAAGGGGTTTGGAAAGGGGGTTTATAAAGGATGCCGGGGCCGATGCCGGGTCAGTTGCCCAGGACCTCGCGGACGAAGGCGTTGGCGAACGTCCCCCGCGGATCCAGCTCCCGCGCGAGCGCCCGGAAGTCGCCCAGACGCGGATACCGGCCGCGCAGAACGTCCGCCGGCACGGTGAAGACCTTCCCCCAGTGCGGCCGCGCGCCGAAGGGGTCCAGCGCCTCCTCGAGCCGGCCCACCACCGGCAGTACGTGCGCCGTGTCCTCGACCCAGGTGAAGTGCAGCGCCACGGTGTCCCGTCCGAAGGCCGGGCTCAGCCACTGCTCGTCGGCGGCGACGGTCCGCACCTCGCAGGTCTGCAGTACGGGGGCGACCGTCTCCCGGATCCTGTCGATCGCATACAGCGCGTCGACGGCATACCCGCGCGGCAGCAGATACTCCGACTGCAGCTCCGCACCGCTGCTCGGCGTGAACTCCGCCCGGAAGTGCGGCAGTCGCTCGTGCCACGGCCCCGGCACACCGAACTGCTCGGTGCAGTTCACCGCGGGCATGCCCGGCACGGGATGCATCTTCTCGGTGGCGGGGGAGGCCCATGGGAAGTCGGGGAGCGGCTGGTCGGTGCGCCGCTTGAGCCACACCTGCCGGAAGCCCGGCGCACGCCAGTCGGTGAACAGGCTCACGCTGTATGCGGTCGACATCACCGCGTCGAACGTAGGCAAGTCCATCCCGTCCAGCGGAAGTTCCGTGAACACGTGCTGCTCGATCTCGAAGGCCGGCTCCAGGTCCAGGGTGAGCGCGGTGACGACCCCGAGCGCGCCGAGAGAGGTCACGACCCCACCGAACCGCTCGTCGCCGCGCCCTATGGTCGCCGTCGAACCGTCCGCCGTGACCAGCTCCACCTCGCGCACGGCTGACGCCAGCGGGCCGTTGCCGACTCCGGAGCCGTGCGTGCCGGTCGCGACCGACCCGGCGACCGAGATGTGCGGCAGGGACGCCATGTTGGGCAGCGCGAGTCCGTGCCCGTGCACCCGGCGGGCCAGCTCCGCGTACCGGACGCCGCCCCCGACCCGGACCGTACGGGCCGCCGTGTCGACGTCCACCTGCGGGGGCAGGGCGTCGAGGGAGACCAGGGCACCGCCCTCGCCCGGCTCGGCGATCTCGTTGAACGAGTGCCCGCTGCCCAGCACCCGCACCCGCGCGCTGTCCGCCACCAGCGCCCGCAGCGCGTCCAGCGAATGCGGCCGGTGCAGCTCCTTGGCGGTGTACGTGATGTTGCCCGCCCAGTTGGTCACGGTCTCGGCCATGCGTCGTCCTTCCCCGAGGCGTCGGGAACCGGGAGGTCCCCAAGGAGACCAGGAGTCCCCCGCCGGAACTTACCTCGACGCGCCGTTTGCCGTTGTGGTCGCCTGCCGCTTCGGTCGCCCGACTGTTCCTGTCGCTCACCGTCCGAATCGCGCGCCATCTTTCGGTCGCGCGCGGCTCGGGCTGTCGGTTGGCTCC
>NZ_BAAGRZ010000006.1:128009-291912 GCF_054782695.1 Streptomyces deserti
CGGTCGGTTGCCGTCTGGTCGTGTGCGGCTCCGGTCGCCCGACTGTTCCTGTCGCTCACCGTCCGAATCGCGCGCCATCTTTCGGTCGCGCGCGGCTCGGGCTGTCGGTTGGCTCCGGTCGGTTGCCGTCTGGTCGTGTGCGGCTCCGGTCGCCCGACTGTTCCTGTCGCTCACCGTCCGAATCGCGCGCCATCTTTCGGTCGCGCGCGGCTCCGGCCGTCCGTTGTCTCCGGCTGTCGGTTGTCTCCGGCTGTCGGTTGCCTCCGGCTGTCGGTTGCCTCCGGCCGTCCGTTGCCTCCAGTCGCTTGCCGTCTGGTCGTCCGCTGCTCCGGTCGCCCAACTGATCCCGCCGCTCACCGGCCGGTCGCGCACCGCTCCGGTCGCCCACCCCGTTCCGGTCGCGCACCGTTCCGGTCGCGCACCGCTCCGGCCGCCCACCCCTCCACCCGTCCATTGCTCCCGTCACCCAGCCCCACCTACCGTAGACAGAGCTTAGACAGCGCTTTCCCCGTAAACCGCCGAGCCGGAAGGCCACCTCCTTGACCGAGCGCCCCCGGGCACTGTTCGCCATGACCCCCGAGAACGTGCCGCAGGTCTTCCCGCCGGAGGTGCTGGCCCGGCTGCGCGAGTCCGTGGAGGTCGATCCCGCCCTGGTCGCGGAGGACTTCACCGACCCACGGATCCGCGCGACGCTCGCCCGCACCGAGATCCTGATCACCGGCTGGGGCTGCCCGCGCCTGGACGCGGCGGTCCTCGACGGGGCCCCGCACCTGCGCGCGGTCCTGCACTCGGCCGGCTCGGTCAAGGGCTTCGCCACGCCCGAGGTGTGGCGGCGCGGCATCGCGGTCTCCTCGGCGGCCGCCGCCAACGCGCTGCCGGTCGCCGAGTACACCCTCGCGATGATCCTGCTCGCCGGGAAGGACGTCTTCGCCGCCCGCGAGCGGCTGCGCACCGAACGCACCTCGCCGGGCTGGGGAATCGTCTCCGGCATCGGCAACTACGGCCGCCGCGTCGGCGTCGTCGGAGCCTCCCGCATCGGCCGCCGCGTCCTGGAACTGCTGCGCCCGTTCGATCTGCGGCCCGCCCTGACCGACCCCTACGTCGACGAGCGGGAGGCCGCCGCCCTCGGCGTCCCCCTGCTGCCGCTGGACGACCTGCTGCGCACCTCGGACATCGTCACCGTCCACGCCCCCGAGACGCCCGAGACCCGTCACCTGATCGGCCGCCGCGAGCTGGCCCTGATGCCCGACGGGGCCGTACTGATCAACACCGCGCGGGGCGCCCTCGTCGACCACGACGCCCTCGTCGACGAACTCCGCGCCGGACGCCTGACCGCGATCCTCGACGTCACCGACCCCGAACCCCTGCCCGCCGACTCGCCCCTGTACGACCTGCCGGGCGCGTTCATCACCCCGCACCTCGCCGGTTCCCAGGGCAACGAGCTGGCCCGCCTCGGCCGGACGGTCGCCGAGGAGGCCGAACGGCTCGCGGCAGGAGGGGAGTTGGCGTACACGGTGGACCTCGCCGCGCTGGAGCGCACCGCCTGAGTGCTCTCGCTGAGATTTCACGTTGAGATTTCGCGCTGAGATTTCGCGCTGAGCTTTCGCGCGGATGTACCGGTGCGGCCGGTTCCCCGCCGCCGCACGGCCGTCGATCCGCTTGCGCGGCCGAAGGACGGCAGCCGGCCTCTGTCACGGCAGCCGGTCTCTGTCACGACAACCGGTCTCTGTCATCCAGCGGCCTCCCCGCACATCTGGCTGACCCCCGCTGCCCACGCGAAATACCCTGTTCAGTCAAGGCAAGCCATGCCTGCCTCCTGAGTTTCCTCTCTCCAACCTCTTGCCGACTCCGGAAGGCCACCCCTAGCTTCCATAGAGACCGGTTTCTACCGTCGGTCCCGGACACCCGGTATCCCCCTCTTCGCCGTTGTGAGGTACCCGCATGCCCGTCACCAGAAGATCCGTCCTGGCCACGGCCGCCGCCGGCACCGGCACGCTCGCGCTGACCGGCTGGTCCTGGACGGCGGCCGAGCAGGCGGCCGCCGCCGAGGGCGAGGACGCGGGCGCGGAGGGCGCCGGACGGCTCGACCTGCTGGACTTCGGGGACCCGGACTCCGAGTCCGCCCACGGTTTCCACGGTCCGGACACCGAGGTCGTCGACGGCCACGCGGGCGACCGGGCCCGGGTCGCCAAGCCGCTCGCCACCCCCGACATCAAGGGCGGAGACCTCCGCTTCACCCTCGCCGTCGACCCGGTCCACCAGAACTACCTCACCGTGAAGTTCTGGGGCGGCGACACCTCGGCGTACAAGACCATCGCGTACATCAACGGCGAACAGATCGGCTACCGCCGCTCCGGCGACTACGAGGCCCTGAACACCGGCACCAGCCGCCCGCTGCCCGGTCGCTTCTTCTACGCCACGGTGATGCTGCCGCTGGAGCACACCCGCGGGCAGACCCGGGCCGAGATCACCCTGCGGACGTACGACAGCGGTTTCAGCAACAAGGTCATGGCCGACTCCCGCGGCTACTACCGCGCCTACACCCACACCGGCGCGTACCTCGACCTCACCGGCGACCCGCAGGCCGGCTTCACCCCGCCGACGGACACCGTCCCCGACCTCGACGACACGGCCGAGCAGGCACTCGTGGACGGGTACGTCGCCGCCCAGGTGAAACTGTTCAACAGCCTCTCCGCGAAGGTCGACGCCTCGCCGACCGGCAACCTGTCCATCGTCCGGTACGTGGAGGAGCTGTTCTTCTACGCGGGCGCCCTCGCCCGCGCCTCGTGGTGCCCGGCCAGGACGCCCGCCCAGAAGAGGGCCGCGCTCCTGCGCGTCTTCAAGTGCGTCGACAACCACACCAAGGACTACTACGGCAACACCAAACTGCTGGCCCGCGGCGGCCACCAGGGCGACTGGGGCGGCTACTACGGCGCCCTCGGGCAGGCGCTGTACCTGGTCGAGAACGTCATCGCCGACAACGACGTCTACGGGCGTGACGCCTTCGAGGCGTTCCTCGACGAGCCGTTCACCACCGGCACCGACGAGGGCGAGACCTCGCTCAAGGACGTCGGCTGGGACGGCGGCCCGCTGACCCGGCGCGGCGCCTGGGAGCGCGTCCTGAAGGCCAACTTCGACTACGCCCGCTCCCGCCTGTCGTACATCTACAACCAGGTGATGTACACCTACGAGGGCGCCTGGGAGGCCCACGAGGGTCTGCGCGTCATCGGGTCGGGGTGCTACGAGGGCAGGGCGCGCAGCCACCGCATCGTGGGGGAGAGCCTGGGCTGGGAGCCCTTCCTCGGCGAGGAGGTCCTGGTCGGGCCGGACGGCCGGGAACTGGACCTGTTCCACTCGCTCTTCCACCACGACAGCACGGCCCGCTGGACCGACGACTACGTCAGGTACGTCATCAAGGGCCTCGCCAGGTCCAAGCTCGACGAGGACGGAAACGTCGTGCGCCGCCTGCCGCTCGGCCGGCACTACACGACCATGACCGAGGCCGGACACACCCGCGAAAACGGTTACGTCGCCAACTACGGCGAGGCCACCAACTACCTGCCCGAGTGGTTCCACCGCACCTGGGGCCACCAGGGCGACGAGGACCTCAACGACCGCATCCTGGAACTCGCGCTGCGCAACCTGCACGCCCGCTCCCACGCCCGCATGACCGACCTCGACGACACCCTCAAGCGCACCATGCGCATGGAGATGGTGATCGACGAGCGCAACACCAACTACCCCGGATTCCCCGGCTATGTGCTGCGGATCTCCGAGGGCAAGATCCTCCACTACGTCTCCCTGGCCCGGCACATCGCCGAGCACCCCGACCGGTACGCGGGCGAGAAGTGGCGGACCACCCGGGCGTACGCCCGTGAGGCGGTCGGCTTCGCCCAGCAGCAACTCGCCGACCACCAGTACTTCAGCACCTTCTCCTCGGTGCAGGCGAAGTACAAGTACGACCTCGAACTCGGCGAGACCTGGGGCTGGTTGAAGGCCCAGGAGCCGACCGGCATCGTCCACCCGCACACCGACTTCGCCTACTACACGCCCGCCGAACTGTCGGCGCTGGGCGTCCGGACGGGCGACTACGAGCGCTTCGCGTGGGTCGACGTGGACTGCATGTTCGTGTCGCTGCGCGACGGCGGCCTGCACCTGTGGGGCCACCTCAACGAGCGGCAGCGCGGCTTCGCCCGCAACGGCCGCCTGCACGTCCGGCACGCGAACCGCGACCACATCGTGCAGCTCCAGACCGACGGGCGCTTCCAGTACGAGGACTACTGGGCCCGCATGGACAACATCGACGTCGACTTCATGGAGGACCAGCAGACCCGCGACGGCTCCGCGCCCCAGGCCCTGGCGGGCGAGATCGCGCCGATCACGTACCAGCCGGGCGTCGGCACGGTCCACCGCGAGAACTTCGAGGCCGACCACGCGTACTCGGGCTATCCGGACCTGCTGACGGCCCGGTACGGCCGGTACGTCTTCGTCTTCAACACGACGCGGAAGGCGTACGGCAACGAGCGGACGTACGAGGTGGAGGTCGAGTCGGCCGGGCCGGCCGTCCTGGACCTGGTGAGCGGCCAGGAGCTCCCGGTGCGCGACGGCAGGGTGAGCGTGCCGCCGAAGACCGGGCTGGTGCTGAAGCTGCCCTCCGAGCGGACCGCCGAACTCCCGCCCTCGCACGTCGACTTCGTGCACACCCTGCCCGGCGACGGCTCCGTCACGGTCACCTGGCAGACCACGGCGGGCGCCACGCACTACGAGGTACGGCGGGCCACGCGGCGGCAGGGACCGTACGAGGTCGTGGCCGCCAGGGCGAGGGGCCGGCACTTCGTCGACGAGTCGGCGCGTGAAGGCGAGACGTACTACTACACGGTCACGGCCGTCAACGCCCACGGGCACGGCTGGACGTCCCACGCGATACGCACACCGGTGGAGCCTTGTGCCTCTCCCGGTCTGAAGAACTCCGGCTGGCGCGACGACGCCCTGTTCAAGGCGAGGCCGGGCAGCGCGGCCGTACGCGGTGCGACGATCCGCGTGCTCGGCGCCCACGGGGACGGGCTCGACGAAGGCGACGACTACAAGGTCGCGTCGCGCGGCATCGAGGACGAGCTGCACTTCGTGAGCCGTCCGGTGGCCGGCGGCTGCGTGCTCACCGCACGCGTGGACGGCGCGCGCGGCCCGGTCACGGCGCTGATGCTGCGCGACCGGCTCGCGGCGAACACGCGCCACGTCGCCTTCGGCGCGGACGCCGACGGCACCCTCGTCCTCCACAACCGCACCCGCGACAGCCGCCACGACTGGCAGGACGACGTGCGCTCCCCGATCACCGTCCGGCTCGACGGGCGGACCCTGGCCGCCACGCCGTACCTGCGGCTGGTCCGTGACGTCGCCACGCATCGCGTGCACGGCCAGGTCTCGGCCGACGGCGAGACGTGGGTGACCGTCGCGAGTCTCTTCACGCCGTTCCCGTACGCGGTCCACGTGGGCCTCGCGGCCACCGGTGACGCGGAGTTCACGCGGGTCGCCGTGGACCGGATCCCGGCGAACGCGGTGCTCGTGGGGGTCGAGCGGGACGGCGAGACCGTGACCCTGCGCTGGAACAAGCCGGAGGACGCGCTGACGTTCACCGTCTCCCGCTCGACGGACGGCGAGACGTGGGAGGTGACCGAGGCGGACAGCCGCGCCTTCACCCACGAGGAGAAGGGGCTGCGGCACGGCAAGCGGTACTACAGGGTCACCGCGGCCCTGGTCGGCGGTGGCACCCGGCCCTCCCCCGTCGCCGTCGCGGTCGCCGAGACACTGGCCGACGTGCTGGCCCGGGCCCGCCGGACCGGGGCCGCCGAGTGGACGAGGAAGAGCTACGCGGCGTTCGTCGCCGAGCTCGACCGCATCGAGCAGGACACCGGCACGGACGACGACTCCCGGATCGACCGGGTGTACGCGGCGTACGAGCTCCTCGTCTCCCGCGAGACGCTGCTGCGGCGGGTGCCGGTCACGGCGCCGATGGTGAAGGCGTCGACGATCGAGTGGCCGGGCCGAGGCACTCAGGCGTCCAACGGTTGGCGGGCCTTCGACGGCGACCCGGCCACGTACACCGACACGCTCGCGGCCGAGAGCTGGATCGACATCGACGCGGGCGACGCGGGCCCGCTGGTCGTCGACAGGCTCCGCGTCCTGCCGCGCGCGGGCTACGCGACCCGGGCGACGGGCACCGTGCTGCGCGGCTCGGCCGACGGCGGGGCGACCTGGACCGACCTCCACACGATCGGCGCCACGACCGAGGCCACCTGGTACGAGGGCAGGCTGCCCGCCACCGCGTCGTACCCCCGGCTCCGCCTCTACGACGGCCACAACGGGCGGTGCAACCTCGCCGAGGTCGAGTTCTGGTCCTACGCGCCCGAGGAGGACTGAGCACTGCGCGCCGCCCAGGGGCCGGTGCGCCGCAGTCCCGCCTCCGAGGGGACCCGGTCCCGCTCCCGCACACCCGTGGGCATACCGTGAGGAGTCGTACGCCTGAGCCGGGAGGAGACACGGGATGGGCAGCCGTACCGCGCTGGTCGAGGATCTGATGGAGCGATTCCCGCACGTACCGCGGGAGGCCGTCTTCAAGGAGGACCTGCTCCGCGGCGGTGTGGCCTTCGACCCGTCGGCGCTGAGCGACAACGAGAACGGTGAGGTCAAGCCGAAGTCGTACTTCATCTTCTCCTTCGACCACGGCACCCTGCCCGAGCTCGGCGAGGCGGCCCTCAGGCGCCCGCCGGAGGAGATCATCCTCACGGGCGGCCCGTACGACCTGCGCCGGACGGTGGTGTCCGTGCGCGTGAACCCGTCCTCGCCGTACCGCGTCGCCGCGAACGAGGACGGCATGCTCGGCCTCTACCTCGACGGCAAGCGCATCGCCGATGTCGGTGTGCCGCCGATGCCGGAGTACTACCGGCACACGCTCAGCAACGGAAAGTCGGTCATGGAGGTGGCCCCCACCATCCAGTGGGGCTACCTGATCTACCTGACGGTCTTCCGTGTCTGCCAGTACTTCGGCGCCAAGGAGGAGTGCCAGTACTGCGACATCAACCACAACTGGCGCCAGCACAAGGCGGCGGGCCGGCCGTACACCGGAGTGAAGGACGTCGAGGAGGTCCTCGAGGCCCTGGAGATCATCGACCGGTACGACACCCAGAAGGCCTCCACCGCCTACACCCTCACCGGCGGCGCGATCACCAAGACGGTCGCCGGGCGTGACGAGGCCGACTTCTACGGGCACTACGCCAAGGCCATCGAGGAGCGCTTCCCGGGCCGCTGGATCGGCAAGGTCGTCGCCCAGGCGCTGCCCAAGGCGGACGTGCAGCGGTTCAAGGACTACGGCGTGCAGATCTACCACCCCAACTTCGAGGTGTGGGACCGCCGGCTGTTCGAGCTGTACTGCCCGGGCAAGGAACGCTACGTCGGCCGCGACGAGTGGCACCGCCGCATCCTCGACTCGGCGGACGTCTTCGGCGCGCGCAACGTGATCCCCAACTTCGTGGCGGGCGTGGAGATGGCCGAGCCGTTCGGTTTCACCACCGTCGACGAGGCGATCGCCTCCACCACCGAGGGCCTGAGCTTCTTCATGTCGCACGGCATCACGCCCCGCTTCACCACCTGGTGCCCCGAGCCGACGACCCCGCTCGGCAAGGCCAACCCGCAGGGCGCGCCGCTGGAGTACCACATCCGGCTGCTGGAGGCCTACCGCGCCACCATGGACGACTTCGGCCTGACCTCCCCGCCCGGCTACGGCCCGCCCGGCCCCGGCCGCGCGGTGTTCTCCGTCAGCTCCTTCATGGACAGCCTCCCGGCGGAAGAACCGGTCGAGGTGTAACTCCCCCCGCCCCGCCGGACGTAGCAGGGTGTCACAACGGACGGCGGACGGAAGGGGGCAGGTGTGCCGCAGGACGCCAACGAGCTGCGCGGGCGGCGGCGCGACGGCCGGCTCGCCGCCCGTCTGGGCCGTACGGCACCGGTGGCGGCGGCCGCACCGGACCACGCCGGTGGAGTCGTCGAGGCGCTCCACGTATGCCAGGCGCTCGCTGCGCTGTCGACGCGCGACCAGGAGCCCCTCCAGCTCATCGGCCGGGACGGCCTGGACACGGCCGCCGCCGCCCATGGCGTCCACGGTGGCCCGCAGTCGATGTGGGCCGGGATCGATACTTCCTGGCCTTCCTTCCGTATGACTCTCGGAGCCAGGAGGACTGGATGCGGGGAGTACCGGGCCGAGGCGCTCGACGCGCGCGGACGGGTCGTCGAGGTGGTGTACTCCGACCGGTAGGAGCGGGTGGGGGTGCGCGGCCCGGGCCACGCACCCCCGGTTCCCCGGTTCCCGGGCCTCTGCCAGGATTTGAATAGCGCGCTTGTCAGTTGTGCGGGAGACGTGAAAGGCTCGTCTCCTGCCGCGAGGTTTCCCCCAACTCCATTGCCAGTATGGTGAGTTGACCTCGCTCGTGGATGCAGGAGACCCATGCCCGACCTGCCGACCCCCCAGGACGCCACCGAGGCCGCGCTGTTCTCCGAGTGCTGGGACGCGGTGCTCTCCTACGCAGATCTGTGCACGGCCGGTTCCACCGCCGCCGCCCAGCTGGCCCGGGAGGCGTTCGCACACGGCATACGCGAGGCCCGCGCAGCCGAGTCCGGCACGGCCCGCGGCGCCGGCCGCCGCGCGTCCCGGCTGCCCCGGATCCCCCAACTGCTCACCGCCGTACGCACCACCGCGGCGGCCTGGGAGGAAGAGGGGCAGGGACACAAGCTCGACCCCGACCTGCGCCTGTGGCTCAACTCGGACAAGGCCGCACGCTACACCGGACCGCCCCTCGAGCGTCCGCTCGCCCTGCGCGGACTGCGCGACCTGCAGCAACCGGACGCCGAACTGCTGTGGCTGGCCGAGGTGGAGGCGCTGCCGCTGTCCCTGGTGGCCCGCCGGCTCGGCCTCGACCCGGCCACCGCCGCCGACGAACTCGCCCAGGTGCGCAACCTGTTCCGGGACCGCTGTCACCGCAACCACCTCGACACCCCGATGGACGCCCGGTGCCGCAGCTACGCCCGGCTGCTGGACGCCGTCACCCGCTCGTCCGCCGCCGACGCCCCAGGCGACCTCTCCCGGCACCTCGCCACCTGCGTGCGGTGCGCCGAGGCCGCCGCCTGCCTGCGGCTGCACGGCGGAGGACTGCCCGGGGCGCTCGCCGGCGGAGTGATCGGCTGGGGCGGCCTGGCCTACCTGGAGCGCCGCCGCCGGGCCGCCGAGGTGCGCCTGGGCGCCGGGCGCCCCGACACGCCGGACGTGGACACCGAGGACCCCGGGGAGCAGAAGGCGCGCGTCGCCCGCAACGGCCTGCTCGTCGCCGCCGTCCTGGTCTCCCTGCTGGCGCTCGCCGTGTCGATGATGCCCTTCGGCGGCACCACCGACGACCCCGCAGCGCGCGCCGACGCCGACCGTCAGCCGGTGGCCGACCCCGGCGTGTCCCTGCCGAGCGCCGAGCTGCCGTCCCCGGACGGCTCCCCGGACGGCTCCCCGGACGACGCCGCGGAGCCGTCCGACCGTGCCCCGAAGGACGTGCCGGAGCCGAAGAACCCGGACCCCGAACCCCAGGGCAGGTCCTCCTCCACCGCCGGGCGGAAACCGTCCGAGAGCGAGAAGGCGACCTGCCGGGTCGCGTACGACCTCGTCAACCAGTGGCCCGACGGCTTCCAGGCCACGGTCACCGTCACCACCAGCGAGCCCCTCGACTCCTGGCGCGTCACCTGGTCCTTCAAGGACGGCCAGCAGGTCGGCCAGATGTGGGACGCCACCGTCGCCCAGAACGGCGACCGCGTCACCGCCACCGCCGCCGACTACAACAAGACCGTCCCCGCGGGCGGCGACGTCTCCTTCGGCTTCCTCGCCTCCTGGCGCGGCACGAACTCCCCGCCGTACGGCTTCACGCTCAACGACCGCCCCTGTGTGAAGGCTTGACGAAGACCGCCCCGGTGTGAAGCCCGACGAAGGCCCGGCACGGCGGCGGCGACCGGCACGGAAAACCGGTTGACGGGCCCGCACGGCAGCGGACTACTGTTGCGGCACGCACCGCGGTGGCCGCCGGCCGCCGCATGGGAACACGAGTGGACTGAGGAGGTGTCGACCGATGGCTGTCTCCGCGATGGGCGCTGCCCGCATCCAGGAATCCATCAAGTCCACCTCCGTGGCCGCCGGCTGACACTCCTTTCACTTCCGCGCGTGCGTATCCGCGTATCTCCGCGTGCGTACGCGGCTGCCGGGGCCACCCTCATGAAGGGTCACCCCCTTGAGTTCCACCTCTCTTCGCCCGGCGCTGGCTCCCTACGGCTGGGACGATGCCTGGGCCGACGCGTTCGCCCCGTACGCAGCCGAAAGGCTGCTGCCCGGACGGGTCGTCCGGGTCGACCGCGGGCAGTGCGACGTGGTCACCGCCGACGGGACCGTACGGGCCGACACCGCGTTCGTCACCCCGCACGACCCGATGCGGGTCGTGTGCACCGGCGACTGGGTCGCCGTAGAACCCGACGGCAACACCCCGCGCTACGTCCGCGCGTACCTGCCGCGCCGCACCGCCTTCGTGCGCTCCACCTCCTCCAAGCGGTCCGAGGGGCAGATCCTCGCGGCCAACGTCGACCACGCCGCCGTCGCCGTGTCACTCGCCGCCGAACTCGACCTCGCCCGCATCGAACGGTTCCTCGCCCTCGCCTGGGAGTCCGGGGCCCAGCCCGTGGTCGTCCTCACCAAGGCCGACCTCGTGCCGGACGCGGCGACCCGCGCGCACCTCGTGCAGGACGTCGAGACCAGCGCACCGGGTGTGCCGGTGCTGACCGTCAGCGCCGTGGACGCGGAGGGCCTGGACGTGCTCGCCGCGATCGTCTCCGGCGGTACGGCCGTGCTGCTCGGGCAGTCCGGTGCCGGCAAGTCGACGCTGGCGAACGCGCTGGTCGGCGAGGACGTCATGGACGTCCGGGCCACCCGGGACGTCGACGGCAAGGGCCGCCACACGACGACCACGCGCAACCTGCTCACCCTGCCCGGCGGGGGAGTGCTCATCGACACCCCCGGCCTGCGCGGCGTCGGGCTGTGGGACGCCGGCAGCGGCGTCGGCCAGGTGTTCGCCGAGATCGAGGAACTCGCCGAGCGGTGCCGCTTCCACGACTGCGCCCACGACTGCGAGCCGGGCTGCGCGGTCCGCGAGGCCATCGACACCGGGGAACTGCCGGAGCGGCGTCTGGAGAGCTACCGCAAGCTGCTGCGGGAGAACCAGCGGATCGTCGCCAAGACGGATGCGCGGCTGCGGGCCGAGATCCGCAAGGACTGGAAGAGGAAGGGGGCGATGGGGAAGGCGGCGATGGAGGCCAAGCGGGGGCGTCTGCGCTAGGCGGACGCGCCTGGCTGCCCCGGCGCGGGGTGAGCGAACCCGCCCCGCGCCGGCCCCGGTGGCGCTGAACCCACGCCCCGACGCCACGTCCGATTTCCGCCAGCGGCGCCTCCCGCGCAGGCGGAGACTGGACACGTGATGGAAGAAGACCCCCGGTACGAAGCCGTACGCAGCAGAGACGCCCGTTTCGACGGCGAGTTCTTCTTCGCCGTCGAAACGACCGGCATCTACTGCCGCCCCAGCTGCCCGGCGGTCACCCCGAAGCGCCGCAACGTGCGGTTCTTCACCACGGCCGCCGCCGCGCAGGCACACGGCTTCCGGGCCTGCCGGCGGTGCCGCCCGGACGCCGTCCCCGGCTCCGCCGACTGGAACGTCCGCGCGGACGTCGTGGGCCGCGCCATGCGGCTGATCGCCGACGGCGTCGTCGACCGCGAGGGCGTCGCCGGACTCGCCGCACGGCTCGGCTACAGCGCCCGGCAGGTGCAGCGGCAGCTCACCGCCGAACTCGGCGCCGGTCCTGTCGCCCTCGCCCGGGCGCAGCGGGCACACACCGCGCGCGTGCTGCTGCAGACCACCGAGCTGCCCATCACCGAGATCGCGTTCGCGTCCGGGTTCGCCAGCGTGCGGCAGTTCAACGACACCATCCGCGCCGTGTACGCGGCCACCCCGAGCGCCCTGCGCGCCGCCACGCCGAACGGCCGCCCGACCCGCCGCGCGGCCACCCCGGCCGCCGGAATCCCGCTGCGGCTCGCCCACCGCGGCCCGTACCAGGCAGGTCACGTCTTCGACCTGCTGGAGAGCGAGGCCGTACCGGGCGTCGAGGAGGTGAGCGGCCCTGCGGGCGCCCGCACCTACCGGCGCACGCTCCGCCTCCCGTACGGCACCGGGATCGTCGCCGTCGCCGAGCGGCACGGCGCGCCGAAGCCCGCCTCCGGCGCCCACCCGGGCGGCTGGCTCGACGCCCGCCTGCACCTCACCGACCCCCGGGACCTGACCACCGCCGTGCAGCGGCTGCGGCGGCTGTTCGACCTCGACGCCGACCCGTACGCCGTCGACGAGCGCCTCGGCGCCGACGCGCGGCTGGCCCCGCTGGTCGCCGCCCGGCCGGGGCTGCGCTCGCCGGGCGCCGCCGATCCGGAGGAGCTGGCGGTCCGCGCGCTGGTGGGGCGTACCCGGGCCGAACAACTCGTACGGCGCTACGGCAAGACGCTCGACGCGCCCTGCGGCGGCCTCACCCACCTGTTCCCCGAGCCCGCCGTGCTCGCCGAGGCCGAGCCCGCCGGCCCGCTGGGCGCGCTCGCCGTCGCGCTCGCCGACGGCGCCGTACGCCTGGACCCGGGCGCCGACCGGGACGAAGCGCAGCACGCCCTGCTCGCCGTGCCCGGCCTGGACGCCCGCACCGTCGCCGAGATCCGCAGCCGCGCCCTCGGCGACCCCGACGTGGCCCCGCCCGGCGCCGACGTCCCCGACAGCTGGCGCCCCTGGCGCTCGTACGCCCTGCACCACCTGCGCGCAGCAGGGGAGTTGGAGTCTTGATGACCGACGCGACGACCTCGACGGACGCGACGTACTGGACGAGTGTGGCCAGCCCCCTCGGGCTGCTGCTGCTCACCGCGGCCCCGACCGGCGAACTGACCTCGCTGTCCGTGCCCGGGCAGAAGGGCGGCCATACGGTGCGGGGCGGGTGGCGGCGCGACCCCGGCCCCTTCCGGGCGGCCGAGGAGCAGCTCGCCGCCTACTTCGCCGGGGAGCTCAAGGAGTTCCGGCTGGCGTGGCGCACCGCCGGCACCCCGTTCCGGGAGAAGGTGTGGGCCGCCCTCGACGCCGTGCCCTACGGCGCGACCGTGACGTACGGGGAGATCGCCGCCCGGATCGGAGCGCCCAGGGCCGCCGTACGGGCCGTCGGCGGCGCGATCGGCGCCAACCCGCTGCTGGTAGTCCGCCCGTGCCACCGGGTGATCGGCTCCGACGGTTCACTGACCGGGTACGCGGGCGGACTGGAGCGGAAGGTCCACCTGCTCCGGCACGAGGGCGTCCTCTAGTCGTCCCCTCGGACGTCCCCCTCGGACGTCCCCTTCAGACGTTCCGTCGAGGCCCCAGCTGTGGATCCACCGCGGATGGATCCGGATCAGCTCCTCGCTGAAGTGCGGGCCCAGGTCGTGCGGACCGGTGAGCAGTTCCGCCTCCCCGCGGATCTCGATGCCGCGCACCTTCCAGGGGCGCACACTGACGACGTCGTCGACGACGAGGGAGGCCTTCGGATTCTTCTGGAGGTTGCGCCACTTCTTGGTGCGGCCCAGCGCGTAGCCGCCGATCAGGATCGTCCCGTCGTCCTGCGGGAAGAAACCGACCGGGTTCGCCTGCGGCTGGCCCTTGGGATCGACCGTGGCCAGCCGCCCCAGCCGCTGCGATTTCAGATACGTCCGTTCCGCCTCGCTGAGTTCGGTCATGGCGGTCAGCCAAGCACGCGCCGCCCGCCCGGCGCATCGGTTCCTCGCCCTATGCACACCTAGGACCGGGGGCGTACGCCGGGGGCGGATCAGCCCCAGAACACCGCCCCCAGCCACGCCCCCAGGATCAGCAGACAGGCGAACAGCTCGGCCAGAACGCTGGAACCGCCGGAGCGCATCGCCGAGCGCAGGGACGCCACCGCCTCGCCGTGGCGGCCCAGGCGCAGGCGCTCGGCGAGGTAGATGCCGGCCAGGAAACCGAGGATCGCGCCGAGGACGGGGATCAGGAAGAAGCCGAGGAACGCGCCCGCACCCGCGTACCCCATCATCCGGCGGGTGGCGCCGGTCGCCCGCAGCCGCCGGGGCGGCAGCACCCAGCGCACCACCTGGGAGAGGAACAGCAGGACCGTCGCGCCCACGAGCACCCACCACGCGACGGGCTCCGGATCCTTCAGCGCCCACCACAGGACCGCGGCCCACACCAGCCACGACCCCGGCGCCCCGGGCAGCAGCACTCCGCACAGGCCGAGCAGGATCACCAGACCGACCAGCAGGAGGTCCCACGCTCCCATCTGTCCAGAGTGCCGGAGGACGAAAGGCCACGCAGGTCAGCAGCGCTGCCTTCGGGGCCCACCCGGCGCTCTTCGTCGTATGACCGTTCTACGACTCACTCGACACGCCGCTCGGCGCGCGGTCGGAGCGGCGGTTTTTCCGGATGCACCGTTTTCATCCGGCCCGTGCGGTGGACAATTGGGGGCATGAGCCAGCAGGGGGGAAGGCCCACCGGTCCCGAGGACGACTGGTGGGGGCAGCTGTACGACGACTCCACCGGCGACACGGGCCCCACGCCCGCGGCCGATTCCCTGGACGACCGATTCGCCTCGGCGGCCGGGGCGGTGAGCGGCCGGGCCGCCTCCGGGGCCGTGGTTCCGGCGCCGCGGGCAGGCACCGACGACTCCGCGGACGCCCCGGGCGCCGCCGGTCCCGCACCGCAGCGCGCCCCCTGGGAGCCGCCGCCCGCCCGGCCCACCGGTCCCGTGACCTTCCGGCCCGGACAGAAGCCACCGGATCGGAAACCGCCGGATCGGAAACCGCCGGATCGGAACACCCCGGATCGGGAATCGCCGGATCAGAAAACACCGGAACACAAGCCGCCCAGTCAGTGGCCTGCGGGGCAGGCCCCTGCCTCCACCGAGACCCCCGGCACGACGGTCGCCGCCTCCCGGACGCCCCCCGAAGCCGCGCCGCCCACGCCGTCGGCCCCGCCACCGCCCGCGCCCCCTCCTGCCCCGGACGACCGCAGGGACGACCGCCGGGACGGCCCCGGCTCACCGGCCGACCCCCAGCCCGTACAGGGCACACGGGCCGAGTCCCCTGGACCTCTCACCGAGCCGGACCCGCCGACCGCCCGCCCCGGCCCCCGCCTCGACCGTCCGGCTTCCCCGCCTTCGTCCCGCGCCTACGTCGGCTCCCGCCCGCCCACCTACGACGCCGAACCCACCGCGCTCCCGCCCGCCGACCCCGACGGCCTGGACGACCTCGTCGCGGACACCGTCCTGGACGGCGCCCGGTACGGGGCCTGCACGCTGCGCGCCGCCTCCGTGCGCGGGGACTCGGCGCGCTACCGCGGGGAGCCGCGCCGCGACTCGCTGCTCACCGCCCGGTTCGGCACGGGCGAGCAGGCCCTGGTCCTGGTCGCGATGGCGACCGGCACCCGGGCGACACCGGGAGCACACCGGGCGGCCGCCGAGGCCTGTCACTGGATCGGCCGGGCCGTGGGCCGCAGCCATCCCCGGCTCGTCGAGGACATAAGGGCCGGCCGGCGCGGCGACCTCAAGTCCGGCCTGCACCGCCTCACCGGCCGCAGCCTCGGCAAACTCCGCGCCAGCGCCGCCGAACAGGGCCTGGCACCGGAGGAGTACGCGGCCTCCCTGCGCTGCCTGCTCCTGCCCGCCGACCCCGAGTGCCGTACGCGGATCTTCTTCGGCGTCGGCGCGGGCGGACTGTTCCGGCTGCGGGACGGCCGGTGGCAGGACATCGAACCCCAGGCCGCCCAGGTCACCGGCGAACCCGTCGTGGGCTTCGGTTCCCCGCCCACCGAGACCCCCGAGGGCGACCGGCTCACCATGGACCTGGGCATCCCCACGCCTCCCAGCCCGTACGAACCGGCCCCGCAACCGCCCCCCGAGCCCTTCCGCTTCCGCGCCTCCGTCGCCCGCCCCGGCGACACACTCCTGATGTGCAGCGCCGGCCTCGCCGACCCGCTGCGCGGCGAGGCCGAACTGTGCGCGTACCTGACCGAGCGCTGGTCCGGCCCCGAACCCCCCGGCCTCGCCGCGTTCCTCGCCGACACCCAGGTCCGCGTCAAGGGGTACGCGGACGACCGTACGGCGGCCGCTGTCTGGGAGGCGTGACGTTCCGCGGGTTCCCGCAGGGCCTCCCGGGCGGGGCGGCGCGACCGTCGGACTTCGGCCAACTTCGCCGCCCCGCCGTGGGCCGGCACCACCAGCCCCACCTCTTCTTCGCGTACGGCCGGATGGGCAGACGGCACTCGGCAGATGGTCCGATTCCCGGCGGTCCGGTTCCGGGCCCCGGACGCGAAGGTCCCCAGGCGCGGGGGATCCGCTGACCCGCCGCCGTCTTTGGAACCACCCCCGCCGTCAGCAGCGGACGTACCGGCTCACCTCAGCCGCCGCGGTATCCCGCGCCGTTCCCCGGCCGTGCCGGGAACACCCTGCCCGTGGCCGAACACCTGGTCGTTGACGATTCGAGATGACTGGCGCGGTTTTGACCGGGCAAGGATCCCCGTGAACGTGTTCGAGCAGGAGGGGAACCGACATCGGCACGCGGGCGGGGGTCATGAAGAGGCAGGCACGAGGAGGCGGTCCCCTAGCGATCGGGGGCTCCTCGGCGGAAACGATGGAGGACAGGACCGACGGCGCCGCGGATCAGGCGCCGGCGCCTCAGCTCAGGCGCCGGCTCGGGCGGGCGGACCTGCGGGCGGTGCCCGAGGCCCGCAGGGCGCTGCGGGAACTGCTCAGGCACTGGGGGAGGCCCGGACGATCGGACATCGCGGAACTGCTCACCAGCGAACTCGTCACCAACGCACTCGTCCACACCGACCACGACGCCGTCCTGACGGCCACCGTCGGCCCGCGCGGACTGCGGGTGGAGGTACGGGACTTCGTGGCCCACAGACCCACGCCGCGCGCACCGGACGCCGGCGACGGCACGCACGGCAGAGGCCTGGCCCTGGTGCAGTCCCTCGCGGACGCCTGGGGGGTCCGCCCGCACGGGGTGGGCAAGGCCGTCTGGTTCGAACTCGACGCGGACGCCGCATGACGACGGGAGGGGTGCGGCCCGCAGGCCGCACCCCTCCCGCTGATCCCACTGAGGGCACCCGCTCCTAGCCGAACTGCTGCTCGAGGTCCTTGAGCTTGCGCTCCAGGGAGTCCAGGCGCGGCAGGGCCATCGTGTCGTCCTCCGCGGTGAGGTCGACGGTGACCGGATCAGATGCGCCGCGCACGGGCTGCAGGGAGGGACGCGAGCGGACGGGCAGCTGCTCCGGCGCGGATATGGCAGGCTCCGCGGAGACCATTTCGGAGCCGCGCTCCACGGCCTGCACCTCGATCTCGCGCCCGCCGCCGCGGCCGACGAAACCGCGGTGACCGCGGCTGATCGCCTTGAGCTGGGCGCGCTCCACGCGCTCCTGCTCGCGGCGGCGCCGCCGGGCCTCATCCTTCTGGCGCTTGTCCTCGCGCACCTCCTCGACCGCCTCGTCGAGGCTGCGGACACCCTCCAGGAGCATCAGCGACCAGGCCCGGTACGTCTCCCGGGGCGCCCGCAGCCAGCGGACGATGCGGATCTGCGGCAGCGGCCTGGGCACCAGACCCTGCTCGCGCAGGGCGGCCCGGCGGGTCTGCTTCAGCGCCCGGTCGAACAGCACCGCCGCGGACAGCGACATGCCGGCGAAGAAGTGCGGGGCGCCGTCGTGGCCCACGCCCCTGGGCGCGTGCACCCAGTTGAACCAGGCCGCGGCGAACGCGAACGTCCATACGAGTATCCGGGAGCCGAGCGCCGCGTCACCGTGGCTGGCCTCGCGTACCGCGAGCACGGAGCAGAACATGGCCGCGCCGTCCAGGCCGAACGGGACCAGGTACTGCCAGCCGCCGGACAGGCCGAGGTTCTGCTCGCCGAAGCCGACCAGGCCGTGGAAGGAGAGCGCGGCGGCCACCGCGGCACAGCAGAAGAGGAGGACGTAGGAGACGGTGCCGTATATGGCCTCCTTGCGCCTGCGGCGCTCTTCGGCACGTTCCCACGAATCGTCGGCGCTCGTGTCCTTGACCGAGGTGCGCTTGCCGCGCGCGAGCACCGCCACCGCCGCCAGCATGCCCAGGAGCAGCACGGCGCCCGGAAGCAGCCAGTTCAGCGATATGTCGGTCAGTCTCATCTAGGGGTCCCTTGCATTGGGATAGGGCGTAACGCCCGCCATAGTGGCCCAATCCCACCGGCCCTCAGGGGGTTTCGGGGCAAGAGGCCGCCAAGGAAGTGCAAGGGGATGCCCAGGGCGGCGTTCTGCTCGAACTGCCGCTTGAGGGGCGGGAGTTGAGTTCGAATAAGACTACCCGTACGGATGGTTCCACGGAAACTTCCCGCGACCGGTGAAGAAGGTGTGAATCCGTTGTGGCCGTGTGGGTGTCCCACTTGCGGATGATCTTACGGGACGCGGTGGAGTGCCGGGCCGTCCGCCGTTGCCTGAGGGGGCCTCAGCCGGTGGCGGCGGCCGTCGGTTTGGCGATGCGGTCCGTCTCGCAGGTGCGCGGGCAGGTGGCGCAGGTGTCCTCGGGGCGCAGTGTGTAGAACATGCAGCAGCTCACCCGGTCGCGGGTGTGACGGGGGCGCCCCCTGCCCGAGCGAAGTCGAGAGCTCGGGGGAGGCTCGCCACCCGGCCCGGGCAGCTCACGGAAGGCCGCCGCGCCGGCGTACGGCTTGGTCGACCCGGGCAGCAGCAGTTCCAGCTCGCGTACCGCCCGCTGCTCCGCCGCCTCGCCGAGCAGCTGGGCGACGTACCACAGCCCTTCGACGATCTCGTCGGTCGCCATGCCCCACAGGGCTCGGCCGCGGCGTCGCATGCGCGGGCCGAAGGCGACGAGGACGGGCTCCAGGTGCTCGGCGACCGCCGCGCGGACCTCGGCGCGCAGCGTGTCCTCGTCGGGGACGACGCGTGCGCCGGGCAGGGCGGCGGCCGGGTCGCCGGGCAGACAGGCGAAGCCGCCCGGGCGTACGGCCATGCGGCCGATGGCGAGACCGGGGGCCGTGCGGTCGTACGAGACGTGCGTCACGGGGTAGCGCGGCACCCGGCGGTGCAGGAACCAGGGCACGGTGATCAGGAGGCAGGCGGGCCAGGCGTAGCGGTGCAGGCCGAAGCCGGCGACCACGTCCGGGCGGGCCTGCCGGCCGTAGTCACGGCGTATCTGTGTGTCGTCCCACGCCAGGAACGCCTCCAGGGCCGCCCCGCCCTCCGCGAGCCGGTCGGCGCGGATCCAGCCGCCGCCGCTCGGGGGCTCCTGCCCGGGCTTCAGCTCGGTGACGGCCAGCCCCGGGAAGACCTCGCTCAGGCGGGCGTACGCCGCCGCGACGGGCGAGGGGGGCAGGGGCATGCGGACCACCGTTCCGTGTCGGGTCGAGGTCTGGGTGCGGCCTGGTCGAGCCTGGCTGGTTTCAGGTGAGCCTTACCTTACCCAAGATCGGCGGGATTTGAACTGACGGCTTGTGCGCTTATCGTGCTTGACGGGCGAGTAACAACTCGCCGTAATGACCCCATGTACTGACACAAGTGCTGACACGTCCGGAGGAGGACCCGTGAAGCAGGGCGCGCAGGGCTCCGCGGGCTCCGCCGAGACGGGCATACCTCAGGTCCGGGCCGGGCAGGCGCGGGTGCCGGCGCAGGGCAGGACCGTGAGCGGGGCCGCGAGCGGCGCCGCGCGGGGTGAGCACACGCACAGTGCGCCGGAGCTTCCTCGCCCCCGTCCCGTCGTCCAGCGGTCCTCAGTGCGCGGACAGATCCTCGACGCGCTGCGCACCGCGCTGGTGTCGGGGGAGCTGCGGCCCGGCGAGGTGTACTCGGCGCCGGTGCTGGCCGAGCGGTTCGGGGTGTCCGCGACGCCCGTGCGGGAGGCCATGCAGCAGCTGGCGCTGGAAGGGGCCGTCGAGGTCGTGCCCAACCGTGGGTTCCGGGTGGTCGAGCGGGGGGCGCGGGAGCTGGCGGAACTGGCCGAGGTACGGGCGCTGATCGAGGTCCCGGTGATGCTGCGGCTGGCGCGCACCGTGCCCGCCGAGTGCTGGGCCGAGCTGCGGCCGCTGGCCGAGGCGACGGTTCGGGCGGCGTCGTCGGGGTGCCGGGCGACGTACGCCGAGGCCGATCGGGCGTTTCACCGGGCGGTGCTGTCGTTGTCCGGCAACGCGCAGCTGGTCCAGATCGCGGAGGACCTGCACCGG
Organism: Streptomyces deserti; assembly: GCF_054782695.1. NCBI lineage: Bacteria > Bacillati > Actinomycetota > Actinomycetes > Kitasatosporales > Streptomycetaceae > Streptomyces > Streptomyces deserti. The sequence goes on from NZ_BAAGRZ010000006.1 coordinate 148,366, forward strand.
CGCGCGCAGTGGCCGTTGGTCGGGGGCGGGCCCGGGGCGCCGCGCGGGCGGGCGGAGTTGGTGGCGGACGCGCATGAACACACGGCGTTGCTGGACGCGTTGATCGCCCGGGATCTGGATGTGGTGCGGGCGTTGGTCGGGGAGCATTTCGCAGGGGCTGGATAGGGGCTGTGTAGGGGCGGGTGTGGGTGCGGGCGCGGATGCCTGCGGCGGCCTGTGCGGCTTCGGCGGGGGTTGCTGTCGCGCCTACGCAGTGGGGGTGGGCCGGGGCCGCGCCGGGGGTGTCCGTCCTCGGTCTGCCGTTCCGTCCCCGGCCAGCACACGGGACGTCAACGGCATGCGCTGCGGGCGGCCCCCGACACGTCCCCTTGCCGCCGTAGGCGGCTGCGGGTGCGTCCACCCTGTCGCGTGCAGCCGCTCAGTGCCCGCGGCGCCGGGTTGCGCACCCACCCCGCCTCAGTACGAGTGCCGGGCACCTGGCACCGCTACCGCCCCGTCAAGCCGTCGCCGCCGGCGGAGCCAACTGTCCCGCCAGCCAGGTCGGTACGCCCCCGAGCAACCGGAACAACCGCCGTGCCTCGTCCCGCAGTCGGGACGCCTCCGGCTCCGTCTCCGTGTCCGCGAGGGACACCAGTGCGGGGGCCGTACCGACGAGGTAGCCCAACTCCTCGCGGATGCGGAGGGATTCGGCGAAGCCGTGGCGAGCCTCCGCCAACTCGCCTTCGCGCAGGGCCAGTCCCGCCATGTGCCGCCAGATGCACGAGAGCAGGAGCTGGTCGTCGTGGGCCGTGGCGCCCGCGTGGGCGCGGTGGAACGCGGCACGGGCCGCCTGCGGGGCCTCGGCGAGGTTCTGGGCCACCAGTCCGCGCCGGAAGTCCAGCAGGGCCCGGCCCGGCGCTCCCGGAGGGATCAGCGCGGCGGCGCGGCCGAGCGCGGCGCGTGCCTCGTCGGCGCGGTCGCGTACGCCGAGCAGGGTGGCGGCGTACGCCAAGTACCCGCGTTCACAAGCGGCCGCGCCCCGCTCGTCGTCGCTGTGGGCCAGCGCCTCGGCGGTGCGCAGCGCGTCCTCGGCCTCTTCCCAGCCCTGCCCGGTGTACAGGCACCGCTCCCCCAGCAGCGAGGCACGCTGGAGGGCGGCTGCGGGAGTGGCCGGTACCAGCAGGGCTGCCGCGTCGGACCAGCAGGCGCGGGAGCGCAGCCGCCACACCGCGGTCTGGAGGGGATCGTCACCGGCGGTCGTTCCGTTACCAGACATGGCGGTATGCGCCACGTTGCCCTCCCCGAGCACGCCATCGAGCTGTTGAGTGGTGGCGGCATCTCAGCACGAATCGCCCGGCCCGGCCAAGAGGGTGGGTGAAGGATTTCACAAAGTCATGGGACTCGGCGGCGTCGCGGGTTTCAGCTCATCCGGAGTGCCAGGAAGAAGTCCAGCTTGTCCTCCAGGCGGGACAGGTCCCGTCCCGTCAGCTGCTCGATGCGGCCCACCCGGTAACGCAGCGTGTTGACGTGCAGGTGGAGGCGGGTCGCGCAGCGGGTCCAGGAGCCGTCGCAGTCGAGGAAGGCCTCCAGGGTGGGAATCAGTTCGGCGCGGTGGCGGCGGTCGTAGTCGCGCAGGGGGTCCAGGAGGCGGGCCGTGAAGGCGCGGCGGACGTCGTCGGGGACGAAGGGGAGCAGGAGGACGTGCGAGGCCAGTTCCTGGTGGCCGGCCGCGCAGACCCGGCCGGGGCGGGCCGCCGCCACGCGGCGGGCGTGGCGGGCCTCCTCCAGGGCGCCGCGCAGGCCCTCCGCCGAGTGGACCGCCGCGCTGACGCCGAGCGTGACCCGGCCGTCGTCGTTCAGGCCGGCCGTGAGCGGGTCGCGGACCGAGGCCAGGAGTGCGTCGGCCAGGATTCCGGTCTCGGAGCCGTCGTGTTCGGTGGAGACCGCGGGGAGGGGGACGAGGGCGATGGCCTCGTCGCCGGTGTGGGCCACGGCGATGCGGTCGGAGGGCTCCGGGCCGGTGGAGAGCGGGTCGGCCAGGATTTCCTCCAGGAGGGACTGGGCCGCCGGGCCGCCGTCCATGTCGCCGCCGTCCCAGTCGACGCGGGCCACGACCACCTGCCAGTGCGGGGCGGCGCCCAGGCCGGGGAGGAGGACGGGGGCGGCCACGCGCAGACGTGCGGCGATCTCGGCTGGGGCCGCGCCCGTCTGCACCAGTTCCAGGACCTCCTGGGCGAGGCGCCTGCGGACCGTGCGGGCCGCGTCGCGGCGGTCGCGTTCGACCGCGATCAGCTGGGTGACGCCGTGCAGGAGGTCGAGGCGTTCCTCGGGCCAGTCCCCGGCGTCCGCCTCGACGGCCAGCAGCCAGTCGGACAGCACCGTCTCGCGGACGTCCCGGGCCGCCTGCGGGGCGCGGCCGCTGGAGCGGATCGGGAAGAGGGAGTAGGTGGTGGTGCCCAGGATCACCCGGTGGGGGCCGCGGCGGCCGGTGCGGGTGGCCGCCAGGTGTTCGGCCGCCAGCTTCGCGCACACGTCGGAGGGGAGGGCGGGGCCCGCGACCTTCGGGCCCGCGATGAGCCGGCCGGTGGGGGACAGGACCCAGGCGCGCAGGTCCAGGTCCGAGCCGAGGAGGTCGAGGACGACGTCGGGGCCGCCGCCTGCCGGGCCGGAGGTCATCATGCGGCGGTGCCGGTCGACGACCGCCGCCAGGTCCCCGGCGCGCTCGCCGGAGACCTGCCGTACGACGTGTTCGGTGATCGTCGCGAACGCCACCGACTCGTGCACCGCGAAGAGGGGGAGGCGGTGGCGGGCGCAGGCGACGATCAGGTCGTCCGGGACGTCGCCCAGTTCCGCCTCGCCGGCCGCCAGGGCGGCCACCCCGGCCTGGACCAGGGTCCGTACGAACGGCTCGGAGTCGGCGGCGTCCCGGCGCCAGGCCAGGCCCGTGAGCACCAGCTCGCCGCCCGAGAGGTAACGGCTGGGGTCCCGCAGGTCGGTGGTCATCACACCCCGGACGGTGCGGTCCAGCTCGTCCTCACCGCCGAGGAGCCTGAGGCCCAGCGCGTCGGTGTCCAGCAGTGCGCGCAGCCGCATACTCGTCGCCGCCGTTCTTTGTCTCGAAATCTTCGCTGAATTGTGCAGGGTGATGGGTGAGGGGCCCGTTCGGCGGGGTGGTGAGCGGTGCTCGCCGTCTCCCGAGCTGTGTCCCGGCTGTGTCCCAGGTCACGCGGCTGTGTCTCGCGTTTCCACAGGAAAACGAGGAGGTTACTGATGCCCTCCGTTCATACGAATCTACAAGATGACCGCGCTGGCCAGCCAACTCCTTCATGGTTTCCGTGACTGACCCCGGTGGAGGAGCGCGCTGTGTACTGGCTCTCATCCGAGTGAACAGCACATGAACGAGCCGGGCCCGCCGCACACGGATTGGCTCAATCTGTACGACCCACGAGACGAAGACGAAGAAGAGAGCCGGTCATGGACTTCCTTCGCCCCGCCAGCTGGGAGGAGGCGCTCGCCGCGAAGGCCGAGCACCCCACCGCTGTGCCGATTGCGGGTGGCACCGACGTGATGGTCGAGATCAACTTCGATCACCGCCGGCCCGAGTACCTCATGGACCTGAACCGCATCGGTGACCTCTACGAGTGGGAGGTCGGCGAGGAGAGCGTACGGCTGGGTGCCTCCGTGCCGTACACGAGGATCATGGAGAACCTGCGGGCCGAGCTGCCGGGCCTCGCCCTCGCCTCGCACACGGTCGCCTCCCCGCAGATCCGCAACCGCGGCGGCGTCGGCGGCAACCTCGGCACCGCCTCCCCGGCCGGTGACGCCCACCCCGCCCTCCTCGCGGCCGGCGCCGAGGTCGAGGTGGAGTCGGTGCGCGGGTCGCGGCGTATTCCGATCGACGAGTTCTACACAGGGGTGAAGCGCAACGCGCTCGCCCCGGACGAGCTGATCCGGGCCGTGCACGTGAAGAAGGCCGACGGTCCGCAGCAGTTCTCCAAGGTGGGGACCAGGAACGCGATGGTCATCGCCGTGTGCGCCTTCGGGCTCGCGCTGCACCCGCGGACCCGGACCGTGCGGACCGGGATCGGCTCGGCCGCTCCGACACCCATTCGGGCCAAGGCCGCGGAGGAGTTCCTGAACGCCGCTCTCGAAGAGGGCGGCTTCTGGGACAACGGAAAGATCATCACCCCGTCGGTCGCCAAGCAGTTCGCGGACCTGTGCTCCGCCGCCTGCAACCCGATCGACGACGTCCGGGGTACGGCGAGCTACCGCCGCCACGCGGTCGGCGTCATGGCCCGCCGGACGCTGACCTGGACCTGGGAGTCGTACCGCGGCGCCCGCCGCGCAACGGAGGGAGCTGCGTAATGCGCGTCAACTTCACTGTCAACGGACGTCCGCAGGAAGCCGACGACGTGTGGGAGGGCGAGTCCCTGCTGTACGTGCTGCGCGAGCGGCTCGGCCTGCCGGGCTCGAAGAACGCCTGTGAGCAGGGCGAGTGCGGGTCCTGCACCGTGCGGCTCGACGGCGTGCCCGTGTGTTCGTGTCTGGTCGCCGCCGGGCAGGTCCAGGGGCGCGAGGTCGTCACCGTCGAAGGCCTGGCGGACTACGCCAAGCAGCGGTCCTGCGGGACCGGCGCCTGCGGCACCTCGCTCGACGAGGCCAAGCAGTGGCAGGCCAAGGGCACCGACTCGCAGACCGGCGAGGGCACCGAACTCTCCCCGATCCAGCAGGCGTTCATCGACGCCGGCGCCGTCCAGTGCGGCTTCTGCACGCCCGGGCTGCTGGTCGCCGCCGACGAGATGCTGGAGCGCAACCCGAATCCGACCGACGCGGACATCCGTGAGGCGCTGTCGGGGAACCTGTGCCGCTGCACCGGCTACGAGAAGATCATGGACGCGGTCCGCCTGGCGGCCGCCCGGCAGGGAGAGGCGGTCTGATCATGTCTTCCCCCAGCGGAACCCCCACGAAGATCACCCAGGGCTCGCAGACCAAGGGCGGCATCGGCGAGTCCACGCTCCGCCCGGACGGCACCCTCAAGGTCACCGGCGAGTTCGCGTACTCGTCCGACATGTGGCACGAGGACATGCTCTGGGGCCAGATCCTGCGCTCCACGGTCGCGCACGCCGAGATCGTGTCGATCGACACCGGCGAGGCGCTGGCGATGCCGGGTGTCTACGCCGTGCTGACGTACGACGACCTGCCGACCGACGTGAAGAACTACGGCCTGGAGATCCAGGACACCCCGGTCCTCGCGCACGGCAAGGTACGCCACCACGGCGAGCCGGTCGCGATCGTCGCCGCCGACCATCCGGAGACCGCGCGCCGCGCCGCCGCCAAGATCAAGGTGGAGTACCGCGAACTCCCGGTCATCACGGACGAGGCCTCCGCGCTCGCGCCGGACGCGATCCTCGTCCACGAGAACCGCGACGACCACCACATCGGCCATGTCCCGCACCCGAACATCGTCCACCGCCAGCCGATCGTGCGCGGTGACGTCTCGGCCGCCCGGGAGCGCGCCGACGTCATCGTCGAGGGCGAGTACACCTTCGGCATGCAGGACCAGGCCTTCCTCGGCCCCGAGTCCGGTCTCGCCGTACCGGAGGAGGACGGCGGCGTCCACCTCTACATCGCCACCCAGTGGCTGCACTCCGATCTCAGGCAGATCGCGCCCGTGCTCGGCCTGCCCGAGGACAAGGTGCGCATGACGCTGGCCGGCGTCGGCGGCGCGTTCGGCGGGCGCGAGGACCTGTCGATGCAGATCCACGCCTGTCTGCTCGCCCTGCGGACGGGGAAGCCCGTCAAGATCGTCTACAACCGGTTCGAGTCCTTCTTCGGGCACGTCCACCGCCACCCCGCCAAGCTGTACTACGAGCACGGCGCCACCAAGGACGGCAAGCTGACGCACGTCAAGTGCCGCATCGTCCTGGATGGCGGCGCGTACGCCTCCGCCTCCCCGGCGGTCGTCGGCAACGCCTCCTCGCTCGGCGTCGGCCCGTACGTCGTCGACAACGTCGACATCGAGGCCATCGCCCTCTACACCAACAACCCGCCCTGTGGTGCCATGCGCGGCTTCGGCGCGGTCCAGGCGTGCTTCGCGTACGAGGCGCAGATGGACAAGGTGGCGAAGAAGCTGGGCATGGACCCGGTGGAGTTCCGGCAGCTGAACGCCATGGAGCAGGGCACGCTCATGCCGACCGGGCAGCCGGTCGACTCCCCGGCGCCGGTCGCCGAACTCCTGCGCCGCGTCAAGGCGATGCCGATGCCGCCGGAGCGCCAGTGGGAGAGCAGCGAGGGCGCGGACGTACGGCAGCTGCCCGGCGGTCTGTCCAACACCACGCACGGGGAAGGCGTCGTGCGCGGTGTCGGCTACGCGGTCGGCATCAAGAACGTGGGCTTCTCCGAGGGCTTCGACGACTACTCGACGGCCAAGGTGCGCATGGAGGTCGTCGGCGGGGAGCCCGTCGCGACCGTGCACACCGCCATGGCGGAGGTCGGGCAGGGCGGTGTCACCGTCCACGCGCAGATCGCCCGCACCGAGCTGGGTGTCACGCAGGTGACGATCCACCCGGCGGACACGCAGGTGGGCAGCGCCGGTTCGACGTCGGCGTCCCGGCAGACGTACGTCACCGGTGGTGCCGTGAAGAACGCCTGCGAAATCGTGCGGGAGAAGGTGCTGGAGATCGGGCGCCGCAAGTTCGGCTCCTACCACCCGGCGTGGGCGACGGCCGAGCTGCTGCTGGAGGGCGGCAAGGTCGTCACCGACGGCGGGGAGGTGCTCGCCGACCTGGTGGACGTCCTCGGCGACGAGGCCGTGGAGGTCGAGGAGGAGTGGCGGCACCGGCCGACCGAGCCCTTCGACCTGCGCACCGGGCAGGGCAACGGCCACGTGCAGTACTCCTTCGCCGCGCACCGGGCCGTCGTCGAGGTCGACACCGAGCTCGGCCTGGTCAAGGTCATCGAGCTGGCCTGTGCGCAGGACGTCGGCAAGGCGCTCAACCCGCTGTCCGTCGTCGGCCAGATCCAGGGCGGTACGACCCAGGGCCTGGGCGTGGCGGTCATGGAGGAGATCGTCGTCGACCCGAAGACCGCGAAGGTGAAGAACCCCTCCTTCACGGACTACCTCATCCCCACCATCCTCGACACGCCGACCATCCCGGTCGACGTGCTCGAACTCGCCGACGACCACGCCCCGTACGGGCTGCGCGGCATCGGCGAGGCCCCGACCCTGTCGTCGACCCCGGCCGTCCTCGCGGCGATCCGGAACGCGACCGGGCTGGAGCTCAACCGGACCCCGGTACGGCCCGAGCACCTCACGGGAACCGCGTAACGCAAGGCTCTCCGGGCGGCGCAGGGAACGTCACACACTCCGCCGCGCCGCCCGGAGCATCCCCGCGGACCGCCGCACCGCTCGCGGCGGTCGGGGAACCAGCGAGAACCAGCAAGTGCCAGTTGAAGGAACCCTGTTCGTTCGTCTCGGGCCGTCCCCCGGGTCGTGCGGCCGAAGCACCTTCCCAAATCCCGCAGCGGCTTCACAGCGGTGAGCAGCCGTCAGAGCGGTTTCGATGCGGGTGCCCCTATGAACCTTGGGAGTAGGCCCACATGACCCAGCAGTCACTGGAGCCGAAGACCGTCGCGGAGGACGCGGGCGAAGGCACCCGCGTTCCGGCCGGACGCTCTTGGCTCGACCGGTACTTCCACATATCCCACAGAGGCTCCACGGTCGCGCGTGAGGTGCGCGGCGGCGTCACCACCTTCATGGCGATGGCGTACATCCTCCTCCTCAACCCCCTGATCCTGTCCGGCAAGGACGCGGCGGGGGCCACGCTCGGCCAGCAGGCCCTGATCACCGCGACCGCGTTCGCGGCGGCCCTCACCACGCTGCTGATGGGTTTCGTCGGCAAGGTGCCCCTCGCCCTCGCCGCGGGCCTCTCCGTCTCCGGAGTCCTCGCCTCCCAGGTCGCGCCCCAGATGACCTGGCCGCAGGCCATGGGCATGTGCGTGATGTACGGCGTGGTCATCATGCTGCTGGTCGTCACCGGCCTGCGCGAGCTGATCATGAACGCGATCCCGCTCGCGCTCAAGCACGCGATCACCATGGGCATCGGCCTGTTCATCGCCCTCATCGGCTTCTACAAGGCCGGCTTCGTGCACCAGGGCGAGGCGACCCCGGTCACCCTCGGCCCGGCGGGCGAACTGTCCGGCTGGCCGGTCCTGCTCTTCGCCGCGACCCTGCTGGCGATCTTCATGCTCCAGGCGCGCGGCATCCCCGGCGCGATCCTGATCGGCATCGTCGGCGGCACCGTACTCGCCGTGCTCCTCAACGGTTTCGGGGTCATCGACCCCAAGCAGTGGGCCAGCGGAGCCCCCGAACTGCACGGCAGCGCCGTCTCCATGCCCGACTTCTCGATCTTCGGCAACGTCGAGTTCGGCGGCTGGGGAGAGGTCGGCGCGATGACGGTCGGCATGATCGTGTTCACGCTCGTCCTGGCCGGTTTCTTCGACGCGATGGCCACCATCATCGGCGTCGGCACCGAGGCGAAGCTCGCCGACGACAAGGGCCGGATGCCGGGCCTGTCCAAGGCGCTGTTCATCGACGGCGCGGGCGGCGCGATCGGCGGTGTCTCGGGCGCCTCCGGCCAGACGGTCTTCGTCGAGTCGGCGACCGGCGTCGGCGAAGGCGCCCGTACGGGCCTGTCCTCCGTCGTCACCGGCCTGTTCTTCGCGGCCTGCCTGTTCTTCACCCCGCTGACGGCGATCGTGCCGGGCGAGGTCGCCGCCGCGGCCCTGGTCGTCATCGGCGCCATGATGATGATGAACGCCCGGCACGTGGACTGGGCCGACCGTGCCACCGCGATCCCGGTCTTCCTGACCGTCGTCATCATGCCGTTCACGTACTCCATCACCGCGGGCGTCGCCGCCGGAGTCGTCTCCTACGTCGCCATCAAGACCGCCCAGGGCAAGGCACGGGAGATCGGCGTCTTCATGTGGGCGCTGACGGTGATCTTCCTGGTGTTCTTCGCCCTCGACCCGATCGAGAGCTGGCTGGGCGTGCACTGACGCCCGCCGCCGGACCGCTGCCTTAAGGAGACCGAGACAGATGCTGGACATCGCCGAGGAGCTGAACCGGTGGGTCGAGCAGGGCCGTGACTTCGCCGTGGCCACCGTGGTGGCGGTCGGCGGCAGCGCGCCCCGCCAGCCCGGCGCCGCGCTCGCGGTGGACGCCGACGGCACGGCGATCGGCTCGGTCTCCGGCGGCTGCGTGGAGGGCGCCGTGTACGAGCTGTGTCAACAGGCGCTGCAGGACGGCGACACCGTCCTGGAGCGCTTCGGCTACAGCGACGAGGACGCCTTCGCCGTGGGCCTGACCTGCGGCGGCGTCATCGACATCCTCGTCACACCGGTGCGGGCGGACGACCCCGCCCGCCCGGTGGTCGCGGCCGCGCTCGCCGCCGCGGCGCGTGGTGAGGCGGCGGCGGTGGCGCGGATCGTGAAGGGCCCGGCGGAGGTGTTGGGCCGCGCCCTCGTCGTACGTCCCGGTGGCTCGTACGGTGGCGGCTTCGGCGCGCATCCCGAGCTGGACCGGACGGTCGCGGCGGAGGCGGGCGCCTTTCTGGACGCCGGCCGCACCGGCACGCTGGAGATCGGAGAGCAGGGCTCACGCTGCGGAGCACCGCTCACGGTCCTGGTGGAATCGTCGGTTCCACCGCCCCGGATGATCGTCTTCGGTGCGATCGACTTCGCGTCGGCGCTGGTCCGCGTCGGCAAGTTCCTCGGTTACCACGTCACGGTGTGCGACGCCCGCCCGGTGTTCGCGACGCCGGCCCGCTTCCCGGAGGCCGACGAGATCGTCGTCGAGTGGCCCCACGAGTACCTGCAGCGGACCTCCGTGGACGCCCGCACGGTGCTGTGCGTCCTGACCCACGACGCCAAGTTCGACGTACCCCTGCTCAAGCTGGCCCTGCGGCTCCCGGTCGCCTACGTCGGGGCGATGGGCTCCCGCCGCACCCACCTGGACCGCAACAGGCGCCTGCGCGAGGTCGGGGTGACCGACTTGGAGCTGGCGCGCCTGAAGTCGCCCATCGGCCTGGACCTCGGCGCCCGTACGCCGGAGGAGACGGCCCTGTCGATCGCGGCCCAGATCGTCGCCGAGCGGCGGGGCGGCAGCGGGGTGTCGCTGACCGGGGCGCACATCCCGATCCACCACGACACGGCGTCGGCGCCGGCGGGGCGGATCGGGTCGGTGGCCTGAGCGCACGTGTTACGCGCACGCCACCGCGTCAGCCCGAAAAGAGGTTGCCGGCCGCGACGGAGCCCGTGCTTGCATGGGCCCATGGTGTCGACCGACCGTCTGCTCGCCTTCGCGGCCATGTCCTTCCTGCTGATCGTGGTCCCCGGCCCCAGTGTGCTGTTCGTGATCGGACGGGCGCTGGCGCACGGCCGCCGGGCCGCGTTGACCACCGTGGTGGGGAACACGCTCGGTGCCTACCTGCTCGTCGTGGCCGTGGCGCTCGGGATCGGGGCGGTCGTGGAGCGCTCGGTCCTGGCTTTCACCGTGCTGAAACTCGCCGGCGCCGCCTACCTGGTGTACCTCGGCGTCAAGGCGTGGCGGCAGCGCGGCTCACTGCGCGAGGCGTTCACCGAGGACAGCGGTGAGCACGGCACGCTGCGCACCCTGTGGGAGGGGTTCGCGGTCGGGGTGGCCAACCCGAAGACGATCGTGTTCTTCGCCGCCGTACTGCCGCAGTTCGTCGACCGGGACGGGGGCATGTCACGCTCCAGATGCTGCTGCTCGGCCTGGTCTTCAACGCCATCGCGGTGGCCTGCGACAGCGTGTGGGGGCTGGCCGCGGCCACCGCACGGAGCTGGTTCGCGCGCTCCCCGCGGCGGCTCTCCGCCGTCGGCGGGATCGGCGGACTCGCCATGATCGGCCTGGGCGTGACCGTGGCCACGACCGGCCGCAAGGAGTGACGCCGAGCCGTCACGGCCGCCGCAACAGCCTGTTCACGGCGCGCGCGAACACCGCTCGGGCCGTCGCCCTGAGCAGCCCGTCGAAGAGGGCGGGCAGGAAGCGGACCCGGAGTTCCTCCCGCCAGACGACCCGCGCACGACCCCCGGGCCCCGGCCGTACCTCGATCTCCGCCCAGCCCAGGACCACCCGGCCGCGTTTCTCCAGCCGGCACAGGCCCGGTGTGTCCTCGGCCGGCGGCTGCCAGACGGTGACCTCCATCCGGTCGTCGAAGGAGAGCGGGCCGAGCCCGGAGCGGGCCACGAAGACCGTGCCCTCGCCCGTGGGCGCGGGCGTGACCACCGTGACCCGGGTCAGCGGAACGACCTCGCCGTGCCGGGGCCACTCCGTGAGCCGGCGCCACGCCTCGTCGAGGGGGAGGGGCGCCGTGCGTTCGAGGAGGATGTCGACCACGCCCCGATCGTAGGGAGTCCGCCGTGCGGTCGCGTGCCCGGGCGCAGGTGTGCCCGGGCATGTGGGAGCCCGGCACCGGGTTACTCGCGCCGACGCAAGTGATGGCGAGAGTGAGGAGAGTCCCGTGAGCGGACGCGCCTGGCGCCGGGCCCTGGTGACCGGCGGAGCCGGATTCGTGGGATCGCATCTGTGCGCACGGCTGCTCGACGCCGGTGCGGACGTCGTGTGCCTGGACAACCTGGCCACCGGCTCCCGGGTCAACGTGGCCGACCTGGAGCAGCGGCGCGGCTTCCGCTTCGTGCGCGGCGACGCCACCGACCCGGCGGCCTGGCAGGCGCTGCCGGACCCCTTCGACCTGGTGCTGCACTTCGCCTGCCCCGCCTCGCCCGCCGACTATCTCCGGCTGCCCCTGGAGACCCTCGACGTCGGCAGCAGCGGCACCCGGCTCGCACTGGAGCGGGCCCGCGCCGACGGTGCCCGCTTCGTCCTCGCCTCCACCTCCGAGGTGTACGGCGACCCGCTGGAGCACCCGCAGCGCGAGAGCTACTGGGGCAACGTCAACCCGATCGGCCCGCGCAGCGTCTACGACGAGTCCAAGCGCTTCGCCGAGGCCCTGGTCACCGCCCACCGTCAGGCGCACGGCACCGACACCGCCATCGTCCGCATCTTCAACACCTACGGCCCCCGCATGCGCACCGGCGACGGCCGCGCCGTGCCCACCTTCATCGCGCAGGCCCTGGACGGCATGCCCCTCACGGTCGCCGGCGACGGCGGCCAGACCCGTTCGCTGTGCTACGTCGACGACACCGTCGACGGGGTGCTGGCCCTGGCCGCCTCGGACGAGACCGGGCCCGTCAACATCGGCGGCAGCGAGGAGATCACCATGCTGGAGCTGGCCCGGCGGATCGTGGAGATCACCGGGTCCGCCTCCCGGATCCGGTCCGTGGACCGGCCCGTCGACGACCCCGCCCGGCGCCGCCCCGACACCCGGCTGGCCCGGGAGCGGCTCGGCTGGCAGCCCCGGGTCGGATGGACCGAGGGCCTGCGGCGGACCGTTGGCTGGTTCTCGCGCTCCGTCGCCGCCTGAACCGGTCACGGAACGGTCGACAGACGTCCACATAGAGTGACAAATCCGCGCGCTTCGCGGTGAGTTGTCTCCAAGTGTTTGAGACAGCTGCGGTGCGGCACCCGGGACGCCTGTAGCCCCTCACGAGGCCCGGATGGAGCACAAGCCTCATGCGCATCCTTGGTATCAACGCCCTGTTCCACGATCCCGCCGCCGCTCTCGTCGTCGACGGCCGGACGGTGGCGGCGGCCGAGGAAGAGCGTTTCAGCCGACGTAAACACGGCAAGCGCCCCGTGCCGTTCTCCGCGTGGGAGCTGCCCGAGCAGTCGGCCCGCTGGTGCCTGGAGTACGCCGGCGTACGGCCCGAGGAGCTGGACGCCGTCACCTACTCCTTCGACCCGAAGCTCGCCCGGCCCGCCCGCGACATGGGCCTGAACGACCCCTGGGACCCGCTGCGGCTGGAGTACGCCCGCCGCGCCCCCGAGTTCCTCGCCGAGGCCCTGCCCGGCCTCGACCCCGAGCAGGTCGTCTTCGTACCGCACCACGTCGCCCACGCCGCCTCCGCCGGGCCCGCCTCCCCACACCCCGACAGCGCCGTCCTGGTCCTCGACGGCCGCGGCGAGGCCGCCTCCCACCTGGCCGGCCGCTACCGCGACGGCAAGCTCGACACCCTCGCCACGCAGGCGCTGCCCGACTCCCTCGGCCTGGTCTACGAGGACCTGACCGAGCACCTCGGCTTCCTGCGCAGCAGCGACGAGTACAAGGTGATGGCCCTCGCCTCCTACGGCACCCCGCGCTTCCTGCCCCGGCTGCGCCAGTACATCCACCCCACCGGCCACGGCGGCTTCCGCGCCCACGGCGTCGACTGGGCCGCCTTCGCCCCACCCCGCGCCAAGGGCGAGCCGTGGACCCAGGACCACGCCGACCTGGCCGCCAGCACGCAGGCCGTGCTGGAGGAGGTGCTGCTGGAGCTCGTCCACTGGCTGCACCGGGAGGCGGGCGGCGAGGCCCTCACCATGGCCGGCGGTGTCGCCCTCAACTGCGTCGCCAACTCCAAGATCGCCGCCCGGGGCCCGTACCGGCACGTGTGGGTGCAGCCCGCCGCCGGGGACGCGGGCACCGCGCTCGGCGGGGCCCTGCACCTCTCGGAGAACCCGCAGGCGATCCCCGGTGCCGACCTCGGCCGCGGCTGGAGCGACGACGAACTGCGCGCCCGGCTCGACGAGGCCGCGATCCCGTACGAGAAGCCGGACGACATCGCCGAGACCGTCGCCGAGGTACTGGCACAGGACGGCGTCGTCGCCTGGTTCCAGGGCCGCAGCGAGTACGGGCCGCGCGCCCTCGGGCACCGCTCCCTGCTCGCCCACCCGGGCCGCGCCGAGAACCTGGAGCGGCTCAACCACGTCAAGGGCCGTGAGGAGTTCCGGCCCGTCGCCCCGATGGTGCTCGCCGACCGGGCCGCCGAGATCTTCTCCGGCGGGCCGATCCCGAGCCCGTACATGCTCTTCGTCCACGACGTCGCCCAGGAGTGGCGGGACCGTGTCCCGGCGGTCGTGCACGTCGACGGCACCGCCCGCATCCAGACCGTCGAGGAGCGCCACGAACCGCTGGTGGCCCGCATGCTGCGCGCCTTCGAGCGGCGCACCGGACTGCCCGTCGTGGTCAACACCAGCCTCAACACCGCCGGACGGCCCATGGTCGACGACCCGCGCGACGCGCTGGAGTGCTTCGGCTCCGCGCCCGTGGACCTGCTGGCGATCGGGCCGTACGCGGTGCGCCGGGGGCGGGTTTTCGCAGGGGAGAGGGCATCCGCATGACCTCGTACGCCGTCGTGATCCCCACCCTCGCCCGGGACACCCTCGCCGACTGCCTGGCCGCGCTCGCCGCCGCGACCGGGCCGCGCCCCGAGCAGATCGTCCTCGTCGACGACCGGCCCGACCCCGAGGCCGAGCCCGGCGCGCTGGAGCACCCGCTGAGCGTGCTCGGCGACCTGCGCGAGCGGACGACCGTGGTGGGCAGCGGGGGCCGCGGGCCCGCCGCCGCCCGCAACACCGGGCTGCGCAGGGTCAGCGCGCCCTGGGTGGCCTTCCTCGACGACGACGTCCAGGTCGGTCCCCACTGGTGCGACCAGCTCGCCGAGGACCTCACCGAGGCGTCCCCCGACACCGCCGGCGTCCAGGGCGTCATCACCGTCCCGCTGCCCGGCGAGCACCGCCCCACCGACTGGGAACGCGGCACCGCCTCGCTCGCCCGGGCCCGCTGGATCACCGCCGACATGGCCTACCGCACGGAGGCCCTGAAGCAGGTCGGCGGCTTCGACGAACGCTTCCGGCGCGCCTTCCGCGAGGACGCCGACCTCGCGCTGCGCGTCCTCGACGCGGGCTGGCGCATCCGGCAGGGCCGGCGCACCACCCGGCATCCCGTGCGGCCCGCCTCCCGCTGGGTGTCCCTCAAGCAGCAGCGCGGCAACGCCGACGACGCGCTCATGCGGCGGCTGCACGGCCCCGACTGGTGGGACAAGGCGGTCGCGCCGCGCGGCCGGATCCGCGGACATGCCGCGATCACGGCCGCAGGTGTCGCCGCGTGTGCCCTCGCCGCCGCCGAGCAGCGCCGGGCGGCGGCCGTCTGCGGGCTCGTCTGGGCCGCCGGGACGGGCGAGTTCGCCTGGGCGCGGATCGCCCCCGGCCCGCGCACCCGCCACGAGGTGACGACCATGATCGCGACCAGCGTGCTCATCCCGCCCGCCGCGACCTGGCACCGGCTGGCCGGCACCTGGCGCCACCGCCATGCCCCCGCCTGGCAGGAGGTGAGCCGATGAGCCCGGTGAAGGCCGTGCTGTTCGACCGCGACGGCACCCTCGTGCACGACGTCCCCTACAACGCGGACCCCGACCGCGTCCGCCCCGTCGAGGGCGCCCGTGAGGCGGTCGGGATGCTGCGCGAGCACGGCATCCGCACCGGTGTCGTCACCAACCAGTCCGGCGTGGCGCGCGGTCTGCTCACCGACGCCGACGTGCGCCGCGTCAACCACCGCGTCGACGAACTCCTCGGCCCCTTCGACGTGTTCGCGATCTGCCCGCACGGCCCCGACGACGGCTGCCACTGCCGCAAACCCCAGCCCGGCATGGTGCTGTGGGCGGCCGGGCGGATCTGCACCCACCCCGCCGACGTCGTCGTGATCGGCGACATCGGTGCCGACGTCGAGGCCGCCCGCCGGGCCGGCGCCCACGGCATCCTCGTGCCGAACGACAAGACCCGTCCCGAGGAGACGGCGAGCGCCGACCACGTGGCGCCGAACCTGCTGACCGCCGTCCGCGCCGTGCTGAACGGACCGCCCAAGGGCCGCGTCCTGGCCGACGAACGCCCCATCCAGCAGGCGTACACGGAGCACCCCGGGCAGGGGAGGCGCGCGTGAGGGCCCTGGTCACCCGTCTCGACAGCTTCGGCGACGTGCTGCTCGCCGGACCCGCGATCCGCGCCGTCGCCGCCCGGGCCGACACCGTCACCCTGCTGTGCGGGCCACGCGGCGCGCCCGCCGCCCGCCTGCTGCCGGGCGTGGACGACATCCTGGTCTGGGACGCCCCGTGGGCCGGATTCCAGCCGCCGCCGGTCGACCGCGCGGAGGTCGAGGACCTGATCGGGACGATCGACGCCGACAGAGCGCTGGTCCTGACCTCCTTCCACCAGTCCCCGCTGCCCACCGCCCTGCTGCTGCGCCTGGCCGGGGTCGGCTTCATCGCCGCGGACAGCGAGGACTACCCCGGCTCCCTGCTGGACGTACGCCACCACCGCGCCCCGCACGCCCACGAGGCGGAGGCCGCGCTCGACCTCGCCGAGGCGGCCGGGTTCCCGGCACCCGACGACGGACGGCTGCGGGTGCTGCCCCCGCCGGACACGGGCGCGCTCACCGGTGACGGGCCGTACGTCGTGCTGCACCCCGGCGCCAGCGTCCCCGCCCGCGCCTGGAGCCCCGAGCGCTGCGCGGCCGCCGCCCGCGAACTGGCCGGCGCCGGGCACCGGGTGGTGGTCACCGGCGGCGCGGGCGAGCGGGTGCTGACCTCGTACGTCGCCGGAGCACACGCCCTCGATCTCGGCGGCCGGACCGGCGCCGCGGAACTGGCGGGCGTCCTCGCCGGGGCCGCCGCCGTCGTCACCGGCAACACCGGACCGGCCCACCTCGCCGCCGCCGTCGGCACCCCGGTCGTGTCCCTGTTCGCGCCGGTCGTCCCGGCCGAGCGCTGGCGGCCGTACGGCGTGCCGTACGTGCTGCTCGGCGACCAGAACGCGCCGTGCGCGGGCAGCCGGGCCCGCACCTGTCCCGTCCCGGGCCATCCGTGCCTGGACACCGTCACCGCGCACGACGTCGTCGCCGCCGTCGAGAAGCTCGTGGGGGAGGCATGAGGATCCTGCTCTGGCACGTGCACGGGTCGTGGACCACGGCCTTCGTGCAGGGGCCGCACACCTGCGTCGTCCCCGTCACCCCGGACCGCGGTCCCGACGGCCTCGGCAGGGCCCGTACGTTCGACTGGCCCGAGACGGTCGTCGAAGTGCCGCCGGAGCGGCTGGGGGACGAGGAGATCGACGTCGTCGTGCTGCAACGCCCGCACGAACTCGCCCTCGTCGACGAGTGGCTGGGGCGCCGCCCGCCGCTGGTGTACCTGGAGCACAACGCCCCGCACGGTGACGTGCCCGACACCCGCCACCCCGCCGCCGGCATCCCGGGCGTCACCCTCGTCCACGTCACGCACTTCAACCGGCTGATGTGGGACGCCGGTCCGACGCCCACCGCCGTCATCGAGCACGGCATCGTCGACCCCGGACCCCTGTGGACCGGCGAGCTGCCCCGCGCGGCCGTGGTCGTCAACGAGCCGGTGCGGCGCGGCCGTACCACCGGCACCGACCTGCTGCCGGCCTTCGCCGACGCGGCCCCCCTCGACGTCTTCGGCATGCGCACCGAAGGCGTGGCCGACCACCTCGGCCTCCCGGCCGACCGCTGCCGGTCGCACGACCTGGTGCAGCGCGAGCTGCACACCGCGATGGCACGGCGGCGCGTCTACGTCCACCCCGTCCGCTGGACCTCCCTCGGACTGTCCCTGCTGGAGGCGATGCACCTCGGCATGCCCGTCGTCGCGCTCGCCACCACCGAGGTCACCGAGGCCGTACCGCCCGGCGCCGGAGTGGTCTCCAACCGGATCGACGTGCTGACCGATGCCGTACGGGACTTCGTCGCCGACCCGCTGCACGCCCGCACGATCGGCGAGGGGGCACGTGCGGCGGCGCTCGCCCGCTACGGGCTGGCCCGCTTCCTGGACGACTGGGAGCGGCTCCTGAAGGAGGTGACCCGATGAGGATCGCCATGGTGTCCGAGCACGCGAGCCCGCTCGCCGCGCTCGGCGGCGTCGACGCCGGCGGGCAGAACGTGTATGTGGCACGCCTCACCGAGGAGTTGGCCGAACGCGGCCACGACGTCACGGTCTACACCCGCCGCGACTCCACCGACCTGCCCGACCGTGTGCCCCTGCCCGGCGGCGCCGTCGTCGAGCACGTGCCGAGCGGGCCGCCCCGACCCGTCCCCAAGGACGACCTGTTCCCCTACATGCCCGGCTTCGGCGCCTACTTGGCACGCGCCTGGAGCCGCTGGCGGCCCGACGTCGTGCACGCCCACTTCTGGATGTCCGGCATGGCCGCCCAGATCGGCGCGCACCCGCACGGCATCCCGGTCGTGCAGACCTTCCACGCCCTGGGCACCGTCAAGCGGCGCCACCAGGGCTGGCGGGACACCAGCCCGCACGAACGCGTCGGCATCGAGCGGCAGATCGGCCGCACCTGCGCACGCGTCCTGGCGACCTGCACCGACGAGGTGCACGAACTCGCCGAGATGGGCGTGCCCGCGCGCCAGGTGTCCGTGGTGCCGTGCGGAGTGGACGCCGAGCAGTTCCACCCCGGGGCGGACGGCCCCTCCGTGCCCGTACGGCGGGAGCGGCACCGACTGCTCGCCTGCGGCCGGCTCGTCCCCCGCAAGGGCTTCGACCAGGCCATCCGCGCGCTGGCCCAGGTGCCCGGCACCGAACTCCTCGTCGCGGGCGGCCCGCCCGCCGGCCATGTCGACGACGATCCCGAGGCCCAGCGGCTGCGGCGCCTCGCGCAGCGCACCGGCGTCGCCGACCGGGTCCGGCTGCTCGGCGCCGTCGACCCCCACGACATGCCCGCCCTGATCCGCAGCGCGGACCTCGTGCTGTGCACCCCGCTGTACGAGCCGTTCGGCATTGTGCCGCTGGAGGCGATGGCGTGCGGCGTGCCCATCGTCGCCACCGACGTGGGCGGTCACCGCGACACCGTCGCCGACGGCACCACGGGCCGGCTCGTCCCGCCGCAGGACCCCGAGGCGGTCGCCACCGCCGTACGCGAACTCCTCGACGAGGACCGGCTGCGGCGCGGCTACGGCGACGCCGGACGCGAACGCGTCCTCGCCCACTACACCTGGCGGCGCGTCGCGGACGGCGCGCAGCAGGTCTACCGCCAGGTCCTCGCCGGACACGAAGCCCGACACCAAGCCGCCGGACACCAAGCCGGACACCAAGCCGCTCACGCTGCCGGTCACGTACTGCCGAAGGAGGTGGCGTGATGACCGTCCACCCGCCCGTCACCGGGCACTGCGACGAACTCCAGGACGCGCTGACCGCGTTCCGCGCCTCGGCGCACGTCACCGAACGGTGGGGCGAGCGGCTGGCGGACGTGCTCACCGGCGGCGGCCGGCTGCTGGCCGCGGGCAACGGCGGCAGCGCCGCCCAGGCCCAGCACCTGACCGCCGAACTCGTCGGCCGCTACCGCGACGACCGGCCGCCGTTCTCCGCGATCGCCCTGCACGCCGACACCTCCTCCACCACCGCCATCGCCAACGACTACGGCGTCGACGAGGTGTTCGCCCGCCAGGTCCGCGCCCACGGCCGCCCCGGCGACGTCCTGATGCTGCTGTCCACGTCCGGCGCCAGCGCCAACCTGCTGTCCGCCGCCGACGCGGCCCGCGCGGCCGGGCTGCGCGTGTGGGCCCTGACCGGGCCCGCGCCCAACCCGCTGATGGCGGGCGGCGACGAGTCCCTGTGCGTCGAGGCGCCGACGGCGGCGACCGTGCAGGAACTGCACCTGGTGGCGGTGCACATGGTGTGCGCGGCGTTCGACGCGGCACTGGAGAGCGGGGCCGCGCGACGCGACGGCAGGAGGTGACATGAACGGCAAGGCACCCCTGGTCGTGGTCGGTGACGCCCTGCTGGACCGCGACCTGACCGGCCGCGCCGAACGGCTCGCGCCCGACGCGCCCGTGCCGGTCGTCGACGACCTCGGAGAACGCACCCGGCCCGGTGGCGCCGCGCTCGCCGCGTACCTCGCGGCCCGCGACGGCCGCGACGTCACACTGGTCGCCGGGGTCGGCGACGACCCGGCCAGCCGCGAGCTGCGGCGACTGCTGGAACCCTGGCTGAGGCTGGTCCCGCTCCCGCTGACCGGACCGCTGCCGGAGAAGACCCGCGTGCTGGCGCAGGACGCGCCCGTCGTCCGTCTGGACCGGGGCGACGGCCGCGTCCGCGAGGCGACCGACGAGGCCCGCGAGGCCGTCCGTTCGGCATCCGCCGTCCTGGTCTCCGACTACGGCCGCGGCACCGCGGACGCCCTGCGGGACGTGCTGGCCGCTCGCCCGCCCCTGGTGTGGGACCCGCACCCGCGCGGCGGCCCGCCCGTGCCCGGCACCCGGCTGGTCACGCCGGCGGAGAAGGAGGCGCACGCGTCGGCCCCCCAGGACGGCGCCCCACGACGCGGCCTGCACGCCGCCGCCCACAGCGCCGCCGCGCTCGTACGGCAGTGGCGGACCGCCGCCGTCGCGGTCACCCTCGGCGCCCGCGGCGCCCTGCTGTCGTACGGGGAGCACCCACTGCTCGTGCCCGCTCCCTCGGCCCACCACGGCGACAGCTGCGGGGCCGGGGACCGGTTCGCCGCCACGGCCGCCGGGCTGCTCGCCGACGGCGCGCTCGTCGGCGAGGCCGTCGAGGGCGCCGTCGCCGCCGCGACCGGCTTCGTCGGCGCGGGCGGAGCGGGCGCCCTGCCCCGCCCGGACGCCGGCCCGGAACCCCTGCCCTTGCCCGACGGCGACGACCCGTTCGACCTCGCCGCCCGCGTCCGCGCCGCCCACGGCACCGTCGTCGCGGCGGGCGGCTGCTTCGACCTCCTGCACGCCGGACACGTCGGCCTGCTCCAGGCCGCCCGGCGGCTCGGCGACTGCCTGGTGGTCTGCGTCAACTCGGACGCGTCGGTACGGCGCCGCAAGGGCGCCGGCCGCCCGGTCACCCCGCTCGCCGACCGCGTCCGCGTGCTGCGCGCCCTGGCCTGCGTCGACGCGGTCGCCGTCTTCGACGAGGACACACCCGAACACCTCCTCGCCGACCTGCGCCCCGACGTCTGGGTCAAGGGCGGCGACTACGCCGCCGCCGACCTCCCCGAGGCCGAGCTCCTGAAGGAGTGGGGCGGCCAGGCGGTCCTCCTGCCGTACCTCGACGGCCGCTCGTCGACAGCGCTGATGGAGCGGGCGGCGGAGGGGGTGCGGTGAGGGCCGGGACGGTCGGGACCGTGCCGCCCCGGGGCCCGGCAGGGCCCGCGAGGGCGGGGGATGGATACCTCATGACCGCCCCGCGACAGCGGAGGGTCCGCACCCCGTGACCCGGCCCGCCGCGGCGAAGGCGTGGCACCCGATGAGCCCCTCCGCAGCGGCGGGCACGTGATGTGCGGGGCAGGCTGCTGACCATGGATGAGCGAAGGAGCGCGATGCTGTCGGTGGATGCGAGTGACGGGCAGGCCGGCCCGGGCGGCGCCAAGCCGCCCCGGCTCCTCGTCCTGCGCGCCCTCGGCCTCGGTGATCTCCTCGCCGGTGTCCCCGCCCTGCGGGCGCTGCGCCGGGCCCTCCCCGGCCACGAACTCGTGCTGGCCGCGCCCGCCGAGCTCGCGCCGGTCGCGGCGGCGTCCGGGGCCGTGGACCGGCTGCTGCCCGCCTCCGCCCCGGCCCGGGCTGTCCCCGAGGCCCTCGACTGGACCGGCCCGCCCCCGGACATCGCGGTCGACCTGCACGGCAACGGACCCCCCAGCCACCGCCTCCTCATGGCCCTGCGCCCGCTGAAGCTCCTCGCCTTCGCGCACCCGGACACCCCGGAGGTCGACGGCCCGCCCTGGTACGCGGAGGAGCACGAGCGCGACCGCTGGTGCCGGCTGCTCCAGTCGTACGGCATCGACGCCGACCCGGCCGATCTGCGGCTGCCCCGCCCGCCGACCGCGTCCCCGGCGCCCGGCGCCGTCGTCCTGCACCCCGGCGCGGGAGCGCCCGCCCGCTGCTGGCCCGTCGAGCGGTACGCGGCTGTCGTCACCGCCCTGCGCGGGCGCGGCCTGCGGGTCGTGGTGACCGGCGGACCGGACGAGGGCGACCTCGTGGCGCGGCTCGCCAAGCGGGCCGGGCTGCCCGACACGGACGTGTTCGGCGGCGGCCTGCCCTTCGACCGGCTCTCCGCGCTCGTCGCCGACGCCCGCGCCGTGGTCAGCGGCGACACCGGCATCGCCCACCTGGCGGTCGCCCACGCCACCCCCTCCGTCACCCTCTTCGGCCCGGTCGCGCCCAGCCGCTGGGGCCCGCCCCCGCATCCCCGTCACCGCGCCCTGTGGCACGGTCCGGAGGGCGACCCGCACGGCCGCCGCCCGGACCCGGCGCTGCTGCGCATCACCACCGACGACGTCCTGAACGCCCTCGACGACCTCCCGGAAGCCTGACGCCCGTGAAGGGGAACGCACCATGACCACCCCGCCCACGGACCGCGCGGACCGCACCCCCATCGGCATCGTCATCGCCACCCGCAACCGCTCCGCCGGCCTCGCCGTCACCCTCCGCCACCTCCTCGCCCTCCCCGAGCGGCCCGAGATCCTGGTCGCGGACAACGCCTCCACCGACGACACCCGGGCCATGGTCGCCCGCGACTTCCCGAAGGTCCGGGTCCTGGCACTCCCGTTCAACCGCGGGGCCCTCGCCCGCAACCACGGCGCCCGCGCGCTGCGCACCCCGTACGTGGCGTTCAGCGACGACGACTCCTGGTGGGCGCCCGGCGCGCTCAGCACCGCGGTCCGCCTGTTCGAGGAGCATCCCCGGCTCGGCCTGATCGCCGCCCGTACCCTGGTCGGCCCGCAGGAGGAACCCGACCCGCTCAACGACGTCCTCGCCACGTCGCCGCTCGGCCCGGCCACCGACCTGCCCGGCACTCAGGTCCTCGGCTTCCTCGCCTGCGCCTCGGTCGTCCGCCGCAGCGCCTACCTCGACGCGGGCGGCTTCCACCGGCTGCTGTTCTTCGGCGGCGAGGAAACCCTCCTCGCCTACGACCTGGCCGCCCGCGGCTGGGGCGTCACCCACTGCCCCGACGTGGTCGCCCACCACCACCCGGCGCCCGCGCCCCGCACCGGCCGCCCCGTCGTCCAGCGCCGCAACGAACTCCTCACCGCCTGGCTGCGCCGCCCCCTGCCCTACGCGCTGGCCCGCACCCGCGCCCTGGCCGCCGAGGCCCGCCACGACGGCCAGGCCCGGCGCGCCCTGCGGGAGACCCTCGCCCGCCTGCCCGCCGCCCTGCGCGAACGCAGGCCGCTGCCCCCGCATGTGGAGCGCGCCGCCAGCCTGCTGGAGGGGGCCACCGCATGACCGACACCAGGACGACCGCCATGCCCGACACCCGCACGACCGTCGTCGTCATCACCCACAACCGGCGCGACGAGCTCCTGCGCACCCTCGACCGGCTCGCCGAACTCCCCGAGAAACCCCCGGTGATCGTCACCGACAACGGCTCCACGGACGGCACCGCGGCCGCCGTCGCCCGCCAGCACCCCGAGGTACGGCTGCTCACGCCCGGCCGCAACCTCGGCGCCGTCGGCCGCAACCTCGCGGTACGCCAGGTCCGCACGCCCTACGTCGCCTTCTGCGACGACGACTCCTGGTGGGCGCCCGGTTCGCTGTCCGGGGCCGCCGACCTGCTCGACCAGCACCCCGCGCTCGGCTCGGTCACGGCCCGCATCGTCGTCGAACCGGGCGGCACCGAGGACCCGATCGTCGAAGAACTGCGCAACTCGCCCGTGCCCGGGCCGAGTTGGCTGCCCGGACCGGCGCTCGGCTCGTTCCTGGCCGCCGCGACCGTCCTGCGCACCGCCGCCTTCCGGACCGCCGGCGGCTTCCACCCCCGGCTGTGGCTCGGCGGCGAGGAGGAGCTGCTCGCCGCGGACCTGGCGGCCGACGGCTGGTGGCTGACGTACGCCGACCATCTGACGGTGCACCACCACCCGTCCACCGCACGCGACGCCACGCTGCGGCGCACGCACGGCATCCGCAACACCCTGTGGTTCACCTGGCTGCGCCGCCCCGCCGGCCCCGCACTGCGCCGCACCGTGAACCTGGCCCGCACGGTCCCCCGCGACGCCGCGTCCCTGCGCGCCTTCGCCGAGGCGGCCGCCGCCCTGCCGTGGGTGCTGCGCGAACGCCGCGTGGTGCCCCCGGAGGTCGAGTCACGGCTGCGCCTGCTGGAGCCCGCACAACGCTCGTCCAGGGCCCGCCGCTACACGGGCTGAGCCCGGACGCACGGGCCGAGCCCGGCTACGAACGTCGTAGCCGGGCTCAGGGCGTTCTTCGCTCCGTCGGTGTTCTTCGCTCAGTCGGAGCTCCCCGGGCGCTCGCCCTTCGGGCCCCGGCCGCGTTCGGTGCGCGGGCCGCCGCTGCGCCACTCGTCGCCCTCCTGCAGCTCCTCGTTGGCGGCGGCGTTGGCGTCCTGGTCGGTGACCCCGGACCGTTCGGCCTCCTTGCGGGCCCTGGCCCGCCGGGTGTCGTACTTCTTGCTTCCGGGTTCGGGCACGACGATCACCTCCTGCGGGCCGGGTCCCCGGGGCCCGCCGGGGGCAAACAGCTCAGCGCCCGTCGCACCACCGGCACATCAGCCGGAACGCCGCGAACAGCGTCGCCGGCCACACGGCGGCGAAGGCCCAGATCACACCGGGCTGGGACGTGATGATCCCGGCCACCATGAGCGCGACCGACACCGTCAGCAGCACGGCCACGGTCCGCGGGCGGGGGTCGTAGTGCGCCAGGCGGGTCAGTGCGCGCGCCGGGTCGGGCCGGCGGCTCGGCCGGAAGGTGCGCAGCCGCCGGTCCAGGCGGCGGTCGCGGCGCAGGGCCCGTTCCATCTCGTCGAGGATGCGCTGCTCGTGATCGGGGAGTCGGTCGATGGACACTGTCTCTCCTTCCGGGGCGGCCCCACACGGACCACCGGGTGCCCCGGACGAGCGGCGGGCTAACCGGGGGCCGGCCGTGCCAGCACCTCGACGAGCCGGTCCGCGCTGTCCGGCACGGTGCCCTCCCGGAAGGCGTCCCTGATCTGCCGGGCGGCCACCCGGCCACCGGTCAGGCACCAGTCCCACCAGCGGTCCAGCTGCCGCACGTCCAGCCGCTCGGCGGCCACCAGCGCGGGCCAGCCGCAGGCCCGGGCCTGCGCGGTCACCTTCGCACCGCCCGCGACCGGGTCGACGGCCAGCACCGGCGTCCCCACCCGCAGCGCGAGCACCAGCCCGTGCAACCGGTCGGTGACGACGAGATCCAGCCGGGCCAGCACCGACTGCAGCTGCGCGGGCGTCGCGCTCAGGTGCCAGTCGTGCGTGTCGAGCCGGGTCTCCAGCTCCAGCCGCGCGCAGTCCTTGGCGGCCAGCCAGCCCGTCACCTCCTCGGCGACCTGGCCGTGCCGCCGCTGCTCCCCGTACTCGTGCTGCCCGTGCGTGAGGATCACCCCGACGACCGGCCGGGCGGGCGCCGCCGGGGCACGGGCCGCCAGGTCCTCCACCGGCTCACTGTCCGGCCCGTCCCGCGGCAGTACGCGGTGGAAACCGGTCACCGCCGGGCTGTCCGGGTCGATCACCGAGGTGCCCACGGCGATCCGCACACAGTGCGCGAACCGCCGGTGCAGCTCCTCGACCTGCGGCCCGTGCAGCGGACCGCACACGAACACCAGGTGGGAGTAGTCGCCGGGCCGTACCCGGTCCAGATGCAGGGCCTCCGGCAGGAACCCCGGGCTCCACGCCACGTCGTACGGGATGCCCGTCCCCCGCAGCACGTCCTCCACCCGGCGCAGCGCCAGCACGTCGCCGGCGGTCGCCTCCCCGTCCCGGAAGCTGAACCACCCGGTCAGCAGAACTCGCCGCGGTCGTATGCGCTGATGCGTCTGCTGATGCGTCTGCTGATGCGTCTGCTGTGTCTGCACAGTGCCGGAGTGCCCGCTCACAGCAGACGCAATCAGTGCATATGACCCGTTGTGTCGCGTCGCGGTGGGGCGTCACTGTGCGTAGAACGTGGCGTCCGCCCGGTCCGTGGCCGTGCTCGGGGTCTGCACGTACAGCAGGTACTCGTAGTGACGGATGTAGCGCCCCGGGTAGTTGTACGACTCGTATGACACGCCCGCCGGGTCGGCCAGGCCGGAGCGCCGGTGGAAGGTGGCGTCGGCCGCGAACCGCGCGGTGCCGTCGTTCTTCTCCAGCCACACCTCGAAGTTCTTGTGCCGCAGGTAGTAGCCGGGGAAGTTGGCCGACTCCAGCGAGACGGTGCCGCTGCCGGCCAGGCCGGGGACCACGCGGAACTGCGAGTCGGCGAGCTTGGTGACGTTCGCCTCGATCCGGGCCCGGTAGTCGTAGTGGCGGACGAACCGGTCCGGGAAGTTGTACGACGACAAGCGCTGCGGGGTGACGCCGTCGGCCACCGGGATGCCGAAGTTCGGGGTGCCGTCGGCGTTCCAGTACAGCTTCTGCACGCGCGTGCGGCGGTTCGGGTCGTTGAGCGGGTCGCCGCTGATGTCCTTGTAGTTGCGGTCGTGGTAGACGAGGATGTCGCTCTTTCCGTCCTCGGAGACGGTGAAGGAGTTGTGGCCCGGGCCGTACTGGCCGGTCGCGGCGCTGCTGGTGAACACCGGGGTGGAACTCTTGCTCCAGGACGCCGGGTCGAGCAGGTCGGCGCTCGCGGACGCGGTCAGCATGCCCAGGCAGTAGTTGCTGTCGGTGGCGCTGGCGGAGTACGTCATGAAGACCTTGCCGCCGCGCTGGATGACTGCCGGGCCCTCGTTGACGGCGTAGCCGACGGTCTCCCAGGAGTACGTGGGCCGGGAGATCCGCACCGGAGTGCCGGTGATCGTCCACGGGCTGGACATCTTCGCCAGATAGAGATCGGTGTTGTTGTTCACGGACGGGTCGTGCTGGGCCCACGCCAGATAGCGCACGCCGCCCACGACGAAGGTGGTGGCGTCGAGCGAGAAGCTCTCCCACTGCGTCCTGATCTGCCCCTTCTCCGTCCAGGTGGCGGTGAGGGGGTTGGCGCCCGTGCCCTCCAGGACGTACATCCGGATCGCCCAGATGTCGTTCGTGGCGCCGGCCGCGAAGTACACGTACCACTTGCCGTCGATGAAGTGGATCTCCGGTGCCCAGATGTGGGCGCCCATCACGCCGCTGGCGTGCTTGGTCCAGATCGTCGTCTCGGGGGCCGTGGACAGTCCCTGGATGGTCGTCGCCCGGCGCAGCACGATGCGGTCGTACTCCGGCACGGTCGCGGTGAAGTAGTAGTAGCCGTCGGTGTGCTTGTGGATGTGCGGGTCGGCGCGCTTCTCCGCGATCGGGTTGGTGTACGTGACGGCGGGGGAGTCGGGGACGGCTGCGTGGGCGGTGGCGCCGGGGCCGGCGAGAGTGGCCGCGAGGGCGACGAGTACGGCCATGAGGAGGCGTACGGCGGTGCGTACGGCGGTGCGTCTCAAGGTGGTTCTCCAGTGCGGGTGTCCGGGAGATCGGCTGGGCGATGGCGTGATGGGGGGCGATGGGGTGGTGGGGTGGTCCCGCGCGGCGGATGTCCGTGATTTCGAACGTGGTTCGTGAATTCGGTCAGGAGATAAGTGGGGGTCATATTCCCGTCAACGGTTCTGACGGCCGCGATTCGAGGGGTGCGCCGCCCGACGCTCTTCGTCGACGTGAAAACCATGTTCATTTAGCATGGGTGGCGACAGCACGCCGGGACGAGCGAGGAGTCCAGTGATGGGGGAAGCGGAGGAGGAGGCGCCGAGGGGCGGCCGGGCCGCCGCGCCGGGGCTGCTGCGCAGTACGCGTCAGCGGCGGGCCGTGCTCGACACCCTGGGCCGCTGCGGCGAGTTCGTCTCCGCGCAGGAACTGCACGCGCTGCTGACGGACTCCGGCAGCACGGTCGGGCTCACCACCGTGTACCGCACCCTGCGCGAACTGGACCGGGCCGGGCTCGTCGACGTCGTGCGCGACGAGGGCGGCGAGCGGTTGTACCTGCGGCGGCCGACCGAGGAACACCGGCACTACCTCATCTGCCGCTGCTGCGGCCGCAGTCGCCCGGTGGACTCGGAGGCCGTCGAGGAGTGGGCCGCCCGGCTCGCGGAGACCACCGGCTTCACGGAACTGGAGCACACCCTCGAACTCAGCGGGGTGTGCGGGCGTTGCGCGGCCGGGGAGCATGGGCCGGCTGCGGTGCAGTGTGAGCGGGTGCGGGGGTGAGGGTGCCTCCGGTGGTGGGGCGGGCGCAGCAGCACCCCGCGGTGCCGGGTTGCGCGACTCCCTCCGCGACCGGGCTCAGGCCGCCCGGTCTTCCATTGCGTCCGGCTCGGCAACGGTTCGCTCTTCGCGCTGTGGGGCGCCGCCCCGGACCAGGCGCAGGTGCCGTTTGCGCGCGGCATGCCGGCCTTTCGCGGGGACGGGCTCGAGCAGGCGCTCCTCGATGCGGTCAATGACCAGGAGCAGGACGCTCAGAAACGGCAGCAGTAAGACGGCGACCCAGACCATGGCGGACCCCTCGACCAGGAAACACCGCTACGGGTGCTCCGACCCGGGCCGCCGATGCGTTCGCAACCTGTGAAGAACCGGTGACGATTCCCTCGGCTCGACGGATGACGAGACCGGTGACATTGCCGGTCCGCGCGTGGCCGCCGCACGCCGACAGTGGCATCCCCCAGCCGTCGGCGGCGCTCGTCGGCCGGTGCACGGACGCGTTCCCCACGCGCCGCGCCCGGTCGAACGGCTCGCCACGCCAGTGAGAGGACCACTCGTCGTGCAGCACCCCCACAGCAGCACCGCACGCCCGCTCCCGGCAGCCCGTGCCGCGCGCCGCCGCACCGGCAGACTCGCCGGCGCGGTCGCCGCCGCCGTCCTCGGGCTCGCCACCCTCAGCGGTCCCGGCGCCCACGCGGCGGACAACCCGTACGAGCGCGGCCCGGCGCCCACCACCGCGAGCATCGAGGCGGAGCGCGGCCCGTACGCCGTCTCCCGTACGACCGTCTCCTCGCTCGCCGTCACCGACTTCGGCGGAGGCACCGTCTACTACCCGACCAGCACCGCCGACGGCACCTTCGGCGCGGTGGCCGTCTCGCCCGGCTACACCGGCACCCAGTCCTCCATCTCCTGGCTCGGGCCGCGCCTGGCCTCGCAGGGATTCGTGGTCTTCACCATCGACACCCTCAGCACCCTGGACCAACCGGACTCCCGGGGACGCCAGTTGCTCGCGGCCCTGGACTACCTCACCCAACGGAGCTCGGTCCGCGGCCGTATCGACGGCAGCCGGCTCGGCGTCATGGGCCACTCCATGGGCGGCGGCGGCAGCCTCGAAGCCGCCAAGTCCCGGCCCGCGCTGCAGGCCGCGATCCCGATGACGCCGTGGAACCTCGACAAGACCTGGCCGGAGATCAGCACCCCGACCCTGATCTTCGGGGCCGACGGCGACTCGGTCGCACCGGTCGGCTCCCACGCGGAGCCGTTCTACTCCAGCCTGCCGTCCTCGCTCGACCGGGCCTACCTGGAGCTGAACAACGCCAGCCACTTCGCGCCCAACACGTCGAACACGACGATCGCGAAGTACAGCATTTCCTGGCTGAAGCGGTTCATCGACAACGACACCCGCTACGAGCAGTTCCTGTGCCCGCTGCCCCAGCCGGGCCTGACGATCGAGGAGGCCCGCGGCAACTGCCCGCACACCTCCTGACGCATCGCCAGGCGCCGCCGACCCGGTGGCGGTCCGCGCGGCCGCCACCGGCGTTGTGCGGGTGCAGCGCGCCGGGCCGCGGTCGTTGGGCAGCGGCACACACCGCGCGCCGCCCGCACACCGCGAACGCGCAGGTGACACGGCCGATACAGCGCCGCGGCGGCGTGGACGCCCCCCTTCCCCCTCCCGTTACCCACCCGTAACGTCGCGGGCATGACGGGCATGACCGGACAGACGACGCCGAGACCCGCTCGGCTCCCGTACCGCGCGGGCGCGCAGGGGCAGGCCGTGGCCGAGCTGCTGGAGCGGCTGCGCACCGACGGCGGCGTCGGTGTCGTGACCGGTGAACCCGGTTGTGGCCGCACCGCCTTCCTGGCGTTCGCCGCCGGTTCGTTCGCGGTGGGACCCGTGGTGCGCGTGCGGGCCGATCCCGCGCGCTCCCGGCAGCCGTACGACGGTCTGCGCGCGCTCCTGCGCGCGACGGGCCGGCCCGATCGTGGCCTCGGAGCCGGGACGGCGGGGGAGGCGCTGCTCGGTGCCCTGCACGCGATGGGCGCGCAGGGCCCCGCCCTGGTGTGCGTGGACGACGCGCACCTGTGGGACGCCCACGCGCGGGCCGCCCTGGGACACGCGGCCGCACACCTGCACGCGGCGGGCCGGGCGGGCCTCGGCCTCCTCCTCACCGTCGCCGGACACCGTCCCGTCGACCGGGAGTTCACCGGACTGCCCGTGCTGCGCCTCGGGCCCCTGCCCCCGGCGGACGCGGCCGCCCTGCTGGACGACGCGACCGACTCGGCCGTCGATCCGGCCGTCCGCGACGAGCTCGTCGCGGCGGCGGAGGGCAGTCCCGCCCTGCTGCTGGCATCGGCCCGTCGCCTCTCGCCCGCCCAGCTCCGCGGACAGCGGTCCCTGCCACGCCCGTTGGCCGACGCCGAGCTCCTGACCGCCGTGGCCGGGGGATGCCTGGCCGGGCTGCCGCGGCGATGCGACGACCTGCTGCTGACCCTCGCGGCCGCCGTACGGGTCTGCGGGGACCCGGACATCGACGCGGAGCTGGTGCTCAGGGCGGCCCGGGGGCTCGGACGGGGTGGGGGTGTACCGCTGCCGGAGCCGTTGCCCGACGTGCTCGTCCTGACGGACGGCCGGCTCCGCTTCCGCAGCGCGCTGCTCGGCAGGGCGGTGTACGCCGGGGCGCGGCCCGAGCGACGCCGTGCCGTGCACCGCGCGCTGGCCCGCGCACTGCCCGACGGACACGGCGTCCTGGCACTGCTGCACCGCTCGTGGGCCACCACGGCACCCGCTCCCGCCCTCGCGGCCCACCTGGCGGCAGCCGCCACCGGCGCGCTCCCGCCCGCCCTGCGCTGCACGGCCCACACCCGGGCCGCCGAGCTGACCCCGGACGGGGCGCAGCGGGCGCACCGGTACACGGCCGCCGCCGAACAGGCCCTGCTCGCGGGGCAGACGTCCAAGGCCCTGCGCCTGCTCGACGCGGCCCGCGGCCGCCCGGGCCCCGCGGTGTTACGGGGCCGAGCCGAGCTGCTGCGGGGGACGGTGCTCCTGGCGGACGGTCCCGTGGACGACGCCCGCGAGTCCCTCCTGCTCGCCGCCCGCCTGCTCACGGCCCCCGCCCCCGAACAGGCCCAGGCAGCCGCCCTGGCCGCGGCGGCCGCCGCGTGGGCCGCGGGTGACATGGCGGCGTGCCTGCGGGCGCTCGACTCCGACGGGGACGCTCCGCGGGAGACCGTCGGGGCGGTTGCCACCGAGGCCGCGGGCCCTGTCGACGTGCCGTCGCCCGGCGCCACCGGGGCAGCGGGCCCCGACGGCCCGCCGTCGCCCGGTACCACCGGGGCAGCGGTCCCCGACGCCCCACCGTCGCCCGCCGCCCCCGGAACCACCCCACCACCCCCCACCCCGAAGCTCACCGGCACACCGAGCCCCCACAGCCCCCGGCATGCCCTCCTCCTACGTGACCACCGGTCCGGCATGCGCGCCGTCCTGCAAGCGCGCTTCGACCTGGCGGCCGTGCCGCTCAGGCGCGTGGTGGACCACGGCCTCGCCGCCGACGACCCCGAGCAGCTCCTGCGCTCGGCGGCCGCCGCCCTGCTGCTCGGTGACGTGGCCGGCGCGCGCCGGGCCGGTGCGCGGGCGCTGGCGGCGGCGCGAACGCTGGGGTCGGCCGTCCTCGAACCGCGGGCCCTGGAGTACCTGGCCTACGCCGAGCTGCGGGCGGGACGGCACGCGCTGGCCCGTACCCACGCCGAGGAGGGGCTGCGCGGCGCGCGGCGCACCGGGCAGCGCAACACGGCCGCCCACCACCACGCCGTACTCGCCCTGGCCGCGTCGATCGAGGGGGAGACGGACCTGGTCGCCGAGCACGTGGCGGCCGCGCTGGAGACGGCCCGGCGGCACGGCCTGGCGCAGGCCGCCACGCTCGCCCAGTGGGCCGCGGCCCGCGCCGACCTCGGACGCGGCCGCCCCCGCGAGGCCGCCGACCGGCTCGGCCCGCTGGTGTGCCCCGGCCCCCGGCGCGGCCACTTCGCCGTGTGGATGCTCGCCGTGCCCTGCT
Source organism: Streptomyces deserti (assembly GCF_054782695.1). Taxonomy (NCBI): domain Bacteria; kingdom Bacillati; phylum Actinomycetota; class Actinomycetes; order Kitasatosporales; family Streptomycetaceae; genus Streptomyces; species Streptomyces deserti. The sequence goes on from NZ_BAAGRZ010000006.1 coordinate 180,469, forward strand.
TCGTGGAGGCCGCCGCGTCCACCGGGCAGGCCGACCATGCCCGGACGGCCGTCGAGGCCTTCGCCCGCTGGGCGGCCTGCGGCGCCGATCCCCAGGCACCCGCCCAACTGCTGCGGTGCCGCGCCCTGCTGGCCCCGCCGGAGGCGGCCGACGAGCTGTACCGGCGGGCGCTGGACCGGCACGAGGACGCGGCCGGCGACTTCGAACGGGCCCGTACCGCACTGCTCTACGGCAAGTGGCTGCGGCGCCGCCGCCGACTGCGCGAGGCACGCACACACCTCGGGGCCGCGCTGCTGGGCTTCGAGCGCTGCGGCGCGCACCGGTGGGCCCGGCAGGCGGACGCGGAACTGCGCGCGAACGGCGCCGCACCGGGCCGGACGGCGGCCGGGGAGCCGGGCCGGGCCGGAGCGGGGGAGCTGTCCCGGCTGACCCCGCAGCAACTGCGCATCGTCCGGTACGTCGCCGAGGGCGCCACCAACCGGGAGGTGGCCCTCAGCCTGTCCGTCAGCACCCGCACGGTCGACTACCACCTGCGCAACGTCTTCGCCGCCCTCGGCGTCCGCTCCCGGGTCGAACTTGCCCGCATGGTCGAGCAGGCCGACAAGGCCGCTGCACGACGCCAGGGACCCGTGCCCCGGGAAAAGACCCGTGCACAACTCTAGGGACCGACCGGACGGTATGCCATTCTTCGGGGGCAGGACAGTCAGGTGGCGGCCGGCCCGGGGCTCCGCGGCCGGCCGGGCGCCGGTGCGGAGCCGCCGCGCGGGCGCCGCCGGCAAGCCGACCCTGGGGAGAACCACGATGCACCACGCCGTACGGCCCCGAACCGTGCTCCGCCCCGGACCGACGCCCGCTCCGCCCGTACGGACACCGCGCGTGCGGTCGCTGATCGACGCCGACGCCCCGCACGTGCTGCACCGCGCGGCCCGCGTCCTGCTGGCGGACCTGCCCCAGCTCACCGACCGGCTGATCGCCGCCCTGCAGGAGCAGGAGCCCGCCTACCGGGCCGCGCTGGAGAGCGACCCCGCCGGCATCTGGCAGGAGGTGCACCGCTCGCTGCGGCACAGCGTGTTCTCCCTGCTCGACCCCCGCGGCACCCGGGACGCGGCCCGCCGCTGCTCGTGGCGGATCGGCGCCACGCGCGCGGAGCAGGGCCTGCCGCTGGACGCGCTGCTGCACGCCTTCCGGCTGGGCGGTTCGCTGGTGTGGCAGGGGCTGGTCGACGAGACGGTCCGTACGGCTCCCGAGGACGTACGGCTCCTGGTGCACGTGGCGTCCGACGTGTGGGACTTCGTCGACGAGCACTGCACCCTCGTCGCGGACGCCTACCGGCAGGCGGAACGGCAGCTGGCCTGGCGCCGCGAGAACCGGGTCCGGCTGCTGGCCACCGCCCTGCTGGACGGCACCAGCCGCATCGCCGACCTGCCCGAGGCAGCGCAGGCGCTGGACCTGCCGGAACACGGGCGGTACGTCGTCGTCGCGGTCGCGGGCGCCGACCCGGGCGGCGCCGACCGCGCCGCGCTCGTGCCGGGCAAGCGCGCGTACTGGCACACGGGCGTGGACACGGACTACGGCATCGTCCTCGTCAACGACAGCCACAACGACAACCACAAGGAGAACAACCACGACAAGTACAAGGAGAACAACAAGGACAAGCACAACGACAGGCACAACGGCGATCACCACGGTCGTCACAACGGCGATCACCACGGCGACAAGGACCATGACGGCGAGGGCGACCGTGCGGCACCGCCCCGACCCGTGCCGGGCCCCCGCATCGGCGTCGGCAGCGCCGTCGACGGCCTGGCCGCCGTCGGCGAGGCCCGCAGACTCGCGGACACCGCCCTCAGCCTGTGCCCCGCGGGCGGCGGCACCGTCCGGCTGACGGACCACCTCCCCGAGGCGCTGGTGGTCTCCTGCCCCGAGCTCGGCGCCGCCCTGGCCGACCGGCTGCTCGGCCCGCTGGCCCACCTGGAGCCCGCCGACGCCGAGGTGCTGCTGGACACCCTGGCCACCTGGCTGGCCTGCGACGGCTCCGCCCAGCGGGCGAGCAGGCGCCTGTACTGCCACCGCAACACCGTCCTGAACCGCCTGCGCCGCTACGAGCACCTCACGGGGCGTTCCCTCTCCCGCCCGTCCGACCTGGTCGAGGTCGCCCTGGCCCTGGCCGCCCACCGGCTGCTGCCCCGCTGAGCCCCTCCCCGTTCCCACCGGCCGACCGGGCACTGGGCACCCGCACAACACCCGCCCGCAGGCGTTGGGACCCCGCAGCGACCCCGCCCCGGAACCTGTACCGCCAACCGGCCCCCGTGCTGTCGTGAGCTCCCCTTCCCCCGAAGCCCTGTGCCGATCCAGGCACGGCCTTGAGGAGCCGCGATGCCCCAGGCACCACCGGACGACCGGCCCGCGCTGCACGTCGAGCGACTCGACGTGACGTACGGGCGCGCCCTGTCCGCCCTCCGCTCCGTGTCCCTGACCGTTCCCCACGGGGCCGTCGTGACGCTGCTCGGTGCCAACGGCGCCGGCAAGACGACCCTGTTGCGGGCGGTGTCGGGCACGCTGCGCCTGCACCGCGGCGCGATCACGGCCGGTCGCGTCCGCTACGGCGACACGGTCCTCGACGGCCGGGACCCGGTCGCGGCGGTCCGGGCCGGAGTCGTCCAGGTCCCCGAGGGCCGGCGCGTGTTCGCCGGTCTCACCGTCGAGGAGAACCTGCGCAGCGGCGGGCTCGGGCTCGGGCGGCGCAGTCCCGCCCAGCGCCGAGCGGCCCGCGACCGCGTCTTCGCGCTGTTCCCCCGGCTCGCCGAGCGCACCCGCCAGGCCGCCGGCCTGCTGTCCGGGGGAGAGCAGCAGATGCTCGCCATCGGCCGCGCCCTGATGGCCGCCCCGCGCCTGCTGCTCCTCGACGAGCCCTCCCTGGGCCTGGCCCCGCGCATGGTGTACCGGATCGCCGAGGTGATCCGCGAGATCAACGCCCAGGGCACCGCCGTGCTTCTCGTGGAACAGAACGCCGGCATGGCGCTGTCCCTCGCGGACCACGCGCACGTGCTGGAGGTCGGCGAGATACGGCTGTCCGGCCCCGCCGACGACCTCGCCCGCACGGACGCGGTGCGCCGCCTCTATCTGGGCGAGACGGCCGACGGGCAGGGGGCCGCGTGAACGACTCTGCTCAGGATCAGGAGCCCCACAAGGACCGGGACGAGCTCCCCGAGCTCCACGTACACGACATCACCGTGCGCTTCGCCGGTCTCACCGCCCTCGACGGCGTCTCCCTCACCCTCGCGCCCGGCTCGGTGCACGCCCTCATCGGTCCGAACGGGGCCGGCAAGTCCACCTGCTTCAACGTCCTGTCGGGCCTCACCCGCCCCGCCTCCGGCACGGTCCGGCTCGGCGCGCAGGACCTGACCCGGCTCGCCCCGCACCGCATCGCCGCGCTCGGCGTGGCCCGTACGTTCCAGAACATCGTCACCACCGAGGGCACGGTCGGCGACAACCTCATGCTCGGCCGCCACGCCCACTCCCGCGCCGGCTTCACCGCGAGCGCGCTGCGGCTGCCGTGGGCCGTGCGCGAACAGCGCGAGCAGCGTGCCCGGGCCCGCGAGATCGCCGAACTCACCGGTCTGGCCGGGCACTTCGACCGTCCCGTCGGGCTGCTGTCGTACGGCGACCGCAAGCGCGTGGAGCTCGCCCGCGCCCTGTGCCTGGAGCCCCGCGTCCTGCTCCTCGACGAGCCCGTGGCCGGGATGAACGCCGCCGAACGCGCCCGCACCGCCGAGGTGGTCCAGGAGGTGCGTGCCGAACTCGGCCTGTCCGTACTGCTCGTGGAGCACGACATGGGTCTGGTCATGCGCCTGGCCGACGAGGTCACCGTCCTCGACTTCGGCCGGGTCATCGCCCACGGCACCCCGGACGAGGTCCGGCGCGACCCCGAGGTGCTGCGCGCCTACCTCGGCACACCAGGGGAGGAAGCCGCATGACAGGCCTGTTCGGCCATCTTCTCGACGGAATCGCCCTCGGCGCGGTCTACGCTCTGGTCGCCCTCGGCTTCGTCGTCATCTTCAAGGCGTCCGGCGTCCTCAACTTCGCCCACGGCTCGCTGCTCCTGCTCGGCGGCTACCTCACCGCCGTCCTCCACGACGACCTCGGCTTCGCCGGGGCGCTGGCGGCGGCGATCGTGACGACCGCCGCCGTCGCGGGTGCCCTGGACCGCTTCCTGCTGCAACCCGGCGGGATGGATCCGCGCGCCGCCCACGTGCAGACCATCGTCACCATCGGCGTCGACATCGTCCTGCTCACCGACCTGGCCCGGCGCATCGGCGGCGACCTGCTGTCCCTCGGCGACCCGTGGGGCGACGCGGTGACGAACCTCGGCCCGGTGACCGTCGCCGACAGCCGGCTCGCCGCGATCGCGGTGTCGGCGGTCGTGATCGCCGCGGTCTTCGCGCTGTTCCGGTTCACCGCCTGGGGGCTGCCCCTGCGGGCGGCCGCCGAGGACCTGGAAGCGGCCTCCCTCATGGGCGTGCGGCTGACCCGGGTGCGCACCCTCGCCTGGTGCCTGGCGGGGGCGCTCGCCGCGCTGGCCGCGGTGTTCCTCGCCGCGTTCCCGGCGCCCGGCCTGGAGCGCAGCACCGGCCAGATCGCGCTGAACGCGTTCCCGGCCGCGATCCTCGGTGGCATGGCCTCACCGCCCGGCGCCCTGGCGGGCAGCCTGCTGATCGGGCTGACCGAGGCGCTCGTCGTCGGCTACCAGTCCGAACTGCACGTGCTGGGCGAGGGCTTCGGCGACGTGGCCCCGTACGCGGTGATGGTCCTGGTGCTCCTGGTGCGGCCCACCGGGCTGTTCGGCACGAAGGCGGCGGCCCGTGTCTGACCGCCGCCTCCCACGCCCGGCCGGGACGATCCTGCTCGTCCTCGCCCTCTGCCTGCCGCCGTTCTACCTGGACGCCTTCTGGCTGCGGATCGGCCTGTTCGCCATGGCAGCGGCCATCGGCGCCATCGGCCTGGCCCTGCTGACCGGCACCGCGGGCCAACTCTCCCTCGGCCACGCCTTCTTCCTCGCCGTCGGCGCGTACGGCTACGCCTGGCTGGCGGGCGAGCCCGGCCCCGGCCTGCCGCCCGCCCTCGCCGCGGTCCTCGCGGTGCTGCTCGCCGGAGCGGCGGGCGGCCTGTTCAGCCCCGTCGCCGGCCGGGTCCGCGGCATCTACCTGGGCATCGCCACGCTCGCGCTGGTCTTCCTCGGCCACCACGTGCTGCTCACCGCCGACTCCGTCACCGGCGGCTTCAACGGCCGCTCCGTACCCCCGCTGGAGCTGGGCGGCTTCACCTTCGCCGCGGGCGGCCCCGAACTGACCGTGCTGGGCGTGCCGTTCGGCGCCGAGGAACGCCTGTGGTACCTGGGCCTGGCCCTGTTCGCGCTCACCTGGTTCACCGCCCGCGGCCTGCTGCGCTCACGCCCCGGCCGGGCGCTGGCCGCGCTGCGCGACAGCGAGACCGCGGCCGCGGTGATGGGCGTCGACGTCGCCCACCACCGCTCGGCGGCCTTCGTCGTGTCGTCGATGTACGCGGGCCTCGCGGGAGTGCTGCTGGCGCTCGCCTTCCGCCGCGTCGTCCCCGACTACTTCTCCCTCGCCCTCTCCGTCGACTACCTCGCCATGATCGTCATCGGCGGCCTCGGCTCGGTCGCCGGAGCCACCGCGGGCGCCGTCTTCGTCACCGCGCTGCCGCTGCTGATGACCCGTTACGCCGACCAGCTGCCGCTGGTGACCGCCCCCGGCTCCGCCGAGGGCTCGGTGGGCCCGACCGAGGCGGCCCGCTACCTCTACGGCGCCGCCATCGTCGTCGTCCTGCTGTACGCACCGGACGGCCTGACCGGCCTGGCCCGGCGCACCCGCGACCGCGTACGCCGCCGACGCACCCGGACCCCCTCCCCGGACCTCACCCCGTCCGAGTCTCCCGCCGCACCCGTACGACCCAAGGAGCACACCCCGTGACCACCACGCCCCCCAGGCACCGCACCGCCACAACCGTCCTCGCCGGGGCCCTCGCCGTCCTGCTCGCGGCCACCGGATGCAGCTCCAAGGCGGACGGCAAGGGCGGCGGCGACGCCGCCGACGGCGTCCGCACCGGCCCCGGCGTCGGCGCCGAGACGATCAGACTGGGCGCGCTCACCGACCTGACCGGCCCCTACGCCACCCTCGGCAAGAGCATCGTGCAGGCCCAGCAGATGTGGGCCGACGAGACCAACGCCAAGGGCGGCATCTGCGGCCGCAAGGTCGAGATCGTCGTCAAGGACCACGGCTACGACGTGCAGAAGGCGGTCACCGCGTACGCCGACATCTCCCCGGACGTCGTCGCCCTGCCCCAGGTCATCGGCTCCCCGGTCGTCGCCGCCCTGCTCGACGACATCGAACGCGACAAGGTGCTGACCTTCCCGCAGGCCTGGGCGGCCTCCCTCCTCGGCAAGGACCCCGTCCAGGTCCTCGGCACCACCTACGACCTCGACATGATCGCCGCGGTCGGCTTCCTCACCCGCGCCAAGGGCCTGAAGAAGGGCGACACCATCGGCCACGTGTACTTCGAGGGCGACTACGGCGCCAACGCCCTGGAGGGATCCACCTGGGCGGCGAAGAGGGCCGGGCTGAAGGTGTCCGGCCAGAAGATCAAGGCCACCGACACCGACCTGTCCGCCCAGGTCTCGGCGCTCAGCAAGAAGGGCGTGAAGGCGATCCTGATCAGCGCGGGACCCGCCCAGACGGCCTCCCTGGTCGGCGTCGCCGCCTCCCGAGGCCTGCGCGTACCCGTCGTCAGCAGCGCCCCGGGCTTCGCACCCCAGCTGATGAAGACGCCCGCCGCACCGGCTCTGGCGGCCATGCTGCACGTGGTGAGCGCCGCCCCCGCGGTCAGCTCCGACCTGCCCGGCGTGCGGCGCATGGTGGCGTCGTACGGGAAGAAGTACCCGGACTCCCCGGTCGACTCCGGCGTCCTGTCCGGCTACAACGCCGCCCAACTGCTGGGCGCGGACCTGAAGAAGGCCTGCGAGGCCGGCAGCCTCGCCCGCGAGGACGTCGTCAAGGCCCACCGCTCCCGCACGAACGCCGACACCGGCCTCGGCACCCCGCAGAACTTCTCCGACGTCTCCCGCCCCGCGAGCCTCGCCACCTACGTGCTGCGGCCCGACGCGAAGGCGGTCGGCGGCCTGGTCGGTGTCGAGGACGCGCACCGCGCCCCGGGCGTCGAGGAGTACCTGGCGTCGCGCGACCGGTGAACGCGGTGGCGAGGGGGGGCGTCGCCCTCGCCACCGGCCGCGCCGGCCCCCACGTCGCCGTGCTCGACGGCGGACGGGTGTGGGGTGGCGGATCTGCCGCCACCCCACACCGGGCAGGTGCGCCCGCCGTTCGTCGGCGCCCCGCTCCCGGGGTGCGGCCGACGGGCGATTGTCAGTGCCTGGTGTCACGCTGAGGTCACACAGGATCCGCGAAAGGGAATCGCATGATCACCACTGACTTCGCACCCGGCTCCCCCTGCTGGCTCGACCTCGGCGCCCCCGACGTCCGGTCCGCCGCGGCCTTCTACGGCGCGGTGCTCGGCTGGGAGTACGAGTCCATGGGCGAGGGGGAGGACATGGAAGGCGGGGTGTTCCGCAACGACGGCAAGATCGTCGCCGGGCTCGGCAAGCTCACCGAGCAGGGCGCGCGCCCGGCCTGGATGATCTACTACATGGTCACCGACGCGGACGCGACGACCCAGGCGGTGCAGCGCGCGGGCGGCACGGTGCGGGTCCCGCCGATGGACCTCGACGAGTGGGGCCGGATGGCGCAGTACAGCGATCCGCTGGGTGGCCAGTTCGCCGTATGGCAGCCGGGGACGAACAAGGGCGTCGAGCTGGTCGACGAGCCGGGCTCGCTGTCCTGGACCGAGCTGTACACGAGCGACGCGGCGGCCGCGAAGGAGTTCTACGGCGGCATCTTCGGCTGGCAGTTCAGCGACATGGAGCTGCCGGGCGGCGGGGGCACCTACTCCCTGATCACCCCCGCCGGGCTGCCCGAGGAGCGGATGCACGGCGGCCTCATGGAGGTCCGCAAGGAGGACCTCGCGCTGGCGAACGGGCGGCCGTACTGGCACCCGGTCTTCGCGGTCCCCGACTGCGACGCCGCGGTCGCCAAGGTCACTGAGAACGGCGGCAGCGTGCAGATGGGCCCGGAGGACGCCGAGGGTGTCGGCCGGCTGGCCGTGTGCCTCGACCCGGCGAGCGCGGACTTCGTGGTGCTCACCCCGCCCGGCCGCTGAGCCCCGCCGACGAGGTGCCAGGAGGCGGGGACCCCGCCGCAGCCGCGGCAGGGTCCCCGGGAGAACGGTTCGGTTGTCCGGCCCGGCCCCTCCGGGGGAGTTCCGGGGGGCGTGGGCGTCAGGTGCCGCCCGGCCCGGAGGTGTCCGGCGCGGGCCCCAGCTTCACCCACTTCGCGACGCTCGGCACGCCCCGCTCGTCCAGCAGGAACAGCATGTACCACCCGGGCGGAGCATCGGCCGCCGTCGCCGGGGTCTGCAGGCCGAGCCGGTTGCCGTCACGGGAGTTGATCCTCAGCCGCAGATGGCGCTGGCTGGAGTTCGTCGAGTGCGTGGCGGTCGACGGCGCCACCAGGACGGCGCTGTCGACGCGTCCCGGCGTGGAGGTCAGCACCCGGAAGGCGGAGTCGTAGGACAGCGGATCGGCCGGGACCCGGTTGAGCTGCGGCCGGTTGCCGACGTGCAGGTACCACGGCTCGAACATCTCGATGCTGCCGTGCATGTCGTCCTTGATGTCCGGGTCGTTGGCGATCTGCTGCGCCTCGTCGCCGGTGACCAGGATCCGCCCGTCGGGCATCAGGACCGCGTTGGAGTGGTAGCCCCGCGGCAGCCGCTGGACCGGGCCGAGTTTCCAGGTGCCGTCCTCGTCGCGGGCCTCGGTGTGGCGGTACTTCGGCAGGGCGTTGGGGTTGTACATGCCGTTGCCGTAGTTGCGGATGTGGAAGGAGCCGTTGACGGTGAACAGCTTGCCGTCCGGCAGGGTGACGGTGCTGCGTTCGCCCGGCCGAAGGCCCGGGGCTGGCGTTTCGTCCAGGTCTTGCCGTCGACCAGCTCGTAGGTGTTCGGGTCGTCCCGGTTGCCGCCGAGGACCAGCACCGAGTCGGGCCCGTTCACCCCGTTGGGCAGCGCCACCGCGGAGCCGTTGATGCGCTCGGGGTTGCAGCCCTCGCCGTTGTTGTCCCGCTGGTCCTTGCAGGGGACGCCGATGGGCCGGTCCGGCAGCTGCGCCCGGGTCTCCGTGCCCAGGTCGAAGACGTACTGCTCGCCGGCCATCCGGCCGAGGCCGTAGATCCTGCCGTCGCGCAGCGAGAACAGGTGCGGGTAGTCCTTGGTGAAGGGCGCCTCGGCGCGGAACGTGTCGACCGGCACATCGTTCGGCACGTCGTTCCTGAGCCACGGCACCGGGTGCGACTTGGCGGGGAAGCGCTCGACGAGGGGCGTCGGCGTGCCCCAGCCGAGCTCCGACTGGCCCGACATGATGAGCAGCCGGCCGTCGGGGCCCTCCACGACGCCGGGATACCACCGGCCGACCGACATGTCCTTGTTCCGGTGCCAGGTCTCCGTCCAGGGATCGAAGACCAGCGACAGCTTGGCGCCGCTGCCCCCGTTGCCGCCGAGGTTGCCGCCGAACACGCCCAGCATGCCGTTGGGCAGGAACGTGTGGCCGGAGCAGAAGAACGGTGCCGGGCGGGCCTCGTTCTTGCCGTCGGGCATCACCACCGTCGGCGGGGGGACGTTCTTGAACGCGTCGTGTCCCGTGCCCTTGTCCGGGTCCCACAGATACGCCCGGCCGGCGTTCTCCTTGCCGATGACGTCGGTGGGGGCGGTCTCCTTCTGGGGGTTGTCCTCGACCGGTTCGAACGAGAACAGCAGCACCTTGCCGGTGGGCAGCGTGGCGATGTGGTCGCCGTAGTCCGGTGAGGGGAAGTACTCCGCGAACCGGCCGAACTCCTCGGGCGCGTACTTCTTGTTGGTCTCCGCCTGGGTCTCGGTCAGCTTCCGCAGCCGCGCCGTACGGGTCGACTGGGGGTACTCGCTCAGGGCCTTGGCCGTCGCACGCAGGCTGGCGTGCTCCCGGGCGTGCTCCTCACCGAGGGCGGCGGCCTCGTCGTCTCTCATCTCCTTCTTGACCTGCCGCTCGGTCACCCGGACCTTCCCGGACCCGCCCGTGTCGCCGAGCACATCGTGATGGGCGCCGCCGTCGGCGCCGTCGTGGGCGTACGCGGACGGCGCGGCCACCCCTGTGGTGACGGTCACCGCGGATACCAGTGCGCACGCCAAAAAGGCAGCGGAAATCTTTCGTGGGGGCATGGGTCTCCTAGCCGCCTGAGGAAATCAGGGAAGTCAGGGAAGAGAAGAGCGAGGAAAGGGAATTCGGCGGGAACCCGCAACGAGCACATGCTCCGGGGCGCTCCCATTCTTTCCGTAAACCGCGCCTTTCAACATCCGAAAATGCATACGGGCAGTCACTCACTCACCTCACGGTGAAACACCGCCCGCGCCGGTGGCGGCGGCGCGAACTCCGGCGTGAATGCCGAGGTCCCGCGCCCGAACTGCGCCCCGGTGCGGGGGAACACCGCATTCACACGGGTGATGGCGCGCAGCGATTTCTACAAGGAATTCCGGCTGGGTAACAGGGCTGTCGACACCCACCCGCCGAATTTTCCGGAGAGAAGGGCACCTATGACCACGGCGACGAACGACCCCCGACATTTGTTCCTCCGTGAGGACACCGAGATCCAGGGCGACGTACTCGCCGGGTTCAAGAAGGACCACATGCAGCTGCTGTTCCTGCGGTTCGAGGACCAGCAGGCGGCGCGGACGTGGCTGAAGCAGCTGCGGCCGCTGCTGGCCACCACCAGTCAGGTGGCGAGGTTCAACAGGGAGTACTCCCGGGCCCGTTCGTACTCCGGGGGCGACGACCCGAAGAACCTGAACGCGCTGTGGTACGGCCTCAGCTTCACCTTCGAAGGGCTGGCGTTCCTCACCGGCCGGAACCCGCTGCCCGGCGTCGACAACAACAGCACCGACGGCCCGCTGAAGGCTTTCGCGGAGGGCCCCGCCAAGCGGGCGGAGGCGCTCGGCGACACCGGCCCGAACGCTCCGAAGAACTGGCTCTTCGGCAACGTCGGCGACGGACGCGTCCACGCGGTGCTCACCCTCGCCGCCGACCAGCCCCACGTGCTGCGGGCCACCCTCGGGGACGTCCGCCAGGACCTGGCCCGCGCCCGGATCGTCACCGTCTTCGAGCAGGAGGGCGCCACCCTCGAAGGGCCCCGCCGGGGACGGGAGCACTTCGGCTTCAAGGACGGCGTCAGTGAACCCGCCATCAAGTACCTCGACGAGCCCGACCCCGAGAACCCGGTCTACGAGAAGGGTCACCCCGGCACCATCCTGGTCAACCCCGGCGAGTTCGTCGTCGGGCTGGAGCGGGAGCGCCCGCACCCCCTGCCGTATCCGGAGTGGGCGCAGAAGGGCTCCTTCCAGGTGGTGCGCCGGCTCGCACAGGACGTCCCCGGCTGGTGGGCGGGCGTAGCCTCACAACTGGAGGCGCTGAAACGGGCGAACGCCGCGCCCCCGCAGGCCACGACCGAGTGGCTGGCGGCCCGGCTGGTCGGACGCTGGCGCTCCGGGACGCCCGTGGCGAAGTGCCCGCACGCGGACATGTCGTACAACGCGGAGTCGTCGAACGACAACCTGATCTCGTTCAAGGACGACCCGAAGGGGACGACCACCCCGCTCTGGTCCCACCTGCGCAAGACCAACCCCCGGGACGGCTTCCCCGACCCGAAGGGCGGCACCTTCCCGGACACGAAGTTCAACCACCGCCGGATCATGCGCCGCGGCATCCCCTACGGCCTGCCGTTCGACCCGTCCGCCTCGGCGCTCAACGGCCCGGACGCGCCCCGGGGGCTGGTCTTCGTCTGCTACCAGGCCGACCTGTTCCGGCAGTTCGAGTTCATCCAGAGGTTCTGGATGAACGACGAGACGTTCCCCAAGCCCAACCCCAACACCCACCACGAGGAGATCGACCCCGGCCCGCTGCCCGCCGGCGCCGACCCAGTGGCGGGGGAGGAGACCCAAATCTCCTGGGAGCGCCCGGAGGGCGGCGAACCGGTCGCGCTGAAGTTCTCCCAGTTCGTACGGACCGAGGGGGCCGTGTACGCCTTCCTGCCGTCGATCCCGGTCATCGACGAGCTGGCCGAGGGCCGGTTGAACACCAACATGGTCGTCCACGGGAACACGGTGTTCACCTCGGACAGCTTCGACAACACCGAGCGTGACACCGTCGACTCGGGCACGGTACGCCTGTTCCTGACGGAGGACGGCGACCTCCAGGTCGTCGACAGCAGGACCAACAGGGTCCGCTGGTCCGCGAAGACCGCCGCCGGGCCGACGGCGCAGGCCTGGTTCAAGGACGGGGAACTCTTCGTCGTCGACCCGGTGAAGGACAAGAACATGAAGCTCTTCAGCTCCGGCACCGCGGGCCACCCGAACGCCCGGCTCGTCGTCCAGACGGACGGCAACGTGGTGATCTACGACGCGGGCCGGGCGATCTGGCACACCAACACCGCCGGCTGACGCCTTGGGCACGGCGTGTCCCCGTCACCGCCCACCCGCGCCGAGGCCGGGTGGGCGGCGGCATTCAGTTTTGAGAGGCGCAGCAGGAACTCGGTCGGCCGGATGATCCGTTCCGCGCATTCCGTCACCTTGGGAACGGCATTGTCGTCGGTTCCCCGTCGTCGCTCGGTGTCAGGCGCAGGTAGGCGGTGATCTGCTTTCCCCTGGTGCGGGGTGCGACGTCGACTCTGTCGCTGACCGTGTGCACCAGACGCAGTCCATGGCCGCCGAAGCGGTGCGGGTCGTGCTCCTTCACTGTGGGTTGGTCGGTGGAGGTGTCCCACACGGTGATGGCCAGTGCGTCACTGGAAAGCTGCAGGATCAGCCCGCAGGGGCCGGGGGCGTGCCGAATGGCGTTGGTGACCAGCTCGCTGATCACAAGTTCGGCGTCCAGCCCCATCGGGGCCGGCACGGGGTCGCGGCCAGAACGCGCAGCGTGGGCGAGGGCGGCACGCAGGGCCTGGCGCGCCTCGACAGCCCAGGCAGCGCCCTCGGCCCAGGCCACGCCAAAACAGAGTGTGGCGTTCTCGTCCGTACCCTGCTCATCTGCCGCCTGCTTCATAAGCGGGATGACCATGCGGTGCTCTTTCGTTGTGTTCGCCGCGCTCGGGCGGCTTTCCGCCGTGCGCTTACCCCGGCACCGGCCGCCCACACCGAGGCAGCCTCCCCCACCCCGAACGGCGGCATGCCGCGGGAGGTGTGCGCACAGCCGTGGCCGGGTGAGGGTGCGTCCCCTGACCGGGCCCGGTGAGCGGGTGCACAGCTGCCTGGCCTCACCTTCTGAGGATGGCGGCTCTCGCCTGACCGCCTGAGCGAGCCCCTGGCGAAAGGCAGCCGTTCTGGCTGGGCCGGGCAGCTGGACTCTCGCGTGCTTTCACGCTGTCATCACCCCAGCGCCCCGTACCGGGACCAACGGGCACTCGTGTTCCCTCTTGGCGGCCCTTTGACTTCGGGGCGTGCAGCCGAGACGCTGACGGTGTGGACAGCGATCCCGGCAAGCGGCCCGGCGAGCGGTTGCGTGTGTGCAGCAGCACCGTGGCCGGCCGGACGGTGGTGGCGGTGGCGGGCGAGGTGGACCACCTTACCGCGGCCCGGCTGAGCGACGAACTGGAAGCCGCTGTGATCAACGGTGCTCGATGCGTCGAGGCGGACTTCAGCCGGGTCGCGTTCTGCGACTGTTCCGGACTGAGCGTCCTGCTGGCAGCCCGCAGCCACTGCCAGGTTGCCGGGGTGGGCTTCGCGGCATCCGGACCGGTGACCCCCGCTGTCAGGCGACTGCTGCAGGTGACGGATACCGGCCCTCTGCTGCTGGCGGAGGCCGCCTGATCAGCATCGGTGAGGCCGTCACGGCCCGCTCCTGTGGGCGGTGCGGCACGGCGGGTGTGACACGTGCGGTGCCCGGTGCGCTGTCACCAGTGGGCCGTGACCACGGCTCCGCAAGGCCCGCGTCCCCCGTTGTGCGGGTCGTTGCCCTCGGGGCGGGCAGGCGTTCCCCCGTCGCCTGCCCGCCCCGTTCCCAGGCCCGCCCGCCCAGTTCGTCAACGCTCCAGGACAACGCACCCACCGCTGGCGGCAGCGCGATGAGGGAACGGGAGCGCGCCGGGTGGTCAGGTCGGGTCGGTGCTGCCAGCCCGGATCCGCTGAGCTACGTCGCACGTAGTTTGGTGTTGTGCAAGGTCACGTAATTCTCACGGCTGCGGTCACCGTATTCCCAGTGCTCCATACTGCTGGGGCCGTCGAGCTCCGCTAGGGCCTGTCGTCTTTCCAGTAGGTCTCGATGCAGGCGGCTGGTGAGCCCGGCCCATACCGCCCTTGAACGCCTGCAAAGCCGACGGTCAGTGCCTCCCTCCGCTCGGCAGGTGTGCCGTGGGTTTGAGGGTTGTCACCGAGCGCCTCGAGCGCGGTGGCAGCCTCTTCGAAGTCATTTGGTTCCAAGTAGCCGCTGTGGTAGGCAGTTGCCGCCCAGGCCCCTGCCATACAGTCCGCGATGAGCTCGTTCCACTTCCCGGCGGGCGGGGGGAAGGGCATGCCCTTCTTCTGGTACTGGATCTGGAGCTCATCGGTCACGTGATGGCCGAACTCGTGCGCGGTGAGGATGGCAGCGGCGAAGTCCCCGGTCCGCTTCGACTGACGCTCGAAGATGTTGCCGGTCCACATCTTCTGCATGGTGGTGACCGGCAGATAAATCGTGCCTGTATGCCCCGGGGACAACTCGTCGGCGGGGCAGTAGTAGGCCATGGGGGTGTCGTGACTGACCACCAGCGGCACCGGCCCCTGTTCGGTTTGCATTGTGCACTTGCTTCGAATCGGCGTCTGGTCTGGTGTGACGATGGCGTAGCTCACCAACGGTTCGTCGAGGCCGATCTGGCGGAAGAAGTCGGTCCACACCTTGTCAGCGTTCTGGACGACATCAGTCAGGTACGAATGGACCGTCTTCTCGTTGGTGCCGGGGGAACTCTCCGGCACCGCCGCGCCCTGAGGTGCGATCGGTACCTGCTCGTCCTCCAGCTCGTTGGCGAGGTCCGGCGGCGTCGTAGCCGTCGTCTGCGCTGGTTGGGGTGGCGAGGCGACGCTGTCGCGGCCGCAGCCAGTTGTGGCGCCTGCGGCCAGGGCGAGAGTAGCCGCCAGAGATATGCCTGCTTTCCAATCCATGGGTACTGTCTAAACCGTTCGGCCAGAAACATGAGCATTTGGACGGCCGAATGGGTGATGACGCTCAACCTGCTGCATTTACCTGAGCACCCAGGCAAATTTCTGGGATGTCGAAAATTCCCGCATGCCCGCCACGCCCGGCACCCGCCAAGGCCGCGGGACCCGCCCTTCAGGCGGACGACGGGAATTATCAGACATGCCCTAGAACTAGATTATCAATTCCAAGGGGGCGACTGAGCGCTTCATCTGGCGGGTGAGGGCTCGAATCGGCGGCGGTCGCTCCGGCCAGGTCCAAGCTGCGTTCGACGCACGGAGGGAATCCCTACGACATCCAGCCCCTCGGGGACGGATCCTGGCTCACCACGGATCCATCCGGTCACCCGATCCGCTGGACCGACTCATAGGAGACCCCGGTGCTGACCTGGTCGAACCATAACGCGTGTGCCGTAGTCACACGCGAAGAGCGTGCGCCCCGCAGCCGAGTTCTTCGAGAGCGGCGTAGACGGGGTGCCTGGGGCCGCCGCGGGTGAAGCGCCGCAGCACCTGCTCGGCCTCGGCCGTCCGACTTCTTCGCGTCCGACGCGCACGCGGTGCCCTGTCCCCACCAGGCGGCATCCCGGGGGCGAAGGTGGCGTTCACCAGCCTGGTGACGGCGCCCGCAGGTTGTCGACGGTGATGGAGTGCCGACGCACACGGCCCGCTCACCAGGTGACGGGCAGGGCGGCGAGCACCTGGAGGCGCTGGTGCTCGGTCCAGTCCGGGGACGCCTCGGGTGCCGCCGGCCGCAGCCCGGGGAAGCGGGCGAGCAGCGAGGTCAGGCCGGTCCGCAGCTCCGCGCGCGCCAGATGGGAGGCCAGGCAGCGGTGGATGCCGTGCCCGAAGGCCACATGCGGGTTGGGGTCACGGGCCAGGTCGAGGCGCTCGGGGTCGGGGAAGACGTCCGTGTCGTGGTTGGCGGAGTTGAGGGAGACCACGACGGACTCGCCCGCGCGGACGGTGACCCCGGCGATGTCCACGTCCTCGGTGGCCACCCGTATCTGGCCGTCCCTCAGGACGAGGTGGTAGCGCAGCAGTTCCTCCACCGCGTGCTCCGCCAGCGACGGGTCGTCCCGCAGCCGTGCGAGGTCGGCGGGCCGGTGCAGCAGTGTGCACAGGGCGGAGGTCAGGACGGAGGAGACCACCGTGTGGCCCGCGAACAGCAGACTGATGCCCATTCCGAGCAACTCGGCGTCGGACAGCGCGCCCCGCTCGTCGTGTGCGGTGACCAGGTCGCTGAACAGGTCGTCGCCGGGTGCCGCGCGCCGGGAGTCCATCAGCGCGGCCAGGTAGTCGCACATGCCCCGCTGGGCCGCCGTGACCCGCTCCAGGGGGCCCTTGCCGTTCATCGTGTCCATCAGGGTCAGGATCCGGTCGCTGTCCTGGACCGGGACCCCGAGCCAGGTGCAGATCACCTGCATGGGCAAAGGGCGGGCGAAGCCGGTGACCAGGTCGGCGGGCGGGCCCGCCTCGGCCAGGGTGTCGAGCAACCCGTCGGTGACCTTCTGGATCACCGGCAGCGACCGCTGGACCTGCCGTGCCCGGAACGCCGGCATGACCAGCCGGCGCAGCCGGGCGTGGTCCGGCGGCTCGGTGTCGCGCAGGAGGGTGACGCCGGGCGGGAACGGCGTCGTGAACAGGCGGGGCGCGTCGTGCGTGGTGGTCGCCGTCACGGTGAACCGCCGGTCGCGCAGCACCCGCCGTACGTCGGGCGGCGGGCCCGTCGGTGCCCGGCCCGCCCGGGGGAGTCCCGTGCCAGGAGATGCGCCGCCGCTGAGCCGGGACGGCGGCCAGCAGCTCCGGCCGCGCCACGTCGCCGGGCCATTCGAGATCGACCATGTCGTAGTGGTCCGCGGCGCGCAGCAGCCGTCTGAACCGCTCGGCCGGGACCGGGTCGCCGCCCCCGCCGGGGGCCGGGCTGCGCAGGCAGTACGTCAGGGTGCCCGTGAAGTGCTTGCGCAGTCGGCCGGGGTCGGGGTCGCCGAGCAGGTCGGCCCGTACCTCCACGCTCTCGGCGACGCCGTCGAGGCCGCGCAGCCTCGTGCTGCCGAGGTCGTCGGGTTCGGTGGCCACGGCCACCAGCCGGGCCCGGCGCACGGCGCCGGCGTGACCGTCGCCGCCAGGGGTCAGCTCCACCGCACGTACTCCTCAAGACCGGCCCGCCGTGGGACGAACCGGTTGACCGGGGCCGCCTCGTCGGGGTAGCCGACGGCCAGGGTGCAGACGATGATCCGGTCCGCGTCGATGTCCAGCTTCCGGCGCAGCGCGTCCGCGTAGCCGGCGACGCTGAACTGCGGGCAGCTGCCGAGGCCGCGGGCGACCAGGCCGAGCATGACGTTCTGCAGGAACAGGCCGGTCTCCAGGAACGTGCCGGGCACCGCGTCGCCGGGGAGGTGGCAGACCAGGGCGGCCGGAGCGCCGTAGAAGCGGGTTGTCACGGAGATGGGCCCGGGTGGCCGCGGCGTCGTCGGCGGTGTGCCCCTTGGCGCGGAGCACTCCGGCCAGGGCCGCTCGGGCGCGTTCCGTAGCGGTGTCGTCGAGCGTCGGCAGCCGGTGCGGGTAGTCGGGCCGTGGTGGCTCTCCGCGGTCGAAGACTTCAACGAGGGTGCGGGTCAGCGCGTCCAGGGCGCTGCCCGTCACCACGGTCACTCGCCACGGCTGGATGTTGCGTCCGGAGGGCGCCTGGCCCGCGGCCAGCAACACCTCCTCCAGCACGGCCCGTGGCACCGGCCGGTCGAGGAAGGCGCGCTTGCAGTGCCGGGACGCGATCAGCTCCAGACCGTCGCACGCGGGGACGGGACCGTCGTACACGGGGGCGGGGACGTGATGATCCGTCATGGGCGCCTCACTCCTCCCACGCCTCAGCCGAGCCCGGCGGCGCGGACACCGGGACCGGGGCCGGCGCCGAGGAACTCGGGCAGCCGGGTGCGGACCAACTCATCGATGCGCAGGGCGCATTGGCGGTAGACCTCGGGCGGCTGACCGTCGGGGTTGGGGACGTCGCCGTGCGGGTCCAGGCACAGGGTGCGGCCCTGGGTGTCGGGCGCCAGGGCGACCACGGCGTCGCGGTGGGCGCGCGTCATGCAGTAGATGACGGAGCTGTCGCGGCACAGCTTGGGGGTGATCGGCCGCGCCCGGTGGCGACGGGGGTGTACGCGGCCCGGCAGGCCCCGTATGCCCAGGTCGGCGAGCGCGGCCCGGGCGGCTGGGGCCAGCGGGGCTCCGGGCCGCGCGGGGCGGACCCCCGCACTGGCGAAGCGCACGCGATGCGCGGAACTCCCCGTCTGTGCGGCGTGGGTGCGGGCGATGACCTCGGCCATCGGCGAGCGGGACGTGTTGCCGCCGCACACGAACAGCACCCGCCGCGTACGGCTGCCCCGTTCCCGCCACCAGGAGACCGTCGCGGGATACGACAAGGACGCGATGGCGACGGTGACGAAGACGAGCCCGAGAAGCTGCGCGTCGCCCGGGACCGGCAGCCCGGCCAGCCCGGCGAGGGCGTAGGAGGCGACCAGGCCGGACAGCAGGCTGGCGCACCGGTTGGCCGGGACGCACCAGGTGTACTCGCGGCGGTCGAGGTAGATCAGCGTGCCGAGGACGAACAGCACCTCGTACGCCACGCCGATGCCGGCAGCCGCCCAGGCGGTGGGGGTGCCGAGGAAGGTGGTGAATCCGGTGCGCAACTCCGGCTGTCCGGCCAGGGCCGCGAACGCCAGCATTCCGACCAGGAAGACCGGTGCGGCGGCGTGCTCCTCCACGAAATACCGGCGATCGGTTTCCCACATTCCGGTTTTGGCCGCACGGCTCATGATCTCGAATCGCCCCACATAACCGGCGAGATAGACGAGCACGCTCGCCACCGTCGCCAGGGTGAGGTGATAACTGCCCACATCGCCGAGAGCCACCGAAACCGCCAGCAGACTGAACGTCAGCCCGGCCCACGCCGACCCGGAGACCTTCCGTTTGCGCGCCGCGTCGATCAGCGGGGAAAGGACTAGTACACCTCCGCGCATCAGCAGCAGCACGAGGAGGATGGAGACGCCGGCGAACGTGAAATTCAGTGTGGTGGTGCCGATGATGAGCGCGGTGCAGAATCCCGCCAGCAGCGTTTCCCCGCCCGGTGTCCGGACCCGGCCCACCCCGGGAATCTCCCGCTGCCGGGCATGGCGCCACCAGCCGCTGGCCAGCAGGAAGAAGGGCATGACGGCGAGTTGTCCGAGGGCGGCCGCCGGCAGCAGCACCAGCCCGTCGACCGGTTCCGCGGCAAGCGGGGACACCCCGCTGGACACCGCTTTCACGAGCATGGCGTAGGGAATATAGGCAAGGAAATATCCGAGCGCGAGCCAGGCCATACGCGTGATCCTCCGGAAGTGCCCCAGCGGAAATGTCGATTCATCGGCGGTGGAACGTACGGAAGGAAATGCGTCGGCGATCTACAACGCCCGGCGAACTCATGCGTCGATCAGCGCGCCAACTCATTCGAGTGTGCAGGCATCCGTAGTCCCCCGCAAGGGCCTCAAGTCCCTCTCGTACGAAGGGAATTTCATTCCCGATGCCAGCGGCGGGCATATTATCGGAGTGCTGTGCGGACGCACGATTGGCGTAGAGCGACATGCGCCCCGCGCGCGCCGGTCGCATGCCTCTATTCTCCCCTGCTGCCGACTTGTGGGGCTGCGGGAAAAATGCGGTGCCGAACGCGAAGCCGCCCTGGCCGCCCGCCGGTGACCGGCAAGCGTGCGCAGCCGTTCCGGGCCGAGTTGGTTCGACGGCTGAGCAGAATCCATTATTCCGCTTTTCCGCCGCGGTCTGGTGGGGACCGACCGTTTTCCGCCTTCTGCGCCCCGGCGCGTTACTCCATGTTTCGGGTGGTAACCCGTCGGGACGTCGCCGACCGGAGCCGAGTGGGTCGCCGGCGACAGGAAGAATTCGGCTTTGCTCACACGATCGGGAGGGTGGCCACAGTGCCGGCTAGGACTCGCGGAGTTCGGTTAGGAGCGGCGGGCGTCGTCGGCGTGCTCGCGTGCGTCGTGCTGACGGGGTGCGGCGATAACGACTCGTCCGACGGGAAGAAGTCGAGCGGCAACGCGCGGGCCGGCAGCCCCGGCGCCCGCGAAGAGGGAACCCAGGACGTCCGCACGGCGTACCGGAAGACGGAAGAAGCGGAATCCGCGCGGATGACGATGCGCGTGCGGACTTCCGCGGAAGGGAAATCCGTCACTACCCAGGGCCAGGGCGCCATCGACTTCCAGGACGGCGAAAGCAGCATGACGGTCCGGGTCGCGGACCAGACGTTCGAGCAGCGGGTTGTCGACCAGATCCTGTATCAGAAACTGCCCGCCGGGCAGAAGTCGCAGGTGCCGGGAAACAAGCCCTGGATCAAGATCGATCTGAAGAAGGTCGCCGCGCGCGGGGGCCTGGGCGCCGACCAGGGGATCACAGACCCGGCCGACTCGGCCGCGTTCGCCAAGGGCGTCACCGACAAGGACGTCAAGAAGGTCGGCACCACCACGATCGACGGTGTGAACACCACGCAGTACCGGGTCATGGTGGACGTCGCCAAGCTGCCCGACGGAGCCGCCCTGCGGCAACAGGTCGGCTCCACCATGCCGATGAACCTCTGGCTCGACGACGAGGGCCGGATCCGGCGCCAGCAGGTCGACATGACCTTCAAGGCCCCCGCGAACAAGGGGACTTCCGCGGCCGACGCGGCTCAGCAGGCCACGGTGCGGATGCTCATCGAGTACTCCGACTTCGGCACGGACGTCGAGGCCGACGAGCCGCCCGCGAACCAGACCGCGGACATGACGGACAAGGTTCTGCGACAGAGCAAGCAGGCGAGCTGATCCGGCCGTCTCGGCTGACCCGGCTGACGGGAGCTGATCCGGCTGATCCGGCTGTCCTGGCGCCGGGCGAGTCCGTGGTGCACAGCGTCGCGCCGTGTCGAGCCCGGCCGCGCCTCGCGTCACCGCCGCCGCACCGGACAGGCTGGTCATCCGGTGCGGGCGACCGTGACGAGGACGGTGACCGGGGCGGGTGTGCCGTACTGGTTCAGGTGGGCGGTCACGGCGGCGTGGACGTGGGCGCGTACCTGCCGGGCGACGTCCAGGGCGCGGTGGTCCTGTTCTATGGCGCAGCGCACCTCCACGTGCCAGCCCTCGTCGGCTGTGTGCTTGAGCCGGATGCCGGCCTCGGTGGAGGGGATGCCGGCGCCCGCCATGGCCCGTCGGGCGCGGGGGGCCGCGGTGGCCAGACGGTCGGCGAGGCTCGGCTGGAGCGCGCTCACGCCGGGAACCTCCAGCGCCGCCCGGACAGCGGCCCGGCGGACGTCCGCGTCCCGCGCGCCGGTCATCGCGGTTCGCTCCGCTCCGGCAACGCGTCACCGAACGCGTCGGCGGGGTCCAGTACGGCGTCGACGCGCAGGTCGACCTCGGTGACGGCCAGGCCCAGCTCCTTCTCCGCGGCGTCGAGGACGGCCCGGCGCACCTGAGCGGCCCGGTCGGTCAGCGGCTGGTCGAGCGTGGTGGCCAGGGTCATGGTGGCGTGCACGGCGGTGCCGTCGCCGGTGGGGGTGAGGCGGCAGCTGGCGGCCCGGGCCCCGGGGACGCGGTCGGCGGCGCGGCGCAGGACCTTGGCGGCGGCGCTCTCGGCGATCCGCAGGTCGAGAGCGGGGTCGTCCAGCGGCAGCATCCCGCCCAGGCGGACCTCGGCCCGTACGGCCTTGATGACGCGGTCGGCGAGGCGGTGACCCTTCGGGCGCTGGGCGGCCCGCAGGGCTCGGGTGGCCCGGTCCAGGGCGGCCAGTCCCTCGACGGCCTGCCGGCAGTGCGGGCAGTGACCGGCGGGTGCCTCTGTCCCGGCCTCGCTGTCACGCGCCTGCTCCCAGGCGCGGCTGAGCGGATGCCCGCAGGGCAGCAGCTCGTCTCCCGCGCGCAGCCGAGGGTCGTCTAGCGCCATGGGCCCATCGCCTCCTGCAGTGCGCGCCGTGCGCGGAACAGCCTGCCGCGCACCGTCTGTTCACTGGCCCCGGTCACCTGCGCGATCTCTTCGTAGTGCAGGCCGTGCAGTTCCCGCAGGACCCAGCAGGCCCGTTGCTCGGGACGCAGTGCGCGCAGCGCGTGCGACAGGGCGGCGGCCGCCGCGTCCGCCTCGGCGACGGACGGCGGGGAGACGGACGCGTCGCGGTCGGCGGGCTCAGGAACCCCGTCCAGGGGGACAGCGCGAGGGCGACGCAGGATGTTGAGACAGCGGTTGGTGACGATGCGGTACATCCAGGTGCCGAACGAAGCCCCGTGGCGGAACTCCGGGAGCCGCCGCCAGGCGCTGAGGAACGCCTCCTGGACGGCGTCCTCGGCGTCGGCCCGGTTGCCGAGGAGGTGGTGGGCGAGCGCGAGCAGCGGGCTGCTGTGCCGGCGGACCAAGAGGGCGAAGGCGTCGTCGTCGCCTTCGGCAGCGCGCACGGCCAGCACCCGGTCGGGGAGTGCGGTGGGGACAGGCTCCTGCGGGCGGTGCGCAACCGGGTGAACCGGGTGGCCGGCCCGGTCACCGCCCACCGCTCGCTTCCTGGTCCTGCCGGGGGCCGTGACCCCGCCGCCCGCGCACACCCCCTCATTCTATGTGGTGTCCGTCACATGAATCGCGTGAGGAACGCGGCCGCGATGTGTCCAATCCTTGACGGGCACCGCACCGGCGCCCGCAGGACACCCTCGGGAGGTCCTCATGTCAGACACCCTCAGCCGCCCCGCCGCCAACGAGAACAAGGCCGGCCCAGCAGGCAGGACCCTCCAGGGCCGCAGCGGCGCCGACGCCGCGCCCGAGACGCGCGGGCGCACGACCATCGCCGACAGCGTCGTGGAGAAGATCGTGGGGATGGCCGCGCGCGAGGTGCCGGGCATCCACAGCCTCGGCGCCGGTATGGCCCGGACCTTCGGAGCCGTACGCGACCGCGTCCCCGGCGGACGCCCCAGCGTGACCCGCGGAGTGAGCGTCGAGGTGGGCGAGCGCCAGGCGGCCGTGGACCTCGACCTGATCGTGGAGTACGGCGTGTCCATCGTGGACGTCGCCGGTGACGTCCGTACCAACGTCATCACGGCGGTCGAACGTATGACCGGTCTGGAGGTCGTCGAGGTGAACATAGCCGTCGACGACGTCCACCTGCCCGACGAGGAAGCGGAGGAGGAGGAAGAAGCCGAGGGCCGCGTGAAGTAGCCACGGATCGTCGACAGCCCTTACCAGGCGGCGGCCCGGAGTACCTCCAGGGCGATGTCCTGAACCGTGCGTCCGTCGGTGGGAATACGTACCGTGTCCGCGGGAGCGTGCTCATCCAGATGCCGTGCCATCCTCAGGCTCCGCTCGATGTGAGCGGCCAGCTGGGATCCGATCTCCCGCTGAGCGAGCCGCTCTGTGACGGTGGTTTCCTCGGCCGTGAGCAGGACACAGGTCGCCCTGGTCCCGCCGCCGCCCATGGTGCGGGTGATCATCGGCTCTTCCAGGACACTCACCGTGTTGGTGTAGATGAGGCGGCGCTGACCGAGAGCGGCGTAGTTCGACCAGACGGCGGCGATGTTACGTTCCGTGATCGCTGTGCGGTGAGGGTCGCCTTCGGGGGCGGGATGGATCTGGTCCATGTAGTCCCCCTCGATCAGGCAGTGCGCCGTTCCCCTCGCCTGCAACGCCGCGGACACCTCCCAGGCGACCGTCGTCTTCCCCACGCCCGCGCCACCGCCGATGAGTAACAGCTCGTACGTAGTCACGGCCGGCAGCGTAATCAGTCGTCGACGGCCGGGGCACGACGCCCACCCCGGGCCCTGCGAGAGGTGCCCGGGGCGTGCGCCGGTGCCGGTGCGGGACGGCACTGGCGGCCGTCCCGGCCCGGTGCTTCTCGCTATGCGAACTGGCCGACCCGGTAGTCGCCGGCGGGCTGCCGGACGATGACGTTGACGCGGTTGAAGGCGTTGATGAGGGCGATGAGGGACACCAGCGCGGTGAGCTGGTCCTCGTCGTAGTGCTTGGCGGCGTTCGCCCACGCCTCGTCCGTGACACCGTCGGCCGCGTCGGCGAGACGCGTGCCCTGCTCGGCCAGTTCCAGAGCTGCGCGCTCGGCGTCGGTGAACACCGTGGCCTCGCGCCAGGTCGCGATCAGGTTGAGGCGCGTCGGGGTCTCCCCGGCGTGCGCGGCTTCCTTGGTGTGCATGTCGGTGCAGAAACCGCAGCCGTTGATCTGGCTGGCGCGGATCTTCACCAGTTCCTGCGTCGCCGCCGGCAGCGTCGAGTCCGCGAGCACCTTGCCCGCCGAGGTGAGGTGCTTGAGGATCTTGGTGGCCTCCGGGTTGCCGAAGAGGTTCAAGCGAGCGTCCATGGTGAACTCCTCTGCCGTTGCTGGTGGTTACACAGCTCTGACGGAGCAGCTCGGCGGGATGTGACAGGAGTGGATGTGACGTGCGTCTCCCCGGTCGCACGGCGGCGTCCTCATCGGCCGCACGGCGACATGCTCGCGAGCCAGCGTGGCGGGGACGTCACAGCGCGCCGCCCGAGGCGGCGCGGATGTGACGCGACGGTGCTCCAGCGGCGGCTGCCGGGGTGAACGGCCGGTCCGGCAGCACGCGTTCACCGACGTGGTCGCCGGATCGGTTGTCCTGGGATGCGCCGGGGGATCGCAGGCACGGTAGGTCCGCGCCGGTGGCATCGTGTCCATGTGGGGTGCCGCAGGGCCGGGGTGCCCTCTCGAAAAGCGAAGTCCGCGGATCGGGCGGGCGGATGGCCAGGAAGGGTCCGGCCTGTCATGTGCGCGCTGCGGCCGAACGGGAGACGGGAGTCACCCCACTGCCGGACGTGCGGCCGGATCGAGCACCTCATGCGCTCCTTCGGAGTCCCGGACCGTCTCCATGGCCCGGTCGGACTCCGCCACCGTCGGCAGGCGCTCCGCCTCCTCCACCAACCGGCTCGCGCGCGACGTGCGCCGTGGGTCGCTCGCGGCCGCCATCAGCCACGCGGCCGCAGCGGGAGCCATCTGCGGCGGGATCACCAGCAGGTTCCAGCGGCCCACGCGGTACGAGAGCAGCAACAGCTCGTGCGGGTCCTGCTCCGCCAGGAACCAGCCCGCCTTCAGCACATGTCCGGCCACGGCCACCTGGCGCGGGATGACGGGCCAGTGGACGGGATTCACCGCGACCCGGGTGATGCGCCCCCACAGCGGATCGAGTACGGCCGTGAGTGAGGGGAGTTCCGCCTCGAGATCACGGGAGCGGGGCCACCAGGCGCCGTCCAGGAAAGCCGGTGCGGAACCGGCGGGAGCCAGTGACAGGCGGAGAGACGGAGAGGAGGACCGGTCCTCGAGTGTCGGCGGGTGAGAAGTGGTCGCAGTCATGACGCGAACC
Organism: Streptomyces deserti; assembly: GCF_054782695.1. NCBI lineage: Bacteria > Bacillati > Actinomycetota > Actinomycetes > Kitasatosporales > Streptomycetaceae > Streptomyces > Streptomyces deserti. Next base: position 206,214 of record NZ_BAAGRZ010000006.1, read on the forward strand.
CTGCCCCAGGCCGGTCGCGACCGGCCCGGTGTCGTCGATCGCCGAAAACGACACAGGCATGGAGGCCGGTGCGCGGAATATCCTCGGTGTGTTCACCGTACTCCTCGGACCAGCCGAACGGACCTCCCCCCCGGGCCTGGGATCATCGCGGCACACGGCAGTGTCCGGTGCGGCTCGACAAGCCCGATGCCGAGCCGCCTTCCTGGCGCCCCCCGGCGCGAGCGCGTCACGGTGTCGGCGTCGGCGTCGTCCACTCAGGTACCCCTTCGAGCCACGCCGGTCGTCGTTGGCGTAGTCCTCGTGGCCGGTCAGCGTCGCCAGCGGCGCGCGCCTGGCCACGTCCCACAGGCGGATCGTACGGTCGGCGCCGGCCGAGGCCAGGGTCCGGCCGTCGGGCGCGCAGGCGACGGAGACGACCTGCTCGGTGCGGCCGTCAGCGTCGCCAGGGGCGCGTTCGGCCATGTCCCAGGCGGATCGTGCCGTCGGAACCCGCCGACGCCAGGGCCCGTCCGTCGGGTGCGAAAGCCACCGAGAAGTACGACTCGCCCGAGACGTTTGCCGACCCTGGTGCCTGCGACGAGAGCGGGACCAACTGGGTGGGAGGCTGCCGACCAGCGGGACTTGCTCCTGCCGCCGTCCAATCCGGCCGAGCGCCCCGACACGGCAATCACACCGCGTGACCGGCGGCGGCTGGACCTGCCGCGACCCTGACCGCGGCCGGCATTCCTCCCTGCCCCGGGGACCGGGAAGCCATCGAACAGCTCAGCGCCCTGCCCGACAGCATCAACGCCACCCTCCAGCGGTGGCTGCACCACACCGGATGACACAGCGGCCCGTCCAGCCGCTGTGCGCCCGCCGACCGGACCGGCGCGGGGCGCATGGCTGGAGACACCCCGGTGAAAGGACCTCCAGCCGTCCATGGACGCTCGCCCGCCGCCGGGTGTGTCACCGGCGCACCCGGCGGCGGGCCGTCTTCCTCATCGTGGTGACGGGGCCGTGCCAGCCCCGGTATCGAGGCGTCCGAGGAAGAGTTTGCGGAGCCGGCGGCGCGGACCGTGGGCGCCGCACGCCTTGGTCAACGCGTGTCGCCCGGCTGGCCGAGGGGGTTCAGCCGACCAGGGCCGCGTCACTCAGCGATGCGGAGCGGGAGGCGGCGTGCCTGCTGGTGTTCGCCTCGTTCACCCATCCCTCCAGCAGGGTGACGAACTCGGCCGCCCTGATGTGCCAGTTCAGGCCGGACAGGGCGGCCTCACGGCCCCGCCGGGCCGCGCGGGCCCGCAGCTCCGGGTCGGCGCGCAGACGGCGTAGGGCCTTGGCCGCGGCCGCCGGGTCCTCGTACGGTACGACCAGTCCGCAGCCGTGCCGCTGGACCAGCTCGGACGCGAGCGGGGTGGGTGTGGTGACGACCGGCACGCCGTGGGCCATGTACTCGACGACCTTGGTGGGGCGCGAGTGACGGTAGTTGGGCTGGTCGTGCAGGAGGGAGAGGCCGGCCAGAGCGCCCGAGAGCCGGGCGAGCGCACGGTCGTTGGGCAGGAAGCCGTACCAGCGCAGCACTCCGTCCCGGTCGGCCTGCGCGAGCACGTCTCGTACGTCAGGGGTCGCCTCGCCGATCACCTCGACCCGCACGGCAGGTCCCAGCAGGCGTGCCGTTTCGATGACGTCCAGTGCGCCGCGCGCCCGCGACAGGTGGCCCAGATAGACCACTCGGTGGTCGCAGGGTGGCTCGGGCGCAAGAGGCGGTACGGTCGCGAAGTTCGGCACGACGGGGTGGACATGGCGGAAACGGGCCTGGTACGCGTCCTCGGCCAGAAGGAGCCGCAGATGCCGCTCCGCCAGCCGTTCGGCGGCCCGCACGCCCAGCCGCAGCGACGGCCGCAGCACTCCCGGCAGCCAGCGCTTCATCACCAGTGCCGCTGCCGTGTCCTCGTGCACGTCCCACACCGTCACCGGAGCCCGCCCGGCACGCCGCCAGCGGCGCATCGCGGCGGGCAGAGCCAGCAGTAGTTCGGGGTCGTGCAGCAGCACCACGTCCGCTTCCGGCCCGCGCTCGGCCAGCAGCCTGCCGGCCGCGCGCAGTGCCGTGCGACGGTCGCGGCCGGCGGCCCGGGGCAGCTCCAGGCCATGGACGCCCGGCCGCGGCTTCACGCCGCTCGCCGCGAACGGCGCGGCGTAATCGATCTGGTGGCCGCGCTCGCGCAGGGCGGCGATCTGCCGGTGCAGGATCCGTGCATCCTCGGGGTGATGCACGATGGTGACGACGAGTACACGCATCAGAGAACCTCATAACTCCCCGGCGGCCCAGGGACGTTCGGACGTGCGGGATGGCGGCCTACAGAACTTCGACCCCGGGGTGGAAGATCCGCCCCCGCGTGTCGAACAGCAGGCGGGCCTCGTCGGCGAGCAGGGGCAGGTCGTAGGCGGAGTGGTCCTGCAGCAGGATCGTCAGGTCGTGATCGCGCACGGCCGCCAAGAGATCGCCGACGCGAGGAACGGTCACCCCGTCGACGGTCCACAGCGGCACGTGCGGGTCGTGGAAGGACACCTCGGCCTTCCGCCCCCGCAGCAGCCGGGCCACCGGAAGGGCCGGGGTCTCGCGCTGGTCCGCGACGTCGGGCTTGTAGGTGACGCCGAGCAGCAGCACCCGGGATCCGCGCAGCGGCCGCCCGGCGGTGTTGAGGAGGTCCTGCGCGCGACGCACGACGTACTCGGGCATCCGCCGGTTGATGTCCTGGGCCAGCCCGACGAAGCGGAAGTCGTAACCGAGTGAGGAACGCACCTTGTAGGACAGGTAGTTGGGGTCGATGGGGATGCAGTGCCCGCCCACGCCGGCGCTCGGCCGGAAGGCCTGGAAGCCGAACGGTTTGGTACCCGCGCAGCGGATGGCGTCCCAGACGTCGACATTCAACTCACGGCTGATGATGGCCAGTTCGTTGACGAGGGCGATGTTCACGTGCCGGTAGGTGTTCTCCAGCAGTTTGGCCATTTCGGCCTCGCGGGCGCCCTTCGCCTCGACGACCGTGTCGACGAGCTTTCCGTAGAAGGCGACCGCCTGGGCGGCGCACGACAGGGTGCAGCCGCCGACCACCTTGGGTGTCTCGCGCAGTCCGTGCGTGGTGTTGCCGGGGTCGATGCGCTCCGGTGAGAAGGCCAGCGCGAAATCCTCGCCCGCCCGCAGCCCCGACTCTTCCAGCAGCGGCCGTACGACCTCCTCGGTGGTCCCAGGGTAGGTGGTCGACTCCAGAACGACGAGCTGTCCGGGTCGCAGCCTGCGCGCGACCGCGCGGGCGGCGGAGGTCACCGCGTTGAGGTCGGGCCCGCCGTCCGCACTGAGCGGGGTCGGTACGCAGATCACCACGGTCTGCGCCCGGGCGAGGCAGGCGTCGTCGGCGTACGCCGCGAATCCCGCCTCCCGCATCCGGCGGACGTCCTCGTCCGACACGTCGTCGACGTGGGAGCGGCCGGCGTTGAGTCCCGCAACGACCCGGGGGTCCCGGTCCAGGCCCACGACTCTCAGGCCGACGGAGGCCGCCTCGCGCGCGAGTGGCAGCCCGACGTAACCGAGCCCGATCACCGCGAGTTCGACGCGGTCCTGACGTTCTTCTTCCACCAGTTGGGCCCTCGATTCTCCGAGTGGTTCGGCCGGTGACAGTTGCATTGCGATTCACTCCGCCTCAGGACAGGCCCCGCCGAACGGCAGGACGTGATGGACCGAAGGTGCAGGCTGGCGGCGGGGGTCAGACGCATCCGAGACTGCGGTATGCCTCATGGGTCGTGGCCGCGACCCGTTTCCAGGTGCGTTCGCGCGCGACCAACTCGCGAGCGGCCGCTCCCCATTCTTTTCGCCGCTTTTGACAGTAAAGAAGTTCTTCTAGAAGATCTGCCCAGACACGGGGTGATTTAGAATGAATTAGTTGTCCGTTCACTCCCGGCTCGACCAGTTCCCGCAGGGCCGTGAGGTCGCTGCCGACAACGGGAAGGCCGCTCGCCATCGCCTCGACCGGCTTGAGAGGGGTCACCAGGCGGCACACGCGCTCGTCGGCGCGTGGCAGCGCGAAGACGTCCAGCACGGCGTAGTAGTGGCGCACTTGGGAGTGCGGCACCCGGCCGGTGAACAGAGCGACGCCGTCGTCGAGCCCCAGTCGAGCGGCAAGTCGTTGCAGTGATGGGCGTTCCGGACCGTCACCCACGATCAGCAGTCGCAGGGATACTCCCCGGCGCCGCAACTCGGCACCCGCATGGAGCAAAGTGCCGATGCCCTCGTGTGGCGTAAGACTGCTGACGGTGCCGACGACCAGGTCGTCCGAAGCGATGCCGAGCCGGGCGCGCAGCGGCGCGCCGTCCGGCAGCGGAGTCAGGAACGTCTCGTCCACCGCGTTCGGAGAGATCAGCACCCGCTCCTCGGGTACTCCGCGCGCCACGATCTCGGCCTTCATCGCCGCGCCCAGAGTCAGCACCAGATCGGCCTCGCGCATGCAGTACGTCTCCAGCTCGCGCCGGGCCCGGTAGGTCTCGTCGTCCCGTGACCGCCCCGGTGCCTGTGTCAGCCAGGTGTCCTCCAGGAAGCCCCGTACCTCGTAGACCACGGGCAGCCCGTAGGTCGCGCGCAGGGCCAGCGCTACGCGCCCGTTGCCGTGGTCGGTGGCCGCGTGCAGGACGCTGGGCCGCAGCCGCTCCACCAGACGGCCGGCCAGCTCGGCGTTGCGTGCCAGCACCGCGCTCTGCCCGTACGGCAGGCTCAGCGGCAGCAGCCGGTGCTGCGGCACGTCGCCCACGATCTGCAGCGGGCGGGCGTCGAGCACCCCCTGCGCCACCGGGAACCCGATACGCGTCACGACGTGCGGATCGAGCCCGGCCGCCCGTTGCGCCTCGGCCAGCGCCTGGGTGCGCACCGTGTAGCCGGCGTGCTTGAACGGCAGCCCGTTGGTGACGAGATGGAGCACCCGGCCCGCCACCGGCCGGACGGTTCGCCCGGCGGGTGTGGGCGTCCGCGCCGCGGACGGCGTTGCGGTCGGCCCGGCCGTCCGGGCGCGGACGGCGAGCCGTCGCTCCAGTCGCCGCAGCCGGTGCCGGACGGGCGCCGGCGACATCCGAACGCCGAGCAGTATCGCTCGAACGGGGTCGTGGCGCAGCTCAGCCCAAGCGACGGATACCGCCAGGATAAGCGCATGTGGGATATGACGGGACATATCGTAACGGTAGGCCGACGGAGCGGAGACCAACGGAAATGAACGGCCCTGTACTCCATGTCGTCGGCACTCGGCCGAACTTCGTCAAGGCCGCACCGGTCATCGCCGCCCTGCGCACGGCCGGCTGCGACCAGGTGCTCGTCCACACCGGGCAGCACTACGACGCACGCATGTCGGACATCTTCTTCCGCCAACTCGACCTGCCCGAACCGGACACCGACCTCGGTGTCGGCTCCGGCAGCCACGCTCGGCAGACGGCCGACCTGGTGGTGGCCCTGGAAGCCGAGCTGACCGCGCGGGCGCCGGTCGTTGTCGTGGTCTACGGGGACGTCAACTCCACCCTGGCCGCAGCCCTCGTCTCGGCCAAGCTGTCGATCCCCGTCGTCCACGTCGAGGCGGGCCTGCGCAGCTTCGACATGTCGATGCCGGAAGAGGTCAACCGGCGTCTGGTCGACCAGCTGTCCGAGGTCCTGTTCGCCACCAGCCCGGAGGCTGTGGGTCACCTCTGCCGGGAAGGCATCGACCCCACCCGCGTCCACTTCGTCGGCAACCCGATGATCGACACCCTGGTCGGTCACCTGGATCGTTTGGACCCGGTCGCTGCCCGCGCCGCCTGCGGACTGCCCGAACGCTACGGCGTGGTGACGCTGCACCGGCCCGCCAACGTCGACGACCCCGGGGCGGCCAGCGCCGCCGTCCGCGCCCTGGCCGAGGCCGCTGCCCACCTCGACCTCGCCGTACCGCTGCATCCGCGCGGCGGGGCGGCGCTGCGCGCGGCGGGCCTCGCGGACACGCCCGGCGTCCACCTCCTCGAACCGCTCGGCTACGTGGAGTTCATGAGCCTGGTCCGCGGGGCAGCCGCCGTGATCACCGACTCGGGCGGAGTCCAGGAGGAGACCACCATGCTGGGCGTACCCTGCCTGACCCTGCGCGGCACCACCGAGCGCCCGGTGACCGTCACCCACGGCACCAACCGACTGGTGCGGCACGACGAGTTGGCGCCCGCGCTGCACAAGGTGCTGGTCGGCGCGGTGACGGCGCCCGCCGAGGGCCCGCCGCTGTGGGATGGAAAGGCCGGTCCCCGCATCGCCCGGGTGCTCACCCACTGGCTGGAGAGCCATGGCTGACTCGACCACGTCGGACGACCTCGCCACGACCGTCGCCCCCGCTGACGATCGCACCCGCGCCTACTGGAACACCCGCCACCGCCAACGCGACGACCTCGCCTCCGGCGGACACATCGGCCTCGACCGCCCCGGCAACGAGATCTTCTACGCGCTGCGGCTCGGTGCCCTGCTCACCCTGATCGGCGACCTGTCCAACCCGCCGTCCCCGGTGTTCGTGCTCGACGCGGGCTGCGGCAAAGGCCATTTCGCCCGGGCACTGGCGCGCTGCGGCCACCGCGTCGACGCCTTCGACACCAGCCCCGCAGCCATCGCGCAGGCCCGCGCCGAGGGCGGCGGCCCGCGCTACGCGGAATCCTCGCTCACCGACTGGCGCAACCCCTGGCCGTACGACGTCGTGGTGTGCGTGGACGTCCTCTTCCACGTCATGGACGACGCGCAGTGGTCGGCCGGCCTGCGCAACCTCGCGTCCCTCGTGCGGGTGACCGGCCGGCTGATCGTCGCCGACGAGGACGCGCAGGACCGCTCCCCGCTCGGCGACTACATCGTGCACCGACCGACAGCCGCCTACCGCCGGGAACTCGAACCCCTCGGCCTGCGCCACACCCTGTTCGAGCCCTACGGGTTCCGCGAGAACCCGGTCGGCTTCCACGTCTTCACGAGGATCCGCTGATGCGCCTCATCGATCTGCTCCATCCCCATCTGGACGGCGTCACCACGGTCGTGGACGCCACGGCGGGCCGCGGTCTGCGCCTGGACCGCTATCTCCATCTTCCGCAGGGCGTCGAGTTGAGCCACCACGAACAACCTGTCGGTCCCGGCCAGTTGGTGCTGCTGTCCTACGGTCCCGATCCCCAGCTGCACGGTGACGAGGCAGCCTGTCTCGCCGTACTGGAACGGATGCGCCCTGGAGGCAGAGGCCTGATTCTGTTCGGCCACCGTGGCCCCGACCTGCCCTACCACCGGCTGCTCGACCACCTGGTGACCCACCGATGCCAGGTGCTGCGGGCCGCCGCCCTCGGTTACACCCACCTGCACGCGGGCGCGGTCTTCGCCTGCACCGAGGAACTCCTGCCGCTCCACGACTGGTTCGGCCGTGCCGTCCCGTCGGACGGTTTCGCCACGGCGCTGCGGATGGCCGACGAGTACGTCCTCGCCGACTTCGTCTCCCGTTCCCTGCGTGCCCGTACGCTCGACCTGGAGCGTACGGCCGAGGAGACCACCCGCGCCCTGGACGTCGCCCGTGCCGACGACGCGGCCGAGCGTCTGGCCGCCGTCACGCGGGAGAAGGCTCAGCTGGACTCCGCACTGCGAGGCGCCCGAGACCGGGTCGCGCTACTGGAGGCGCGGGTGGCCATGCTGGAGGGCTCGACCTCGCTGCGGATCGGGCGGGCGCTGGTCGCCGCGGCTCGGTCACCCGGGCGCGGCATGACGCGGCTGCCGAGGGAGCTGTACGGGCTGTGGCGCGGACGCGGCCGCGGAACGACGACCCGTCCGGTGACACCGGCCCGGGAACCCGACACCGCGGTGTCCGACGGCCGGCTCCACCTCGCCCATCGTGCCCTGTCCTCGGCGCCCCGCGACCGACTGGTGATCGCGGGAGTGCTCAGCGACAGCACCGCCGAGGACTTCGCGGCGGAAGCCGTCGTCAACCGGCTGCTGCCGCACGACGGACGGCTGCTCCTGGAGCGCACCGACCCGGACGCGCTCGTCGTGCAGCTGAGCGCCTGTTGCGATGCCGTCGGCCCGTGGTCGCTCGCGGGCACCGGACTGGCCCCCGACCTCGACCGCAACCTGGCCGAACTCATCGGCCAGGCGAAGGCCTTGGGGCGAAAGTCGGTGCTGTGGCGGGACGCACCGGCGGCAGCCGCGCCGGGGCTCGCCCACCTCCCCTTCGACGCCGTCGTCGACGGCGACACCGGCGTACGGCTGTCCCGCCTGGACCCCGTGGCGGATGGCAGAGCACGGCTGTGGGAGGCGTTCCAGCAGGACAGCACCCGGGTACGGCTGGCGCGGCTCGCCGGGCTGACCGCAGCCCCCGATCCGCTTGACGGGCGCCGCGTCGCCGTCCTGGCCGCGCCCCGGGACGACACCGACCTGGCCCGCCTCACCGACCAGGTGCTCGGGCAGGTGCACCGGCCGACCGAGGTGGTCGTGCCCGGCCAGGTCGTACCCGCGCTCGAGGAACTCACTGGCGCGGGCGTCGCCGTCCACGCCGGAGAACCCACCGCCCCGTGGGTCGCCGACTGGACCGACCCGTCCGAGGACCGACCGGACACCCTGCTGCTCGACCTGATGTGCGCCCAGGAGTACTCCGGCGCGGACGCCGTGGGCCACACGCCCACCGACGACGACTACGCCTTCGTACCGGTCCTGCGGCCGGTCCTCGTCCGCCGGTCCCTGGTCCTGGCCGGCACGTCTGCGGACACCTGGTTCCGCGCGGGGTACCGGCTGTTCGCCGTACGCGGAAAGGAGAACGCATGACCCGCACGTTCCATGCGCTCGTCTACGGCGACGTCGACCTCAATGTCATCGACGGTTCCGCCGTGTGGGCCCAGTCGACGGTGCAGGCGCTGTCGCTGGCGGGCTGTCGGACGCGGCTCGTCCTCAAGTCGCCCGTCCGCACCGAACGGTTGATCGGACCGCTGGCCGGGCTGCCCGGCGTCACAGTGGTGCGTCCCTACGAAGAGAGGTTGGTGCCCGAGCAGGGGCCACGCCCCTCCCTCTCACCCGCGCAGGCCTCGCAACTGCTTGCCCGGCTGGACGGTGACGAGCCCTGCGACCTGCTGGTGCTGCGCGGCCGGAGAGTGGTCACTCGTCTGGTCGCCGACGGCGCCTTCGACGGGCGGATCTGGGCCTATCTGACCGACATCCCGCAGTCGGCCGCCGAGATGAGCGAGGCGGTCCGCACGGACCTTGGCCGCGTCGCCGCCGCCTGTTACCGAATCCTCTGCCAGACAGAGGAGCTGCGCTGCTTCCTGGAGACCTGGGTGCCGGAGGCCTGCGGCAAGAGCGTGCTCAGCCCACCCGCCGTACCTGTCCCCGGCTTCCCTCTGCCGGAGCGCGACAGGCCGCACGACCCGCTACGGCTCGTCTACACCGGCAAGTTCGCGCCGCGTTGGAATACATTGCCCATGACGCGCCTGCCGTCTGTGCTCCGTGAGCGGAACATCCGTGCCGAACTCCACACGGTGGGCGACAAGATCCACGATGACCGCACCCACCCCGAGTTCAAGTCCGAGATGACCCAGGCGCTGCGCACCGCACCCGGCGTCCACCACCACGGCGGACAGCCTCGCGAGGAGGCCATGCGCATCGCTGCCGACTGCGACCTCGGCCTTGGCTGGCGGGACCCGTCCCTGGACGCCAGTCTGGAACTCTCCACCAAAGTACTGGAGTTCGGGTCACTCGGTCTGCCCGTCGTCCTCAACCGCACGCCCGCCCACGAGGCGCTGCTCGGCAGCGACTACCCGCTGTACGTGCCCCGGAGCGCCGCGCTCGACGACGTCGGCGAGGCCGTCGCGCTCGCTGTGCACGAGCCCCAGGCCCGGAGGCTTGCGGCCGAGCGCTGCCGGGAGGCCGCCGGGCGGTACACCCTCCAGGCCGCGGCGGACCGGTGGCGCAAGCACCTCGCCCGCGCCTTCCCGCCCGCGCCACCTGCCGTGGCCGCACGGCAACGGCCGCTGCGGCTCGGTGTCGCGGGCCACGACCTGAAGTTCCTCACCCGGCTGCTCGACCACTTCCGGGCACTGCCCGGCCTCGACGTACGCGTCGACGCCTGGCCCGCGCTCGCCCGCCACGACCCCGCCGCGAGCAGGAAGCTCGCCGACTGGGCCGACGTCGTGTTCGTCGAGTGGTGTGGACCAGCCGCCGTCTGGTACAGCCGCCACAAGCGGCGCGGCAGCCGCCTCGTCGTACGCCTGCATCGCTTCGAGCTGACCGGCCCCTGGCCGCGGCAGGTCGACATCGACGCAGTCGACCGGGTGGTGTGCGTCAGCCCGTGCTACGCCCGCCGCACCCGGGAGCACACCGGCTGGCCGGAGTCGAAGATCACGGTCATCCCGAACTGGGTCGACACCGCCCAGCTCGACCGTCCCAAGGTGCCCGGCGCCCACTTCCGCCTCGGCATGATCGGCATTGTGCCCAGCCTCAAACGCCTCGACCTCGGCCTCGATGTCCTGGAGAAGCTGCGCGCCCGTGACCGGCGTTGGCACCTGTCGGTCAAGTCCAAGCCCCCGTGGGAGTACTGGTGGATCTGGAACAAGCCCGGGGAGCGTGCGCACTACGATGCCGTCCTGCGCCGCATGCAGACCTCGCCGCTGCTCGAGGGCGCCGTCGTCTTCGACTCCTTCGGGCCCGACGTGCCGAGCTGGCTGCGCCGCATCGGGCACGTGCTGTCCACCAGCGACCTCGAGAGCTTTCACCTCGCCACGGCGGAAGGCATGGCCTCCCGTGCCGTACCGGCCCTGCTGCCCTGGGAGGGTGCGGACGAGATCTACGACCGGCGGTGGATCCATGAGACCCCGGAGGCCATGGCGGACGCCATCGCCGATCTGGGGCCGGACGAATGGCGGTCGGCCGGGGAGGCGGCCCGCACTCAGGTGCACGAGTCCTTCTCGCTGGAACGCGTGACCGGGGACTGGGCGGATTTGCTCCTGTCCGGATGATGACCGGGCCCCCGGAGCGCTCGTCATGGTGGGCAAGTCGAGTGCGTCTGCGGGCCGTGCCGGCGGTGCCCTCGGCGATGTCCGCGGTGAGACACGACCGTGGGGGTCTTCGACTGCCGAGGCAGCGCCGACACCCGCGGTCGCCTAGGCGGTCGCGGTGCCCGTTGCGCCAGGTTGTGCGCTCTCGGAATGCTCGTACGGGCGGCGCGTTCCCGCAGGATGCGCTCGCACAACACCCCTGTCGACTTCAGTGGTGCGGTGTTCTCCAGCGGCACGGTCCAGTTCGTCGGTGCGGTGTCCTCAAGCGGTTGGGTCAGGTTCAGCCGCGCGGTGGCCACACAGCTCACGCTCGGCGCGTACGGGGTCGTTCGGAAAGCGGAAAGTGGTGCGCTGCCAAGCTCCGGTGAGATTACGCAGGAAACGGCCGAAAGTGAGCGGTTCCGTGGTGGCGGCGCGCATTTCGGCGAGGGGCCCACAGCGCAGGGCGCGCCGAGCTGCCTCGATCTTCGCGGGGTCGAGTCCGCGCGGCGCACTGCCTCTGGCACCACGGTCGGCGACGATCCATTCCGCCGGTAGGTTCTTGCCGTGCCCGGGCCGGGCGCCATTGATCCGCTCTGAGTGGGCGGCAAGCGGGTAGGCCAGGCCGATCGGGTCGATCGCAGTGCCGGAGAGAGGCACCACAGTGCCGTTGTAACCGAGGACTCCCTTCACGCCGGTGACTCCCGGAGCGCCGGCTTTCAGCCGCGTGTTGTGCAACATCAGGGTCGGCGTACCGTCGCGCTCCGCCTGTTGTACCAGGTGCTTGTACGCGACGATGTACGGGACGCCGGCGAACGTGTGGTGCACCGGATGTTGTGCGGCGTGCGCACGGATGGTGGTCGCCCGGGCGTCGTCGATTCCGGGAGGCCAAGCGCTCAGTTCGTACGGAGTGCGCATCCAGATCGCGCACACAGCCGCCCACATGCCGACACCGATCGTGGCCATCGTCACGGCACGCGAGACAGGGACGATGAAGACGGGCAACAGCATCAGCAGCAGCCCGGGCAGGAGCATCCGGCCGTGCATGAAATCCCCGCCCACCTTGACGACGAACGCCCAGGACAGAAGTCCCGCGACGATGGGCGCGAGGACGGGGACGAGCGGTGCCGAAGCACGCCTGCCTCGTACCAGTAGCCCGGCGGCGAGCACCGTCACCGCGGGCAGCCACAGCAGATAAGGAACCGTGAAGTCCGCCAAGTAGCCGAAACCGCGCCCCCACATGCTCTGGGAGGCGTCCTTGGAGATCGCGGGCAGCGGCACCAGAAACCCATAATAGCCCGCGCGGAAGATCTCGTACGCCGTGGGGAGCGCGACCGCCGCGCCGCAGCCCACGAGCGTTTGCCGCCCTGCGGGCCTCACGGTGAGCCACTGCGCGCCAAGGAAGACGGCAGACACCAGCGCGAGGTCCGGCCGCACGAGGGGGCCCAGCCCGAGAACGGTACAGGTCCCCAAGGACCCGGGCCGGGCAACGAGAAGCAACCAGGCCCCTGCCAGCCAGCACGTCGTGAGCCCGGTCTCCAGACCTGAGGTCGCGAAGTCCCACACCGGCGGCAACGCGAGCAGTACCAAACAGCCGAGGGGCAGGCACGCCTCGGTCGAGTACAACCGTCGGCATCCCAGCCCGGCGAGCGCGAACCCCGTGGCGGTGAGCAGCGCTCCGCCGTACACGGCCGCAGTGGGGATGTCGACACCCGACATTCCGGCGAGCACCAGCAGCCACTGCCACAGGGTGCCGGTGGACGCCTCCACCCGCTCCCCCACGTTGAAGGTGGGTCCGTTGCCGGCCAGAACTTGCCGAACCGTACGCACGTAGATGTGCGCATCGTCCGCCATCCAGCGCCGGTGTACTCCGACGATCAGGATGACAAGGGCAGGCAGTACCCACGGAGCGACGCGACGCGGACGGAGTGACGTCCGCATCCTCCGGCGGCGCGCAGGTGGGTCGGAGACACCATCAGAAGGACGAGCGGGGGAGAGGACCATATTCGCACCAACCCCCGCCCTCTGCTGCGCGTCACTTCACTGAAACCGAATGGACTAACACCGTGTCCTCCATGGTCAGTGGAGGCGCTTGTGGCACCACAGGGCTGCGGCATGGCCGAGAAAGGTTCAGCGGAGGGGCAGTCCGTTCGAGTTCGGCAGGACGTGCATCTTGGAACCCGGCTGCCCCGGTCCACGGGGCTCGGAGCTGTGTATTCGCCCTTTCTTGGAGCTCATCTCGTTTGGCGAGTCTGCGGTGGCCAGATGAGGGTGCAGGCGATGGCGGCGAACGCGAGGCAGTGCTCGGCTTTGTTAGCGACGGTGCAGGCGGCGGCAGCCGCCCAGCCAGGCCGTGGTGCGCTCGGTCGTCCAGCGGTGGCGGCCGAGCCGTTTCGATGACTCGATGCCCTTGCGTGCGACGCGGTGGCGGATGACGCGCTTGCGGAGCCGGCGGCGCAGGTGGTCGTCGTAGCCCTTGTCGTCGTGGAGCTTGGCGAGGCGTCGGCGGCGTGCGCCGCGGCGGGAGCGGACCGGCGGGATCCCCCGTAGCAGGGCTTGCAGGGCCTGACTGTCATGGAGGTTGGCGCCGGAGATGCCGATCGAGGTGTGACGCACCCTGCGGGAGTCCACGGTGTACGGCGCCGAAGCCCACCACGTGATCAGTAGTGCGCGGCGGGTGCTCGGCAGCCGGTGACGGTGTCTGCTTCCGATGGAGTAGTGAAGGTTCCCTACTACGGGCCCGAGGAAGGCCGGCGAACCTGCTTCTTCGTCGTCGACATGAAGGACAGCTCCGACCTTCCGCCCACGGCTGAGCCTTCGTCTTCCCGGTCATGAACAACGAGGACCTGGGGACGGGGCTGTCGAAACTGCCGCAGCCACTCCCGGTTCTTCTAGGGATTCCGGCTGTACCTGGTCACCACCGCCGAGGGCATGCCCGTCACCTGGTGCCTGGCCAACCCGAAACTCGGAGAGCGGGAGGTTATGGCCGCTCTGCTGGAACGCGACCACCACCTGATCCGGGCCGGGCAGGTGATCCTTGCCGACAAGGGTTTCGCAGGCCGGGAGTTCGAGGCCTTCGTCGCCACTGCCCGCCGCCTGCCCACCGTCCTCTCCCGCCACCCGCCTGGCCTGGCACGCCGATCGCCGTGCGCTGATTGCCATGCTCCTCGCGAAGACAGCCGCCGACGTCCTGGCTGCAGTCGCCCTGACCGGCACCACAACCGGGCGGACGTCCGACAGGCCGGGGCCGCCCGCCGTGGCGGACCGTGATGACGAAGTCGGGGCCGATGAAGACGTGCAGCTCGCCGAAGTCGACCTCCTCCGGAGCGTCGAGGTGGCGGGCGGCCCTCAGGACGACGAACAGCGTGTCGCCGTAGCGCTCCAGCTTCGGCCGCTGGTGAGCCTCCATCCTCGACCGCCAGCGGGTGCAGTTAACTTCGCGGCCAGGGAGGGGCGTTCACCGTCCGTGGGACGGGCCAGGCCGATCATGCCCGAGACCCGGACACCGTCGCGGTACAGGGCCGCCTCGACGACGCCGCCCACCTCGGCGGGCTGCGGGGCCGCGGGGGCGGGATCAGCGTGGCGCGCGGCTGCTGCGGGGTCAGGGGCGGCGCAAGCCCGACTTCCCGGACTTGTGCTTCACCCGGTTGCGGCCGACCGGGGTCCCGTCCGTCTGGGGCCCGTCCGGGGCCTCGTTCTTGGACTTGTCGTCCGGGGCTTGATGCGTCGGGACGGCGGCGCGGGCGCGTCGCTGGGGCAACGCGGCTGCCTCTCGGTCGAGCCTGCGTTCGTGTGTTCACGGAGCGGGAGACGAGCAGGATGTACGGGGGCAAACGACATCGGGACGGGGGCCGGTCCAGGGTCCGGTGAGAGTCGCGGACAGAAGGTGGCCGCAAGCGGCACTAGCGTGCGGGGCATGACGACGAAGCGGACGACAACGGAGCGGACGACGACGAAGCGGACGGCAACGGAGCGGACGGCGACGAAGCACACGTCGGCGCGGAGCGCCACGCACCCGGCCGCCGCCGTGCTCGGCACCCGCGCACTCAACCGCGCGACCCTCGACCGGCAACTGCTCCTGCGTCGCTCGCCGATGTCCGCCGAGGCCGCCGTCGCGCACCTGGTCGGCCTCCAGGCCCAGAACGTCAAGCCCCCGTACTACGCGCTCGCCGCCCGCCTCGACGGCTTCACCCCCGAGGCGCTGTCCCGGCTGATGGCCGACCGCGCGGTCGTCCGTATCGTCACCCTGCGCTCGACGATCCACACCCACACCGCCGAGGACTGCCTGACCCTGCGGCCCCTGGTGCAGCCAGCCCGGGAACGGGAGCTCGGCATCTTCCGCAAGGGGCTCGCCGGCGTGGACCTGGACCGGCTCGCCGCCCTCGCCCGCGACCTCGTCGAGGCCGAGCCGCGCACCATGAAGCAGCTGCGCGAGGCCCTGCTCGAGGAGTGGCCGGACGCCGACCCGCAGGCCCTGGGCATCGCCGCCCGCTGCACACTGCCCCTGGTCCAGGTCACTCCGCGCGGACTGTGGGGCAGGAGCGGGCAGGTCGCCCTCACCACCGCCGAGCACTGGCTGGGCCGCCCCGCCGAGCCCGCCCCCGAACCGGACGCGGTCGTGCTGCGCTACCTCGCCGCCTTCGGCCCGGCCTCGGTGAAGGACATGCAGACCTGGGCCGGACTGACCCGGCTGCGCGAGGCCTTCGAGCGTCTGCGCCCGCAGCTCCTGACCTTCCGGGACGAGCACGGTGTCGAGCTGTTCGACCTTCCCAATGCTCCCCGACCCGACCCGGACACCCCGGCCCCGCCGCGTTTCCTGCCGGAGTTCGACAACCTGCTCCTGTCCCACGCCGACCGCACCCGCGTCATCCCGCCCGAGCACTGGGGCCGCGCCTGGCAGGGGAACCTGGTCCACTGCACGCTCCTCGTCGACGGCTTCCTGGCCGGGGTGTGGCGGCTGGAGAAGGACGCGCTCGTCATCGAGCCCTTCGGCCGGCTGAGCAAGGCCCAGCGGGACGCGGTCACGGCCGAGGGGGAGCGGATGCTGGCGGTGCTGCACCCGGAGTCGTCGTACGACATCCGGTTCGGTGCCGTACGGCAGTGACGCTCGGTGCCGTATGGCAGTGACGACTCGGTGCCGTACGGCAGTGACGGCGGCGGTCGGTCACTCCGCGCGGCCCGTCACCGCCACCGTCACGCCGAGCCCGATCATCGTGCAGCCGCCCGCCCCGCCGATCAGGGACAGGCGCCGGTCGGAGCAGGCGAACCAGGTACGGGCCGCCGACGCGGTCAGGCCCCACAGGGTGTCCGTGACCAGGCCGATGGAGATCGGCACCAGGCCCAGTAGCAGCATCTGCACCACCACATGTCCTGCCGAGTGGTCCACGAACTGCGGCAGGACGGCGGCGAAGAACACCACGCCCTTGGGGTTGGTGACACCGACCAGCACGCCGTCCAGGACCGTACGGAGATCACCGCGCGCCGGTCCCGCCGGCCGGGTGCTGATCTGAGCCGCCTTCAGCTCCTTGCGGTGCCGGAAGGCCTGCACGCCGAGGAAGACGAGGTACGCGGCCCCGGCCAGCTTCACCGCCATGTACACCGTCACCGACCGCTCGACC
Organism: Streptomyces deserti; assembly: GCF_054782695.1. Lineage (NCBI taxonomy): Bacteria > Bacillati > Actinomycetota > Actinomycetes > Kitasatosporales > Streptomycetaceae > Streptomyces > Streptomyces deserti. The sequence continues at coordinate 222,830 of NZ_BAAGRZ010000006.1, forward strand.
AGCGAGCCGATCCCGACCGCGACCGCCACCACCAGCAGGTACGAGCCGACGACATTGCCCAGGGCGGTCGCCACGGCGGTGCGGCGGCCGTGGGCGAGGGCCCGGCCGATGACGAACAGCACGCTGGGACCCGGAATCACGATCACCAGCAGCGACATCGCGGCGAAGGCGAGGAAACGGTCCGCGGACACCATGTGCATCACTCCCATCCGCCGCCGATTGAAACAGCAGCGAACCGGTCGCGGCCATGGGCGCGCATGGAAAGGGGGCGTTGCGGGCCGCTCGTGGAGGCCCGCAGCGCCCCCTGGCACTGCACCTGAGGGATACTCAGGAGTCCTTCGGATACTGCTGGTCCCTCTCGCCTACGAGTTGACCTGCGCGGTCACCAGGCTCGAGAAGGTGGTCAGCCGGGTGTAGACGCCCGGGTAACCGGCCTGGGCGCAGCCCTCGCCCCAGGAAGTGATCCCTGCCAGGACGCCCCCGATGATCAGGGGACCGCCGCTGTCGCCCTGGCAGGTGTCCACGCCGCCGGAGGTGTATCCGGCGCACACCATCTCGCTGCGCACGAAGGAGGAGCCGTACGAGCTGCCGCAGCTGGAGTCGGACACGATCGGCACGGTCGCGGTGCGCAGCTGGTTGGAGGAGGAGCCGCCCGAGGACGTGGTGCCCCAGCCGAGGATGCGGGCGGTGGTGCCGGCCGCGTACACGGAGGTGTCCGAGGACGACACGTACTTCACCGTCGTGTACGGCATCGGCGTCGACAGCGTCAGCACGGCGACGTCCTCGCCCCGGGTGGCCGTGGTGTAGTTCGGGTGGATCCAGATGCGGCTGACCTGGCTGACGGTGCCGTCCGTGCCGTTGCGGTACGTGCGGCCGCCGACGACACGGGTGTTGCTCGTGGTTCTGCCGACCATGCAGTGCGCGGCCGTGACCACCTTGGTCGGGGACACCAGGGTGCCGCCGCAGAACTGGCTCTGCGAGGCGTTCGTGATCTGCATGACGTAGGGGTACGCACTCGCGGTGGTCGTCGTGCCGCCGACTATGGGCTGCGGCGCGGCGACGGCGGCGGGGGCGGTGAGCAGCGCGGTCGCGGCGGCGGCAGCGGTCGCCGCGGCGAGGGCGGCGGCCTTCTTGGCACGGGTGAGCCCGAACATGAGTCTCCTCATCGGATTGCCGGTGGGGGGTCGCGCGGGTGGGGGGTGGTGCACCGGGGGTCTCGGGAGGGACCCCCGTGTGCCCGGCGAGCGGCACGCCCTTACGCTAGGACCGGGCGCACGGGCTCCCAATGAGGGAACCCCCTAAGGGAGTTGGGCAGGGAAAACCCTCGGTCGCCCTCGGCAAACCCGCGCCGTCACCACCCCCGGGCGCCCTGGCTGAAACCGTGCCGTCGGTACACCCTCGTGGGGCTCACCGCGGTCGGCAGGACCGCCCCGGGCTCAGTCCCCGCGGCGCCCCGCCGCCAGTCTGACGATGTCGACCCGCGATCGGATCCCGAGCTTGCGATAGACCCGGGTGAGCGTCGCCTCGACGGTCTTGACGCTGATGAACAGCCGCCCGGCGATCTCCCGGTTGGTGGCGCCCTCCATCACCAGCGCGGCGACCTGACGCTCCATCGAGGCCAGGCCCTCCAGGGCGTCGAGCGTGGGGGTGGGCACGGCGGCCGGTTCGGCGGGACCGGCCGCGGCGGCCTGGTCGACCTGGCGCAGCCAGGGCAGCGCGCGGCAGCGCCGGAACAGCCGCGCCGCCTCGTCGTAGGTGGTCGGTCCCGGCCGCCTGGTGCGCAACCGGGCCTGTGCGAAAGCGGCCCGTGCCTCCTCCAGGCCGTAGCCGAGCCTGGCGAGCCGGTCCTGAGCCGACGTCAGCTGGGCGAGCGCGGCCTCCTGCTGTCCGCGTGCCGCGCGGACCAGCGCCTCGGCCCGGTCGAGGACGGCCAGCACGCTCTCCCGGCCCAGCCGCAGCGCGTGCACGCGCGTGACGTCGATGACGTCCTGTGCCTCGCCGGGCTCGCCGATCCGCACCAGGGCCTCGGCGAGGTCGCCCTGCCAGCGGCCGCGCGCCGGGTCGGTGATGCCCAGGCCGTACTCCAGTTCCCGCACCCGGCGCAGCGAGCGGACCGCGCCCGCCGGGTCCCCGGCCACCAACTGGGCGTAGCCGAGCGCGGCCAGGGCGCGGGAGAGGTACATCTGGTCGCCGTCCACCTCGGCGTGGTCCGCGGCCTCCCGGGCCAGGGCCAGCGCCCGGTCCACGTCCCCGGCCGAGGCCTCGGCGAGGGAGGTGAGCATCGCCGAGGCGCCCTCGCCGATGCCGCAGTCCCGGGCCAGGCGCAGGCTTTCGTGGGCGAGGTCGAGGGCCCGGCCGCAGTGCCCGAAGCGCAGTTCGGTGTCGGCGAGGCAGCGCAGGAAGTGCACCTCGCTCTCGACCATGCCGCGCCGCCGGGCCTCGCGCAGCAGCGCGGTGATGGTGGCCCGGGCCTCGGGCAGCCGGTCGCTCATGATCAGCCAGCGGAACCGGGCGGAGCCGACGCCGTTGTGGTGGCACGCCACGTACGGGTCCTGGGGTTCCTTCAGTGCCCGTTTGATGGTCGCGGGGGCGTCCGGGTGTCCCATCAGGGTTTCGGTGGAGGCCTGGAAGGCGAGCGCCATGAGCTCGGTGCGCCGGTCCTCGCCGCGCGCGGCCAGCTCGGCGGCGTGGGCGGCCTCCTGCCGGGCCTCGGCGAAGTCGCCCTCCACGACCAGGCCGCGCCAGGCCAGCTGGTAGTGGACCAGGGCGAGCAGCCGCGGGTCGTCGCCCGCGTCGGCCAGCACCTGAGGGAAGACGGCGTCGACCTCGCCGAGGGCCTGCCCGGCGGCCTCGATGACCACCATCCAGGCCCGCACCCGCTCCGCGGGCACCGTGGCCCGGGTCAGCACGTCCCGGGCGATGTCCCGGGCGAGGTCCACCTCACCGGCGGTGATCGCGTCCTCGGCGGCCTGCAGCCGCCGCTCGTCGGGGCCCGGCGTGCTGTCGGCGGGGGTGTGCCCGGCGGCGAGCAGCCCGAGCGAGGCGGCCACCGACGGGGCCCCGCGGTCCCGGGCCAGCGCGGCGGCCTCCGCGAGCCGGGCCGCCACCTCCGGGTGGGTGCCGCTGGTCGCCAGAGCCAGGTGCCGGGCCCGCTCGATCGGGTCCGAGGCGGCCGTGGACAGCGCGGCGTGCGCGGCCCTGCGCTCCTGCGCCGGGGCCTCCGCGTACAGCGCGGCCGAGATCAGCGGATGCGCGAACCGTACGGCCGGTCCCTCCGGCTCCGTCGCGAGCAGCCCCAGCGCGGCGGCCTGGGCGGTCTCGGCCTCGGCGTTGTCCCGGCCGGCCGCGTGCAGCAGGGCCAGGGTGGGGCGGGCGCCCGCGCTGGCCACCAGGAGGGTGCGGCGCGCCTCGTCCGACAGCATCTCCAGGCGGTTGAGCACCAGGGCCCGCAGCGAGGTGGGCACCGGCAGCGGATCACCGGGCCGGGGCCGGGCGGGGCTCTCGGCCAGGGCACGGCCCAGTTCCAGGGCGAACAGCGGGTTGCCGCCGCTGGTGCGGTGGATGTCACGGACCGTGGAGCGGGACAGGCCGGTGTAGCCGCGGTGGTCGAGCAGCGCGGAGACCTGGGTGCGGGTCAGTGGGCCCAGCCGCACGGCGAGGGTGTCCGGCGGGGAGGCCCGCAGATGACGGTCGTACTCCTCGTCCTTGGTGCGCACCGCGCACAGCAGCTGGACGGGGGTGTCGCCCAGGCGGCGGGCGGCGAAACCGAGCAGTTCGGCGCTGGCCGAATCCAGCCACTGCAGGTCGTCGGCGACCAGGAGGACGGGGCCGTCGGCGGCGAGCGCGCGCAGCGCCGACAGCACGGCCAGCCGCAGCGCCAGCCCGTCGCGCTGGAGGGTGGACTCGCCGCGGCCGGTGAGCGCCGACTCCAGGGCGGTGCGCTGGGCGGCGGGCAGCTTGCCGGACACCTCGTCCAGGACCAGGCCGAACAGATCGGCCAGGGCCAGGAACGGCAGATGGGATTCGGACTCAGTGGCCGAGCAGCGCAGGACGATCCGTGCCGTACCGGCGTAATCCGCCGCCAGTGCCCGCAGCACGGTCGACTTTCCAATTCCCGCGGGGCCGTGGAGCAGCACACTGCCGCCTCGGCCGAGCTGCTCACGCGCCGTGGTGAACAGGTCTTCCCGGCCGATGACCAGGTCGGGGCGGCTCCTGGCAGGCTCCTGGAAGTCCCGTCGCACGGTCACCGCTCCCCTCCTGTGTCGTGTCCTGGCCAATATTAGGCAACAACTCATTGAATTTCGGACGGACGCTGTGGTGAGGGAAACGACAGCGGGTGAGGCAGGACGAAATTCAAAGCGTGCCTGAGCGAATAGAAGCACCTCAGGGCTACGGCAACCAGCCTGCCCTGCGCGCGGCGACGACGGCCTCCCCACGGGTCCGGGCCCCCAGCTTCCGCATGGCCGACCGAAGGTACCCCTTCACGGTCTCGGCGGTCACTCCCAGCCGTTCGGCGACGGCCGCGTTGGTCGCCCCCGTCGCGACACACGCCAGCACGTCGACCTCGCGGGGAGCCAGCCGGACCGTCGCCGTCGGCTGTTCGGTCAGCAGCGCGCACGCGTCGAGGAGTTCGGCCCGCACCTGCGGGTCGGCGATCCGCTGCGCCAGGGCCCGCAGGGCCGCGTGCGCCTCCCGCACCTGCTCGGCCCGCGCCGCACCGAGCGCCTCCCGCGCCTCGTCCCGTACGACCAGCGCCCGCTCCACGTCCCGCGCTGCCTCGACGGCGGCGTCGAGTGTGCGGTCGCCCAGAGGCTGGGCCGTGCGCAGGGCGCCGTACAGCACACCGCGCACCCGGCGCCGTACGACGACGGGTACCGCCAGCACCGACCGCAGCCCCTCCGCGGCGACCGGGGCGTCGTACTCGTGGCTGATCTGCCGCGACGACGAGTAGTCCGTCACCACGCAGGGCCGGGCGAGCGCCACCGCCTTGCCGCCCAGCCCGTTGCCGGAGGTCACCGCCAGCGACCTGAGCGCGTGCGTCGCCGTGCCGTCGAGTTCGCTGATGCGTATCTGCTGCCGACCGGCCTCCAGCAGGCCGCCGAAGGCGACCGGGAGTCCGGTGGAACGCCGCAGGCGTGCCAGTGCGTTCCGTATCTCCACCGCTTCGGCCGTCACCCGCTCGCCCTTTCCCCGCGGCTGTCCTGCCGCACACACCCCCGTTCGGGGGTAGTGAGACCCGCATCACGGATTACACGATGGCGGGGAGCCGCCCGGCAATGGTCCGGTACCGAGGAGGACAGAGATGACGACGGCGACGGAGCTCTTCCGCAGGGCGCGGGACTTCCTGCTGGAACACCGCGAGGACTACGCCACCGCCTGCGAAGGCTTCGCCTGGCCGCGCCCGCAGGAGTTCAACTGGGCGCTCGACTGGTTCGACGTGATCGCGGACGGGAACGACCGCACCGCCCTGCACATCGTCGAGGAGGACGGCTCCGAGACCCGCCTGTCCTTCGCCGAATTGTCCGACCGCTCCGACCGGGTCGCGAACTGGCTGCGCGACCGCGGGGTCACCGCCGAGGACCGCGTCCTCGTCATGCTCGGCAACCAGGCGGAGCTGTGGGAGACCGCGCTCGCCGCGATGAAGCTGCGCGCCGTCGTCATCCCGGCCACCCCGCTGCTCGGCCCCGCCGACCTGCGTGACCGCGTCGAGCGGGGCCGGGTCCGGCACGTCGTCGTACGGGCCGGGGACACCGCCAAGTTCGACGAGGTGCCCGGCGCCTACACCCGTATCGCGGTCGGCGGCGCGCCCGAGGGCTGGCTGCCGTACGAGGAGGCGTACGACGCCCCCGCCGGCTTCGCGCCCGACGGCCCGACCCTGGCCGACGATCCGCTGATGCTGTACTTCACCTCGGGCACCACGGCCCGCCCCAAGCTGGTCGAGCACACCCACGTGTCGTATCCCGTCGGGCATCTGGCGACCATGTACTGGATCGGCCTCAGGCCCGGCGACGTGCACCTGAACATCTCCTCGCCGGGCTGGGCCAAGCACGCCTGGTCCAACCTCTTCGCCCCGTGGAACGCCGAGGCGACGGTCTTCCTCCACAACTACACGCGCTTCGACGCCGCCCGGCTGATGGCGGAGATGGACCGGGCGGGTGTCACCACCTTCTGCGCGCCGCCGACCGTGTGGCGCATGCTCATCCAGGCCGACCTCAGCCAGCTGCGCACGCCCCCGCGCGAGGTGGTCGCCGCCGGTGAGCCGCTCAACCCGGAGGTCATCGAGCAGGTCCGCCGGGCGTGGGGCGTGACCATCCGGGACGGCTTCGGACAGACCGAGACCGCCGTGCAGATCGCCAACAGCCCCGGCCAGCCGCTCAAGACCGGCTCCATGGGACGGCCCAGCCCCGGCTACCGCGTCGTACTCCTCGACCCGGTGACGGGCGCGCCGGGCGCCGAGGAGGGGGAGATCGCCCTCGACCTGTCCGACCGGCCGGTGGGCCTGATGACCGGCTACCACGGCGACGCGGACCGTACGGCGGAGGCGATGGCCGGCGGCTACTACCGCACCGGCGACATCGGACGCCGCGACGAAGACGGATATGTCTTCTATGTCGGGCGAGCCGACGATGTCTTCAAGGCCTCCGACTACAAGATCAGCCCCTTCGAGCTGGAGAGCGCCCTGCTGGAGCACGAGGCGGTCGCCGAGGCGGCCGTGGTGCCCGCCCCGGACGAGCTGCGCCTTGCCGTGCCCAAGGCGTACGTCGTGCTGGCGGACGGCTGGGAGCCGGGCTCCGACACCGCGAAGGTGCTGTTCGAGCACTCCCGCGAGGTCCTCGCGCCGTACAAGCGCATCCGCCGCCTGGAGTTCGGTGACCTGCCCAAGACCGTCTCCGGCAAGATCCGCCGTATCGAGCTGCGCGAGGCCACGGCTGCGGGCTCCGGGAACGAGTACCGCGAGGAGGACTTCCGGTGACCTCCTACACCCACGGCACCAGCGAGGTCCCGCTCCTCGGCGACACCATCGGCGCCAGCCTCGACCGGGCCGTCGCCGCCCACCCCGACCGCGAGGCACTGGTCGACGTGCCCTCCGGGCGGCGCTGGACGTACGCCGAGTTCGGCGCCGCCGTGGACGAGGTGGCGCGCGGACTGCTCGCGAAGGGGGTGGCCAAGGGCGACCGGGTCGGGATCTGGGCGGTGAACTGTCCCGAGTGGGTGCTCGTCCAGTACGCCACCGCCCGCATCGGCGCGATCATGGTGAACATCAACCCGGCGTACCGCACCCACGAGGTCGAGTACGTCCTCAAGCAGGCCGGCGTCTCCCTGCTCTTCGCCTCACTCCGCCACAAGACCAGCGACTACCGGGCGATGGCCGAGCAAGTACGGGGTGACTGCCCGCGGTTGCGCGAGGTCGTGTACTTCGGCGACCCGAGCTGGGAGGAACTGCTGGGCCGGGCCGCGCCCGACGCGCGGTACGAGGAGCTGTCCTGCGACGACCCCGTCAACATCCAGTACACCTCGGGCACGACCGGCTTCCCGAAGGGCGCCACGCTCTCCCACCACAACATCCTCAACAACGGCTATTTCGTGGGGGAGATGATCGGCTACACGGAGAATGACCGGGTGTGCGTCCCGGTGCCGTTCTACCACTGTTTCGGCATGGTGATGGGCAATCTGGCGGCCACCTCGCACGGCGCCTGCATCGTCATCCCGGCCCCCTCCTTCGATGCGAAGGCCACGCTGGAGGCCGTCCAGCGGGAGCGGTGCACGTCCCTGTACGGCGTCCCGACCATGTTCATCGCGGAGCTGAACCTCCCCGACTTCGCGTCGTACGACCTCACCTCCCTGCGCACGGGCATCATGGCGGGCTCGCCCTGCCCGGTGGAGGTGATGAAACGGGTGGTCGCCGAGATGCACATGGAGCAGGTCTCCATCTGCTACGGCATGACCGAGACGTCCCCCGTCTCGCTCCAGACCCGCATGGACGACGATCTGGAGCACCGCACCGGCACCGTCGGCCGGGTCCTGCCGCACATCGAGGTCAAGATCGTCGACCCGGCGACCGGAGTGACCCAGCCGCGCGGCACGGCAGGTGAGCTGTGCACCCGCGGCTACAGCGTGATGCTCGGCTACTGGAACGAACCGGAGAAGACCGCCGAGGCCATCGACGCCGGCCGCTGGATGCACACCGGCGACCTCGCGGTGATGCGCGAGGACGGATACGTCGAGATCGTCGGCCGCATCAAGGACATGATCATCCGGGGCGGGGAGAACATCTACCCGCGCGAGATCGAGGAGTTCCTCTACGGCCATCCGGGGATCCAGGACGTGCAGGTCGTGGGCGTGCCGCACGAGCGGTACGGCGAGGAGGTGCTGGCCTGCGTCATCCCGCGCGACCCGGCCGACCCGCCGACGCTGGAGGAACTGCGCGCGTACTGCGACGGCCGGTTGGCGCACTACAAGGTCCCGAGCAGGCTGCGGATCCTCGACTCCTTCCCGATGACGGTGTCCGGGAAGGTGCGCAAGGTGGAGCTGCGGGAGAGGTACGCCCTCCCGGAGGGGGACGGCTAGCCGGCCACCCGGCGCCGGGCGCGGCGAACGGGCCCGGCGGTGGGCGGTCCGGTCACGGTAGTCGGGTCACACGGACGTCAGCTGCCGCAGATCGGTGGCGTACTTCTGGAGGAGTGAGGGCGATATGTGGGGGATGTCCCGCTCCGGGCCCACTCCGGCCTCCCGGACCGCGGAGCGGAACCGGTCGGAGGGGATGACGGACCCGCGGACCGGTTCCTCGGGCTGCCGGAACCCGTGCAGGAGCGGCAGGACCGAGTACTGCCGCTGGGCCTCGGGGAGTGCGCGCATCGCCGCCTCGAACCGGACCAGTCAGTCCTCGTAGCCGTCCACCCGCTCGATGCGGTGGCCCGCGTCGGCGAGCCAGTCCACGAAGGTGTCGAGCGAGATGCCGTCGTCGTGCGGGTTGACGAGACTGAACGTCCGGTACTCCGCGGCGGGCTGCGCGCCTCCCAGGGCGGCCACGGCGGCGGCGGTGAAGTCCACGGGCAGGCCGTCGTAGTGGGCCCGAGGGGCGCTGCCGTCGCCGTCGGTGCGGTAGAAGGAACGTGGGGCGATGCCGGTGGCGAGGACGCTGAACAGCAGGCGGCTGAACATGTCGGGCACGTTGAGCTGCCCGCGGTACCGGCTGTGCGCGAGGATCATGTTCGAGCGGAAGGTGGCGACCGGCAGGTCCGCCCGTGCTCCGCACGCACACGGATACGCCGGTGCCGCGTAGCGGTGCTCGCGCCGGCAGGCCGGGCAGTGCACCGGCACGCTCTCGGACATGGCCCACTCCAGGACGGCGTCACCTGAGGACAGCGGATCCATCGTCCTCCAGGGAGCCGCCGCTTGTCCGCCGCTTGTCCGTCCCTTGACGGCCTTCGCCCACCCCACCTACATTCATTCCAGATCGTAGAAAATACTTTCCGCTATACGGAAAAGCTCACCGCGGGGCGCGACGGGAGTGCTGATCCGACAGCCGAAGCAGTCGAAGCAGGAGTACTCGATGGCTCGAATGACCGCTGCCCGCGCGGCAGTTGAGATCCTCAAGCGTGAGGGCGTCACCGACGCGTTCGGTGTCCCCGGCGCGGCGATCAACCCCTTCTACGCGGCGCTCAAGGCCTCCGGCGGCATCACCCACACCCTCGCCCGCCACGTCGAGGGCGCCTCCCACATGGCCGAGGGCTACACCCGCACCCACCCGGGCAACATCGGCGTCTGCATCGGCACCTCCGGTCCCGCCGGCACCGACATGATCACCGGCCTGTACTCCGCGACCGGCGACTCCATCCCCATCCTCTGCATCACGGGCCAGGCTCCGACCGCCGTGATCCACAAGGAGGACTTCCAGGCCGTCGACATCGCCTCGATCGCCAAGCCGGTCACGAAAATGGCCGTGACCGTCCTGGAGGCCGCCCAGGTCCCCGGCGTCTTCCAGCAGGCCTTCCACCTCATGCGCTCCGGCCGCCCCGGCCCGGTCCTCATCGACCTGCCGATCGACGTCCAGCTGACGGAGATCGAGTTCGACCCGGAGACGTACGCACCGCTCCCGGTCTACAAGCCCGCCGCGACCCGCGCCCAGATCGAGAAGGCGATCGGGATGCTGAACGCCTCCGAGCGCCCGCTGATCGTGGCCGGCGGCGGCATCATCAGCGCCGACGCCGCCGACCTCCTCGTCGAGTTCGCGGAGCTGACCGGTACGCCGGTCGTCCCGACCCTCATGGGCTGGGGCGTCCTCCCCGACGACCACGAGCTGAACGCCGGCATGGTCGGCCTGCAGACCTCGCACCGCTACGGCAACGCGACCTTCCTGGAGTCCGACTTCGTCCTCGGCATCGGCAACCGCTGGGCCAACCGACACACGGGCCGCATCGACGTGTACACCCAGGGCCGGACCTTCGTCCACGTCGACATCGAACCCACCCAGATCGGCAAGATCTTCGCCCCCGACTACGGCATCGCCTCCGACGCGAAGGCGGCCCTGGAGCTGTTCGTCGAGGTGGCGAAGGAACTGAAGGCGGCCGGCGAGCTGCCCGACCGCTCCGCCTGGGCGGCGGCCGCGCAGGAGAAGAAGGCGACGCTCCAGCGCCGTACGCACTTCGACGACATCCCGATCAAGCCGCAGCGCGTCTACGAGGAGATGAACAAGGCCTTCGGCCCCGAGACCCGGTACGTCTCGACCATCGGCCTGTCCCAGATCGCCGGCGCCCAGATGCTGCATGTCTACAAGCCGCGCCACTGGATCAACTGCGGCCAGGCGGGCCCGCTAGGCTGGACCATCCCGGCGGCGCTGGGCGTGGCGAAGGCCGACCCGGAGGCCTGCGTGGTCGCCCTCTCCGGCGACTACGACTTCCAGTTCATGATCGAGGAACTGGCGGTCGGCGCGCAGCACAAGATCCCGTACGTCCACGTCCTCGTCAACAACTCCTACCTGGGGCTGATCCGGCAGGCGCAGCGGGCGTTCGACATCGACTTCCAGGTCAACCTGGAGTTCGAGAACATCAACGCGCCCGAGCTCGGCGTCTACGGCGTCGACCACGTGAGGGTCGCCGAGGGCCTGGGCTGCAAGGCGATCCGGGTGACCGACCCGAACGAACTGGGCGCGGCCTTCGAGCAGGCGAAGAAGCTCGCCGCCGAGTACCAGGTCCCGGTCGTCGTCGAGGCGATCCTGGAGCGCGTCACCAACATCTCCATGTCGACGACCAACGACATCGGCAACGTCGTGGAGTTCGAGGAGCTCGCGACCGAGCCGGGGCACGCGCCGACGTCGATCAAGACGCTGAAGGTCTGACGCGTACGGGGGTGTGAGCGGCCGGAGCGGCCTGTCCCGAGTCGAGGGGACGGGCCGCTCTTCGGCATGCTCAGTCCGCGCCACCGCCTCCGCCTCCGCCGCTGCCGCAGAAGTGGGCGGTGGAAGGGGAGCCGCCGCCTCCCATGCCGGCGCGCGGGGAGTGCCGCAGGAGCCCCTTGTCCGCCACCTCGACCCGGGCCGTCAGACCCGCCCGGAGGGCGAAGCGCGGCACGACCACCTTCAGGGCCGCCTCGCCGTGCAGCGCGACGGCCAGCAGCTTGTCGTGCTCCGTCAGGCCACGCCTGCTCGTGGGCGGCGGGTGCCGCTCGCGCAGGGCCCGTACCAGGCGGCGGGCGGCGCGCGTCGGGCCGAGCAGCGGGAACCTCAGCAGTCCGGCCTCCGCGAGACCGACACGCGTCTCGGCCACCGCCACGCGGACGTCCGGACGCTTCACCAACTCCCGTATGCCCGCGGGCTCCTGGAGGGACGCGAGCACCGCGTCCGTCAGGGGCGGGAGCGGGGGCAGGGAGCGGCCCGCGGGTGTGGTGCCGGGTGCCGGGTCCCCTCCCGGGGCCGCCTGCGCGACCCGTATCGTGCCCGGCCGGCCCGCCTCGACGGCGCCTCGCAGATACAGGGCGGCCACGGCGACCGTCACGGCGGCGCGCGGACCACCGCGCAGGAGTGCGAGCTCGTGCGGTCGCAACCGGGCCGTGGTGTCGCGTGTGCCGCCGCTCATGAGATCCCCGATCCTGAGGGCCGTTGCCGTGGGTCGTGTGCCGGGCGGGGAACGCCGTCACGTCGCACCGGTCTGTGGGACGCCGGCCGGTCCCCGTCGTCCGGGACCGGTTCCATCCTCATCCGCAGCCCGGGCGCCTCGTCCTCGTCCGGGGCCCGGTCCCTCCCCCGTGGTGGGACCGGGCCCCGCCCCGTTACGGGGACCGGGCCCCGTTTCCCCCGTGCCGGGCCCGGCCCCGTTCCCCCGTCGGCGGGGCCCGCCGCCCCCGTGCCGGCGGGCCCCGTGTGACCGAGAATGTGCCCGCGGGTGGGGGCTGTTGAAGCCCCTTGCGCCGGGTTCAGAGGTTGATTTGAGGGTTCCGTAGGGGGTGTACGACCGGTGGCGTAGGCGGCGTCGTACCGCTCGGTCAGGGCTCGTGGTGCTCCAACGGCCCCGGCCAGTCGTCCGGGCCGCCGCCCTGCCGCTCGATGGAGACGCCGAGGAGCGCCGGATGCGGGACCGTCCGCATCCGGCGCTCGCCGGGTCTGGCCGTCCGACAGCGCGAGGCTGGGCGCGACAGGACGTTCGCGCCGCCGGACGGGGTCTTCGGGTGGGGCTGGGACCGCGGCGGCTGCGACGGAGCCGGGGCCTCCTTCCCTCAGGTCGAAGAAGGAGGGCCGGGACCTTCACCACCGCACTGGCTCGCACGCCGCCGCGGTCCGCACCGGGCCCGCGGTGCCCTGGACGGCCACCCCTCATCCGGGCCGCACCAGGTCACGCGGGCTGCGCGTACGGTCTTGACCTCCCCGCCAAGTCCCGTACGCGAGCGGGGGGTTCAGTCCTCGCGCAGGGCGTGGACCGCCTCCTCCACGCGCTTGCCGTAGTCGGGGTCGGCGGCGTGGAAGTGGGCGAGGTTCTTCTCGATCACGTCGTCGCGGGAGACCTGGGACAGGCCGCCGGCGATGTTCGCGACCAGGCGCTTCTTCTCCTCCTCGGACATCAGCCGGTACAGCTCGCCCGCCTGGAAGAAGTCGTCGTCCTTGGTGTGGAGCGGGGCCACGTGGGTGCCGGTCCACCCGCTGACCGCCAGCGGGGCCGACAGGGGGCGGCCCGTCTCGACCGGGCCGTCGTAGGAGTTCGGCTCGTAGTTCTTGGCGTGGCGGCCCTGGGAGTTCAGCGCCATGAAGCCGTCGCGGCCGTAGTTGTTCGTGCCGCCGGGGACCGCCTTCGGGGCGTTGACGGGCAGCTGGGTGTGGTTGACGCCCAGGCGGTAGCGGTGGGCGTCCGCGTAGGCGAACAGGCGGCCCTGGAGCATCTTGTCGGGGGACGGGCCGATGCCCGGCACGAAGTTGTTCGGGGAGAACGCGGCCTGCTCGACCTCGGCGAAGACGTTGTCCGGGTTGCGGTCCAGCACCAGGCGGCCGACCCGCCGCAGCGGGTAGTCGGCGTGCGGCCAGACCTTCGTCAGGTCGAAGGGGTTGAAGCGGTAGTCGGCCGCCTCGGCCGCCGGCATGATCTGGACGTAGAGCGTCCAGGACGGGTGCACCCCGCGCTCGATGGCCTGGAGCAGGTCCGTCTGGTGGGAGTTGGGGTCCTTGCCCGCGATCTCCTGGGCCTGCTCGGTGGACAGGCAGCGGATGCCCTGGTTCGTCTTGAAGTGGTACTTGACGAAGAAGGCCTCGCCCTCGCTGTTGGTCCACTGGTAGGTGTGCGAGCCGTAGCCGTTCATGTGGCGGTACGACGCCGGGATGCCGCGGTCGCCCATCAGCCAGGTCACCTGGTGTGTGGCCTCGGGGGAGTGGGCCCAGAAGTCCCAGACGTTGTCCGGCTCCTGACGGCCGGTGAACGGGTCGCGCTTCTGCGAGTGGATGAAGTCCGGGAACTTGATCGGGTCCTTGATGAAGAACACCGGGGTGTTGTTCCCGACGAGGTCGTAATTGCCTTCCCGCGTGTAGAACTTCACCGCGAAACCGCGCGGGTCGCGCACCGCGTCCGCGCCGCCGAGGGAGTCGGCCACGGTGGAGAAGCGCACGAAGACCTCGGTGCGCTTGCCGATCTCGCTCAGGAAGTCGGCGTGGGTGTGGCCGGTGACGTCGTCGGTCACCTCGAAGTGGCCGCACGCGCCGGAGCCACGGGCGTGCACCACGCGCTCCGGGATGCGCTCGCGGTTGAAGCGCGCGAGCTTCTCCAGCAGGTGCTGGTCCTGGAGCAGAAGCGGTCCGCCGACGCCTGCGGTGGCGGAGTTCTGGTTGTCTGCGACCGGGGCGCCGGACTCCGTAGTGAGTGTTCCCGCGGTGAACACGCGCTTCGACATCGTGACCTTCCGTACGAGGGGCAGCGGCAGTCTGTGGAAGACGACTTCCGCTTTGTGGAGCTTCCGCTTGCGGGGAGCCTAGGTTCGGGACGATCTGGGCGTCAACAGTTTGTTGAAGTTTCGGGTGGGGGTTCCGGGCGGCGCCGCCCCTTTGGGCGCGACAGGACAGGTGTCAGCGGCGGCGCCGCCCGGGGTCCGGAGGGGCCGGTCAGACCTGGGCGCCCGACAGGCGCTCCACGGCCCGCAGCAGGGCCGAGTGGTCCAGGCCGCCGTCGCCCTGCGCGCGCAGGGACGCCACCAGCTGGGCGACCACGGCGCCGACGGGCAGGGCCGCGCCGACGTTGCGGGCGGCGTCCGTGACGATGCCCATGTCCTTGTGGTGCAGGTCGATACGGAAGCCCGGCTTGAAGTCGCGGTCGAGGAAGTTGTCCTTCTTGCGGGTCAGCACGGTGGAGCCCGCGAGCCCGCCGTTGAGGACGTCCAGCGCCGCCCTCAGGTCGACGCCCGACTTCTCCAGGAAGACCACGGCCTCGGCGCACGCCTGGATGTTCACGGCGACGATCAGCTGGTTGGCCGCCTTCACGGTCTGGCCGGAGCCGTGCGGACCGCACAGCACGATGGTCTTGCCCAGCGCCTCGAAGATCGGCTTGGCGTAGTCGAAGTCGGCCTGCTCACCGCCCACCATGATCGACAGTACGGCCTCGATGGCGCCCGCCTCGCCGCCGGACACCGGGGCGTCGAGGACCCGGATGCCCTTGTCCTTGGCGGCCGCGGCCAGGTCGACGGAGGTCTGCGGGGTGATCGAGGACATGTCGATCAGCAGGGCGCCGGACTTCGCGTTCTCCAGGATGCCGTCCGGGCCGTACGCGATGGCCTCCACCTGCGGGGACGCGGGCACCATCGTGATGATGACGTCGGCGTCGCGCACGGCCTCGGCGATCGAGGAGGCGGCGGTGCCGCCGGCGGCGGCCAGGCGGTCCAGCTTCTCCCGCTCCAGGGTGTAGCCGGTGACGTCGTAACCCGCCTTGATCAGGTTCTCGGACATGGGGGAGCCCATGATGCCGAGGCCGATCCAGGCGATCTTGGGAAGTCGAAGGGTCATGCGGGGTGCCTCTTTCTCACTGCGGTTCTCGGAATTCAACGGGCGGCGGCGCGCGCCTCGCGGGGCAGCCAGTCGAAGGCCTCCGCGCTCGGGCGGTCGCCCGGCTTGTACTCCAGGCCGACCCAGCCGTCGTAACCGGCCTTGCGGAGCCGGTCGAGGAGGTCCTCCAGGGGCAGCACACCGGTGCCGGGGGCGCCGCGGCCGGGGCTGTCGGCGATCTGGACGTGGCCGGTCCTGGCCGCGTACCGCTCGATGACGGCCGGCAGGTCCTCACCGTTCATGGCCAGGTGGTACAGGTCCATCAGGAACTTCGCGTTGCCGAGGCCGGTCGCGTCGTTGACCTTGTCCACGACCCCGACGGCGGCGGGTGCGCTCACCAGCGGGTACAGCGGCGACTCGGGCCGGTTCAGCGCCTCGATCAGCAGGATCGCGCCGATCCGGTCGGCGGCCCGGGCCGCGAGGGCCAGGTTCTCCAGCGCGAGCGCGTCCTGCTCGGCCGGGTCCACGCCCTCGACGCGGTTGCCGTACAGCGCGTTGAGAGCCGTACAGCCGAGGGACTGGGCGAAGTCCGCCGCCACGTCGATGTTGGCGCGGAAGCGCTCCGACTCCTCACCCGGGATCGACAGGGCGCCGCGGTCCGGGCCCGGGAGCTGACCGGCGTAGAAGTTCAGGCCCGTGAGCTGTACGCCCGCGTCCTCGACGGCCTTCCTCAGGGCGTCGAGCTCGGACCGCTCGGGGGTGGGTGAGTCGACCCAGGGCCACCACAGCTCGACCGCGGTGAAGCCGGCCGCGGCGGCGGCCGCGGGGCGCTCCAGGAGCGGGAGTTCCGTGAAGAGGATCGACAGGTTGACGTTGAAGCGCTGGTCTGCGAATCCCATCGCGGCGGCGCTCCCTTCCCTCGGTGTTCCGTATCTATATTTCGTATTGCGGAAGTTCATTTCTGCTTAATGGAAGATTGCCTGTGGTGGGGAAGGACTGTCAAGAGCGCACGCGAAAAAGCGCCCCCGCGCGGGCGGCGCGGGGGCGCAGAGGTACGGGCTGATCAGAGGGCGTCGACGGCGCTGACCTTCCAGCCGTCGGAGGTGCGGGTGAGGGTCATCCGCACCCGGTTCAGGTCCAGGCGGGGCGCGGAGACCTGGGTGCTCCGGGTGACCTGGTTGACGAACAGCAGCACCACGACCCGGTCCGGCGAGGCCGACACGACCGACGCCGCCGGGGTGCCGCCGCCCGGCGGTTCCACGACCGTCGCCTTCACCACCCCGCGGTACTTCTCGGCGGTCGGCGCGACCACGGTCCTGGTGGTCTTCCCGTACTCCTCGCGGAAGTCCCCGGTCAGATGGGCGCGGGCCCGGGCGAAGTCCCGGTCCAGATGCCGGTAGTCGTACGACAGCACGACCGGCGCCGCCTTGCGCGCGGCCGCAAGGGCCTGGCCCCGCGCGTCCTGGGTGCGAAGCCCTTCCCGGTACTGCCACCCGAGCACGGCCACCGCGACGAGGCCGGCCGCGAGGAGGAGGCCGAGCACGACGGTGGGCAGCCTCCGCCACCTCCTGACCGGTCGCTCCTCGGCGGACTCGGACGACTCGGAGGACTCGACCGGCTCGGACGACTCGGCCGATTCGACCGACTCGTGCGGTTCCGGGGACTCCGGGGACGGCTCGGGCGGGTCGTCCCAGCCGTCGGGGACCTCGATCACGACGGTGCGCCCGGAGATCCGCTCGTCCGGCGGCCCGTCGACGCTCTCGCGGTGCCGCGGGTCCTCCGCGCGCCGGGTGCGCTTGGCCGCCGCGCGGGCGGCCGCGGTCAGGGTGCGGCGGGCCGGGGCGCCGGCGCCGCGGGCTCGGGAGGTCGGGTTCGCCATGGTCTGTCTCCTCACGGGGGTGCCGGTCAGCCGACGAACTCGACGTCGGAGGTCAGCCAGCGCCCGCCCTCGAGCACGAGGTCGAGCTGCAACCGGTAGGTGCGTGCCTCTCCCTGGGGCACGGCGGTGTTGGTCACCTTGCTGTCGGCGACGACCAGGACCCGGGCCGAGCGGTCGTCGGACCGCACGATGCCCGCCTCCAGGACCTGTCCCTCGGACACCGACTTGTTCGCGGCGACCAGCCGGGTCAGTTCCTCGGTCTGCGCGGCGAACTCCTTCCTGAAGTCGCCAGTGGCGTTCTTCAGCACGTTGCCGCTGTCCCGGTCGTAGTGCCGGTAGTCGAGCGAGGTGAAGTTCAGCGCCGACTGGCGGGCCGCCGCCAGGATGTCCTGGTGGCGCTGGTCCGCCTCGCGCTGTGTGTACAGGCTGAGGCTCAGCCAGACCGCCAGCGCGGTGGTGAGGACGGTGGCCACGACGAGGCCCGCCGTCACCGCCCGGCCCGGCAGGGCCCGGCTCATGCCATCGGACCGACGAGCAGCCATTGCCACGACTCCTTTCCGAACACGCTCTGTTCGCCGCCGGCCGAGCCGATCTCGACGGGCTTTCCGTCCGGGCCGGTGGCGATGCCGGTCTCCGGGTCGTACGGGGTGACGTACGCCGCCCGGTCGGCACCGCCCGTACGGGACGTGGCGCCGGGGGCGTTCTGCGCGCCGCGCACCGAGGTGTCGCTGCCGCGCGGTGCGGTGCAGCGGGCGTCGGTGTTCGCCGCACGGGTGCTGGTGTCGGCGGGGTCGCGGCGCCGGGTGTCGTAGCCCTGGGTGCATGGCGGCGGGTCGTCGGCGTTCAGGACGAGCCCGAAGTGGGTCGTGCCGTCGCCGGGGATGACGGTGTAGCTGCCCGCGACCACCACGGGGAACGTCACCAGCGCCTGTTCCACGCCGGGCAGCCGCGCCACCATGACCCGGCCGCCGCTGATGAGGTTGGCCAGTAGCACCGGCAGGCTCGACTTGGTGGACTTCAGCAGGGAGTTCACCTCCACGGCCGCCGGTGTCGAGGTGTCGATCAGGCGGCGCAGGTCGCCGTCGCTCGACTTCAGCTGCGCCGTGAGCACCGCCAGGTCACGCGAGAACGACTTGATCGCCGAGCCCTGGTCGGCCTGTGTCTTGAGCACCGTCCGCGAGTCCTCGATCAGTGAGACGGTCTCCGGGAGCGCGTCGGAGGCCGACTCGACGAGCGCGTTGCCCGAGTCGACCAGACGGCTGAGGGACGGGCCGGTGCCGGCGAAGGCCTTGCCCAGCTCGTCGACGGTGGTGCGCAGATCGTCCTTGCCGACGGAGTTGACCAGCCGGTCGAGGCTCAGCACCAGCTCCGTGTTCGGCAGCGGCACCCGGGTGCGGCCGCGCGGGATCGTGCTGCCGTCGAGCAGGTACGGCCCGCCGGACCGGCGCGGCTGGAGGTCGACGTACTGCTCGCCGACCGCCGAGCGGTGGGCCACCACGGCCAGCGTGTCGGCCGGGATGCGCGCCCCGTCGTCGATCTCCAGGTCCGCCGTCACACCGGAGCCGGTCAGCCGCAGCGGGCCCACCCGCCCGACCGGCACGCCGCGGTAGGTGACCTCGGCGCCGGAGAAGATGCCCCCGGACTGGGCGAACTCGGCCCGCACGGTGTAGCCGCGGCCGAGCAGGCTGTCCACGAGGCCGGTGTACTCGGCGCCCACGTACGACACCCCGACCGCGGTGACCGTGGCGAAGGCGACCAGTTGGGCCTTGACCGTACGAGTGATCACGGCTGCATCCCCTTCAGCATCAGCTCGGCGAGCGCGAGGTCGATCCCCGGCGGGAGGCGGCGGGCGTCCGCACGGTGGTTGGCGGTGCACACCGGCGGGCACAACAGCCCGCCGTCCGAGGGCGGCGAGGGCTGCACGGACGGGGCCCCGGGCAGGTCGGGCGCGTCCGGTACGTCCGGCAGGTCGGGCGGCGTCGGCAGGGGTACGTCCGGCAGCTCGGGAAGGTCCGGGGTCCCGGGCGTGTCCGGGCCGCCGTCGCCCTGGCCGGGCTTGTCGGTGAGGTTGCCGTAGATGCTCGCCAGGTCGAGGTCGGCGGTGACCTTGAGGTTGACGTAGTCGCCCTTGATGGCGTCGGTCGCGTTGCGGGGGAACGGGTAAGTGGTCAGCAGTTCAAGGGAGTTGGGCAGATCGTCGCCCGCCTTGTTCAGCTGTTGGAGGATCGGGCGCAGCTGCCGGAGGTTGGCGACGGTGTCGTCCCGGGACGCGTTGACGACCCGGGTGCCCGTCTTGCCGAGTTTCGACAGCGCGGTGAGCATCTTCGTCAGGTCGCGCCGCTGGTCGGCGAGGACCTTCAGGGCCGGCGGCATGGTGTCGACGGCCGTGGCGATGGTCTTCTTCTCCTTGCCGAGCCGCTTGGCGAGCCGGTCGATGCCCTTGAGGGCGCGGACGATCTCCATGCGCTGGTCGTCCAGGCCGCCGAGGAACGTGTCGAGCTCCTTCAGCAGGGACTTCACCCGGTTCTCGCGGCCCTCCAGCGCCTTGTTCAGCTCGACGGTGATCGTCTTGAGCTGGGCCACCCCGCCGCCGTTGAGCAGCGCGGACAGCGCGGAGAGCACTTCCTCGATCTCGGGGTTGCGGCCGCTGCGGGACAGCGGGATGCGGTCGCCGTCGCCCAGCCGCCCGATCGGCGCGGCGCCGGGCGGCGGCGACAGGGCCACGTACTTCTCGCCGAGGATGCTGGTCTGCCGCAGCTCGGCGACCGCGTTGGCGGGCAGCTTCACCGAGTCGGCGATCCGCAGCCGCACCCGGGCGTGCCAGCCGGCCAGCTCCACCTTCTCGACGGCGCCCACCGTGACGTCGTTGACCTTCACCGCCGACTGCGGCACCAGGTCCAGGACGTCCCGGAACTCGACCGTGACGTGATAGGCGTGGCCGTCCGCGGCGGCGCCGCCGGGCAGCGGGACGTCGTACCAGCCGTTGACCTCGCAGCCGGACAGCAGCAGCGCGCCGACCGCCGTCCACGCCGCCGTGCCGCCCTTGCGCAGCATGCTCATGCCCTCGCCCCCAGGATTCCGCCGAGCGTCCGGTCGACCGTGCCGGACGCCGCCGGTGCGGTCGGCACCTCCGGCAGGGACTTGAACAGCTTCTCCAGATCCCGGCAGTCGGGGTTCTTGCCGCCCTCGTCGCCGGTCGTCTTCAGCAGGGAGCACAGCAGGGCGGCCGGGTCCTGCGGATGGTCGGGGTTGTTGCGGGTGTCGAGGGTGCCGGCGGAGGGGTTGTAGGCGTTCTGCAGGTTGGACAGACCGGCCGGGGCCACCTCCAGCAGCTCCTCCAGCGCGGCGCGTTGGGTGACCAGCACCTTGGTGACCTTGCTCAGCCCCTTGACGTTCGACGTCAGCGACTTCTTGTTCTTCTTCACGAAGTCGGACACGTCACCGAGGGCCGCACCGAGGTTCTTCAGCGCCGCTGCCAGGTCCTCGCGCTCCCCGGCGAGCTGCTCCGCGACCTTGGCGAGGCTGGAGTTGAAGGACCGTACGTCCTTGTCGTCGGCGGCGAGCGCGGCGGTGAACACCTGGAGGTTCCGCACGGTGCCGAACAGGTCGCCCCGGCCGCCGGACAGTGTGGTGACCGCCTGGGAGAGGTCCTCGACCGTCTGGTGGAGGTTCTCGCCCTGGCCTTCGAGGTTGTCCGCGCTCACGCCGAGCAGCCGCGACAGGGAGCCGTCCTTGTTGGCGCCCTTCGGGCCGAGCGCCTCGGCCGTGGTGTGCAGGCTGTCGAAGATCCGGTCCAGCTCGACGGGCACGGCCGTGCGCGTCTCTGGGATGACGTCGCCGTCCCGCAGGACCGGGCCCCTGCCCCGGTACACCGGCAGCAGCTGCACGTAACGGTCGCTGACCACCGAGGAGTTGACGATCGCCGCCTTGGCGTCCGCCGGGACCTTGCGGCCCTCGTCGTACTCCAGCTCGACCCGCACCCGGCCGCCCTCCGGCACGATCTCCTTGACCTGCCCGATCCGCACGCCGAGGACCCGGACGTCCGAGCCGGGGTAGATGCCGACCGTGCGCGGGAAGTACGCCGTCACGCGCACGGGTTCCGGGCGCGGCCACAGCACGTACGTCAGGGCGGCGACGAGGGCGAGGGCGGTGACCACAGCCACGCGCTTCTTCACTGGGGAGTTCACCGGGATCCTCCCGTGCGCGGCACCACGGGAGTGGCGACCATGTTCTGGATGTAGCTGTCGAACCAGCGGCCGTTGCCAAGGGTGTTGGTGAAGACCCGGACATAGGGCGCGAGCAGCTTCACGCTGCGGTCCAGGCTCGCCTGGTTGCGTTCGAGCATCTTCACGAAGGTGTTGAGGTTCTTCAGCGCGGGACCGATCTCCTTGCGGTTGTCCTCCACGAGGCCGGAGAGCTCGATGCCGAGCGCGGCGGAGGTCTTCAGGAGCTTGTGGATCGCCTTGCGGCGCTTGCTGATCTCCTGGAACAGCTGGTTGCCGTCCTTCACCAGGGCGGAGAAGTCCGACGAGCGTTCGGCCAGCACCCCGGTGACCCCGTTGGCGTGGTCGAGGAGTTCACCGAGGGCCTTGTCGCGCGAGGCCACCGTCCGAGAGATCCGCGACAGGCCCTTGATGGAGGCGCGGACCTCGGCGGGCGAGTCCTGGAAGGTGGTCGACAGGGTGTCCAGCGCCTTCGCCAGCCGCTCGGTGTCGACCTCCTCCGTCGTGGTCGTCAGATCGCTGAACGCCTGCACGACGTCGTACGCCGGGACCGTCCGCCGCAGCGGGATCTCACTGCCGGGCTTCAACTGCCCCGGGCCCTTGGGGTGCAGGGCGAGGTACTTCGCGCCGAGGATCGTCTTCACCCGGATCGACGCGCCGGTCCGGGTGCCGAACTCCGGGTCGTCCTTGAGCTTGAAGGTCACCTTGACGTGGTCGCCGTCCAGGTCGACGGTCTCCACCTTGCCGACCTTGACCCCGGCGATCCGCACCTCGTCGCCCGGCTTGAGCCCGCCCGCCTCGGAGAAGGCCGCGCTGTACGTCTCTCCGCCGCCGATCACCGGCAGGTCGTCGGCGTTGAACGCGGCGACGGTCAGCAGCGCCAGGGTGGTGAGGCCGGCGGCGCCGACGACCACCGGATTGCGCTCGCGGAAGGGCTTCAGGCGGGGCAGCCGCACGGTCCTGGGAAGTCGCAGTCTCATCCGCCGCACCTCGCCCGCGCCACGTGCAGCTCCGGAGTGAGGACCTGCTTGGTCTTCGGCAGCACGATCCGGCCGTCGAAGTCGCACAGGTAGAAGTTGAACCACGAGCCGTAGGACGCCGTCCCCGTCAGCTCGTTGAGCTTGTTCGGCAGCCGCTTCAGCACGCCCTCCACGGTCTTCTCGTTGTCGTTCAGCGTTCCGGTGAGCTCTTTGAGCTCGGTGATGTCGTCCTTGAGCGGCGGACGGGCGTCCTTCAGCAGCCCCGAGGTCGCCTCCGTCAGGTCGCCGATGCTCACCAGCGACTCGCCCAGCGGCTTGCGGTCGGCGGACAGCCCGGAGATCACCCGCCGCAGCTGCTTGAGCAGCGCGGAGAAACGGCCGCTGCGCTTGTCGAGCGTCTCCAGCACGGTGTTGAGGTTCTTGATCACCGAGCCGATCAGCTCGTCGCGGTCGGCGAGCGTCGTGGTGAGGGACGCGGTGTGCGCGAGCAGGCTGTTGACCGTGCCGCCCTCGCCCTGCAGGGTCTTGATGATCGAGGTGGCCAGGCGGTTGACGTCGTTCGGGCTGAGCGCGGCGAACAACGGCTTGAAACCGTCCAGCAGGACGTTGAGGTCCAGCGCGGGCTGCGTCCGGGACAGCGGGATGGTGCCGCCGGGCCGCAGCCGGGTGCCGTCGCCCGCGCCCTCGGTGAGCGCGATGTAGCGCTGCCCGACCAGGTTCCGGTAGCGCACCACCGCGTGGGTGCTGGCCAGCAGCGGGCGGTCGGCGCCGACGGTGAAGGTGACCTCGGCCAGCGTCCGGTCCTTGATCCGGATGTCCTCGACCTGGCCGACCCGCACCCCGGCGACCCGGATGTCGTCGCCCTCCTCCAGGCCGGTGACGTCGCTGAACACCGCCCGGTAGGTCTCCTTGGGGGTGAAGGAGATGTTGACGATGGTGGCGGCGAGCAGGGCCGTCGCCAGGATCGTGACCAGCGCGAAGAGGCTGAACTTGACCAGCGGTGCCGCGGTCTGCAGGGCTCCTGATCTCCTCATGCGACGTTCACCGCCGTTCCCCGGGCCAGCGGACCGAACAGCAGGGTCGCCACCGGCGGGACCTCGTCCGCGGGCACGCCCAGGACCGGGGCCACGAGCGAGCCGACGGCCCGCTGTTCGGCCCCGGTGGCGGACACCGGTGGCGGCGGACTGCTGGAACTGCCGGACTTCGTCCCGTCGTTGAGCTTGGTGTGCGGTGCGGGCACCTGCGGATGGGGCAGACCCCGGCAGTTCGGGCCGGACCGCTCGCCGTAGCGGGGCTCCTCGCCGGGCTCGTACCCGGGCCGCTGTCGTACGACTTCCAGCGTGATCCGCATCTCGCCGCCCCGGAACGTCTCCTCGGCCGCCTTGTTCTGCCGGACCAGGCCGGCCAGCAGGCACGGGTACTCGGGGGAGTAGCGGGCGAACAGCTGCAGCGTGGGCCGGGAGACCCGGCCCAGCGTGATCAGCCGGTCGCCGTTGTCGTCGAGGTAGCCGCGGGCGGTGTCGGCGACGGTCGCGGTGCTGCGCAGGCCCGAGGCCAGCCGGTCCTTCTTCTCCACGAGGGTGCGGCTGGTGGTGACCGTGTTGCGCAGGATCCTCATCAGGTCGGGTGCCGCGTCGCCGTACATCTCGGCGACGTCCGCGAACCGCGAGATGTCCTCCTGCAGGGACGGCAGATGCGGGTTGAGGCGGCGCAGATAGTCCTCGACCCGGGTGAGGTTGGCGCCGATCCGGTCGCCCCGGCCCTCCAGCGCGGTGGCGAACGCCGACAGCGTGGCGTTGAGTTCACCGGGCTCGACGGTCCGCAGCAGCGGCAGCAGGTCGTTCATCAGCTGCTGCAGCTCCATGCCGACCTTCGTACGGTCCTGCGGGATGACGTCCCCGGCCCGGATGGGCCGGGCCGAGGAACGGGCGGGCGCCACCAGGTCGACGTACTTCTCGCCGAACAGCGTCTTGGGCAGCAGCCGCGCCCGCACGTCGGACGGGATGAACGCCGTGTACTCCGGCTTCAGCGCGAGGTCGAGCGTCGCCTTCGTCCCGTCGGCGTGCACCGCCCGCACTTCGCCGACCAGCAGCCCGCGCAGCTTGACGTCGGCGCGCGGATCGAGCTGGTTGCCGAGCCGGTCGGCCTGGAGCGTGACACGCACGACGGGGGTGAACGCCTGCTGGTAGACGGCCACGGCAAGGGACAGCAGCAGCGCGAGCACGGCGAGGAAGACGACACCGTACAGCCGTAGTCTGATGGTTCTCACCGGCCTCACCCCGCGATCCGCACGGTCGTGTTGGCGCCCCAGATCGCGAGGCTCAGGAAGAAGTCCAGGACGTTGATCGCCACGATCGAGGTGCGCACCGCACGGCCCACGGCGACGCCGACCCCGGCCGGTCCGCCGCTCGCGTGGTAGCCGTGGTAGCAGTGCACGAGGATGATCAGGACCGCGAAGACGATCACCTTGCCGAACGACCAGAGCACGTCGACCGGCGGCAGGTACTGGTGGAAGTAGTGGTCGTACGTGCCCGTCGACTGCCCGTAGTAGACGGTGGTGATGGTCCGGGCGGCGAGGTACGAGGACAGCAGCCCGACCACGTACAGCGGGATCACGGCGACGAACCCGGCGATCATCCGGGTGGTGACCAGGAACGGCAGTGAGGGGACGCCCATCACCTCCAGGGCGTCGGTCTCCTCGCTGATCCGCATCGCGCCGAGCTGCGCGGTGAACCCGGCGCCGACCGTCGCCGACAGGGCGAGCCCGGCCACCAGCGGCGCGATCTCCCGGGTGTTGAAGTACGCCGACAGGAACGCCACGAAGTTGGAGGTGCCGAGCTGGTTGAGGGCCGCGTAGCCCTGCAGGCCCACCTCGGTGCCGGTGAAGAACGACAGGAAGGCGATCACGCCGACCGTGCCGCCCACGACGGCCAGCGCGCCCCGGCCGAAGCTCACCTCGGCCAGCAGCCGCAGGACCTCCTTCTTGTAGCGGCGCAGGGTGCGGCCCGTCCACGCCAGCGAGCGGCCGTAGAAGGCGAGCTGGCTCCCCAGCTCCTCCAGACGAATGAGCAGCGCCATGCCTCAGCCCCTCTGCGGAACGACTTGGAAGTACACGGCGGTCATCACGAAGTTCGTCACGAACAGCAACATGAAGGTGATCACCACGGACTGGTTGACCGCGTCGCCCACGCCCTTGGGACCGCCTTTGGCGTTCAGTCCCTTGTACGAGGCGACGATCGCGGCGATCGCCCCGAACACCAGCGCCTTCAGCTCGGCCGCCCACAGGTCGGAGAGCTGGGCGAGGGTGGTGAAGGAGGCGAGGTAGGCGCCCGGGGTGCCGTTCTGCAGGACGACGTTGAAGAAGTAGCCGCCCGCCACACCGACGACCGACACCAGCCCGTTGAGCAGGACGGCCACCACCATGGAGGCCAGCACGCGCGGCACCACCAGCCGGTGGATCGGGTCGATGCCGAGCACCTGCATCGCGTCGATCTCGTCCCGGATCTTGCGCGCCCCGAGGTCCGCGCAGATCGCCGTACCGCCCGCCCCCGCGATCAGCAGCGCGGTGACGATCGGCGAGGCCTCCCGCAGCACCGCGAGCACGGACGCGGCACCCGAGAACGACTGCGCCCCCAGCTGCCGGGTCAGGCTGCCGATCTGCAGCGCGATGACCGCCCCGAAGGGGATCGACACGAGGGCCGTCGGCAGGATCGTCACGCTCGCGATGAACCACGCCTGCTGGATGAACTCCCTTATCTGAAAGGGGCGTCGGGGAATGGTCCGTACGACGTCCAGCGCCAGGGCGAACAGGTCGCCGGAGTGCCGCAGCGCGCCGGTGGGGGAGAGGCTCATGCGTCGGCCACCTCCTTCCGGTCCTGCGGGTCCTTCCGGTCCTTCCGGTCCTGCGAGTCCTTCCGGTCCTGCGCTTCCTTCTGGTGCAGTTCGGCCTCGCGTCTGGCGATCGCCTCCCAGCGGGGCGGGCGGGGGATGCCGGGGCCCGGCAGCAGGCGGGGAGTCAGCTCCTGACCGCCGGGGGTCTGCGGAGGGCCGTCACCGATCTGCGCGAGCTCCTGCTCGACCTGCGCGGCGTCCTTCTCCTCCGCCATGCCGATCGGGCCCTGCATCCGTCCGTTCAGGAACTGCCGTACGACCGGCTCGTCGCTGGTCAGCAACTGCTCCCGGGGCCCGAACATCACCAGCTCACGGCGGAACAGCAGCCCGATGTTGTCCGGCACCTGGCGGGCCGAGGCGATGTCGTGCGTGACGATCAGGAACGTCGCGTCGATCTGGGCGTTGAGGTCGACGATCAGCTGGTTGAGATAGGCGACGCGGACGGGATCGAGGCCCGAGTCGGGCTCGTCGAAGAGGATGATCTCCGGGTCCAGCACCAGGGCCCGGGCCAGCCCGGCCCGCTTGCGCATGCCGCCGGAGATCTCCCCGGGCAGCTTCCCCTCCGCGCCGATCAGCCCGACCATGTCCATCTTCTCCAGCACGATGCGCCGGATCTCGCTCTCGGACTTGCGGGTGTGCTCGCGCAGTGGGAAGGCGATGTTGTCGTACAGGTTCATCGAGCCGAACAGCGCGCCGTCCTGGAACAGCACGCCGAACAGTTTGCGCACCTCGTACAGGTCGTGCTCGCGCAGCTTCGTGATGTCCCGGCCCGCGACCTTGATCGAGCCGCGTTCCGGCTTGAGCAGCCCGACGAGCGTCTTGAGGAACACCGACTTGCCCGTCCCCGAGGGGCCGAGCATGACCGAGACCTCCCCGGCGGGCAGCGTCAGCGACACGTCCTGCCAGATGACCTGGTGACCGAAGGACTTGGTCAGCCCCTCCACACAGATCTCGACACCCATCCGGTTCACCCTTCGCCCGTGCATTCGCCCTGGTGAGCAGCTCCGACATCTGCTCTACGGGGAGGGGCGGGGCGTCCGTCGCGGCGAAGGCCGGATTTTTTCGGACGGGTTTGCGGTCGCGGCTACGGCAGCCGCGTGTCCGGCGTGCCCATGGTGGGTGCGGGCAGGGAGGCCGACGGTACCGCCGGGGTCTCCGGGGCCGCCGGAACCGGTGAGGTCGCGGGAACCTTCGGGACCGACGGGACAGCGGACCCGGCCGGCAGCTCCGGCACGGCCGGCAGCTCCGGCACATCGGGCACGTCGGGCACATCAGTGACGTCGGGCACGTCGGGCACCTGCGGCAGCCCGGGCTCCGACAGCACCGGAAGCGGCGACACCTCCGGGAGCGACGGCACGGACAGCGGCAGCAGCGAACCGTCGGCAGGGGACTTTGTCGCACCCGGGCGGCCGGGGACCGCCGACCCGGGCGAGGACCCGCGCGTCTCCGGAGCCCGCATCCGGCCGGTGGTGCCGTCCGTCCGGAGCACCTCCACGCCCCGCGACGTGGACGGCCGTGGCGTCGCCGGATCGTTTCCGCTGCCATCGAGCGCGTACGGCAGGACGAACCCCGCCACCGCCAGCGTGGCCGCCGTCGAGGCGGCCGCCACGGCCTGCGCCTTGCCGCCCGACCGCGGCCGTCCCCGCCCGAGCAGGAACAGCGCCAGCCCGAGCGTCCCGGCCAGTGAGTTCCGCAGCGTGCGCCGGGCCCGGGCCAGCAGCGACTCGACGGTCCGGTAACTGAGCCCCATCCGCACGGCCACCTGGCCGACGTCGAGGTCCTGCGACTTCAGCCGCAGCGCCTCCGCCTGCCGGGCGGGCAGCTCCCCGCTGCGCACCGCCAGCCACCTGGCCTCGGCCCGGTCGCACACCGCCTCCTCGACGGGCACCGGACCCGGTGCGACGAGCGTCGGGCTGGTGCGTACCTCGGCCTCCCGGTTGACCTGGCGGTACCGGTCCACGCACAGCCGCATGGTCACGGTCGTCAGCCAGGCCCCCAGGCGCTCGTCGTCCAGGTCCGGGCGCTCGGCGGCGCGCAGCATCGCCTCGTGCACCGCGTCCTCGGCGTCCTCCAGGCTCATCGACCGGCGCCGGGCCACCTTGAGCAGCTGCTCGCGGTGACTCCACATGCGCTGCCACCGCTCCTGCGCCGCGTGCGCCTCCGCGGCCACGCCCGTAGGCATGGCCGCGGCCACGCCCGTAGGCATGGCCGCGGCCACGCCCGAAGGCATGTCCGCGGCCACGCCCGAAGGCATGTCCGAAGGCATGTCCGTAGCCATGTCCGCAGGCATGTCCGTCGCCATGAGGGCCCCTTCGCGCTCACCCGCCGGTTGGTGCTCCGGCGGGGCGCGACATTACCGCCCGGTAGCCATGCTTGTGGAGGGGGCGGAGGCCATCGAGTCCACATCGTTGCCGGTCAGCGGTCCGCCGCTGGGCAGCAGGTCGTCGCCGGGCACGTCGACGCCGGTGCCGGGCGCAGGGAGCGCGGGCGGCTCCGTCTCTCGCGCCCCGCCCGTCGGACGGGACGGGGTGGGGGTGGGGGAGGCGGGCGCGGAAGGGGTCCGGGAGGGGGCGGCGGCGCTCGGGCGGGGGGACGGAGTCGGCGAGGGCTTCGCCGGCGCCGGCTTCGACGGCGAGGGCTTCGGACGCGCCGAGGCCCGCTCGGAGCTGTCCGGCACCACCCGGTGCCCGGTCAGGAAGTACGCGTACCAGGCCCGGACCGTGCGCAGATACGCCGCCGAGTGGTTGTAGCCGAGGATCGCCCGGTCCAGCTCGGCCGGGTCGGAGAGGTCCCGCCCGCCCGCGCACAGATAGCGCCCGGCGGCGAGTGCCGCGTCGAAGACGTTGTTCGGATCCGCGCGCCCGTCGCCGTTGCCGTCCGCGCCCCAGCGGGCCCAGGTCGACGGGATGAACTGCATCGGCCCGACCGCGCGGTCGTACACCGCGTCCCCGTCGTACGCGCCGCCGTCGGTGTCCCGGATGACGGCGAAGGCGCCGCCGTCCAGCCGCGGCCCGCGGATCGGCGTCACGGTCGTCCCGTCCGCGTCCACCCGGCCGCCCCGGGCCTGCCCGGACTCCACCTGGCCGATCGCGGCCAGCAGCTGCCACCGCAGCCGGCACCCGGGAGCGGTTCGGGCGAGCTCCTCCTCGGCCTGCCGATAGGCGGCGAACACGCTCGCCGGCAGCGCGGCCCCCGTCGGCACGGCGCCGTGTGCCCCGCCCGCTCCGGCCTCTTCACCTGCTTCGGTCCGCAGCGGTGGAAGGTCGGTGCGGTACGGGCTGTCGCCGGACACACTCGGCCCGCGCTCGGCGGGCACCTTCGGTACCGGCGCCGAGGCGCGTGCCGGGAGTGCCCCCGGCGCCTGTGACGCGGTCAGCGCCGCCATCGCGGCCGCCGTGATCGCCGTAGCCCTGACCCCTCGCGCTCTGTGCCCTGCCACGTTCGTGTCCCCTCCTCGTGGGCTGTTGTCATGAGCTCTACGGGGAGGGGGTGGGGGGTCCGTCGGGCGGGACGGAGAATTCCCGGAGAATCCGGAGAATCCGAGGAAGCGGCCGGAGCGGCGGCACGGGCGAGGTCCGCGGCCGGGTCCGTTAAGGTCTCCCCAAGCGGCCGCGCCGGTCCGGTCCCGATCGCGGACCTGGCGGCACGCGCGGGTCGGAGCAGATGCCATGGGGGCACAGTGCGACTGAAAGTGGAGTTCACGACCGAGCCCTTCGACCTCGATCAGGCGCCCGCGCACGCGCTGGTCGCCCGCGAGGTCATCGAGGCGGCCGAGCTGGACGCGGTGGACGTCGGCCCGTTCGGCAACACCGCCGAGGGGGCCGCCGACACGGTGCTCACCGCCGTGGACGCGCTGCTGCGCAAGTCCCTGGAGGCCGGCGCCACCCGGATCTCGCTGCAGATCAACGTGGTCGGGGAGGGCGAGCGGTGACCGGCACCGGCGACGAGCCGTTCATCGCGGCCGTGAAACCGCTGGTCGACGCGATCGGCGGGGAGATGCTCCCGCCGGACGAGGCCGGCCCCGACGACGTCGTGCTGACCTGGGAGGGCACCGACGCCGTCGCCGTACGCCTGCCGCAGCTCGCGGACTCCCTGGACCACATCCTCGCCGCCATGGAGCGCCAGAAGGGCAAGCCGCTGTCCGAGCTGGACCGCAAGGCCAAGCAGGAGGTCGTACGGACCCTGGAGGCACGCGGTGCCTTCTCCGTGCGGCACGGCGTGGAGACCGTGGCGAGCGCGCTCGGAGTCAGCCGCTTCACCGTCTACAACTACCTCAACCGGCAGAAAGAGACCTGAGCGGGACGGGGCCCCGGTCGGCAGCGCCAGAGCGTTCGCCGCTCCGGCGGCACGCCGACGGCCTCGGAATTTTCAACAAAGTGTTGACGAGGTGTCGCTGAAGGGCGTTAGCTACTGCCACGCCCGTTCAGCACGAAGGCCGTATCCGGCCACGGAGGCTCCCGTGACGTCCACTTCCACGCCGCCGGGCCTGGCCCGTTTCAACGCCCTCGAGGAGCACGCGGCCTACGCTGCCCTCCACGAGGCGTGCGCCGCCACGGCGTGGGCGAAGCGGCTGCTGGCCGCCCGCCCCTACGCGACCTGCGAGGACCTGTACGCCGCCAGCGACGCCGCCATGGCGGAGCTGACCGCCGAGGACCTCGCAGAGGCCATGGCCGGGCACCCGCCGATCGGCCGCCCGAAGCCCGGCGACCCCACCTCGGCCCGGGAGCAGCGTGGCATGGCCGGCGCCTCCGAGGAGCTCAAGGCGGAGATGCTGGAGTTGAACCTGGCCTACCAGGAGAAGTTCGGCCATGTGTTCCTGATCTGCGCCACCGGCAGGACCGGCGAGCAGATGCGCGACGCGGTCAGGGAACGGATCGGGAACTCGCCCGAGCGGGAGCGGGAGATCGTCCGCACCGAACTGGGCAAGATCAACCGTATTCGCCTGGCCCGACTGCTCGAAGAGGAAACCGCATGAGCACCAGCACCACCGCCTCCGTGTCCACCCACATCCTGGACACCAGCATCGGCCGCCCCGCCGAGGGCGTCGCCGTCCACCTCTCCGCCCGCGCGGGCCGGGAGGCGCACTGGCAGGCGCTCGGCGGCTCCGCGACCGACGCGGACGGGCGGTGCAAGGACCTCCCGGCCCTGCCGGAGGGGACCACCCACGTACGGCTCGACTTCGCCGTCGAACCGTACTTCGAGAAGTTCGCGAACAAGCAAGCCGATGCGCAGCAGGACGCCCCCGCGAATCGGGACAGCGGTGCCGCAGGAGTGTTCTTCCCGGAGGTGGCGATCACGTTCGCCGTCGTGCCCGGCGAGCACTACCACGTACCGCTGCTGCTCAACCCGTTCGGCTACTCCGTTTACCGAGGGAGCTAGCTAAATGCCCACCATTCTGGGACAGAACCAGTACGGCAAGGCCGAGAACCGAGTCGTCAAGATCACGCGGGACGGCGCCACCCACCACATCAAGGACCTGAACGTCTCGGTCGCCCTGTCCGGCGACATGGACGAGGTCCACTACTCCGGCTCCAACGCCAACGTCCTGCCGACCGACACCACCAAGAACACGGTGTACGCGTTCGCCAAGGAGTACGGCATCGAGTCCGCCGAGCAGTTCGGCATCCACCTCGCCCGCCACTTCGTGACGAGTCAGGAGCCGATCCACCGGGCCCGGATCCGCATCGAGGAGTACGCCTGGGAGCGGATCGAGACCTCCGACGCCAACTCCAAGTTCATCGGCGCCGACGAGGTCAAGCACTCCTTCGTACGGAAGGGCCAGGAGGTCCGGCTGACCCAGATCACCTACGACGGCTCGTCGTGGGAGGTCATCTCCGGTCTGAAGGACCTCGTCGTGATGAACTCGACGAACTCCGAGTTCTGGGGCTACGTCAAGGACAGGTACACGACGCTGAAGGAGGCCTACGACCGCATCCTGGCCACCCAGGTCTCCGGCCGCTGGCGGTTCAACTGGACCGACGACGAGCAGAAGATGCCCAACTGGGAGAAGTCCTACGAGCAGACCAGGAAGCACATGCTCCAGGCCTTCGCCGAGACCTACTCCCTGTCGTTGCAGCAGACGCTGTACCAGATGGGCGCGCGCATCATCAACCACCGCAGCGAGATCGACGAGGTCCGCTTCTCCCTCCCGAACAAGCACCACTTCCTGGTGGACCTGGAGCCGTTCGGACTGAAGAACGACAACGAGGTGTACTTCGCCGCCGACCGTCCCTACGGCCTGATCGAGGCGACGATCCTGCGGGACGGCTGCGAGGCGAGGATCCCGGTGGACCTCACCAACCTCTGATCCACCCCCTCCTTTCGGCACCCGTGGCCGGGGAACCGCTTCTCCGGCCACGGCACTCAAAACTCCCCAGGGTCCTGCCGTGCCCTCTCCACAGACGCGAAAAGGACGAACCATGGCAGCAGCCCAGCGCATCGTCATCGAGAACTGCGCGATCGCGACCGTCGACGCGAACGACACCGAGTACGCCTCCGGGTACGTCGTCCTCGCCGGCAACCGCATCGAGTCGCTCGGCGCGGGCACCGCCCCCGAGGGCCTGGAGAACGTCGTACGCCGTATCGACGCCACTGGGCACCTCGTGACCCCCGGACTGATCAACACCCACCACCACTTCTACCAGTGGATCACCCGGGGTCTGGCCACGGACCACAACCTCTTCAACTGGCTCGTGGCGCTGTACCCGGTGTGGGCGCGCATCGACGAGGAGATGGTGTACGCGGCGGCCCAGGGCTCGCTCGCGATGATGGCCCGCGGCGGCGTCACCACCGCCATGGACCACCACTACGTCTTCCCGCAGGGCTCCGGCGACCTGTCCGGCGCGATCATCCGCGCCGCCCGCGAGATGGGGGTGCGCTTCACCCTCGCCCGCGGCTCCATGGACCGCAGCGAGAAGGACGGCGGCCTGCCGCCGGACTTCGCCGTCGAGACCCTGGAGGGCGCGCTGGCCGCCACCGAGGAGACCGTCAAGCAGCACCACGACGCCTCCTTCGACGCGATGACCCAGGTCGCCGTCGCCCCCTGCTCCCCGTTCTCCGTCTCCACCGAACTGCTCCGGGACGGCGCCCAGCTGGCCCGCCGCCTCGGCGTACGGCTCCACACCCACGGTTCGGAGACCGTGGAGGAGGAGAAGTTCTGCCACGAACTGTTCGGCATGGGCCCGACCGACTACTTCGAGTCCACCGGCTGGCTCGGCGAGGACGTGTGGATGGCGCACTGCGTCCACATGAAGGACTCCGACATCGCCGCCTTCGCCCGCACCAGGACCGGCGTCGCCCACTGCCCGTCCTCCAACGCCCGTCTGGCCGCCGGTATCGCCCGCGTGCCGGACATGCTGAAGGCCGGCGTCCCGGTCGGCCTCGGCGTCGACGGCACCGCGTCCAACGAGTCCGGCGAACTCCACACCGAGCTGCGCAACGCCCTCCTCATCAACCGCCTCGGCGCCCACCGCGAGGCCGCCCTGAACGCCCGCCAGGCCCTGCGCCTCGGCACCTACGGCGGCGCCCAGGTCCTGGGCCGCGCGGCCGAGACCGGCTCCCTGGAACCGGGCAAGCTCGCCGACCTGGTGCTGTGGAAGCTGGACACACTGGCCCACTCCTCCATCGCCGACCCGGTGACCGCCCTGGTCTTCGGCGCGGCGGCCCCGGTCACCGCCTCCTTCGTGAACGGCCGCCAGATCGTGGAGAACGGCCAGCTGCTCACCGTCGACGAGGACGCGATCGCCCGCTCGACGCGGGACGAGGCACAGCGGCTGGCAAGGATCGCCGCGCAGGGCTGACGGGTTCGCAGATCTCCGGCCGGGAGGGACGGCTCCCGGCCGGTGGCCGTGGACCCGAGCGGGGTCCACGGCGGCCGTCTCCGGGGCGCGCGTGGACGCGTGCGCCCCGGAACGGTCCCGTCCGCATGTCGATGTCCGGTCCCGCACGACCACCCGCACCACCTCCCTGAAACCCACGGCAGCTTTCCGGCGCTGCCGTGTAACCGACCGGAGGAGAGCCGCCGTGGCCGACCACCCAGCCGTACACCCCGTCGACGAGAAACTCCCCGCCCTGAGGATGGCGACCACCGGCCTTCAGCACGTGGCCGCCATGTATGCGGGAGTCGTCGCCCCACCCCTGATCGTCGGCGCGGCCATCGGCCTCACCGGCACCGAACTGACCTTCCTCACCGGCGCCTGCCTGTTCACCGCGGGCCTGGCCACCTTCCTCCAGACCCTCGGCATCTGGAAGATCGGCGCCCGCCTGCCGTTCGTCAACGGCGTCACCTTCGCGGGCGTCGCCCCGATGACCGCGATCGTCGCCTCCACCGACGACAAGTCCGACGCGTTGCCGATCATCTTCGGCGCGGTCATCGTCGCGGGCGTTCTGGGTTTCCTTGCGTCTGGCGTCTTCTGCAAGGCGGTCCGCTTCTTCCCACCGGTCGTCACCGGCACGGTGATCACCCTCATCGGCGTCTCCCTCCTGCCGGTCGCGTTCGGCTGGGCCCAGGGCCCGAGCCCCTCGGCCGAGGACTACGGGGCACCGACCAACCTGGGCCTGGCGGCGGCGACCCTCGTCATCGTCCTGCTCCTGCGCCGCTTCACCCGCGGCTTCGTCAAGCAGATCGCCGTGCTGCTGGGCCTGGTCGCGGGCACGCTCCTCGCGATCCCGTTCGGTGTCACGGACTTCGGGCCGGTCACCGAGGCCGATGTCGTCGGCTTCCCGACGCCGTTCCACTTCGGCGCCCCGCAGTTCCAGCTGGCCGCGATCCTGTCGATGTGCGTGGTCATGGTCGTGTCGATGACCGAGTCGACCGCCGACATGCTGGCGCTCGGCGAGATCGTCGACCGCCCGGCGGACGAGAAGACCATCGCCGCGGGCCTGCGCGCCGACACCCTGGGCTCGGCGATCAGCCCGCTGTTCAACGGCTTCATGTGCAGCGCCTTCGCCCAGAACATCGGCCTCGTCGCCATGACGAAGATCCGCAGCCGGTACGTCGTCGCCGCCGGCGGCGCCTTCCTGGTCCTCATGGGCCTGTGCCCCGTGGCCGCCTCGCTCATCGCCGTCGTACCGCGCCCGGTTCTCGGCGGCGCGGGCGTGGTCCTCTTCGGCTCGGTCGCGGCCAGCGGCATCCAGACCCTGGTCCGGGCCGGCCTGGACAAGGACAACAACGTCCTGATCGTGGCCGTCTCCCTGGCCGTGGGCATCATCCCGATCACGGCGCCGGAGTTCTACCACGCCTTCCCGGAGACGGCGAAGATCGTGCTCGACTCGGGCATCTCGACGGGGTGTGTGGCGGCGGTGCTGCTGAACCTGGTCTTCAACCACCTGGGCAGGGGCGGCCGGGACGCGCAGGACGTCACCCATCCCATGGAGGCGGGGGAGGAGATCACCGGGACGACCCGGGCCCCGGCCGCGCCCTGAGACGGGCGCACAGCCCCGCCTGCTCGATGGCGTCGCCCAGCGCATGGTGCGTGTGGCGGCGCCTCGACAACAGCTCGCGCGCCATCGTGCCTTGGCCACCGCCCGCAGCCGCAGCCCGGCCTGCGTCGCGCGTCAAGCACTCCTCCGGGGGCATCGCGCCGCTCGTTCGCCCCGGCAGAACTCCGTGAGTCCTGCCGGGGCGGGCCGGTCACTGTGGCGGGTCAGCGGGTGAAGGTCACCCGGTGCTCCTTCAGGGCGCCGCAGTTGGAGCCCGTCACCTGCACGTACACGTTGTCGATGTGGCCGCCCCAGTCGACGCAGTGGCCCTTGCCGTAGACGTAGGTCGGTCCGGCGTACGACGTGAACCGCCCGCTGTCCTCGTGGTACTCCCCGGTGTCGGGGACGTGGACCCACGCGGACATGTCCACCGCGGTGCCCGGGTTGTTACGGATGGTCGCCACGCAGTTCTCGCCGTTGGCGGCGTTGTACGTGAGGTAGACGGTGCCGAGCGAGCCGACGGGTGCCGAGTTCACGGTCTTGTAGCCGCTTCCGCAGACCTTCTGCGGCGTGGTGTTGGGCGCGGCGGAGGCGGGTGCCGTCAGGGCGGCCGTGGTCCCCAGCGTCAGAGCCGCTAACGCGGCGGCGGACAGAACAGAACGTGCGTATCGCATATTTCCCCCTGGTGGTCATTGGAGGTGGTAGCTCCTGCCTGATGTGACCCACGAGGTATCCGAATGGTTGTGCTCAGTTCCGCCGATTCCGCAATCCGGCCGCCGCCAGCACCAGCGCCCCCGCGGCGATGACCGTCGCCACCCGGAACGCCAGTTGATAGCCCTCCGCCGTGGCCGCCACCGGATCCGTGCCACCGGCGAGCATCCCGTCGGTGTGACTCGCCGCCAGCACCGACAGCACCGCGAGGCCCAGTGAACCGCCCACCACCTGCGTGGTGTTGAACAGCCCGGAGGCCAGCCCCGCGTCCTCCTCGCGGGCTCCCGACATGGCGAGCCCGGTCAGTGCGGGCATCGCGGCGGCGAAGCCGGTGGCGAGCAGGAGGAGGGGCGGGAGCACGTCCGTGAGGTACGAGCCGTCGACCGGCGCCCGGCTCAGCAGGGCCATGCCCGCGACAATGAGCGCCAGCCCGGCCAGCAGCACCCGGTACGCACCGAACCGGCCGACGGTACGGGCCGACAGGCCCAGCATCAGCACACCGATCGCGATCGGCGCCGGGAGGAACGCCGTGCCGGTGAGCAACTCGCCGTATCCGAGGACGCGTTGGACGTAGAGCGCGCCGATGAACTGGAAGCCGTACATCGTCGCGATCATCAGGATCTGCACGGCGTTCGCGCCGGTCAGCAGCCGGGAGCGGAACAGGCGCAGGCGCAACAGCGGGCGCGCGGCCCGCGCCTGGCGCAGGGTGAACACCACGAACAGGGCGAGGGCCACGGCCGCCAGGAGCAGGGTGGCGGTCAGGTCGCGGTCGCCGGCGCCGACGATGACGTACACCATGAGCATGAGCGCGCCCGTGACCAGTGCCGCCCCGGGATAGTCGGCGCCCTTGCCGAGCCCGGCGCCGCGGTCCGGTTCCAGCACCCGCACGGCCGCGAGCCACGCCACGACCCCGATCGGCAGGTTGATCAGGAAGATCCAGTGCCACCCGACGGCCTGCGTCAACGCCCCGCCGAGGAACGTGCCGAGCGCCCCGCCCCCCGCGCCGACCGCGCTGAACACCGCGATGGCCCGGGCCTGTTCGCGCGGCTCGGGGAACAGGGCGACCAGCATGCCGAGTACGACCGCCGAGGTCATCGCGCCGCCGACGCCCTGCAGAGCACGCGCCGCGATCAGCACGCCCTGGCTCGTCGCCACCCCGCACAGCACGGACGCCGCGGTGAACACGGCGAGGCCCGCGGTGAACATCCGCTTGCGGCCCACCAGGTCGCCGAGTCGGCCGGCCAGCAGGAGCAGTCCGCCGAAGGGGATGAGGTACGCGTTGACGACCCAGGCCAGCCCCGGCCCCGAGAACCCGAGGTCGCTCTGGATGGCGGGCATGGCGACCGTGACGATGTTGCCGTCCAGGATCGTCATCAGCGTCCCCGCGCACAGGACGACGAGCGCCGCCCAGCGGGAGTACGTTCGTCGCGGGGATGCCTGTGCCGGTGACTCGGTATCGGTCAAGGTCGACATGGGGGTGCTGCCTCCGCATTCTCCGTGGGTTCCACCGCATGCACTAGGTGCACGGCTTGTAACGGGGTACATCGTGGGAGACCATGGAGGCCGGTGGAAGGAGGCAGTTCGATGTCCCAGAGGAACACCGGTGTTACCCCGCAGGTCGTGAACGCGTACGCCTGCCCGGTCCGCGAAGTTCTTGACAGGGTCGCCGGGAAGTGGAGCGTGCAGATCCTTGTCGCGGCCGCGCACGGCCCGATCCGTTTCACCGAACTGGAGCGCGGTATCGAGGGCATCAGCCGCCGCATGCTGACCCTCACCCTGCGCAACCTGGAGCGCGACGGGCTCGTGACGCGCACCGTTCATCCGACGGTGCCGCCGAAGGTCGAGTACGAACTCACGCCGGTCGCCCGCGAGTTGCACGAGACCCTGCAGCGGCTGACGGACTGGGCCGAGCGCAACCGCGTCTACATCGCCGAGTCGCGCGCGGCCTATGACGCGGAGCGCGACCCGGAGTTGGCCGACGTGTAGGTTCTGCGGGTTCTGCGGGTCCCGCGGATCCTCAGAGGCCGAACAGGGCCGGATCCGCCGCCAGTTCCTTGAAGTACTCCTGGGGGCGGGCGACCAGCTTGCGTGCCTTGAGGTCCATCAGCCCGCCGACCGCCGTGATCACGGCGGCGACCGTGCCGTCCGTCCTGCGGATCGTCTGGTGGATGCGGAACGTCTTGCCCTCGCCCCACTCGAAGCCGCACGTCACCTCGACCTCGTCGCCCGCCAGCAGTTCCCGCCGGTAGCTGATGGTCGTCTCCAGGGCCACGGGGCCCACGCCCCTGGCGATGAGGCCGGTCTGGCTGATCCCCGCTGCCTGGAGCAGCGACCAGCGGGCGTGTTCCGCGTAGTTCAGGTACACCGCCTGGTTGAGGTGTCCCTGGACGTCCGTCTCGTACCCACGGACGGTCACCGGAACGGCAAACGGTTCGCTCACGGAGTCCTCTTCTCGTGCCATGGTTGCCGGGTTCAACCGATCCTGGCATGTGGCCGCTACACCCGTCTCGGAGACGCGAGCAGAAATCGAACCCTCGTCCGGGGCTCCGTGTACTCGCCGACCTGCCACCCGGCCCGCTCCAGCGTGGCCGCGCAGGCCCGCAGCGCCGCGCCGTCCGCCTCGTACACCGCGACGGCCTCCGGCTGCGGAGTCGTCCGCACCCGGTAGCCGCCTTCGCCGTCCCTCCCGGCGGGGCTGTGCCCGGCCGCCTCCAGGGCGAGCGCGGCGGCCTGCACCAGATGCGCCCGCTCCCAGCCGCACGGCCGGTCCGTGGCCCCGTCCGTATGCGTCATGCGGCGCAGCTCCAGCAGCCCCTGCCAGGCGCTGTGCACCTCACGGCGCCGAGCCGGTCCCGCCTCCGGTGTCGCGTCCTCGCCGCCGACGCGGGCGGCGAACACGCCTGCCGTCCCGGGAGCCTCCGCGGTGGGCTGGGGGGTCCGCGTCACGCCCTGCCGCACCCGATGGCCCTCCGGGGTCAGGAAGTGGTCGTGCGGCGGCCGCGGATGCCGGAAGGCCAGCCCCCGCTTCACCAGCGGCGCGAGCTGCGTCTCCGTCCCCTTCAGGCGCCCGGTGACGGGGTCGGCGGCGTCGATGACACGCCGCTGCGCGGCGGTGGGCGGTCGGGTCACGGCGTGCTCCTTTCCGGGTCCCGGGCCCCCGGGGTTCACCAGCGGACCGGGCGGCCCACTGCAACGCTACGACCCGCCACTGACAACCCGTCCTACTGCCGGTATCCGCTCAGGAACCGCCCGATCCGCCCGATCGCCGCCTCCAGATCCTCCGCGTAGGGCAGCGTGAGGATCCGGAAGTGATCGGGGGTCGGCCAGTTGAAGCCGGTCCCCTGGACCACCTGGATCTTCTCCCTGAGCAGCAGGTCCAGGACGAACTTCTCGTCGTCGTGGATCTTGTGCACCTTGGGATCGAGACGCGGGAACGCGTACAGCGCGCCCTTGGGCTTCACGCACGTCACACCCGGGATCTCGTTGAGCTTCTCCCAGGCCACGTCGCGCTGCTCGCGCAGCCGGCCGCCCGGCGCGGTGAGTTCCCGGATGGACTGGCGGCCGCCGAGCGCGGCCTGGATGGCGTACTGGGCGGGCGCATTGGCGCACAGCCGCATGGAGGCCAGCATGGTCAGGCCCTCCAGGTAGTCCTTCGCGTGCTGCTTGGGGCCCGTGATCACCAGCCAGCCGGAGCGGAAGCCCGCGACCCGGTACGTCTTCGACAGGCCGCAGAAGGTCAGGACCACCAGGTCGGGGGCGAGCGCCGCGGCCGAGTGGTGCACGGCGTCGTCGTACAGGATCTGGTCGTAGATCTCGTCGGCGAAGACCATCAGGCCGTGGCGGCGGGCGAGGTCGAGGATGCCCTCGACGATCTCCTTGGGGTAGACCGCGCCGGTGGGGTTGTTCGGGTTGATGATGACCACGGCCTTCGTACGGTCCGTGATCTTCGACGCCATGTCGTCCAGGTCCGGGTACCAGTCGGCCTGCTCGTCGCACAGGTAGTGCACCGCCTTGCCGCCCGCGAGGGTCGTCACCGCCGTCCACAGCGGGAAGTCCGGGGCCGGGATGAGGATTTCGTCGCCGTCCTCCACCAGCGCTTGTACGGCCATCGAGACCAGCTCGGAGACGCCGTTGCCGAGGAACACGTCGTCGACGCCGACCTCCAGGCCCAGCATCTCGTAGCGCTGGGCGACGGTCCGGCGGGCGGAGAGGATGCCCCGTGAGTCGGTGTACCCGTGCGCCTGCGGCAGCATCCGGATCATGTCCTGGAGGATCTCCTCCGGGGCCTCGAAACCGAACAGCGCGGGATTGCCGGTGTTCAGGCGCAGCACGCTGTGGCCCGCCTCCTCCAGCGCGTTGGCGTGCTCTATCACCGGGCCGCGGATCTCGTAACAGACTTCGCTGAGCTTGCTCG
The DNA here is from genome assembly GCF_054782695.1 of Streptomyces deserti. Lineage (NCBI taxonomy): Bacteria > Bacillati > Actinomycetota > Actinomycetes > Kitasatosporales > Streptomycetaceae > Streptomyces > Streptomyces deserti. The sequence goes on from NZ_BAAGRZ010000006.1 coordinate 263,796, forward strand.
ACTGCCGGAACTCCATGCGCCGCCACCTCTTCGGTATCTGGTGTTGCTTGGTTTTACCAAGTAGCAGCTTGGAAAGTCCAACGACATGTCTAGACTGCGTCACATGTCACACCGCGCTCGCCGAAGCTATGACCAGTACTGCTCCGTCGCCCGCGCCCTCGACTCCGTCGGGGACCGCTGGACCCTGCTGATCGTCCGGGAGTTGCTGGCCGGCCCCCGCCGCTACACGGACCTGCACGCGGACCTGCCGGGCGTCAGCACGGACGTACTGGCCTCGCGGCTGAAGGACATGGAGCGGGACGGCCTGGCGACCCGGCGCCGGCTGCCGCCGCCCGGCGCGGCCTACGTCTACGAACTCACCCCGCGAGGCCGGGAGTTGCTGCCGGTGCTCCAGGCGCTGGGGGAGTGGGGGCGGGCGGAACTGGGCGAGCGCCGGCCCACGGACGCGGTCCGCGCGCACTGGTTCGCGCTGCCTCTGCTGCGGGGGCTGGAGGGGCAGGGCCTCGTCGAAGTGCGGCTCGAGGAAGGGCAGTTCCACGTGTACGTCGGCGCGGAGGACGGGCCCGTGTACGGCGACGGACCCGCCCCCGGGGAGCCCGACGCCCGGCTGGTGCTGGACACCGGCACCTGTACGGCGATCAGCCGGGGAGAGGTGAGCGTGGCCGAGGCCGTGCTGGCCGGGCGTGTCGAGGTCAGCGGCGACGGCACCCTCGCCAAGGCGCTCCGGGAGGGATGAACAGGCCCGTGCTCTCGCCGGGCCCGAACAGCGAAAGGGCCCGCTGAACAGCGAGAGCGCTGATCAGCGAGCCCTCCGCGCGTGGGTCAGGCTCTCGGTGGCCGCCCCGAGCCGCGCGTCAGCGCGTACCCGGCGACCCCCGCCAGGGCGGCCAGCGCGCCACCCACCGCGGTCCACACCCACCGGTCGGACCACCAGCCGGACGCCCAGCCGTCCTCGGGCTCGATGCTCGACAGAACGGCAGACCTCTCGGAGTCCGTCTCCTGGGACGTCACCGCGACGCCCGGCACGAGCGGCTCGCCCAGCGAGCCGTCCACCGCCGCCGCCCCGCCGATGTCCTCGGCGTCCACCCGCACGTCGGCGCCAATCGGCAGGCCCAGGTCGGAGGCCGGGAGGTCCACGACCGTCAGCCGGACGTAGTACGTGCCCGGCAGCGGGTCGTTCGCCCACGGCTCCGACCAGGCGCGCACGGTGCGCAGCACGCAGGCCAGCTCCACGGAGGCCACGTCCGCCGCCGCGGCGCGTGTCTGCGCCCCGTACTGGCAGGCCTGGCGGCGGCGCAGCCCGTCGTACACGTCGAGCTGCCAGGTCTGGGCGGCGTGCGTCTCCGGCAGCTTCACCGTGGCCCGGACCGTGGGGCGCTGTCCGGCGTCCGCGGGGAACGACCAGTACAGGTAGGCGCCCGCGGAGCCGCTCGCCGTGGCCCGCCGGCCCTGTTCGATCTCCGTCGCCGTACGGAAGGACGTACCCGCCCGGGTCGGCGCCGCGTCGTCGTCGGCCGGACTCGGGGAGGAGTCGGCGGCCACGGGACCCGCGCCGAGCCCGAGCGCCAGCAGTGCGGCGCTCAACACACGTACGATCCGCATCAGTTGGTCCTCCAGACCGCGACCCGCCAGCGTGACAGCCAGCCCCAGAGGAGACCGGCGAGGAAGCCGGTGAGGATCAGCGCGCCGAGCAGCCACCAGCCGCGCCCGAGGCCGAAGGAGGCCACGTCGGCCGCCCTGTCCGGGCCGTCCACGACGTCGACGGTCAGCTCCAGCGGCAGACCGGGCGTGGTCTTCACGCCGGAGGCCGGGGAGAAGGAGTTGGTGACCGCCAGGCACACGGTCTCGGCCGCCGGCTTGTCGCTGTCGGTGTCCTCCCGCTCGGGCTTGGGATACCTGAGCCCGGTGGAGATGACGTCCGTCCGGCCGGAGCCGGCCCCCTCACCGCGCACGATCTCCCGGCCGTGCACGGTCACGGCCCGCAGCAGCACCCCGTGGTCCGGGTTCACCGCCCGGTCGGCCGCCACGCTCACCGAGGCGCGCAGCTCCTGGCCCGGCAGCACGTCCACGCGGTACCAGCGCTGCTGCCCGAACTCCTCCCGGTCCGTGTACAGACCGGACGTCACCTCCGGTGCCCGCGCGCACTCGGCGGCGCCCTCCACGGCCACCGGCGTCACCACCGGATCGGCGGCGCGGTCCACCAACTCGTTGACACGGTCGGTGAGTTCGTCCTGGTGCTCGACCGAGGCGTAGGTGCCGCCGGTGGCCTCGGCGATGCAGCTCAGCTGCCGGCTCAGTTTCGCGTTCGGCACCAGGCCCAGGGTGTCGATGGTCAGGCCGATGCCCTTGGCCGCGATCTCGCGGGCGACCTCGCACGGGTCGAGCGGGGCACAGGTGTCCTCGCCGTCGCTGATCAGCACGATGCGCTTGGAGCCGTTGCCGCCTTCCAGGTCGTCGGCGGCCTTCAGCAGGGCGGGGCCGATCGGTGTCCAGCCCGTCGGGGTGAGCGTGGCCACCGCCGTCTTGGCCTCGGTGCGGTTCAGCGGGCCGACCGGGTAGAGCTGCGCGGTGTCCTTGCAGCCTTCCTTCCGGTCGTCCCCGGCGTAATTCGCGCCGAGGGTGCGGATGCCGAGCTCGACCTCCTCGGGCGTCGCGTCGAGCACCTCGTTGAACGCCTGCTTCGCCGCGGCCATCCGCGACCGGCCGTCGATGTCGCGCGCCCGCATCGAGCCGCTCACATCCAGGACGAGGTCGACCTTGGGGGCGTCCTGGCCCGTGGGTTCACCGGCGGCCGCCCCGGCCGGGAGGACGAGCCCGGCCGTCAACGCGGCGAGCAGGGCACCGGCCCCTGCCGCCAGCCGTTTTCTTGTGATCATCGACGGATCCTAATGATCACCGGTGCCGTGCTTCAAAACGGGCCGTCACAGGAGGGGGTTGGGGAGCTCGGCCCACAGATCACCTGCCCTCCGCGGCGACAGCCGCATGAGCGTCAACGCCTTCGCGGGGAGCGGATCGGCGAGGAGTGCCGCCAGGTCCGCGCCGCGCGGCAGCTCTCGTACGGCCGTCTCCAGGGCCGTGCGCAGCGCCGCCCCGGACCCGGCCGTCCCGGCCAGCGCGCCCGCCACCAGGGAGCCGAACAGTTTGCGGCGCAGGGCGCGTTCGTCGTCCGTGACCATGCGGGCGGGCAGGTCGGGGGCGGGGATGCCGTGCCGGGCGAGGCGGGCGGGGCTGACGCGGATGTCGGCCAGGTCGCGGTAGACCAGCCGCAGCGGGTCTCCCGTCGGCGACAGCACCACCAGGAGGTTCTGGCCGTGTGCCTCCAGGGCCACGCCCATCTCAAGCAGGCGCAGCCCGACCGTGAGCGCGAGGCGGGCGAAACCGGCCAGCCAGGCGGGGGAGCGCGGCAGGCCGGTCGTCGCCAGGGCCGCCACCGGTACCACCCGCTCCCCGTCCGCCGCGTACACCTGCGGCGACTCGCGCAGGACGGCCGCGAGGTCCGGGGAGCCGGCCGCGGCCGCGCCCAGGGTGCGGGTGACGTGCAGCAGGCCGTCCGTGCGGGCTGCCAGGGCCTCCGCGAAGTCCGACAGCACCGCGGACGCGGCGATCGACGGGAGCGAGATGTCCCGCACCGAGGACGTCAGGCGGGCGCTCAGCGCGGTCTTGACGTGCGGCCCGCCGGGCAGCGCGAGCGTCCGCAGGGACATCAGCGGATGCGCGGCGACCCGCTCCTCGCACACCCGCTTCAGCACGTGCGCCGCCTGCCAGGGATGCACCGGGATCACCACCCGCCCACCGTCCCGCAGCTCGTCCGGCCACCCGCCCGTCACCAGGCACTCCCGGGCCGGAACCGGCACCAGGCCCAGCTCCACCACCGGCCGGTGCTCGGGCCCGTACGCGAGCTGCTCGGCCACCGAGAAACCGGGCCGGGACCGGCAGGTCGGGTGGAACGGATGCCCGTCCACCACCCTCTGCTCCCACTCCCAGTCGGTCACCGGCCACTCCGCCGAGGGAGCCCCCTGTGCCGCCCGCGACAGCGCCAGCGACGCCACACTGTGCCCGAGCTCGGCGGCGAAGCTCGCGGAGTGCGGTACGGCGAGGTCCGTCATCAGCCGGGCCGGATCGTCGTAGGGCGCCTCGTCGAGCCGCACGACCGTGACGTACGCGCCCGTCGCGTACGGATCCGGGTGCGGGCCGTGCAGCCGCCGGCCGTCCGACAGTCGCAGGACCGGCCCGTCCCGGCCCGGCTCGCGGCCGGCCAGCCAGGGCAGCGGCTCGTGCGTCAGCCCACGCCACAGCCGGGACAGCACGGCCGCACGGGCACCGGGCAGCGCGGCCGCGTACCGCGACACCAGGTCGGGGCGCAGCGCGGCCAGCTCGTCGGCGACCTCGGCCTCGGCGGTGGGGGGACGGTGCACGGGCGGGCTCCTCGGGTACGAATAGGGCGTCACGGGGGAGGGACGACGACCGACATACTGATCATCCCCGCCCGGACGGAACCGTAGGGAACAAGTGGAACGCGTGGATCTCATGCCTCTGCCCGCCGACGACGACGCCGCGGTGCGTGACGACGTCGCCGAGCGCGCCGACGCGTACGCGGCCGCGCCGCTGCTGAACTGCCTGCTGCGGGAGGTGGCGGAGCCGGTCCGGGGCAGGGGCGGACGCCGGGTGTACCGGCTGCCCGGCGGGGACCGCCTGCTGCGCGTGCGCGGCACCCGGCGGCCCGCCGAGCCCGAGCTGTATGCCGCGGGCGGCTGGCACCGCATCGGCCACACGGAGCTGGTGAAGCTGGTCGCCGAGGAGCTGCGCCGGCACACCGGTCTGTCCAACCACGAACTGCCCGCCGAGATGATCGACAGCCGGGACGCCGTGGCCGCCCTGCTGACCGCCCGCGCCCGGGCCACCCCGCCGGAGGATCCCTACCTGCGCTCGGAGCAGTCGCTCCTCACCGGCCACACCCACCATCCCGCTCCCAAGGCGCGCGGTGGTGGCCCGGCCGCCGGCTGGCTGCCGTACGCGCCCGAGGCGTACGCCCGTTTCCCGCTGGCGCTGCTCGGGCTGCGCGAGGACACCGTCGTCGAGGAGGGCGACACCTCGGCCCTCGACACCCTCGGCACCGCCCCGCCCGGGTACCGCCTGCTCCCCGCCCACCCCTGGCAGCTCGACCTGGCCGGCCGGGGCCTCACGGAGGCGTTCGCGGACGGCAGGCTCGTCCGGCTGGGCACGACCGCGTTCGACACCTGGCCCACGGCCGCGATCCGCACCCTGTACGCGCCCGAACGCGACCTGTTCCTGAAGTTCAGCCTGGACGTCCGCATCACCAACGACATCCGCCGCCTGTGGCGCCACGACCTGCTCAAGCTGCGCCGCACGGACGCGGCGGTGACGCGGGCCTTCGAGACCGGCCCGGGGGCCTGGCTGAGCGACCGCGGCTACCGCACCGCGGACTTCGCCTTCGAGGAACTGGCCGTTCTCGTCCGCGACGGCTTCGACGGCCACCTCCTGCCCGGTACGACCCCGCTGCTCGCCGCGGGCCTGGTGGAGGGCTTCGACGGCAGCCCGCTCGACGGCACACGCGACCCGGCGGCCTGGTGGGAGGCGTACCTGGGCCAGGTGATCCCCCCGGCCCTGACCGCCTTCGCCGACCACGGCGTCGTCCTGGAGGCCCACCTGCAGAACACCCTCGTCGCCGTCGACTCGGGCGGCACACCCGTCCAGGCGCTGTTCCGGGACGCCGAAGGCGTGAAACTGCTGCCGGACGTCTCGCGCGCCGCCGGCTGGGAGCGGCTGGTGTACTGCCTGGTCGTCAACCACCTCACCGAGCTCGCCGCCGCCCTCGCCGAACGCCACCCCGGCCTGAACCCCTGGCCCGCCGTACGCCGCGCACTGGCCGGCCACGACCTCCCCGAGGCCGCCGCCCTGCTCACCTCACCCACCCTCCCCGGCAAGACCAACCTCCTGCTGCGCTGGACCGGCGCGGACGGCGCCGACGCCCGCTACCTGCCGCTGCCCAACCCGCTGCTCGGCACATGACCCCGCCTACCGGCCCGCAGCCGACCGGGCTGCTCCGGCCGATGCCGCGGGGGCCGGAGCCGATGACGTCGTACGAACGTCGCACACGCCCGGGGAGTCCGGCGCGCTCGGTGACCGCGTAGGGGAGGCCGGAGCCGCCCGGGCCGCCCCGGGTCGAGCAGCAGGATGCCGCGCCGCTCGGCGGGGTGCCCGAGGCGCGCCCGTGAGACCGCGAACTCGATGCGCGGTCCCCGTGGGCGGTGCCAGTCGAGCGGGACGCCGAGCCGCCCGCACTCCACACGGTGGCGGCGGCCGCAAGGGCGCACAGCGTCGCGGTGGGGCGTACGGGAGCGGAGAAGGGTCTCCTCTGTCCGGAGTAGTGCGACGAGGGGATGACAATGAAAATGATAATCGATAACGTGCTCGCGTCTCAACCCGGCGTCCTCTCCGCGGAGGGCGTTCACCGCTACGACGGACGGTGTCCCGGAGGCCGACGATGACCACGACCGCCGTCCGCCCCACCGCCCGCCGGGAGCTTCTCTCCCTGCTGGGCCGCACCCCGCTGGTGCGCATCACCGCCGACCTGCCCGGGCCGCAGCCCGGCTTCTGGGCCAAGCTCGAAGGGCTCGCGGCGGGCGGCATGAAGGCACGGGCCGCCGTGTCGATGCTGCTCGGGTGTCGCCGCCGCCGTCGGCAACACCGTCGTCGGCTGGGCCATGGACACCGGCGAGCGCGGCGGCGACGCGTGGCTGCCCTGGGTGTGCTGCGCGCTGTTCGGCCTGGCATCGGCGGCCGGGGCGGCCTGGCTGCACCGGCTCGGGGCACTGCCCGCGAGCCCGGCCCCGGCCACCCCCGCTCCGGCCGGAGAGAGGAGCAAGGCGCGACGAGCCTGAGCGAGGAGCAGCGGACGACGAGCGGAAACCTGCTCACCGACAACCCCCGGCTGTACGAGATCCGTTTCCCCGACCCCGGCCGGCTGGCCGCACGCTGGACGGAGGACTGCCTGCGGCGACACGGCGCGGGCCCGCGCGTGCTGGACATGGGCTGCGGCACCGGCCGCGACGCCGCGTACCTGCACGGCGTCGGCCGGATCGTCACCGGCGCCGACCTCTCCGAGGCGATGCTCGCCCACGCGCGCACCCACCAACCCGGCCCGGAGAAAGCCCCGCCGGGACCGGGGAGAGAAGGAACGACGGCCGTGAACGACCAGAACACCCCACCCGTCCTGCCCGGACCCGACACGACCGGCCCGGCCGGCACCGAGACGGCGGCTCCCGTCGCGGAGATCCGCGACCTGCGCGTCGAGATCGACGGCCGGGCGATCGTCGACGGAGTGAATCTGCGGGCCCTGCCCGGCCAGGTGACGGCCCTGGTCGGCGCGTCCGGCAGCGGAAAGACCACCACCGGCCTCGCCCTGCTCGGCGAGTACCCGCCCGGCGCCCGCGTCACCGGCGAGGTACGCCTGGCGGCGGGCGGCCAGGCCGGCTATGTGCCGCAGCATCCGGCGGCCGTCCTCAACCCCGCCCGCCGCATCTCCGCACTGCTGACCGACATCGCCCGCGCCCAAGTACGCGACCTGCCCCGCAGCCAGCGGCGCACGGCCGCCCGCGAGCGCGTCCTGCGAGCCCTGTCCGAAGCGCAACTACCGGGCGGCGAAGCCCTGTTGCGGCGCTATCCCCACCAGCTCTCCGGCGGTCAGCAGCAGCGCGTCGTACTCGCCCAGGCCCTGCTGCTCGGCGCCCGTGTCATCGTCGCCGACGAACCCACCACCGGTCAGGACGCGCTGACCAAGAGCCGCATCGTCGACCAGCTGGCGGCGGTCGCGGCCCGTGGCATCGCCGTCGTCCTGCTCAGCCACGACCTGGACGTCGTCCGGGCCCTCGCCGACGACGTCCTCGTCATGCGCGCCGGCCAGGTCGTCGAGTCGGGCCCGGCCGAACGGCTGTGGCTCGCGCCCCGGCACGAATGGACCCGCCGACTCCTCGACGCCCAGGTCCCGTCCACGCACAACGAGCCTCCCGCCGGCACAGGGCAGCCCGCCCTGCTCGTACGGGACCTCACCGCCCGCCACCGCGACCCGCGGCTCCACAGTGGTGTTGCGCGCCCCGGAACTCGCGCTGCACCCGGGTACATCCCTGGCCGTCGTCGGCCGCTCGGGCAGCGGCAAGACCACCCTCGCCCGCTGCCTGGCCGGCCTCCACCGCGACCACGACGGCGAGATCCTCCTCGACGGCGCCCCGCTGCCGCGCAGCGTACGCCGCCGCACCCGCACCCAGCTGGCGGCCGTGCAGTACGTCTTCCAGGACGCCCGGGCCGCCTTCGACGAGTACCGCCCCGTCCTCGACCAGGTGGCCCGTACGGCGGTACGCCTGCGCGACACCGGCAACGCCACCGCCCGCGAGGAGTCCCTGGCCACACCGAACCGCCTCGGCCTCGCACCGGAACTGGCACACCGGCTCCCCGCCCAGCTCTCCGGCGGCGAACTCCAACGCGCGGCCCTCGCCCGCGCCCTGCTCGCCCGCCCCCGGGTCCTGATCTGCGACGAGATCACCTCCGGCCTCGACACGGTCACCCGCCGCGGCATCCTCGACGTCCTCGCCGGCCTCCTCCACGACCGCGACGACCTGTCCCTCGTCCTCATCACCCACGACCTGGACACGGCGCGCCTGGCCCACCGCATCGCGGTGCTGGAGGCGGGCGAGCTGGTCGAGCAGGGCCCGGCCCACCGGATCCTGACCGAGCCACGCCATCCGTTCACCGTCTCGCTCATGGACACGACGGCACGCCTGGAGGCAGGGACAGGACCGTGACGGCGGAGTCCGAAGACCGGCGACCAGCCGCCTGAGCCGGACCATGCCTCGATCATGCTGGAGGCGGGAGAGTCCGCAGTGACCATGGCGCGGTGGCTCGGGCACTCCTCGCCGACGGTCACCGTTGGTTACTATGCTCACTTCGTGCCGGAGACCGGCAGCAAGGGACGCGGCGCCCTTTGACGGACTGCTCGGAGGACCATTGCCGCTGCTGGCGGCTCTGCGGTTGGGTGTGGATGGCAAGGCTGAAGAGGCGGGTGGCCTGAGAAGATGCTGAGAGAGGTCTCCGCGACCCGTTACATCGCACCCCTACGGTCCGGTGGCTCCGTCCCCGGAGTCGTCGAGGCCGACGACCTGGGCACGTACGTCGTGAAGTTCACCGGCTCCGCGCAGGGCCGCAAGGCGCTGGTCGCCGAGGTCATCGTGGGCGAACTGGCCCGCGCCCTCGGGCTGCGGTTCCCCGAGCTGGTCCTCGTCCACTTCGACCCGGCGATCGCCGGGCACGAGGCCCACCGGGAGGTCCGGGACCTGCACACGTCCAGCGCCGGGGTCAACCTCGGCATGGACTACCTGCCGGGCGCGCGGGACTTCACCCCGGAGACCGCGAAGACCTTCCGCGTCGACCCGCTGGAAGCGGGGAAGGTCGTCTGGCTCGACGCCCTCACCGCGAACGTCGACCGTACGGTGCACAGCTCGAACCTGATGGTCTGGCCCACGCTCGGCGTCGCACCGCCGCGCCTGTGGCTGATCGACCACGGCGCCGCCCTCGTCTTCCACCACCGCTGGGACGCGTCCGCCCCCGACAAGGCGTACGACTTCCGGCACCACGCCCTCGGCCACTACGGCCCCGACGTCCGGGCCGCCGACGCGGAGCTGGCCTCCCGGGTGACGGAGAAGCTGCTGCGCGAGATCGTGGCGGAGGTCCCCGACGCCTGGCTCGCGGACGAGCCGGGCTTCGCGACACCGGCTGACGTCCGGGACGCCTACGTCGGCTACCTCCACGCGCGCGTGCAAGCCTCCGCGGCCTGGATCCCCACCGACTTCCCCTCCCGGGAGGAAATCGCCGCCGAGGAGGCCCGGCGGGCGGCGAGGACACAGCAAGGCCGGCCGGCCTGGCTCAAGCGGGTCCCCGACCTGCACGGCGAACCGGCCGCGGAACAGGATGGGGCGGTACACCTGTGATGACCACCGCTACGACCACGGAAGCGCACCGCGTCCAGATCGAGTACTGCACCCAGTGCCGCTGGCTGCCCCGTGCCGCCTGGCTGGCGCAGGAACTGCTCACGACCTTCGAGACCGAGCTGACGGAGCTGTCCCTGAAGCCGGGCACAGGCGGTGTCTTCGTCGTCCGCGTGAACGACGAGGTCGTCTGGGACCGCCGCGACCAGGGCTTCCCCGAACCGACGGCGGTGAAGAAGGCCGTACGCGACCGAGTGGCCCCGGGGAAGTCCCTGGGCCACTCGGAGCGGTAGCGCTCAGCCCTTGAGCTGCTCGTACGCCGGCAGCGTCAGGAAGTCCGCGTAGTCCTCGTCCAGGGCGACCTTCAGCAGCAGGTCGTGGGCCTGCTGCCAGTTGCCGGCCGCGAAGGCCTCGGCGCCGATCTCGGCGCGGATGTTCTCCAGTTCCTCGGCGGCGACCTTGCGGGCCAGGTCGGCGGTGACCTGCTCGCCGTTGTCGAGGACGACGCCCGCGTTGATCCACTGCCAGATCTGCGAGCGGGAGATCTCGGCGGTGGCGGCGTCCTCCATGAGGTTGAAGATGGCGACGGCGCCGAGGCCCCGCAGCCAGGCCTCGATGTAGCGGATGCCGACCTGGACGGCGTTGACCAGGCCCGCGTACGTGGGCTTCGCGTCGAGGGAGTCGATGGCGATCAGGTCGGCCGCCTTGACGTCGACGTCCTCGCGCAGGCGGTCCTTCTGGTTCGGCTTGTCGCCGAGGACCCGGTCGAAGGACTCCATGGCGATCGGCACCAGGTCGGGGTGGGCGACCCAGGAGCCGTCGAAGCCGTCGTTCGCCTCGCGGTCCTTGTCGGCGCGGACCTTCTCGAAGGCGACCTTGTTGACCTCGGGGTCCTTGCGGGAGGGGATGAAGGCCGCCATGCCGCCGATGGCGTGTGCGCCCCGCTTGTGGCAGGTGCGGACGAGCAGTTCGGTGTACGCGCGCATGAACGGGGCCGTCATCGTGACCGCGTTGCGGTCCGGGAGGACGAACTTCGGCCCGCCGTCGCGGAAGTTCTTGACGATGGAGAAGAGGTAGTCCCAGCGGCCGGCGTTCAAACCGGAGGCGTGGTCGCGCAGTTCGTAGAGGATCTCCTCCATCTCGTACGCGGCGGTGATCGTCTCGATCAGGACGGTCGCGCGGATGGTGCCCTGCGGGACGCCGAGGCAGTCCTGCGCGAAGACGAACACGTCGTTCCAGAGGCGGGCCTCCAGGTGCGACTCCGTCTTGGGCAGGTAGAAGTACGGGCCCTTGCCGAGGTCCAGCAGGCGCTGGGCGTTGTGGAAGAAGTACAGGCCGAAGTCGACGAGGGCGCCGGGGACCTGGGCGCCGGTCTCGTCGACGAGGTGGCGCTCGTCCAGGTGCCAGCCGCGCGGGCGCATGACGACCGTGGCGAGTTCCTCGTTCGGCTTCAGGGTGTACGACTTGCCGGACTTCGGGTCCGTGAAGTCGATGTTCCTCGTGTAGGCGTCGATGAGGTTGAGCTGGCCGAGGACCACGTTCTCCCAGGTGGGCGCCGAGGCGTCCTCGAAGTCCGCGAGCCAGACCCGGGCGCCCGAGTTGAGGGCGTTGATGGTCATCTTGCGGTCGGTGGGGCCGGTGATCTCGACCCGGCGGTCCTCCAGGGCCGGCGGGGCGGGAGCCACCTTCCAGGAGTCGTCCGCGCGGATCGCGGCCGTCTCGGGGAGGAAGTCGAGGGTGGAGGTGCGGGCGATCTCGGCGCGGCGCTCCGCGCGCCGGGCGAGGAGTTCGTCACGCCGGGGCGTGAACCGCCGGTGCAGCTCGGCCACGAAGGCGAGCGCCGCGTCGGTGAGGACCTCCTCCTGCCGGGGCAGGGGCTCGGCGTCGACGATGGCCAGCGGGGACGGCGCTGGTGCGGACATCAGCTGTCACTTCCTTCAGCGAGCTACGGAACGAGCCGTCTCCTCATGGCTTTGGCACCGGGTGCCAGTCGTCCGGATACGGCTGGGGACACCCTGGGGAGCGGCCGGGCGCTTCTGAACAGTGGATACTAGTTTCCTCATAGTGGAAGTTCAATGGTTTGTTGATGTCGAGATTCTCCGGGTCGAGGCAAGGTGGCGCTCGGTGCCATGCCGCTCACTCCAGGTGGGCGAGGTCGGCCTCGGTGTCGATGTCGTACGGCTGCGCCACATCCCCGCACTCCACGAGCGTGACCGCCTCCTCGTGCTCCTTCAGATAGGCGCGTGCCCCCCGGTCCCCGGTCGCAGTCGCGCCGATACCGGCCCAGTGCGCGGCGCCGAAGAGCACGGGGTGGCCGCGTACGCCGTCATAGGCGGCCGAGGCCAGGGAGTCCTCGGACCTGTACGCCTGGAGCACGCGGGCCACCGCCGCGGGGCCGATGCCCGGCTGGTCGACGAGGCAGACCAGCGCGGCGCGGGCGCCCGTGCCGGCGAGCGAGTCCAGCCCGGCCCGCAGCGACGATCCCATGCCGTCGGCCCAGTCGGGGTTGTCCACCAGCACGCATCCGCCCAGCTCCGCCCGTGCGCGCACCTCGTCGGCCCGGGCGCCCAGCACCACGTGCACCCGTGCGCAACCGCCCTCCCGCAGGACCCGCACCGCGTGCTCCACGAGCGGCCGCCCCCGGTGCTCCAGCAGCGCCTTGGGCCGTCCGCCGAGCCGCCGTCCGCCTCCGGCGGCGAGCAGCAGCCCGGCCACGGCGTTCGTCTCCCGTGTCGTCATGGGTCTTGCATACCGCACGCCCCGGGCAGGGGCGGGGTGGCGCGGGCGCTCGGCTGCCCTGGGCTGCGATGTCACGCAGCGGAGCAACTCGATGACGCAATGGACTGGCGCCGGGCGGCCCGGGTGGCGTTAACTGTCGCCCGCACCGACCGGCCGGGCGCCCGACCGACCTGAAGGGGTGGGGGGAGGGCGCTGGGAACGGAACGCGCACAACGGAGTGCGAGGGGGAGGACTGTGTTGCGGAGCGTGGAGCAGAGGCGGCAGAGGTCTGTGACCGGCACCGACGAGGATCCGCGGGTGACGGAGCTGCGCGTGGCCGTGTCCCGGTTGCGTCGCCAACTCGCCGCCCATCCCAAGGAGTTCGCGGACCGGAGTATCGCGGAGGAGGAACTCGCCGCACTGGACGCCATGGCGGCCGGCGGCGCCCCCGAGATCCCGCGGCTGCGCCGCTCCCTGCTGCTGATCGCCGGCGCGATCGGCTCGGTGAGCGCGCTGTCCCCGGGACTGTCGGAGGTCCGCCGCGCTGTGGATCTCTTCGGAGGGCCGGTGCACGGGCAAGGATAGGGCCGCGCGGGCAGGGACAGGGGCCGCGCGGGCGGGGTCGGGGCACCGTCACGGCCGTGCTGTGGAAACGGGCCCCGCCAGCCCGTCTGGGATGTCCGGGGCGCGAACTGCTCGCAGAGCCACGCCTCCTGGAGGAACTCGGGGTGCTCCGGCCAGAACGCGAAGAGGCCCCGCGGGCGGTGTTTGCCGTCGACCTGCCGGTAGCGGGCCTTGACGTCCCGGAAGCAGTCCGGCCCGGTCATCAGGCCGTGGTCGGGCCGGGTGGCAGTCGGACCAGGCGCACGCGATGCAGGCCTTCAGCCGCGCTCCCGGGGGCAGGGCGCGCTGGATCTCGTACGGGGGGCGTCCTCGCAGTCGGCGCGGCTCTCCGCGCTGCCGTGACCCCTGCCCGTCGAGGCGCAGGGTGACGATCAGGCTCTCCGTGTCCGGGCCGGGACGGGAGCTCGCCGGGTCCCCGAGCCGCAGAGCGGCATCCCCGTCCGGACGCCCTGCCCCGCGAACTCGACGGTCAGCGGCAACTCCCGCTCCGGCAGGCAGGAGCAGAGATCCGGCCGACGGCTGCGAAGACGACATCCTCGGAGCCGTGCCGGTCGGGGTACCGGCCGGGCGGGCGCGGTAACGCCGTCACGCGGGGCTCTGGCTCGCCAGGGCCTCGGACAGCTCCCCGGCGACCTGCTGCAGGACCGGCACGATCCGCTCCGTCACCGCCTCCGTCACCCGGCCCGCCGGACCCGAGATCGAAATGGCCGCCGCGGTGGGGGAGTTCGGTACGGAGACCGCGAGGCAGCGAACCCCCATCTCCTGCTCGTTGTCGTCGATGGCGTACCCCTGGCGGCGCACGTCCTCCAGCGCCGCGAGGAAACCCTCCGGCGTGGTGATCGTCTTGTCCGTCGCGGCGGGCATGCCCGTGCGGGCGAGCAGGGCGCGCACCTGGTCCGGCGGGAAGCCGGCGAGCAGAGCCTTGCCCACACCCGTGGAGTGCGGCAGGACACGGCGGCCGACCTCGGTGAACATGCGCATGGAGTGCTTGGACGGCACCTGCGCCACGTAGACGACCTCGTCGCCGTCCAGCAGCGCCATGTTGGCCGTCTCGCCGGTCTCCTCGACCAGACGTGCCAGGTACGGGCGCGCCCAGGTGCCCAGCAGCCGGGAGGCGGACTCGCCGAGCCGGATCAGGCGCGGGCCGAGGGCATAGCGGCGGTTGGTCTGCTGGCGTACGTATCCGCAGGCCACCAGGGTGCGCATGAGGCGGTGGATGGTCGGCAGGGGCAGCCCGCTGCTCGCGGACAGCTCGCTCAGGCCGACCTCGCCGCCCGCGTCCGCCATCCGTTCGAGCAGGTCGAAGGCGCGCTCCAGGGACTGGACACCGCCGTTGGCGGGCCGGGCGGAGTCGGTGGTGCTGGCGCTGGACGTCGGCACGGCGCGTTCCTTTCGGGGCTGGCGGGAAGGGCAGAAGCCTACCCGGCAGTCGGTTGACTCCCCGCTCGGGTGTAGCTACGTTCTGCTTGCTGGAATTCTAATTCCGCGTTGTGGAAAGGTCCAGAGTGCGGGCGTCACGCGTGCCTGCGAGAAGTGTGCCCTTGACGGCGCGGGAACGGGAGTGAAGACTCCTTCAACAGAACGTTGAATTCCGTTACGTGAAAGTAAATCCCGTGGCCCGGGGGCACACAACGGCTGAGAGAGGGGTTCGGGTGTCCGACGCTGAACTGGTGCTGCGCTCGACGCGCGTCATCACTCCCGAGGGGACGCGCGCCGCATCGGTCGCGGTCGCCGACGGCACGATCACGGCGGTCCTGCCCTACGACGCTCCCGTACCGGAGTCCGCCCGCCTGGAGGACGTCGGCGACCACGTCCTGCTGCCCGGGCTGGTCGACACCCACGTGCACGTCAACGACCCCGGACGCACCGAGTGGGAGGGCTTCTGGACCGCCACGCGCGCCGCGGCGGCCGGCGGCATCACCACCCTCGTCGACATGCCGCTCAACTCCCTGCCGCCCACCACGACGGTCGACAACCTCCGTACGAAGCAGGCGGTCGCCGCGGCCAAGGCGCACATCGATGTCGGCTTCTGGGGCGGCGCGCTGCCCGACAACGTCAAGGACCTGCGCCCGCTGCACGAGGCCGGCGTCTTCGGTTTCAAGGCGTTCCTGTCGCCGTCGGGCGTGGAGGAGTTCCCGCACCTCGACCAGGACCAGCTCGCCCGCTCCATGGCCGAGATCGCCGGCTTCGGCGGCCTGCTGATCGTGCACGCCGAGGACCCGCACCACCTGGCCGCCGCCCCGCAGCACGGCGGCCCGAAGTACGCCGACTTCCTCGCCTCCCGCCCCCGGGACGCCGAGGACACCGCCATCGCCCACCTCATAGCGCAGGCGACACGCCTCCACGCGCGCGTGCACGTCCTGCACCTGTCCTCCAGCGACGCGCTGCCGCTGATCGCCGAGGCCCGGGCCGAGGGCGTGCGCCTCACGGTCGAGACCTGCCCCCACTACCTCACCCTGACCGCCGAGGAGGTCCCGGACGGCGCCAGCGAGTTCAAGTGCTGCCCGCCGATCCGCGAGGCCGCCAACCAGGACCTGCTCTGGCAGGCCCTGGCGGACGGCACCATCGACTGCGTCGTCACCGACCACTCCCCGTCCACGGCCGACCTGAAGACCGACGACTTCGCCACCGCCTGGGGCGGCATCTCCGGCCTCCAGCTGAGCCTGTCGGCCGTGTGGACGGAAGCCCGCAGGCGCGGCCACGGCCTGGAGGACGTCGTCCGCTGGATGTCCACGCGGACGGCCGATCTGGTGGGCCTCAGCCGGAAGGGCGCCATCGAGGCCGGGCGCGACGCCGACTTCGCCGTCCTCGCGCCCGACGAGACCTTCACCGTGGACCCGGCGGCCCTCCAGCACCGCAACCGCGTCACGGCGTACGCGGGCCGGACCCTGTACGGCGTGGTGAAGTCCACCTGGCTGCGCGGGCAGCGCATCGTCGCGGACGGCGAGTTCACCGAGCCGAAGGGGCGGCTGCTCACCCGTACTTCCTGACCGCACCCCCGCACCGGCCGACCCCGAAAGGAACACCTGATCACCGTGACGGCGCAGCATCCATCCTTGGCGGCAGGCTTCACCGGCGACGCGAACCCCTACGGAGGCGGTGACCCGTACGCGGACTACCGCACCGCCGACTTCCCCTTCACCCAGTACGCCAACCTCGCCGACCGGCAGCTCGGCGCCGGTGTCATCGCCGCCAACGACGAGTTCTTCGCCCAGCGCGAGAACCTGCTGGTGCCCGAGCGCGCCGAGTTCGACCCCGAGCACTTCGGGCACAAGGGCAAGGTCATGGACGGCTGGGAGACCCGGCGCCGCCGCGGCGCCTCCGCCGAGCACCCCTGGCCGGCCGCCGACGACCACGACTGGGCGCTGATCCGCCTCGGCGCGCCCGGCGTCATCCGGGGCATCGTCGTCGACACCGCCCACTTCCGCGGCAACTACCCGCAGGCGGTGTCGATCGAAGGCACCTCGGTGCCGGGCTCCCCGTCGCCGCAGGAGCTGCTGTCGGACGACGTGAAGTGGACGACGCTGGTCCCGCGCACCCCGGTCGGCGGCCACGCGGCCAACGGCTTCGAGGTGGCCGTCGAGCAGCGCTTCACCCACCTGCGCCTCAACCAGCACCCCGACGGCGGCATCGCACGCCTGCGCGTGTACGGCGAGGTCGTCCCGGACCCGGCGTGGCTGGAGGTGCTGGGCACCTTCGACGTCGTCGCCCTGGAGAACGGCGGCCAGGTCGAGGACGCCTCCAACCTCTTCTACTCGCCCGCCACCAACACCATCCAGCCGGGCCGCTCCCGCAAGATGGACGACGGCTGGGAGACCCGGCGCCGCCGCGACCAGGGCCACGACTGGATCCGCTACCGCCTGGTGGCCCAGTCCCAGATCCGCGCCCTGGAGATCGACACGGCATACCTGAAGGGCAACAGCGCAGGCTGGGCCTCGGTGTCCGTGAAGGATGCCGATGACAGTGGGGCCGGCGACTGGCGGGAGATCCTGCCCCGCACCCGCCTCCAGCCCGACACCAACCACCGCTTCGTGCTCCCGGCCCCCGCCGTCGGCACGCACGCGCGCGTGGACATCTTCCCCGACGGCGGCATCTCCCGGCTCCGGCTGTTCGGCTCCCTCACGGAGCAGGGCGCGACCCGGCTGGCCGCCCGCCACCAGGAACTGGGCGGCTGAGCCGCCTTGGACCCGTGAGGGCCGAGTCACGACCGACCCCGTGAGGGCTGAGCGGCCACCGACCGTGAGGGTCGAGCGGCCACCGACCCGTGGGGCGCATCGGCCGGACAGCACCGGTGCGCCCCACGTGCCTCACGCCGCGTGCCCGTCGGCCGAATGCCTCACGCGGCGTGCCCGCCGTCCACGGCGAACTCCGCGCCGGTGACGTACGCGGCCCCGGCCAGGTGCACGACCGTGGCCGCCACCTCCTCGGCCGTCCCGAACCGGCCCAGCGCGGTCATCGCCGCCTGGCCGGCCGCGTACGGGCCGTCCGCCGGGTTCATGTCGGTGTCGGTCGGGCCCGGGTGGACGATGTTCGCCGTGATCCCGCGCGGGCCCAGCTCCCTCGCCAGGGCCTTCGTCAGACCGATCAGGGCCGCCTTGCTCATCGCGTAGAGCGTCCCGCCGGGGCCGGGCACCCGCTGGGTCATGCAGGTGCCGATCGTGATGATCCGGCCCCCGGATGCCATGCGGGCGGCCGCCGCCTGCGAGGTCAGGTAGACGCCGCGCACGTTCACGGCGAGGACCCGGTCGACGTCCGCCACCGACAGCGTCTCCAGCGGCCCCAGCACACCCACGCCCGCGTTGTTCACCAGCACGTCGAGCCCGCCCAGCTCCCGCGTCGTACGCTCCACGGCCCCGGCCGCCTCCTGCGGGTCGGCCAGGTCCGCGCGCAGGGCCACCGCCCGGCGCCCCAGCGCCTCCACGGCCCGCACCACGTCCTCGGCCGCCTCCTTGGCGCTGACGTAGGTGAGGGCGACGTCCGCGCCCTCACGGGCCAGGCGCAGGGCCGTCGCCGCGCCGATGCCACGGCTGCCGCCCGTCACGAGAGCGACCTTGCCGTCGAGAGTTCCTCGAGAAGTCACGTCGGTTCCTCGAGAAGTCATGTCGGGAGTTCCTTGAGAAGTCATGCGTCCATCTCAGCCGCCACCGCGTGCGAAGACCGGCGGCGAACGGACATCGACACCGAAAGCCAGGGACCGATGAGTTGCGGGGCCCGGTGGGGTCTGAGCTGATGACAGCTGACGACAACAGACCCCACCCGAGCCCGAGAGAAGGCACCCCCATGGGCAAGCTCGTGTCGATGGTTTGCCGCTGGGCGCGGCTGCCGAAGTCGGACAGTCATGGGGTGACGGTCGCTTTGGGGAGGGTGACGGAGATGCGGCCGGCCGGGGGGACGCCGACCGTGCCCCGGTCGAAGTCGACCCTTCAGGTCGCCGTCGGCGGTGAAGGCCATGTCGTCCAGGTGGGCGTCGCGGTTCTCCTCGTCGCCGAGCGCCGCGTCGACGGTCTCGGGAGTGACCCCCTCCCGCTTCTCCAGGCGCTTCTTCAGGGCCGCGACGAAGGCGTCCTGGGAACCGTCCGCGATGAGCCCGGGGGACGGCCGGTACTCCTCGGCGGCACCGTCGTACCAGTACGCCCTGGTACCCAGGCCATCCGCGTTCGACGTACGGTCGACCGTCGCCAGGCGTACGCTCAGCACTCGCCGGAGGCCACGAGGAACGAGAAGCTGACGTTCAGCTCGGGTCCCCCCGACCCGTCCGCGCCACCGCGGCTTGGGCGGGCCGCCGATGTCCTCGCCGAGGAAGCCCGTGAGACGCCCCTCCACGTCCTTCTTCATCGCGGCTGTCATCGCGCCGGCGCCGGGCACGTCCGGGTAGCTCACTGGTGGTCCCCGCGCAGGGGGATGATCCGGTCCGCCAGAACGCCCTCTCCGCATGGTCGTAGCGGTGACCGCGCGGGGGTGATCTGTGAGAGGAAGAGGCCCCACCGAAGTGCTCCCGTGGAGCCTCTTCCACTGACCCGCGCTCTCACACGGAAGCCCCTATAACGGGGGCCTTCGGAAGGCGAGGCGAATCCCGCCGCGCGGCGAAGCGTGCGAGCTTCTCGACGTCACCGCAAGGCAGGTCGGCGACAGTGTCCTCCGGCAGCGCGTGATCACGGTCCGCAGTTGCGCGCCGATGTCCGGCAGCAGCGCCCAGGCGGGAGCAGGGGCGTTAACGGGAGAGCGCGTGACCAGTCCTACTCGAACGCCGGCACACGGCAGACGGCTACCTCCCGTAGGCGTGCCGTCGGGGCAGCGGGCCGACGTCGGCGTGTCCGCCGGGCCGGACGGCGGCGTGACGCTGTCCCGGTCCCGGGCCGCCCCGGGCGGCGAGCGCATCGGCCACGGCGCCGGTGACGAAGGCGTAGACGGCCTTGTGCAGCACGTCCACCGTCAGTTCGGTGCGGGGCCAGGTGGACGGCGGAGCGCCGACACCCGTGGCGTTCTCCAGGATCTGGTCATTGGTGAGGCGGACCACGGTGAACTTCGCCGAAGCCACCGGCCCGCGCAGCCCGGCATGGGCCATGACCGAGCGCAGGATGCCCAGCAGCGCGGCCTGGCCGAAGTGCATGGCCCAGGTGACCGGCAGTGCCTGTTCGCCGTGCTGTTCGCGCATGCCCGTCAGGCGCTCGAGAACGCGCCCGGGAACGTGCGAGTCGGGCCGACCGGTGACCGCCTGCTCGATCTTCTCGCCGACCGTCATCACCACACCTCCGGCCGTGCCGGCCAGCAGTCCCTGCCACAGTGCGCGCTTGATCATGCCCTGCCGGGTACCCGGCATGCACCCCCTTCACCCCACCCGAGCGGACCGCCGACAAGACGGAGGGGTACCGGAAGCCGGCAGCTCCACTCGGAAATGGCTCAGCGCAGATGCGCTTCTCAGCGTCTTACGGCACCGTGCCGCGTTACACGGTCGCTCCTCCCACGCGCAGGCCGGGGCGGAGCCAGCTGCCGCAGTCCGTCGGCGTTGCCGCGACCAGGCCGGGCACGAGGAGCGGCCCGCCCATCCCGCCGCGGCCTCCTGTCCCGTCGGGATCGAGGTGCGGCATGAGCAATGGGGCGAGGGCACGGTGCTGAGCGAGGGCGGCGACGTAACGTGGGGCCATCGGCGACCGCTCGGCTGGAAACCCTTCGACGTCAGCCCCCGCCGCCTCCCGCCGGCCTGGCCGTGGGTTCGCCGCTGCCGGCATCGTTCGACTGGGGGTGGTCGCGCTGGAACGTGGCGTAGAGCCACCACAGGGACGGGATGAGGAGTACGGCGCCGGCTCCGAGCGCGCTCAGACTGGCGGCGAGGACGGCGTCGGTCGCGGCGGCGTCCTGAAGCGTCACGCCCGGCAGCAAGTGGGGGTACTGGGCCACGCCCCAGCCCCACAGCAGGCCGGTCACCGCCAGTGCGGCCGTCAGCCGTACGGCGAGGTAGTGCCGGCCCCGTACCAGCAGTGTCAGCGACACCAGCCCGGACGCGACCGAGAGCACGAGCAGGGGCAGTGCGCTGCCCGTGGTCAGTTCGTCGTAGAGCTCGCGGGCGTCGGCACGCAGTACGAGCAGGCCCGTGGCGGACAGTGCTCCGACGACGACTCCCGAGACGAGTGCGCGGCGCCGGAACCCTTCGGTCAGCTCGTCGTCGCCGGTGCGCTGGGCGTCGCGGGTGAGATACACGGCGGCGAGGTAGGTGGCAGTGCCCACGGCCAGGGCGCCGCTGACCAGGGAGGTGGGGTTGACCCAGCTGGTCAGTGTGTCGCCCTTCGCGATGCCTTCGGGCACCCTGCCGGAGGCCAGGGCTCCGGCCACGGCGCCCAGGAAGAAGGGGGTGACCAGGGAGGAGAAGGCGAAGGCGGCGCCGAAGAGCCGCTGCTGCCAGACCTCGGTGCTGACCTTGCGGAAGGCGAAGGCCGATCCGCGGGCGATGATTCCCAGTGCGGCCAGGGTGAGGGGGATGTAGAGGGTGGAGGCGACCGCGGCGAACACCGGCGGGATTCCGGTCCACATCAGCACGATGACGAAGATCAGCCACACGTGGTTGGCCTCCCACACGGGCCCGATGGAGTGCTCGATGAGGCGTCGCTGTGGTCGTCCCTTGCGAGTCCCGCCGGCCAGCAGATCCCATACCCCGCCGCCGAAGTCGGCGCCGCCGAAGAGTACGTATGCGGTCAGGCCGAGCCACAGCAGGGCCAGCATGATCTCCGGCAGTGGCATGGACGGTGTTCACCCACCTTCGGTCAGACGACCTTGTAGTCGGTCACGTCGCGCTCTTGGGGAGCGATGGGCACGGGCTGGTCCCGGGCCAGGCGACGCAGCACATAGACAGTGGCGATGGTCAGTACCAGGTAGACGAGGCTGACGAGGACGAATCCGTACACCAGTCCCGGTGCCGGGTTGACCGCTTCGGCGGTCCGCATCACGCGGTAGACGATCCAGGGTTGGCGCCCCACCTCGGTGACGACCCAGCCGGCTTCCAGGGCGAGGACCGCGGCCAGTCCCGACAGGGCGGAGGCGCGCAGGAACCAGGGCGTTGCCGGGAGTCGCTTGTGGCGTCGCCACGTCCAGGCCGGCCAGGCGGACAGGGCAAGCAGGGCGAGGCCGCAGCCGACCATGATCTGGAAGGACCAGTGGACGACGTTGACGGGCGGGCGGTCGGCGGGCGGAACCTCGTTGAGCCCGGTGATCTCCGCGTCCGGGTCGAAATGGGCCAGCAACGACAGACCGCGCGGGATTTCCACGTCGTAGCGCATCTCGCCGCCGACGGCGACGCCCCCGATATGGAGCGGGACACCGCGTTCGGTGTCGAAAACACCTTCCATGGCGGCGAGTTTGACCGGCTGGTTGTCGGCCACGAAGTGCGCCGCCCAGTCGCCGACACCGATTTGCACCGGCGTGAACAGGGCGGCGATGGTGAACGGCACCAGAAAGCCCAGACGGTGGTAGCGGTCACGGCGGCCGCGCAGCATGGCGACGGCATACACACTGGCCATCAGGAATCCCGCCACCATGAACGCCGCGAGAAGCATGTGCACGGTCTGCGGCGGAGTCGCCGGGTTGAACATCGCCTCCCACGGGTCGACGGCGACCACCCGGCCGTCCTCGACCTCGAAGCCCACCGGCTGCTGCATCCAGGCGTTCGCCGTGACGACGAAGAAGGCACTGGCCACACCGGCGATCACGATGGGGACCGCGCACAGCATGTGCCGCACGGGCGGCAGCCGGTCCCACGCGTAGAGGTAGATGCCCAGGAAGATCGCCTCGATGAAGAATGCGATCCCCTCCAGGGAGAACGGCAGTCCGATGACTTCCCCGTAGGTCCCCATCAGCCCAGGCCACAGCAGGCCCATCTCGAACGACAGGATCGTGCCGGAGACCGCTCCAACCGCGAAGAGCACGCCCATCGCCCTCGCCCAGCGGCGGGCCAGCAGCCGGTAATGGACGTCACCCGTACGGTGGCCGCGCCACTCGGCGAAGACGGTGATCGCCGGCATTCCCACGCCCAGACACGCCAGGACGATGTGCCAGCCGAGCGAGAGAGCCATCTGCGCTCGAGCCGCGCCCAAACCGCCGGCTTCCCCTGCGGCCAGCAGGTATCCCGGCAGGGCCGTGCCGCTCACCGCGCTGTCACGTCACGAACAGCCCACACATCGATGACCGGTCGGCACCGGCGCGCAATGCGGGGAGATTTCGGGGGCGATGTGCACATGGTCATCGGATACACCATCCGGCGTGGAAGTCATCCACAGCCACGCCGGGACGGCCCGGCGTGCGCCGGTACGTCCCGCCGAACAGCGTCGGCAGCGGGCGTCGGAGACCATGGAGGGAAACGAGGAGGACGTCCATGCAGCCCCCGGACCAGGAACTGTTGAACTTCGACACCAGTGCGCTCGAAGACTGGGACGAGCAGCGCGCGCGAGTGGCTCTCACCAGCGACAACGGCCCGCTGTACCGCAACCACTTGCACATCGCGATGCACCTGGACCGGTGGGCGAAGGCGGAGAACGAACGCACTGACACCGATGCGCGTTACAAGGCCGGTTACGTCCAAGCGCTTGAGGATATGGCCGCGTTTCTGAGACAGACCTACTACCTGCCCGAGGGTGGTCACCCCTCTTCGTGAGCCCGGCCGACCCGCGCTTTCGGGTCCTCGATCCCGTTTCCCCTCGCGGTACATGGGAAGTCGAGGGGCCCGTTCAAGGGCGCAAAGGAGGGACCATGAGCAGTCCTGAAGCCGAACGCGAGCCGGATTCCCCCTTGGAGCGGGAGACCGGTGAACGGGACATCCATCCGGAGGAGGAGGGACGTCCGAAGCCAGCCCCGGCCAGCGGCAGCGAGGCCGCGGACAGGCAGGAGCCGTCCGGCGAAGACACCGGATGACCCCGGCTGGAGCGTCAACGGCGGCGTCGGTTGTGGATGCGGTCCTTGCCGGGCGCAAGCACCGGTCCACGATCGGCCGGCCTCGCCCGTACACATACGCCGTCCTGACCGTTCCGGCCTCTGGGGTCTGCGGCGGTGTTACCTCCGCTTTCTCAGCAGAAGCGCGACTGCCGCAGCGGCGGACACGAGCAGTCCGGCCAGTGCGGTGAGCACTTTCTTGGTCACGGTCAGGGGGCCGCCGGGGCCGAGCGCGTCCCGTGTCCGGTCGAAAAGACTCAGCGGTACGCCCAGCGCCGCATTGCCCGGTGGCCGCCTGGGGACGACGGGGTGAGGGTGGGTGGGCGCCGTCCTTCGCACCGCCTCCCACGCCGCGCCGAGCCGACTCAGCTGAGCGGTGTCCATGGCTTTCTGCAGCCGGGGAAGCAGCAGGTCCTCCTCGTCCCTGATGTCCTGCCGGATGAGAGCGAAGACCCGCCGTACCTTCTCCTCGCGCTCCGGATCACCCGGTTCGAGGCCCTCGATGTCGGCCACGAGATCGTTGATCTGCTGATGCTCGTCCTCGACCCGGGCCGTCAGCTCCTCCCCGTCCGCGACCGAGCGTCGCGCGGCCGGCCACAGCACGGTCTCCTCCGCGAAGGCGTGGCTGAAAACCAGTTGGACGGTCTCCTTCAGAACCCGCTCACGGTCCTCACCGTCGACCAGGACCTGGTACTCGTTCATCAGTCGGTCCATCTCGACGTGGTCACGGCGCTGCCGGGCCAGAACGCTGTCCCGGCCGCCCAGTTGCTCGACCGTCTGCTCCGCGATGGTCCTCGGCATGGACCCGCTCCCTTCTGCGGACCGGCGACCAGGCCGGCGTTCCGCCGACCGTGTGCTGCCGCCGGCTCAGGCCGGGTGGTCACGTGTGCAGAAGTTCGTCGTCCGCCATCTCGGGCTCGCTCCGCATGCGGCTCCGAGTTCCCCTCACGGCCCTGGCTGAACGTTGCTGTGCGCGGCAGCCGGCCACTGCGAGGCCGGCGGACTCCGGGTGCGCCAAGCCGATCGGATGCCCGGAGAGCGCCCCTGGCATCCTGATCCCACAGCCAGCATCTACCCAGGTGCCCGCCCCACAGGGGCAGGCGGCGCCATCAAGCCGGCGGTTGCACCGTGGCCGTCATTTCCGTCCGACGGCGGGCCGACGTGATGCCCTACGAACCGCGCTGCCCGCTGATGGCTTTGATGAGTTCTTCCTTACGCATGTTGTGAACCCCGCTGAGGCCCTTCTCGCCGGCCATCTCGCGCAGTTCGTCCACGTTCATCTCACGGAGCTCGTCCTCGGACATGTCGGCTTCCTCCGCCGTCTGTGCTCCGCTGTCCATCGACGTTCCGGCCGGGGTCGTCGCGCTGGGCGGTGACGTCGGGTAGCCCTCTGCCGCCTCGCTCGAGTTCATCTGGTCGACCAGCTTCTCGAGGAGCTTCTCCGTCTCGCGGCAGGCTTTCGCGGACAAACCGAAGTAGGGGATCTCCTCGAACTCCTCGGCGGCGTCCGCACTCGCCCGCAGTACCGTGCGGGTCGCTTCGATGACGGCCATCGTCGTCGGTGCGTCGTAGCCCGTTTGCCGGGCCAGGATGCGGGCGGCAACGGTGCACAGGTCGGCGCAGTCGTTGTCGAGCCGCACGCACTTGATGGACATCACGATCTTTTCCGGGTCCTGCTCCGCGGCTGCCGCGTCGGCGCAGGTGAGACAGACACCCGCGCACTCGTACAACTTGTCGACCGCCTCGCCCAGGAGCCTGGGCGGCATTCCCGTCTCGGCGGGGTAGGCGTCGAGCAGTTTCTCGACCAAGGACATGGCGTTCTCCGTCTCGGCTGAATGCCGGCCCCCGTCCGGCGGCGTGCAGGCGTTCCGCAATCCACGCTGCCAGCCAGGCCGGACCCGTGCCACCGGAGCCGAGCAGTCTCACGGCTGTCGACGACTCCCGTACGTGACCAACCCGTGGAGTGTACGGCGATCCGCTAGCCATGCAGACGGTGTACCACCAGCAGACGAAGCCCGCTGCACCTTCCTTGCGCGTTCCAGATCACCGGGACCGAGGCGTTCGATGGACGCCCTTTGTCACGGCGGACGTGCGGCCTCCCGGCGTACCCGCCTGGGCGCCTGCGGTCCCTACCTTTGCGGAGACCCACCTGCGGACCTACGTCCGACGCCGGGACGGGCGGGACGGGCTGTGGTTTCTGTTTATCGAGGTCGCCTGTCCGCTGATGCTGGCCGCTCGTGCCGTCGGTGCGCCCCGTACAATCCCGGCACCCTCAGCGTCTTCACAGGCGACGACACCGTCTCCTACGCCGGTTCGCGATGGGGCGGTGGGTCCTCCTGTCGCCTGGTTGTCCGTCCCGGCGACCCATCGAGCCGACGGAGCGGGATGTGTGGCTGACCTCGCGCTGGCGGGCGTACACACGCCGACTCGGCACCTTTGGGAGACGCCCGTCGAGCACGAGCCGTGGCCGCTGGCCGACGCCACCGTCGACGTGCTGGAGGAGACCTTGACCACCGCGGCCGGCCTGCCCGCCCCGCTCACCGAGCCGGTGGTGCACTTCTCGCCGGGTGTCCGGCACGTACGGCCAGACCCTCCCTGCCCTGCGCCCCAGGCCCGGCCCGGGCTCGACATGAGCCGAAGAGCCTGATATTCAGCGTTTCAAGGCAGCCCTCGCGGCTGCGCTTCGACGGCCGGATCGCGGGCCTGGGCACGTCCTCCGGGACGCGCGTCGTGGTCGGACACTGGCCTCGGTCGCCTTCGGGCCGTTCAGCGATGTGATGCTGGAGCGGGCCGACGGGGAACGGGTGCTGATCGCCCCCACGCGGGAGACGGCGGACTTCGTCAGCGAGACCCACGTCTTCGACACCGTGCGTGTCGTCCCGGTCCACGTGAGTGTCGGCGGCGGCACCCGGACCGTCACCGCGGGCTCACTCGTCCTGCGCTTCACCACCGGCAGGGGAGGCCTTCTGGGCTCTTGCATGGAGCGCACTGATGGACCTTCCCGCCCGTGTGATCAGGAGACCGTCGGCGCGGCCCCCTTGGTGGCGGTCAGCCGGGCACGCTGTCCGTGACGGCAGTGGACGAGGCGATCGCCGAGCCCGCCGGCCTCCGCCTCGGCGAGGAACACGGCGAGCGGCGAGCGCATCACCGTGTAGTCGCCGTAGTGGACGGGCAGGATTAGCCGGGGGTCCAGGCGCCGGGCCAGTTCCGCTCCCTGTGCGCCGTCCATGGTCACCAGAAAGCCGCCGGGGAGGCGGGTACCGCCCAGGTGGAGGACGGCCAGATCGGCGGAGGGGAAACGCCGGGCGATCTCGTCGAGACCGTCGTACACCAGTGTGTCGCCCGAGACGTACAGCCGCAGCCGAGCCGGCCCGCGCACGGGACCGAACTCCAGCATGCTGCCCATGACCGGCGGCAGCAGACCGCGCAGCAGGCGCTGGCCGGCGTGCCGGCCCGGCAGCGCCGTGACCCGGACCTGTACGCCGCCGCGCTGCAGGGTGAGTCCCCGCCAGGTCCGCAGCCCCGCGGTGCGGTGAAAGCCATGCAGCGTCCTGAGACGGCGTGCGGCATGCGGCGTGGTCAGAATCGGCACCGTGTGGTCCAGGTGCCTGCGGGCCCGGCGGTCCCAGTGGTCCCCGTGCAGATGCGACAGGACGACCGCATCGAGGCGCGGAAGGTCACCGATGTCGACAGCCGGCTCTGTCAGGCGGCGGCTCAGCAGCCCGTACCCCAGGTAGGCGTACTGCCCGCGGTGCAGGAAATTGGGGTCGGTGAGCAGCGTGAGCTCCCCGTATCGCATCAGAACGGTCGCGTTGCCGATGAAGTGGACATCGAGCGCGTTGTCAGTGGCTTCGCCGGTGATCTGCGGCATGACCATCCCATCCGACGGGGCGGGAGAGCCCCCGTCCCACCACCGAGTGCCCCCCTTTCCCCCGGGGGGACGAAGTACCCCTGCCGGGCCTGATCACTACAGTGGCCCCGGTCGTACGGTTGCCGCGGGCCGGGCCGTCGGCCAGCGGGCGCGTTACTACGGCCGGGATCCAGTGGTTCCGAGGTGCCCCCGATGCCCCGATGCCCTTGTCACACGGCCCCGTTCGGCTCTGTGCGGTCGCGACCGGCCGTCGCCAGGGACACCCTGGAGGCAGCCCGCCATCTCGGGCGATGCCCTCGGCCGGCGCGGTCGAACCGCACCCCACCCGGTGGACCTCGTGACCGACGCCATGCCCCACATCGACGACACCGGCGAGAGCGACGACGTCGTGATCCTGCTGATGCGGCAGCACAGCCACATCCGTGACCTCTTCGCCAGGGTCGAGAACGCCACCGCCGACGACCGGCCGGAGGCCTTCCACAGACTGGTC
>NZ_BAAGRZ010000007.1:0-279497 GCF_054782695.1 Streptomyces deserti
CGCGCCCGGCTCACCCAGCTTCTCGGCCGGGTCCCAGCCCTCCAGAGCCTCCGGCCCGTAGACCGGCTCGATGGGCAGACCGGACTCCGACTCGCGCGCCATGGTGTGATGCCTCCCGCTGAGCAGTTGCTCGAGTTGCTTGCTGGTTCCTCGCCAGTTACCCGCCAGTACAGACCGACCCTTCGACGGACTGTAGCGGTGGGCGTGCACCCGGTGGAGAGGCGCACGCTGGGACCTTGCTCACAGCCGCGTTGGGACCTCGCTCACAGCCTCCACCGTGGCACGGGTCGCCCGCAATGCGGCCAGTGGTTCACGGCCGGACCGTTTCACGGCCGGACCGGTTCGTGGCCCGACCTTTTCGTGGCCCGACCGGTTCGTGGCCTGGCCCGGTTCACCGGCGGGCCCGCCCGGGGAACATGTCCGGTGACACCCGGGAGCGCCGGTGAGACGAACGGGGGGCGGTATGCATACCACGGGCAGGGGGAGAGCGATCGCCGTCCTTGCGGCGCTGGCCGCGGTGACCGGCTGTACGGTGCAGCCCGCCGGCGAGGACGGCAGGCGCCGGTCGCCGGTGCACATCGACATTCCGAGCGGGACACCGGCCCCGCCCCGGACCTCCGACGACAAGCAGCCGGACAGCCCGCGTGCCGCGCCGCCCGCACAGGACCCGCCCGCACAGGCCCCCGCCCCGGCCCCGGTGCTGTGGTCCCGCGGCGACACAGGCCGTGACGTCCGCGAGCTGCAGGCCCGGCTGCGTCAGGTCGCCTGGCTCTTCCACGGGCCGACCGGGACGTACGACGAGCTGACCGAGAAGGCGGTCGAGGGGTTCCAGGGCAAGCGCGGGCTGCCGCGGACCGGCGAGACCGACACGGTCACCTGGCGGCGGCTGCTGGACATGACGCAGAAGCCGGGCAGGTGGGAGCTGTACCTGATGGGCGGCCAGCCGGCCGACGCGCCCGACCCACGCTGTCTGTCCGGCCGGGTGCTGTGCATCAGCAAGTCGAGCCGGACGTTGCGCTGGATGGTCGACGGGCGGACGGTGTCGACGATGGCGGTCCGCTTCGGCGCGCAGTACACGCCGACCCGGGAGGGCGTGTTCCACGTCTACTGGAAGTCCCGGAACCACTGGTCGACGCTCTACGACTCGTCCATGCCGTACGCGATGTTCTTCAGCGGCGGCCAGGCGGTGCATTTCAGTCACGACTTCGCCGCCCGCGGTTATGCCGGTGCCTCGCACGGCTGCGTCAACGTGGGGGACGAGGCGGCGATCGCTCAGCTGTACGCGCAGGTGAGGAACGGCGACAAGGTCGTCGTCCACTGGTGAGATCCGCGCCGCGAGGGGCGAGGGGAGAGATGCGGGGCGCGGGCGGGACCGGGGGAACGTGTCCCGCCCGCGCCAGGTGCACGAGCCGTGGGTACGGGGGGAACCCCGGCTCTGTGCGACGGCCGATGACCAGTCGGCTCACTCATTACTGCGCCGGGGCGGCCGAAAACGTCACACCCTCGGCGAAGAAATTTCTACGGATCACGAAACCGCAGGTCAGCGGCCATGAAACAGGGTGCCGCCGATGCCCCCGGCGGGGATCAGAGGGCGCTGTAGATGGGGCTGGGCGACGCGTCCGGGAAGGTCGTCGCCTTCTTCGGCAGCAGGGTCTGGGGCCGGGCCGAGGGCGCGAGGGCGCCGTCGCGGTGGCCGCCCGGGACCGTGTCGCCCGCGTCGTCGCCGTCCTTGCCGCCCTGCTCGCCCTGGCCACTGACGGCGCCCTTGCCCTTGTCGCCGCCCTTGCTCGTGCCCTGGCCGGTGTCCTTGCCGGTGTCCTTGTCCTTCGGGGAGCCGCCGTCGGTCGCGGACAGGACGCCCCTGCAGTACGTCCAGACCCGGGCGGGACCGCCCGCGACGCCCTCCAGGGCACGCTTGCGGCCGGGGTCGAGCGCCTTGCCGTCGCGGATGTCGCGGCAGGCCGCCTTGTCCCCCTTCCACTGGTCGCCGGGATGGGCGCCGGGGTCGTCGGCGCCCAGGTCGGCGCCGGGCTTCGGGGTCGTACCGCCGCTCGCCCCGTCCCGGCCGGAGCCCCCGGCGATGCCGCTGGAGGGGTCGCTCGACGGGCCGCCCGGCGTGGACTCGCCCTGCGGGGAGCCGCTCGGCGGGGGCGACGGAAGCGAGCGCTCGGGGGGTGTCACGGCGGCCGAGACCGAGGCGGCGGGGTCCGGCTCGCCGCCTCCGAACGGCGCGGGCAGGACTCCGGTTCCGGCCGCGACCGCCACACCGCCGACCATGCCGACGGCCAGCGCGGCGGCCAGCCCGAGGCGCGCGGGACGCGCCCAGCGGGGGCGCCGGGCGGCACCGGCGGGGCCGCCGAGCCGGACCAGCCCGGCGTGGGAGGCCTGGGCGGCGGAGCGTCGGCCGGCGGGCAGCTCCGCGTCGCCGCGCTCCGCGCGCGCCTTGCGGAAGGCCGCCAGCGCGGCCGCCTCACCGGGGAGTTCCTCACTGGTCAGCGGCGGTGGCGTGGAGAGCGCGCCGAGCATCTTGGCGAGCCGTTCGGCCCGGTCGCGGGCGGCGGGGTCGACAGCTTCCGGTGGCTCTCCGCTCAGCAAACGCTCCGCCGTTTCGCGGTCCAGCCACCTGTACTGCTCGTCGGCCATCACATGTCCTTCTGCGTCCGCGTGCGCGTAGGCGTCACACTCGCGGACGTCACCGCACGGCGGCGCGGTTCTCGCTGGGGCGGCAGGGCGTCGAGCACTCCGGCCGATTCCGGATCCGCCTCCGGGTTCTCGCCGAGCAGTTCGGCGAGCCGCTTCAGACCGCGGTGTGCCGCCGTGCGGACGGCGCCGGGCCGCTTGCCGAGCGTCTCGGCGGCGGTCTTCGCGTCGAGCCCCACGACCACGCGCAGCACGACGGCCTCGGCCTGGTCCTGCGGCAGCCGGGCTATGAGGGAGAACGTGCCGTCGGTGGCCAGCGCCTCGATGGCCTCACCCGCGGTGTCGGACTCGGCGGCCCGGCCGGTCAGCTCGGTCTCGTCGCCGCCGATCGCGGGGCGGCGGCCGCGCATCCGTATGTGGTCCAGGGCGCGATTGCGGGCGATGCGGGCGGCCCAGCCGCGGAACCGGTCGGCGTCGCCGCTGAACCGCTCCAGGTCACGGGCGATCTGCAGCCAGGCCTCGGACGTGACGTCCTCGGCGTCGGGGTCACCGACCAGTGTCCGTACGTATCCGAGCAACCGCGGGTGCACAGCGCGGTACACAGTCCGGAACGCGGTCTCGTCCCCATCCTGTGCCGCACGCACCGCGGCGGTCAGCTCCGCGTCGTCCCCCAGCACCGCGCGCGCCCTTCTGCGCCTCGACCGGCGCCGCTCGCGCGGACCGGGTTCTCGCCGTTGTGGTTTCTCGATTGATGGTTGCGGTCTCAAGGCCGTGAGTGGTTGCTGTGGTCGTCTGTCCTCCGTGGCCCGGCGCGAAAGGCACGTTACGACCTGAAACCGCTCCTCGTCCATGTCGGTACAGGATGCAACCAACCCGTGACGCGCTGGGTGTGACACAAAACGCACGCGCGGCGCTGTAGGAAGTACGGGCCGCCGCGCGGCCCGTCCGCGCGACGGCCGGGGCCTCTCCTGTGGGGGGTGGCGGCCCCGGCCGTTGCCACAGCGGCGCAGGCGGGAACCGCTGAGCCTGGTGCCGGGATGACGCCGGGGTTCCACGTCGGGGGACAGCGTCCTGGGAAAACAGGGTCGCGCTACTGGTTCTTGCCGTTGGGCTGGGCGGGCTTGCCCTGACCGTTGTCCGCGCCGCTGCCGGCGCCGGTGCCGCTGCCGGTGTCCGCGCCACTTCCCGCACCGTCCGCGCCGCTGCCGGAGTTTCCGGTGCCGTCGGCGCCGCTGTCGCCGCCGGCATCGCTGTCCGTGCGGCCGGATCCGTTCTGCGTGCCGCCGGAGCCGTTGCGGGCGGCGTCACCGGCGTCGTCGCTGTTCCCGGGGCGACTGTCCGGCCCGTCGGGCTTGCCGGGCTTCGCCCCGTCCACCGCGCGGGCCAGTTGCTCGGAGCAGTACGCGGCGACGTTCTTCTCGCCGCCCGCGGCCGCGACGAGGCGCTGCCAGGCCGTCGCGTCCAGGGCCTTGCCGCGTGACCCGACCTGCTCGTAGGCGCGGCAGTGGGCCTCAGTGTCCTGGGCGGGGGCCGGGCGGCCCGGCGGCGGGGAGGCGGTGCCGTCGTCGGAGGGGGTTCCGGCGGACCGACCGGGGGCGCTGGTCGCGGGGTGCGGGCGCTTTCCGTCGTCTCCGGTGTCGTCCGTGGCGGAGCCCGCCGCGCCGATCGCCGCGACGGCGACGCCGCCCAGGGTGAGGCTGGCGGCCAGCACGGAGAGCATCGTCTTCAGCGAGCGCCCCGCCCAACGCTCCCGGGGGCGCCAGTCGTCCCGGCGCCGGGTGCGCGCCTCCTGGGGTGCCCCGGCGTCCCGGGCGGCCCGGAACGCCGCCACGGCCCGCAGCTCGGCCTCGGCGTCGACGCCGTCGCGGATCAGGGAGGCGACGAGGAGCGCCTCCAGGTCGGCGGTGTCGATCGTGCGACGCGAGCCGGAGCCGGTGCCGTAGGGGCCGGTGGTCCGCCGGGCGCCGGACACGGGCCCGCCAGGGTGCACACGCCGACGGCCGGGAAGACCGCCGTCGCTCTGCCGTTCACCCATGTCCGTTTCCGTCCCTGCTCGATCCACTCGGCCCCTCGGGCTCACCCCATACGTCCGGCGCGCCCGACGCGTTCACGCCACGCTGCCCGACCGATGCGTTCAGGCCACCCGGCCGAGCCGGCGCGTCCAGGCCGCGCAGCCCGTACGGCCTGCTCAGACCGCCCGGATCGCCGTGCCCGTCACGCCCGGCCGATCCGTTCCGGCCAACCGGCCGACCCTGCCCGCCGTGCCCGGCGCGGCTGTCCGGCCCGCTCGGCCCGGCGCCTGTGCCGTCACTGTTCATTTCGACTCCCCCAGCGTCCGGGAAGCCTCATCCGTCACACTTTCGACGCCGAGCTGTTTGGCCAGGCGTTTCAGACCGCGGTACGCGGCCGTCCGCACCGCGCCCGGCCGTTTGCCGAGGACCCGGGCCGCGGCCGGGCCGTCGAGGCCCACGACGACCCGCAGCAGCACCGCCTCGGCCTGGTCACGGGGCAGCCCGCGGACCAGTTCCAGGGCGTACTCGGTGGACATGGCCTCCAGCGCCTGCTCGTGGGTGCTCTGCGGCCCGGGCAGTTCCAGCACGTCCTGTTCGAGCGTCGCCGCCCGGGGCCGGACCCGCCTGCGGCGCAGATGGTCCAGCGCCCGGTGCCGGGCGATGGTCGCCGTCCAGCCCCGGAAACCGGCCCCGTCGCCCTTGAACCGCCCCAGGTCCCGGGCGATCTCCAGCCAGGCGTCGGACGCCACGTCCTCCGCGTCCTCCCCGACGAGCCCCCGCAGATAGCCCAGCAGGCCGGGCTGCACGAGCCGGTACGCGACCGCGAAAGCGGCCTCGTCACCTTCCTGGGCCCGCGCGACCGCCGCGCCCAATTCCCCGTCGTGTGCCTGCACGCGGCGGGGTTCTCCTCCCTGGCCCAAGAACCTTCCTCGTCCGTACCGAGTTCGTGGCGGGTCGGCGTCGTCCGGCACGGCCGGCCGTGCACGTCCCCACGGTGATCAGCGCCAGGCCCCACAGAAGTGTCACAGCGCGCGGGGCTTGCCCACGCCGTGCGGCAACACCGGGCACCGTCAGCCCGCTTCCGGCGGCAGCGCGATGCTGCCCGTGAACCTCCCTTCGGTCCGCTGCGTCACGTCCTGGCTGTAGCGGATGGTCCGGTCGCCGTACGGGATGAGGAAGGCGCACCGGAACGTGTGCGAGGTGATCCGGTACGTGGCCGGATCCAGGGCGACCGTCTCCTCGGCGCGCTCCACGCGGATCCGGCTCTCGGGCGCCGTGACCCCGGCCGCGCGCAACTGCTCGAGGGTCGGGGCGAGTTCGCGCAGCGCCTTCCGTACGACGCCCTGTCCCCGTACGGCGGGCAGGGCGGCGGGTGCCGTACGGACGCGCAGTTCGAGCCGGCCGGCCGACTCGACGGGCCGGACGGCGTCGGCGTACGTCCGCAACGCGTCGAGCGCGGCGACCGGGTCCTCCACCTTGTCCGCGATCCCGGGCTCGGTCAGGGGTCCGTGCCGCCAGGCGGTGCCGTCCTTGACGTACCCCGTGCCGTCGACGACGTAGACCTCCTCGGACCGGGCAACTCCCTTGCCGCTGACGCTGGTCCCGGTGGAGTGGAGCGCCCACGGCTCGTCCGTCGTCCGGTGCACGGTGGCCGTGTACGTCGCGGTGTTCGCCTGCCCCCGCAGGACAAGCCCCTCGCGCCCCTCGACGGCGAACGTCCACCCCTTCTCCTGGGCCATCGCCTCCTCGGCGCGGGCGAGGAACTCCTCGGCGGTGTCGGGCGGCGCGGCGGGAGCGACCGGCCGGCTCGGCGCGGTCGCCGCCGCGGACGGCGGTCCGGGCGGTTCCTCCCGGCCGGTTCCGGCGCCGGAACACCCGGCCGACGCCAGGGACAGCAGGCAGCAAACGGCCGTCGCCGCGGCGCGGCGTCCCCCGCCCGGCCTTCTCACGCCACGGCCCGGCGAGCCCGGCCGTGCAG
Source organism: Streptomyces deserti (assembly GCF_054782695.1). NCBI lineage: Bacteria > Bacillati > Actinomycetota > Actinomycetes > Kitasatosporales > Streptomycetaceae > Streptomyces > Streptomyces deserti. The sequence continues at coordinate 6,631 of NZ_BAAGRZ010000007.1, forward strand.
CGTCAGGTAGAAGGTCTGCAGGGACTCCTCCGGGCCGCCGGCCTCGAAGCGGTTGTGGACCTTGCCGAGCGGGTTCCAGACCCGGCCGTCCGGCATCCGTACGCCCACCAGCTGGCCGAAGTAGGCGCGCTGGTCGGCGTCGAAGTCCACCCACACCGCGCCCGCGCGGCGCACCAGCACCTCACCGACGTACGCGCCGAGCGCGAAGAGCGTGCCATGGGCGCGCTCCCCCTCGGCACCGCCCTTGCGCAGCCCGTCGATCAGGAAGTCGACGACGCGCAGGCTGCCCACGGAGAAGTCCAGCGGCAGCCGGTGACGGGCGGTCACACGTGCCACGAAGGCCGCCGCGTGCGACCGCATCTCGCCCGCGCGCGCCGCGCGTTGCTCCGCCCTGCTCATGGGACCCCACCCCTTCGTCAGCCGGGAGAGTCCTCCCAGCGGCTCCCCCCGGCTGACCCAGCGCATCCGGAACCACCCGCATCACGGGTCATGGATGTGTTCATGACCACACAGCGGGGTCACAGCAGTCGTACAACCCTTTCGCCTTCTGGAACGTCGGCCGGGGCGTGGGCGGCGGGACGAATGCCACCGTCCCGGTCGTCTCCGGGCACGGGCCGCGGCCCGCCCGGCGCGTGGAGCCTCATACACGGCCGCCGAGCCCGGTCGGGGGCGCGTGATGTTTGGCCACACCTCAGCGCTGTGTGAGTGCCGCCTGTGTGACAGGTGAGGCGTCCGTGTTCCTTCTCTAGGGGTGGGGTAGTTGAGTCCTCGCAGGACCCATGCGTACAAACCGCTCAGTCTCAAGCGCCGTGCCTGGCTTACGGCCGGGGCGGTCCTTCTGAGCGGTGCGGGTGTCGTGACGTACGCGATGGCCGGTCCGTCCGCGCCGTCCGGCACCAAGGCCGAGGGCCGGGAGCCCGCCGTCCACACGCTGAAGCTCAAGGACCGCGGCGCGGGCCGCAAGGGCCTGGCGAAGCGGGACACCGAGCAGTTCAGCGCGGTGGTGCTGACCTGGAACGACCCCGAGGCGAAGGCCAAGGGCACGCCCGAGGTGCGCACCCGGGACATCGAGACCGGCAAGTGGTCCGCCTGGCAGAAGGTCACCGTCGAGCCGGTCCAGGCCGACGGCGCCGAGGGTGAGCGGGCCGCCCTGCGCGGCGGCACCGAGTCGGTGTGGACCGGCGCGTCCGACGGCGTCGAGGTGCGGGTCGTCAACGCCGACGGCACCGAGGCGGCCGGCCAGCCGGCCGGGATGGACATCAGGCTGCTGGACCCGGGCACCGATCCGCAGGGCCCGCTGGAGCCTGCCGCGTTCGCGGCGGAGACCACGGCGCCGGCGGTGAGCGAGTCGCCGACGGCGACGGCCACGGAAACGGGGACGGAGACGGCCGGCCCGACCGGTTCCCCGACGGCCGGGGACCCGGCACCGACCTCGGCGTCCCCGTCGACGTCCGCCTCCCCGACGGACCCGGCCTCCCCGACCGGCACCGCCTCCCCCTCCCCGTCCGCCACGGTCCCGGCGCCCCGGCCCTCCACGGTCGTCAAGCCGCCGGTGATCACGCAGGCCGAGTGGGGCGCGTCGACGAAGTACAACGGCACGCCCGAGTACGGCACGGAGATCAAGGCCGCCGTCATCCACCACACCGGCATCGACAGCGACAACACCCTGTCCTGCGCCGAGTCCCGGGCCCGGATGCGCTCCATCCAGCAGGCCCACTTCAGCCAGGGCTACTTCGACCTCGGATACAACTTCGTCGTCGACAAGTGCGGCCAGATCTTCGAGGGCCGCAGCGGCGGCATGGACCTGCCGGTGATCGGCGCGCACGACGCCGGCTTCAACACCGACACCGTCGGCATCTCCTACATCGGCAACTTCGAAAAGGCCAAGCCGAGCCGGGCCGGGCTCGACGCGATCGCGCGGATCGTGGCCTGGAAGTTCGGGATGTACGGCATCGACCCGACCGGCAAGGTCACGCTGACCTCGCGGGCCCCGCTGAACTACAGCGGCAACAAGGTCCCGGAGGGCCAGCAGATCACCCTGCCGCGGGTGTTCGGGCACAAGGACACCAACGCCACCGCCTGCCCCGGCGTCTCCCTCTACGGCAAGCTGTCCTTCATCCGTACGCTGGCCAAGACCCCGGGCATCTCGCACGCCCTGGCCACCACCGACTACAACCGGGACGGCGTCAGCGACCTGGTCGCGGGCACCCCGAAGGCGAACTCGGTGACGGTGGTCCCGGGCGGCGTCAACGGCCCCGTCACCGCCGCGAAGGTGACGCTCACGCAGAACAGCCCCGGCGTGCCCGGCTCCTCCGAGACCGGTGACGGCTTCGGCACGGCCACCGCCTGGGGCGACGTCAACGGCGACGGTCACGCCGACCTCGCGATCGGCTCGCCAGGCGAGGACGACACCAGCGGCAACACCGACCGCGGCCAGGTCACGGTGATGTACGGCCCGGCGCTCACCACCGGCTTCTCGTACACCACCTCGGGCGTCACGGCGGCCGGCGCGAAGCTCGGCTCGACGGTCACCGTCGGCGACTTCAACGGCGACGGCAAGGCGGACGTGTTCTCGGCCGGCACCGGCAAGGGCGGCAACTGGAACGTCCGGCTGACCGGCGGCGCCACCAAGTACGGCACGCTCACCACCGCCACGTCCTCGGTCGCCCACCTGGACGCCGCGACCGGCGACTTCAACCTCGACGGCTACGCGGACGTCGCCCTCAACTACCGCGACACCGGCGGCATCGGCCGCGTGCTGCGCTTCGCGGGCTCCGCGAGCGGCCTGACCAAGGTCGGCGTCATCTCCGTCAAGGGCGGCCGCTCCATCGCCGCGGGCGACATCAACGGCAACGGCTACGACGACATCGTCATCGGCCAGCCGTACGCCTCCGAGTCGGGCGGCAAGTCCGGCGGCCAGATCACCATGGTCCCGGGCACGTCGACCGGCTTCACCACCACCGGCATGACGACGATCCACCAGGACACGGCGTACGTCCCCGGCGGTAACGAGTCCGGTGACGCCTTCGGCACCTCGGTCTCGGTCGGCGACTTCAACGCCGACGGCTACCTGGACGCCCTCGCGGGCGCCCCGGGCGAGGACCTGGCCCGCAGCGGCGTGAACTACGCCGACGCGGGCGACGCGATCCTGGTCAAGGGCACCTCATCCGGCCTCACCGGCTCCGGCTCGGTCGCCGTCTCCCAGGACACCTCGGGCGTCCCCGGCACCGCGGAGACCGGCGACCGCTTCGGCTCCTCGGTGTCGCTCACCGACCTGTCCGGCTACGGCCGCGCCGACCTCACCTTCGGCGCCGACGGCGAGGACGGCACGGACGGCATCCTGCTGCACCTGCCGAGCAACAGCACGGGCCTCGGCTACTCCGACGCCGTGATCTACAGCAAGACCACGCTGGGCACGCCGACGGACGGCCGGCTGGGCCAGACGCTGACGCCGTAGCCCGCGCCGGCGGAACCACGTGCGGGGGTCGCGAGATCGCGACCCCCGCACGTGTCACTCGCCGCGCAAGCAGCGCCGGCTCGCGCCGCCGGGAAGCGCTACTCCGCCAGCCCCATCCCGCGGAGCTCATCGAGTTCGGACAGCACCTGACCGAAGCTCTTCGAACGCCCTGGGGCCACGGCGACGATCGAGTCCCAGGGGCTCACCCCGAATCGACCGGCAGCGATACCCGCATACACCGGCAGATCCGACAGGTCCGCCCCTGCAAAACTCTCCCGCCGCAGCAGGAACTGCGTCTCCTCGTCCCCGCGAATCAGTTCACCCGGGACGTAGTAGAAGCTCGCGTCACTGAACTTCGCCTCCCTGATGTCGAGCGCCCATTCCACCTCCTGATAGGCGACACGCATCGCCTCCACGAACCTCTCCTGTACCTCTCCCGGCAGGGCATGGTTGGGAGGAGTCGTGACCACTTTCCCCCCAATGTTCCCCGCAGGGTGACGCGATCGAAGACGCACGCCTCCAGAAGCAATGCCCTTCGACCGCCTGCCCCGCCGTCCGCGTCTTCGACGTTTTCCTCCGGGACCGCAATGTCACCCGTCTCCCCGCGGCCGGATCACTTCATGAACTGACACCCAGGCCGAGTCAGTCTTCTTCTCGGGCCCGTCGGACGCGAATCTGCACGATCTTCTCCGCCTCGGCATTCTTCCCCGCCAGGCGCCCGGCCTCCAGGATCTCCTCGTCGGTCACCTGCTCGCCGAGTGCGAAGACCTCGTGCACGCCCTCCATCCGGTGGGCGTCCAGCATCTGCAGAAACCAGCGGGCGGACCGGACGAGATCGACGTCCGTACCGATGCCGTCCCGACACCACTCGCCGACCGCGAACATCGCGTCGATGTGCCCGAGTCCGGCCGCGACCTCGTACCAGTGCAGCGCCTCGCTGTCCTCGTCCCGCTCGGAGTACACGTCACCGAGCCGGGCCGCGGCCTCCGCGACACCCCCCTCGGCCGCCATCCGCAGCCAGCGCTGCGCCTCGGCCACATCGCCCGGCACCTCCTCCAGCAGGAAGACCCCCAGATTGTGCGCGGCGATCACATCACCCGCGTCGGCCGCCGCCCGGAACAGCCCTTCGGCCACCGCCAGGTCCTTCTCGACGCCCGCACCCTCGACATACAGATAACCCAGGGTTCGCCGTGCCTCGTTGTGCCCCGCCTCGGCCGCCCTGCGGAACCATTCAGCCGCAGCACCCGGATCCTCGTCCCAGGCCAGCAGCACCCCGCCCAGGACGTTCTGACACTCGACGTCCCCGTCCCCGGCGGCCTCCTCCAACTCGGGCCGCAGCTCCGCGAGTCGGCGCACAGCCCCGGGCCTGTCCTGCTGCGCCGCCTCCAGACACGCACGCACGCGCGCGGCGAGCCCGGCCCCCTCCTCGTGAGCGCCCGTCATTGAATGCCTCACATTCTCACCTGGTATTCGAGCGAGATCTCGCCGAATTTGGCCATCATCGAACTGTCCCCGGATTCGGCGATCTCACGCATTTCCCGGAGAAGTCCCTCCAGAATGACTTGCGCTCCGTCGACTCCCGCCCGAAAATCACGCAAGGCCTGCACCGCGTCCGCCGCGATCTGCTTACCCTCGCGAATTCCCTTCTCCATCCCACCTCTCTGCCACCTCACGCAGCGACACTCCCTTGTGGTCCAGGAGGCGCTTCACCCGAACTCCCAGGTGTTGCCGAGCGGTGAGGTCTTGCGCCACAGGTCGGCCGCGTAGCCGTCCACCCGGGTCTGGTACTCGTACGCGGTGGCCTTGTCCGGGTACGTCGACGGGTTGCAGTAGTCGGTCGGGTTGAACGACGTCCACGCCTTGGTGACCTCGGCGTCCCACTGGCGCAGCGGGTAGCCGGTCTTCTGGTCGTAGCAGTACGCCGTCTTCGCCCCGTTGGCCTCCTCCAGGTACGTGACGTTGTTGTCGGCGTCCCAGGCCAGCTTGGTGGTCTGCGCCTTGGCGTTCGTCAGCTGCACCGGACGGGCGAAGTCGTCGGTCACATGGGTCGTGACGTGGTTCTCCGCGTCGGTGACCTTGGTGTCGACGAACTTCGTGTTGGAGGTGTGCGGCGCGTACGCGAACGTGGTCGTGTACCGCAGCCGGTCGGTGATCGTCTTGTTCCACCAGTGGAACTTGGGGTCGTCACCGGCCTGCGGCGCGTAGTAGGCCAGGTCGGTGGAGTTGCCCCGCGGGTCGGTGGCCTTGACGAGCTTGACGTTCTTGTTGCCCTGCGTGGCGTCGTAGGTGAACTTGAAGACCTTCGGCTGGCCGGACGCCTCGCCGTCGATCACCTGGCCGAGCAGGCCCTTGCCGGTGTAGTAGAAGGTGAGCTTGCGACCCGAGATGTCCGTGATGGACTTGACGTGGTCGTAGATCTTGGAGTTGGTCAGGTTGGTGCCGCTGACCTTCGCGCCCGTGTCGTCGATGTACGAGTAGGACGCGTCGCCCTTCTTGTAGTAGTCGATCGTGAGCGACTGGCGGCCGGCCGGGTCCGTGACGTAGAGCAGGAACTTGGTCGGCTTGTTGTTGGACCTGCGCTCCTCGTACGTGAACGTCTGCGTGTTGCCGTCGTTGTCGACGACCGACGTCAGATAGCCGTCGCAGCCGAACAGGAACCGTGTGCCGTCCGGACGGGTGAGCGTCCAGGCGTCCGGGACCGGGTCCTTGGCCGGCGTGCAGTCCAGGTCGAGCTTCGGCGTCAGCTTGAAGTGCACACCCGCGGGGGCCTTCCACGAGCCGTCCGCCTGCTTGCGGAAGACGTGCGTGGTGCCGTCGCCGTCCGGGAGCTTGATCTCGGTCGGGTTCGGGTTCGGGTGGAAGTCCAGCGGGGCGCCGAGCCGGTTCGGGCCGGAGATCTGCGCGGACCAGCCGTGGCCGAGGACGGTGTCACTGGTGTCCAGCGAGTTGTACGCGATCCGGGCGAAGGTGTTCAGGCCGCGGCCCGGGTTGTTGATCGCGTTGTACTGCCAGACGCTGTTGCCGGAGGCGACATTGGTCATCAGCGACGAACCGGCGCCGGTGTTCTTGCCCGCGTACGAGTAGAACTTCTCCAGCCCCAGCGTGTTGGAGGTCGGGTCCTCCACCGCCACGTTCTGCTTCAGCGGCGGAATGCCGCCCGTGCCCGCCGACAGCCAGGTGCCGTCGGCGACCTTGCGGACGTCCCAGCCGAGCACGTACTCGGTGCGCTTGCTGCCCGAGTCCGAGTTGATCGGCGTCTTGACCTGCGCCTGGATGGTCGCGGACTTGCTCGGCAGCAGGGCCGGGATGGCCGTGGCGACCTGGTTGCCGCCGTTGGTCACGTCCGTGCCGTCGGGCAGCTTCCAGGTGTAGGACAGCTCGCGGTCGCCGGCCGCCCAGGCGGTGGCCGTGGTGTTGGTGACCGTGAACTCCACCGTGTAGGTCGAGTTCGGGGTCATGCGGGCCGGGTTCTGCGGGGCGTAGTACGTGTCCTCGGTGGTCGAGTCGACGTAGATGACCTGGATGTACGGGCGCAGCTGCGGGTCGGCGGCCTCGGCCGACAGGAACAGGGTGTGCTCCTGGGGGCCGGTGGCCGACTCGTCCTTCAGCTTGACCGCGACGCCCTTGTTGCTGGCGGGCGTCTTCACCCAGCCCTGCGTCAGGGAGGTCGCGTTCCACTGGTGGCGGCCGACGTCGTGGACGCTGCCCACCGTGCTGGCGACCGTCGAGGAGACGTCACCGCCGGCCGTGGTCCACGCCGTGGTGGAGCTGGCCTTGTTCCAGGTGGCGCTGGCGGCGTCGAAGTCCCGGTTCATGGCGCGCAGTTCGTAGATCGCGCCGTCGGAGCCGGTGGTGGTCTCCGCGCCCCACATGTACATCTTCGAGTCCAGGACCGTGGCGGTGCTGGGGATCGAGGTGGTGGGGAACTTCAGCAGCGCCCGTGTCTTGCCGTACGTCGGCGAGTCGTTGCCGACCTCCAGCCAGGTCTGCGAGGTGTTGGTGAGCGGCTCGGTCAGGCCCGCGCCGTAGTTGGCGTCCGGCTTGGCGGAGGACAAGGTGGTGTCGGTGACGCCGCCCTGCGAGCCCTGGATGATCTTCATCGTCCGGCCGGCCTTGGGGATGCCCACGGTCCGCGTCGGCGAGCCGAGCAGCTGCCCGTCCTTGGTCTTGACGGCCAGTTGGTAGAAGTACGACTTGCCGATCTCGTTGAGCGAGGAGTCCGGCGTGGGCACGGCGGTGGTGTCGGTGTACGTCGTCGCCGTCCTGTCGATCGGCGCGACCAGGGTGGCCGCCGATGGCGTGAACGCCTGCTGCGTGGAGCGGTGCAGCTGGTACTCGACGATGTCCAGGCCCGGGTCGCCCGTGGTCTTGCTGTACGCCTTCCAGGACAGCTCGGGGCCGGTGCCGTGCACCACGGTCGGCGAGTTCAGCGTGGTGCCGACCTTGCCGTAGGTGACGGTCAGCCGCGGGATCGTGGAGGTCTCGTTGTTGTAGTCGCCGTCACCGGACTCGTAGCGGGGACCGCCCACCGGGCTGGACGACAGGGTGTCGTCCTTGGCCTGGATGACGAAACCGTGGTTCGTCGCCGTGCCCGACAGCCACTTCTGCACGGTGTCGGTGACGGGGAAGTTGTGCCACTGGTTGTGCTCGCCCGCGTTCTTGACGATCTGCGCCGGGTTCACCAGGCGCACCGCGTCGGCGATGTTGCGGGTGGTCGAGCTGCCGGTGTCCCCGAGGACGACCTTGCCCGTCGTGCCCTTGTTGAAGGGGTACTGGGTGCTGCTCAGGGCCTTCCAGGACGCCGCCGTACCGCTCTGGTTGACGGTGTGGCTCGCTGTGCCGTCGCGGTGCGTGACCGTGTACGGGGCGGCCGTGGCACCGTCCGAGGCGGGCGGGAAGTGCGCCTCGACGCGGTAGGTGGCCGTGTCGAGGACCTTCGGCTGCCAGATGTACGTCTCGCCGGTGGCGGTGTTCTTGTTGTACGCGTAGTCGTCGCCGACGGCCGCGCCGCCGGTGGTCGTCCCGCGCGGCCACTCGCCGACCGCCGCCGTGCCGGTGTCCCCGTCGTCGATCTGGACGGTGGTGCCGGACAGTTCGCCGGCCAGGCCGGAGGTGTTGCTCCAGTTCGCCCCGGTCTCGGTCCACGCGCCGGTGGCCCGGCGCACCTCCATGGTGACGTTGTTGGCGACCCCGGAGTGCACCTGGTCGAAGTACATCTCCAGGCGCGCCGAGTCGATCTTCGTCCCGGAGGGGATCGCGGTGAGCGGGAAGTAGATCAGCGAGCGGGAGATGCCGCCCGTGTTGGTCTTGCCCGCGGACAGCTTCCAGCTGGTGGCGTAGTTGGCCGTCGGGTACTCCGACAGGACCATGGTGTCCTGGGCGCTGGAGGGGCTCGGCGCGATGGTGATCGTCGGGTCGATCCGCACCGGGTACTGGCGGTCCTTGCACGCCAGCCACTTCGCCGACGGGGTGACGGTCAGCTTCCAGTTCTTCCCGTCACGGGTGAGTTTCTGCCCGACGGCGGTGGAGTACGTGCCGCCGGTCGGCGAGTCCGGGACCTTCTTGGCGTCCGTCATGTACGGCGCCGGGATCACCATCCCCGGGGTGTGCGGCCGCTCGCCGTACAACTCGATGGCGCCGTCCTTGCGGGCCTTCGGCGTCAGCCCGTCGGTGTCGAGGGTGAAGGTGTAGCTGACCGGGCCTGAGGGGGGCTCGGTCAGGACGATGTTCTCCTTCACCTGGCCGCGGCCGACCTTGTACTCCAGGTCGGCGCCGCCCACGGCGTTCTCGTAGGTGACGGTGGCGCCCTTGGCGACCGGCTTCGGCGCCCGGTCGGCGCCGGCCAGACCGAGCGTGACCGCACGGCCGTCGGGCGCCTGGAACCGGACGAGCTTGTCGCTGCTGTCACCGAACCAGCTCCGCCCGGAGTTGGTGGTGTTGGCGAACTCGAAGCCCTCGGCCCGGCTCTTGACCACCGACGTGTCGATGGTCTTCCAGACCTTGCCGTCCCGGTACGACAGCGGCTCGGCCGAAAGCTCGACCTCGGTCCGTCCGTCGGACAGCTGCCAGTAGCGGGCCGTCGCCGTGCGCTTGCCCTTCAGCTCCTTGACCCGCTTGGCGGGCGGCAGGGCCTTGCCCTTCGGCAGCTTCTGCCGGCTGGGTATCTCCAGCTTGCCGCCGACCGGCGGCCTGGCGTCGTCCTCGTCGTCGTCACCGCCCAGCCAGTCCGCGATCGTGTCGATGACGCCCTTGCCGTCATCGTCCGGCGCGGCCGCGGGCGCGGCGTACGCGAGCTGCGGCAGTGTCGTACTCACCACCGCCGACACCACAAGGCAGGAGATCAGTCTCCCGTATCGGACTTTCACGTCCAATACCCTTTCCGTTTACGGCGCGACCCGCCCGGGAATGCTCCGGAATTCGGGCACGCCAAACCGCCGGGCGGGTATTCCCGACCGGCCACCCTCGTGCGGGGACACGAGGATCCGCATCTTTAAACACCGACAAAGGTGCAGGTCAAGCACGGCGACACAGAGGACAGTCGACCGACAGTCCGACATCGGGTCGCATTTGGAGTGTCGTTTCGCCCGTTTCATCCAAGGGCTGGAAAAGATGGTTCCGCATGCGCTATAACCGCTCGGTTCGCCATCAGGTATTTCGCATGACGAATTACCTGCCGACGAAACAACGACGAAAGCCAGGGCCATGTCAGCTACCGAAACCAAGGACCCGACCGGGAAGGCCGAGGACCCGACGGGGGAGAAAAAGCAGCGTGGCGGTGGCGACCGCAGCGCCCTCCTCGTCGGCGGCGCGGTCCTGCCCGCCTGCGCCGGGCTCGTCCTGACCGGTGTGCTCGGCGGGTTCGGCGAGGAGGACAGGCCGAAGCGGCACGTGCCCACCGCCGCCGTGACGTACGAGGTCACCGGCGAGGGCCGCGTCGAGGTCAGCTACCTCGCCCGCAGCGAGCAGGGCAGGGCCACCGTCGAGAAGAACGTCGAGCTGCCCTGGACGAAGACCGTCCAGGTGCCGCTCGGCCAGTCCCCGGCCGTCAACATCGTCCTCGACGGCAAGGGCGGCGAGGCCAACTGCGCCCTGACGATCCGTGGCAGGTACGTGCAGGGCGCCACCGCCTCGGGCACCTACGGCCGCGCCACCTGCGCCGGTGAACTGCCCGCGCCCGAGCGCACGGAAGAGGTCACCGGCTGATGCGCTTCCTCGTCCGCACCGCCGTCGCCACCGCCCTCGCGCTCGGCGCCCTCGGCCTGGCGGCCCCCGCGCAGGCCGAACCCGCCGGCACCGTCCGCCACATCGCCGTACCGGGCAGCGATCCGCTGCAGCGGGCGCTAGCGCCGCGCACCACCGAGCCGTTCCGCATGGTCGGCGTCACCTGGGACGACCCGGACGCCCGCCTCGGCGGCACCGCCGAGGTCCGCACCCGCTCCGCCGAGACCGGCGAGTGGAGCCCCTGGCGCGCCCTGGACACCGACGTCCGTACGCCCGAGACGGGACCCGACCACGACCGGGCCGGGGTGCGCGGCGGCACGCAGCCGCTGTGGACCGGCCCGTCGGACGGCGTCCAGGTCCGCGTGGCGGGCAAGGGACTTCCGGCCGGGCTGCGCGTCGAACTGGTCGACCCGGACGGCGGCACGGGCAGCGCCACCCGCACCGCGATGCGCACGACCGCGGCCGAACCCTCCCCCAAGCTCTCGGCTTCGCTCGAGCAGGGAGGTGCCCCCATCGCAGGCCGCCCGGCCGTCACCCCGCGCTCCGGCTGGGGCGCCGACGAGTCGCTGGTCCAGGACCCGCCCACGTACACCACCGACACCAAGGCGATGTTCGTGCACCACACCGCGGGCACCAACGACTACACCTGCGCCGAATCCGCGTCGATCGTCCGCGGGATCTTCCTCTACCACGTGCAGGGCAACGGCTGGAACGACATCGGCTACCACTTCCTCGTCGACAAGTGCGGCACCGTCTTCGAGGGCCGCGCGGGCGGCATCGACAGGCCCGTCCTCGGCGCGCACACCTACGGCTTCAACACCGGCACCAGCAGCGTCTCGGTGCTCGGCGACTACAACACCGCGACCGTCAACACCGCCGTCCGCGAGGCCGTCGCGAAGGTCGCCGCGTGGAAGCTCGGCCTGTACGGCATCAACCCGGCCGGGACCGTGGTGCTGACCGCCGGAGCCGACAACGGCAAGTTCACGGCCGGTCAGAAGGTCACCCTGAACCGGATCTCCGGCCACCGCGACGGCTACCCGACCGAGTGCCCCGGCCAGAACCTCTACGCCGACCTGCCCGCGATCCGCGCCCTCGCCTCCACCACCAGCGAGCCCGCGCCGCAGGGGGACGCCAACCGCGAGGGCCACGCGGACCTGGCCGTCGGCGTCCCGCGCGCCAACCAGGTCACCGTGGTGCCGGGCGCGGCCGCCGGCCCGTACGGCGCCGGCAAGCAGGCGGTGACCCAGGAGAGCGCGGGCGTGCCGGGCAGCACGGAGACCGGCGACGACTTCGGCGCCGCCACCGCCTACGGCGACCTGAAGGGCGACGGCTTCGCGGACCTGGCGATCGGCGCGCCCGGCGAGGGCGCCACGGACGCGGGCGCGGTGACCGTGCTCGACGGCGGCGTCAACGGGCTCGCGCCCAGGGCCGCTTCCGTCACGCCCGGGGTGGCCGGGGAGCGCTTCGGCGCGGCCCTGGCGTCCGGCGACTTCGACGGGGACGGCGACGCGGACCTCGCGGCGGTGGCCCCGGGCAGCGCCCGCGCCTACCTCGTCGACGGCCGGAGCGGCGCCCTGGGCACGCCCGTCGCGCTCGCCGACGGCCCGGTCCAGGCCCCGGACGCGGCGGCGGGCGACTTCGACCGCGACGGCTACACCGACCTGGCCGTCACCTTCCGTACCACGGACGGCGGTTCACCCCTGGTCGTGGCCCGCGGCTCGGCCGCGGGGCTCGGCACCCCCACCGTCCTCCCGGGCGCCGGCGGCCGCTCCCTCGCGGCGGGCGACCTGGACGGCGACGGGTACGCGGACCTGGCGGTCGGCCGCCCGAACGCCGGCGACGCCGGTGAGGTAGCCGTCCACCACGGCTCGGCGACCGGCCTGGCCACCACCGGCGGGACCGTCCTCACCCAGGGCGCGAACGCCGAGCCGGGCGACGGGCTGGGCACCTCGGTGGCCGTCGGGGACACCGACGCCGACGGCTATGCCGACGTGCTGGCGGGTGCCCCCGGCGAGGATCTGACCGTCGCCGGCACCGCACAGGCCGACGCGGGCGCGGTGACCCTCTTCCGCGGCGGCGCGAGCGGCACCTCCTCCTCCGTGTCCGCGACGTACCACACGGACCTGGCGGGTGTGCCGGGCGCGGCGGAGGCGGGCGACCGGCTCGGCTCGGCGGTGGCCGTGACCGACCTCACCGGCGACGGCCATGCCGACCTCGGCATCGGCTCCGACGGCGAGAACGCCTCCGACGGCACGGTCCTCACCCTCAACAGCGGCCCGTCCGGCGTCATCGCCACGAGCGGCCTGTACTTCGGCCCGGGGACGCTCGCGGCACCGACCGGCTCCCGCATCGGGGACGTGCTGGCGCCGTAGCGGCGCCGCGGGGTACGGACGGAGCCGGGGGTCCGCTCCGTCCGTACCCGGTTACGACGTCGTCCCCGCGCTCGACGCGTCCCGGCACAGCAGTCGCAGCGAGCCGTCCCCGGTGAAGCAGCGGCGGGCCTCGTCGATGGGGTCCCACAGGCGGCCGTCGGGGGTGCGGATCCAGTGGTCGCCGCCCGTCGCCCACCACTCCCCGCCCGTCTCACGGACGATCACCTCACCGGCGTACGCGCCGAATCCGCGCAGCACGTGCTCCAGGGCGCCTTTCGGTGTGTCCTCCCGCCGTATCCCCTCGATCATGCGGTCGACGCTCCACAGGCTCTGCGCCGAGTAGTCGAGCCGCAGCCGCGCCCCCTCACGCATCGCCACCACCGTGTCCGCCGCCCACCGCACCGGCTTCGCCGCGGCCGAGGGCCTGGTCTCCTGCTGGGTCGTCACAGTCGTCACACCCGGAAGAGCGTGGCCGGGCGGGCGTTCGTCACCCGGTTCCGGCGGGGTCCCCAGGACCGGTGCAGGACCGCCCCAGCTCCGTCCCACGACGGTCACAGGACTCTTTCACCTGCGAGGTTTACCGCGGGGTGATGATTCCGCGCCCCGGTGCGCTGCCCTGTCCGATGAGCATGTACCTCCATCTGCGCGCCGTGCCGCCCTCGGCGCTGCGCAACAGCGCGACCTGGCTGCAAGGGCTGTTCCAGGACGACTGGGACGCCGTACGGCAACGGATCGGCCGGCACCGGGAGGAGGTACTGGACAAGGACCACCTGCGCTACGAGTGCTTCTACGCGGGTGCTCACCCGCCCGAGGGTCCGCGGACCCTCGTGGTGCTCGGCGGCCGGCCGGTGTCTCCGCTCGAACCGGACCTGCCGCCCTTCCTGCTGCTGACGGCGGCTCAGGTGGCCCGCGTGGCCGACTTCCTCACCTCGGCCGACTTCGACGAGCTGTGGCGGCTCGCCCGCGACGAGGTGCTGCCGGGGTACGGCGGGAGAGAGGCGGAGCCGAAGGCGCGGGGCGTCTTCGCGGCGACGCACCGCGACCTGACCGCGTTCTACACGCAGACGGCGCACTACGGCGACGCGGTGGTGAAGTGGCGGGTGCGCTGAGCCGGCCGGGCGCGGTGAGCCCGCCCAGGACGGCCGCCTCGGCCACCGGCCCCTCAGCCCCGCTTCCGACCAGCCCCGGTTCCGATCAGCCATGGTTCCGATCAGCCCCGATTTCCGACCAGCCATGGTTCCGACCAGTCATGGTTCCGATCAGCCCCGGTTCCGGATGCGGCGCGACACGACCGCGCGCAACACCCGCCGCCCCTCCGTCGACACCTCCAGCGCCCCGCGCAGTCCGGCCGCGCCGTGCCCGGCGAGGAGTTCCAGGACGGTTATCTGACGGCGCAGTTCGGCGGCGACGAGCGGTGACATGCCCTCCGTACGGCCCTGGCGCCGGGCGTCGACCGAGGCCGCCTCGTCCTCGGCGGGGTCCAGCATCCGGTGGATCTGCAGGGACGCGACCGAGCAGGCGTCGGCCCACACCCGGACCTCGGCGGCGCACGGCTCGGCCGGGGCGGCGGCCAGCATCCGGCGGGCGAGCAGCGCGGCCTCGTCCGCCGAGTCGAAGGCGTCCAGTTTGCCGCGCGCCTGCTCCAGGCCCCGGCCCCAGTCACCGGCGTCGGCGGTGTCCGTGAGGCTCTGCCACAGGGGCCGCAGGATCTCGTCGTCACCGCCCAGCAGGGGCGCACACCGATCCAAACAAGCCAGCCCGCTCACGGCCAGCCCGCGCTCGTCGGCCTGTGCGATCAGTTCCACCAGGCTCATCCACGCCTCCCTACCGCGGGCCTCCACCGGGCCTCCACCGGGCGCCTCCCTAACGGAGCCCGCACTTCCCCTTACTGCGTGCGACGGCCCGGGAGTGTCACTCGGGCACCACCCCGAGCCGGTCGAGCAGCCGGAAGAAGAGGTTTTCGGCCACCGGGTCGGGGTCGGCGGTCAGCACCTCGACGAGGGCGTCGGCGTCCGCGGTGAACCCGGCCTCGGCGGCCCACTCGACCGCGCGCCCGGCGGCGTCACGGGGTTCCAGGAAGTAGTCCTCGAGCGTGAGCCCCTCCCGGTCGGCGCCGAGGTACCCGGCCATCGCGGCCCGCGCCAGACATGTCGTCCACGCCCCGCTCTGAGGCGCCGCCGCCTCGACCACCACGCAGTCGCTGTCCATCACGTACCCGAAGAGGGCGGGCGCCCCGGTCTCCAGGGCGAGGGTGTTCATGTTCCCGACGTCGCCGTCGCTGCTCGGGTACTCCCAGACCTGCCACCCGCCGGGCGCCGAGGTGCGGAGCGTCATCACCTCCTCGGCCCCCGCCAGCGCGTCCAGCTCGGCGAGCGGTCGCTCCGCGCGCCCCACGACGAAATACCCCCAGTACCCCATGTCCCGGCTTCCCCCCGGCGATTCGGTTCCGCTCGCACCGAAACACCACCACAGTCGTACGGGAGTTCGCAGCCGTATGGGGCAACTCGTACCGGCTCAGCCCAGCCGGTCCGCCAGCGCGCGGAACTGCGCCCAGGACAGCTCCGGCCGCCCCGGATCCCAGAGCTTCTGTACGGTCGCCCGCAGCGGCAGCCGGATCCCGGCCGCGACCTGCTCCTGCGTCTGGGAGTTCGCGAGGTCGCACCACACCGCGAAGGACCCGCCGAGGATCTGGCCGTCGTACCGCGCCGGCACGGCGGTGGTGCCGCGCAGGACCCGCGGGTTCCACTGCTCGTAGATCCGCTGCCCGGTCGGGTAGACGAAGGTCTGCGGCTGCCCGAGCACGTAGTAGAGGAACTCGTCGTTGTAGTTGATGACCTTCCGGCCGGCGTTCAGGTACTCCACCGGCTGCCGGGCGCCGATCTCCTTGCCGGTCCAGTAGGCGACCTGGATGTCCTCGGCCGCCTGCACGGACGTGCCGCGGAAGAAGCCGTCGTTCCAGGCGCGCGGCGTGCGGTCGTGGGCGCGGACCGTGTCGGCGCGGTCGTTGAGCCAGCCGGTGGCGAGGTCGGCGACGGTCGCGCCGGAGCCGTACGCCTCCCGCGCGGCGGCGGCCAGCTGCGGGAAGGATGCCTCCGGGTCGGAGAACGTCAGCGCCTGGTACTCGTCGCCGCCCAGGTGCCACTGCCCGCCGGGGAACAGGCCGGCGTACTCGTCGAGCAGGTCGTCGACGATCTTGGCGGAGTCGTCCTTGGAGATGTCGATGGCGCCCCGCACCGCCGTGCCCCGCGCGCTGCGCAGCTGGAGCTCGGGGTGAGCGGCGATCACGGCACCGAGATGCCCGGGCGAGTCGATCTCGGGCACGACGGTGATGTGCCGGCTGGCCGCCAGCTGCACGATCTTCCTGACCTGCGCCTTGGTCAGGTGCTCCTTGGACACGACCTCCGGGTGCGTGTCGGACTCGATCCGGAACCCCTGGTCGTCGGAGAAGTGCAGCCCGAGCTGGTTGAACTTCAGGTCGCCCAATTCCCGGATCCGGTCCTCGATCCAGCCGGCCGTGAAGTGCTTGCGGGCGATGTCCAGCATGAACCCGCGCACCGGCTTGGCCGGCTCGTCGCGCACCACACCCTCCGGCGCCGTACCGCCGCCGTGCACCGCCTGCTTCAGGGTGCGGGTGCCGTAGAACACGCCCGCGTCGGCGGGCCCGCTGATGTTCACCCGCCCGCCGCGCACGGTCATGGTGTACGACTCCGGGTCCGCGCCCTCGTCGCCGTTCAGCGCCAGCCGGACGTCCCCGGCGCGCACGTCGCCCTTCTCACCCGCGTACGTCAGCCCCAGCTCGCCGGCGATCAGCCGCCCCTCGTCGGCCAGGTCGGCGTCGTTCACGACCACGCGGGCTCCGCGCTCCGGCTTCCAGCCCGGTCCGCGCGCCGGAGTGTGCGCCCGTACGGCCGGGATCGTGCGGGGCGTCGCGGACAGGGGGTAGGAGCGGCTGGGGCTCGGGGACTGTGCCCGCGCGGTGGGCGTGGCCGCGGACCGCGCCTCGGAGGTCCGCGCCGCCGAACCCGCGGGCCCGCCGCCGTCGTCGCCCGAGGACGCCCAGAGGCCCAGGCTCACCCCGCCGGACACCACGACCAGGGCCGCGGCCACCGCCACGATCAGCACCCGCCGCTGTTTCTCCTTCTGCGCCGGCACCCGGCGCCTGTGCTGGCTCACCCCGCCAACCTACGGCCCGATGCGGACGGGGGCCGTCCACCACGCGTTTCGAATCTCTCTCGCGCGGGTGAAATTCGGGCATCCGTCGGACACGTCACGTCCACTCTCGATAACGTGGCACCACACCTCTCACAAGATCCCCTGCTGACACACACGTGACGCCCACGAGGACCCACGCTGGCTGTGCACCGCCTCCCCGACCTCCCCGGCCGTACCGCCATACCGGTGGAGCACTTCAACACCGCCTCCGCCGAGGACGTCCAGCGCATGCTGCTGACCTGTCTGCACAGCCCCCGCTGGGCCGACCGCGTCGCCGGCCACCGCCCGTACCCGGACGTGGCCGCCCTGCTGGCCGCGGCGGACGAGGCGGCGTACGACCTGACCTGGGGGGACTTGTCGGAGGCCCTGGCAGCCGAGTCCCTGCCGCCCCTCCCGGTGGGCACCTACTCCGCCGCCCACACGGCGCTCAGCGCGGCGCACGCGGCGTACGAGGCCCGCTTCGGCCACGTGTTCGTCATCTGCCTGGACGGCGTACCTCCGGAGGAGTCCCTGGACCACGTCCTGGAAGCCATCCGGTCACGATTGACCAACGATCCGGAGGAGGAACGCGCGGTGACTGCGGAGCAGCTCCGCCGCCTGGCGAGGGGCAGACTGGTGAGAAATCTCAGGGGCGCGGGGCCGTGTGAATGCGCGGCTCCGCCGCGTGGCGCGACAAGCCACTGACGGCGCGCACCCGGCAAATCGGCCGGAAACACCCACCTCACTGGCCGCGATAGCCCACACGTACCTCTTTGAGTGCCAGTTTGATCACACCGCGGGGCCCCCGCTCAGCCCGGCGGCAGCGCATCGCTACGATGCTGGGGGCCGGTGGACCGTACCCGGCCGGGCCCGACCGACACTGAAGCCGGCGCGGCCCCAATCCCCGCTCCCGGAGGAAACTTCCGTGCCGGCTGGAACGCTGTACCGCGGCCGGGAAGGAATGTGGTCCTGGGTGGCTCACCGAGTCACCGGCGTCCTCATTTTCTTCTTCCTGTTCGTTCACGTGCTGGACACCGCACTCGTCCGTGTGTCGCCCGAGGCCTACGACACCGTCGTGGCCACGTACAAGACGCCCATCGTCGCGCTGCTGGAGTACGGCCTCGTCGCCGCCATCCTCTTCCACGCGCTCAACGGTCTGCGCGTCATCGCCGTCGACTTCTGGATCAAGGGCGCGCGCTACCAGAAGCAGATGCTCTGGGCCGTCGTCGGTCTGTGGGTCGTGCTGATGCTCGGGGCGGTCTACCCCGTCCTCGGCCACGCCGCTCGTGAACTGTTCGGGAGCTGACGCCAATGTCCACGACTGAGAAGACCGCCTCGGGCATCGGCCCCGTCGAAGGCGGATCCGTCTACACCGTCGACAACCCGGCGCCCCTCATCGAGCCGCCGCGCAAGCGCACCAAGAAGACCCCGAAGACCACCCGGGGCAACTTCGAGATGGCCGCCTGGCTGTTCATGCGCCTGTCCGGCATCGTGCTGGTCGTCCTGGTGATCGGCCACCTGCTGATCCAGCTCGTGCTGGACGGCGGCGTCTCCAAGATCGGCTTCGCCTTCGTGGCGGGCCGCTGGGCGAGCCCCTTCTGGCAGGTCTGGGACCTGCTGATGCTGTGGCTGGCGATGCTGCACGGCGCCAACGGCCTGCGCACGGTCATCAACGACTACGCGGAGCGCGCGAACACCCGGCTGTGGCTCAAGGGCCTGCTCTACACCGCCACGGTGTTCACCATCCTGCTGGGCACGCTGGTGATCTTCACCTTCGACCCGAACATCCGCTAGGCACGGGGCTGCGAGAATCATGAAGATCCACAAGTACGACACCGTCATCGTCGGCGCCGGTGGCGCCGGTATGCGCGCCGCCATCGAGTCGACGAAGCGCAGCCGCACCGCCGTGCTCACCAAGCTCTACCCGACCCGCTCCCACACGGGCGCCGCGCAGGGCGGCATGGCCGCCGCGCTCGCCAACGTGGAGGAGGACAACTGGGAGTGGCACACCTTCGACACGGTCAAGGGCGGTGACTACCTGGTCGACCAGGACGCCGCCGAGATCCTGGCGAAGGAGGCCATCGACTCCGTCCTCGACCTGGAGAAGATGGGCCTGCCGTTCAACCGCACCCCGAACGGCACCATCGACCAGCGCCGCTTCGGCGGTCACAGCCGGAACCACGGCGAGGCCCCGGTCCGCCGCTCCTGCTACGCGGCCGACCGCACCGGCCACATGATCCTTCAGACGCTGTACCAGAACTGCGTCAAGCACGGCGTGGAGTTCTTCAACGAGTTCTACGTCCTGGACCAGCTGATCACCGAGGTCGGCGGCGTCAAGCGGTCGGCCGGTGTCGTGGCGTACGAGCTGGCCACCGGCGAGATCCACATCTTCCAGGCGAAGGCCGTGATCTACGCCTCCGGCGGCTGCGGCAAGTTCTTCAAGGTGACGTCGAACGCGCACACGCTGACCGGTGACGGCCAGGCGGCGGTGTACCGGCGGGGCATTCCGCTGGAGGACATGGAGTTCTTCCAGTTCCACCCGACCGGCATCTGGCGCATGGGCATCCTGCTGACGGAGGGCGCCCGCGGTGAGGGCGGCATCCTCCGCAACAAGGACGGCGAGCGCTTCATGGAGAAGTACGCGCCGGTCATGAAGGACCTGGCGTCGCGTGACGTCGTGTCCCGGTCCATCTACACGGAGATCCGCGAGGGCCGCGGCTGCGGTCCCGAGGGTGACCACGTCTACCTGGACCTCACCCACCTGCCGCCGGAGCAGCTGGACGCCAAGCTCCCGGACATCACCGAGTTCGCCCGCACCTACCTGGGCATCGAGCCGTACACGGACCCGATCCCGATCCAGCCCACGGCCCACTACGCGATGGGCGGCATCCCGACCAACGTCGAGGGTGAGGTCCTGGCGGACAACACCACCGTCGTCCCGGGCCTGTACGCGGCCGGCGAGGTCGCCTGCGTGTCCGTGCACGGCGCCAACCGCCTCGGCACCAACTCGCTGCTGGACATCAACGTGTTCGGCAAGCGGGCCGGCATCGCGGCGGCGGAGTACTCCCAGACGGCGAACTTCGTCGAGCTGCCCGAGGCCCCGGAGTCCTTCGTCGCCGAACAGATCGAGCGCCTGCGCAACTCCACGGGCAACGAGCGGGTGTCGACCCTGCGTCGCGAGCTGCAGGAGACCATGGACGCGAACGTCATGGTGTTCCGCACCGAGCAGACGATCAAGACGGCGGTCGAGAAGATCGCCGAGCTCAAGGAGCGCTACAAGAACGTGGCGATCCAGGACAAGGGCAAGCGGTTCAACACGGACCTCCTCGAGGCGATCGAGCTGGGCAACCTGCTCGACCTGGCCGAGGTCATGGCGGTGTCCGCCCTGGCCCGCAAGGAGTCCCGCGGCGGTCACTACCGCGAGGACTACCCGAACCGCGACGACGTCAACTTCATGCGCCACACCATGGCGTACCGCGAGGTCGGCGCCGACGGCACCGAAACCGTCCGTCTCGACTACAAGCCGGTCGTCCAGACCCGCTACCAGCCGATGGAGCGTAAGTACTGATGGCTACCCCTGTTCTGGACAAGGAAGACGCGGCCGGCAAGCCCGAGCCCGGTTTCGCCGACTCCCCGTACATCACGGTCACCTTCCGGGTCCGCCGCTTCAACCCGGAGGTCTCGGCCGAGGCGACCTGGGAAGACTTCCAGATCGAGATCGACCCCAAGGAGCGCGTCCTCGACGCCCTGCACAAGATCAAGTGGGACGTCGACGGCACGCTGACCTTCCGCCGCTCCTGCGCCCACGGCATCTGCGGCTCCGACGCCATGCGGATCAACGGCAAGAACCGCCTGGCGTGCAAGACGCTGATCAAGGACATCAGCCCCGAGAAGCCGATCACGGTCGAGCCCATCAAGGGCCTGACGGTCCTGAAGGACCTGGTCGTGGACATGGAGCCGTTCTTCCAGGCGTACCGGGACGTGATGCCCTTCCTGATCACGAAGGACACCAACGAGCCCACGCGCGAGCGCCTGCAGTCGGCGGAAGACCGGGAACGCTTCGACGACACCACGAAGTGCATCCTGTGCGCCGCCTGCACCACCTCGTGCCCGGTCTTCTGGAACGACGGCCAGTACTTCGGCCCGGCCGCCATCGTCAACGCGCACCGCTTCATCTTCGACTCGCGTGACGAGGCCGGCGAGCAGCGCCTGGAGATCCTCAACGACCGCGACGGCGTCTGGCGCTGCCGCACGACCTTCAACTGCACGGACGCCTGCCCGCGCGGCATCGAGGTCACGAAGGCGATCGCGGAGGTGAAGCGGGCGCTGATCACGCGCCGCTACTGAGACCTCCCGGTGTATGTCCGAGGGCCCCGTTTCCGCTGGATACGGGGCCCTCGGGCATATGCACACCATGGGGTGAACGGAGCCGGCAAGGACGCACGGGCGTCGTCCGACCTACGATGATGCTCTCGACACCTGCCCACGGGAGGCACCTGATGTCAGCTGCATCCGTCGAGCAGCCTTTCGACCATGACGACGACGAGCCGGTCACCCTCACGACCATCGCCGACGAGATCATGGAGCGCCATCCGGGCTACCGCGTCGAGATCATCGGAGGCCATCTCCTCGTGACCCCGTCCCCGGATGCTCCCCACGCTCGCGCCCTGACCGGCCTCATGCTCCCGTTCATCGCAGCCGGCCTGCACGGTGGCGAAACAGAGGTCCTCCAGAACGTCGGACTGTGGCTCCCCACCGGCGACGAGGACTACGCCATCCCCGACCTCGTGGTGGTGGACGCCGACATCGACGATCACTTCGTCGAGAACAACGCGTACGACCCTGCCTGCTTCCGCCTCGTCCTGGAGGTCACCTCGGGGAACTGGAAGGACGACCTCAAGACCAAGGTCACCGCCTACGCCGAGGCCAAGGTCCCGGTGTACGTCGTCGTGGACCGTGAGCACCAGCGCCTGCACGTCCTCACCGAACCGTCCGGAGACGACTACGCGAACCACCGCGTTCACGCCCCCGGCGAGACCGTGGCGCTGCCGGACTCGATCGGCGCCAAGGTCACCCTCGACGTGGCCGAGATCCTCACGGCGGGACAGCCCCGCACGAGCGACTGAGCGAACCCCGGCCCCCGGACCCGCCTACAGCTGGCTGAGGATCGTCGGGTCCGTGATCTCCGTGTCGTTGGCCAGCATCATCGCCTTGCTCAGGATCACCGCCAGCATGCGGTCCCCCTCGAAGGGCAGATACCCGGTCTGCGCGGCGGACGGGTCGGACTTCGGGACGATGCACAGGTACTGGTCGTTCGGGGTCCTGAGGATGTTGCCCGAGCCGAGGTGGATCTTGTACGTGTGGCGTTCGCCCTTCACGTGCAGGAAGCGGCCCTCGATGGTGCAGCGGTCGGCTGTCGCCAGGCGTGGGATCAGGCGTTCGAGCAGGGCCCGGCGCGTCTCCGCGCTCTGGTTCAGTTCACCGAAGCCGTACGACGTCCAGTACTCCCGGAAACGGCCGCCGGGGCCGCCGTCCTGCCAGGTCGGGTCGTTGCCGACGCTGGCGACGCCGACGAACAGGTCGACGTCGCGCAGGACTTCGGACAGGACCAGGGGCGGGATGTCCGTGAGGGGGAGCGGGTCGGCCGGGGCCGCGCCGCCGCGCAGCCACATGCGGTACTCGCCGCCGTAGCAGTGTGCCGAGTTCTGCGGGGCGTCGATCGGGTAGAAGCGGACCTGGTCGGTGCGCAGGCGCAGGTAGCTGCCGGAGTCCGTGGTGTCGACGCCGTACTCCTCGCCGTCGCCCTCGATCCAGTACTCGGCGCGCAGGCCCCAGGCGGGCAGGTCGCGTGTCGCCGGCGGGGCCTCGTCGTCGACGCACAGGCGCAGCTTGTTGCGCCAGCCCCGGATCGCCGCCAGGGAGTGGAACTGGTGCTGGCGCAGGATGTGGGCGGCGAAGCGGTTGGAGTACGTGCCCGTGGCGCGCTCGGCGTCCGTCAGCAGGTACACCTCGCGGTGGGCCTGCTTGAACGGCTGGGTGATGCCGTGCCGCTCCAGCCAGTCGCGCCAGGCGACGATCTCGGCGGGCTCGTGGCCGACCGGGTGCCAGAGTTCGACCTGCATGCCCTCTTCGACGGGTGTGTCGGTGAGGGTGCGCAGGGCTCCGTCGGCGTATCCGGCCGTCGTGCCGTCGACCGTCCAGAGGAGGCGGCGGGCCAGCGTGCCGACCAGGGGGTGGTCGAGGTAGCGCTCGCGCCAGGCGGCGTACGGCCAGGTGCGGCGGGCGAGGAACTGGCGGTCCAGGCGCTCGCTCTGCGCCGAGAGCATCCGGTCGATGTCCTTGACGGCGGCCTTGAGTTCCTTGAGCTCGTCGGCGTGGTCGCGCCGCACGGCGGCGGGCACGGTCTTGACCGCCTTGCCGGCGGCGTTGCGCCAGCCGAGCACGGCCCTGGAGCCCTGGACGCGCACGACGGCGGTGGCTTCGCCGAGGCGGTGTTCCGCCCGGCCGACCTCCGTCAGGCCGTAGGAGGGCACGGCCAGTTCCTCGATCTCCTCGCGGCTGAGGCCGAGTGCCGCTGCTCTCGTCTCCAGGGCGGTGTCCAGAAGCTTGGCCGTGTTCTTGTACGTCACCCGTGTGACCAGGCGGGCGAGTTCGGCGAGGGCGGTCTCGCCGTCGATGCGGGCGAGGGCGACGACACCGGCGTTGGCGACCTTGGGGTTGCGCGGGCCGAGTCCGGCGGCCTTCTTCAGCGAGGTCTCCACGAGGGCGCCGAGCGCGCGGGGCACCTCGGGGTGGGGCGGCAGGAGCGACAGCAGCCAGGCCAGGCCGCGCAGGGCGGTGGCGTTGTAGGGGTCGTAGGCGCTGTTGATGTCCGGCTGCCAGTCGCGGCGCTCCAGCGGGAGGGTGCGGGGGCGGCCGACGAGGGCGAGCCAGGGCAGGACGGCCGCGCGGACGCGGTCGGCGCCGAGGGCGTCGATCAGGGCGCGGGCCCGCTTGTCCCACTTGGCGGTGGGCTTGGAGGCGGTGGCGGTCAGGGCGTGGCCGAGCAGGGCCTGCCAGTCGGGGCCGGTGGCGTCACGCAGGGCCTGTTCGGCCCATTCCTCGCCGACGTTGAGGACGGGGTCGGTGAGCTCCTTCGCCAACGCGGCCAACTCCTCACAGGTGTAGGCGTCCAGAGCCGTACGGCGGATGACGGCCACGACGGGCGGGGCGAGCGGCCGGCCGGCGGCCAGCTCGGCCCGGGCCAGGACGTCGAAGCGCTCCGCGTGCCAGAACGAGTGCCTCCGCGCGAGGTCGTCCAGGGCCTTCAGACGCTCGGCGGCCAGGGGGTCGTCGTCGAGGCCGTCGGAGAGCAGCCCGCACAGGGCGAGGTGGCGGCAGCGGTCCCGCGCGTCGTCACCGGCCCGCTCGAAACGGTCGGCCAGGGCGCGCACCAGTGCGCGGCGGTCCGCCGGCGGCAGCTCCCGCAGCATGCCGAGAAGGTCGCCCCAGCTTCCGCTCCAGCGGCCGCCGCTGGAGTCCAGCACCCTCAGCGCCTCGTCGGCGACCCGGTCGATGTCGCCGTCGGCGAGCCGGTTGCGCATCCGGTCCGTGTGCGCGCGGGGAGATCGGAAGGCGGCCATCAGCCACCCACCAGCGGTACGAGCTTCAGGAACGTGACCTCGGTGCCGAGCGTCAGCTCTATCTCCTCGTCGGGGTCGGTGACCTGACGGTCCCCCACCAGCACCAGGAAGCCGTTGCCCCCGAAGGCCCGCAGCGCCAGCTCCGTCTGTGTCTCGGGGTCGATGCGGCGGCGCGTGCGCACCGCGTAGCCGTTCAGCACCCGCTCGGTGTCGGCGGGCTGCACCAGGCCCTGGAACACCTCCGGCCTGCGCGCGTTGTACTCGGCGACCTCCTGGAACACCCGGCGCCGGATCAGCTCACGCACGGTGAGCCGCTCCTCGGCGATCTCCAGACCCCAGGCGGCGCTCCGGTCCCCCGTTGTCGTCTCGTCGACGAACGTCACGATTCCCATGCCGACGACAGTACGAGGCACCACTGACAATCGAGCCTCCGCCGAGAACCGAGGCACCACTGACAATCAAGCCTCCGCCGAGAACCGAGGCTCCGCTGACAACTGAGGCACCGTCGACAACCGCGAGACACCGCCGACGACCAAGGCACCGTCGACAACCGAGACACCACCGGAGACCGAGGCACCACCGGCAATCACCGGTTGCGGCCGATCATCGCCCTACTCTGACGGTATGTCAGATGACGAGTCGTACGAACTGCTCGGGTTCGACAACGTGCTGCTGCCCGTCGGGGACCTCGGCGAGGCCGTGGGGTTCTACGGGCGGGCCGGGTTCCCGTTGGATTTCCGGCTCGACGAGGCCGGGATCGCGCTGCTGAAGGTCGGGGGCGAGACGCCCGGGATCCTGCTGCGGCAGGAGGAGGCGCTGGGGCACCGCCCGCCGCCGTGGCCCTCCCCGCGCGTGTGGCTGGAGGTGGCGGACGCCCGGGCGGCGGCGCGGGCGCTGCGCGACGCGGGCATCCCCCTGCTCGACGAGCCGTCCGCCGTCGCCACCGGCTGGGCCGTCGAGGTCGCCGATCCGTGGGGGAACGTCATCGGCTTCACGGACTACTCCAAGCGCCCGGAGCTCGGCCGACGGCCGTGACGCGCCCGATGGGTGCTGACTGGATCTTCGACCGTACGCTTCCGGTCGCCGCGGCCGCTCGTGCGCGAGATGCACGAGACGCACGAGACGCACGAGCTGTTCACGGACGTCCTGCCGGGGACGACGAAGGCGCTGTCCGGCCCCGGCAGGACGTCCGCTTCCTGAGCGCTCAGGTCAGTTGACGGCGTCCACCTCGCTCGCCGCCAGCTCCACGTCGTACACCAGCGGCCCGTCCGTCACGGCGACCTGCGTCGCCCGGGAGGGGTACGAGGGGGCCGTCGTCGCCAGCAGGTAGGTGCCCGGCGCCGGGACCGACACGATGTACGAGCCGTCGGCCAGCGAGGTCACGCGGTCCAGTTGGCGGCCGCCCTGGGTCAGGAGCGTCACGACCGCGCCGTCCACCGGGGCGCCGTCGGGACCGCGGACGAAGCCGTGCACGACCGAGGCCCTGCCTTCCGCGGGCGGGTCCTGTGCCGCCGTCTCCTCCTTCGGTTCCACCGCGAGGTGCGGCAGCCGCTTCTCCAGCCCGGCCGGCAGCCACCAGTTGGCCTTCCCGAGCAGATGCATCGCGGCCGGCACCAGGGCCGTACGCAGGATGAACGCGTCCAGGGCGACCGCGGCGGCGAGGCCGACACCGGCCATGGCCGCGCCGTAGTCGCCGCTGAGGACGAAGGCCAGGAAGACACAGACCATGATCAGGGCCGCCGAGTTGATGACCCGGCTGGTCTCGGCGAGGCCCACCCGCACCGCGCGCGCGTTGTCCTTCGTGTGCACCCACTCCTCGTGCATCCGGCTGACCAGGAACACCTGGTAGTCCATGGAGAGGCCGAAGAGCAGGGACAGCATGATGATCGGCAGGAAGGCCGCGATCGGGCCCTCCTCGCCGAGGCCGAGCAGGTCCAGGCCCCAGCCCCACTGGAAGATCGCCACGAGGACGCCGAAGGAGGCCGCCGCCGCGATCAGGTTCATCACGGCGGCCGTCAGCGGGACGACGAGGGAGCGGAAAGCGACCAGCAGGAGCAGGAAGCCGAGACCGATGATCGTGGCGATGAAGTACGGCAGACGGTCGCCCGTGACCGACGCGAAGTCCTTCGACACGGCGGTCACACCGCCCACGTGCGCCTCCACGCCGGCGTCGGGGATGACGTCGTCGCGCAACGTTTCGATCAGGCGGTCCGTCTCCTCGGCCTGCGGCGAGGTGGTCGGCACCACCTGGATCACCGTGACGCCGTTGGCGGGCGGCGCGGAGACGGCCTGCGCGACGCCGTCCGTCTCCCGGAGGGCGCTGACCAGCGCGTCGGTTCCCTCCCCGTTCACGACCACCTGCAGCGGGCCGTTGAAGCCGGGGCCGAAGCCCTCGGCGAGCAGGTCGTAGGCCTTCCTGGTCGTCATCGACGCGTCGTCGTTGCCCTGGTCGACGGTGCCGAGGCGCAGGGACAGCAGCGGCAGGGCGAGCGCGGCCATCAGGACGACGGCCAGGGCGGCGACGGAGCGCGGGCGGCGTTCGACGGTCGCGGACCAGCGTGCCGCGAGGCCGCTCGTCCGCTCCGGCTCGGGGCCCTGCGCGGCGAGCCTGCGGCGCTGGCGGCGGCTGAGCACCCGGTGGCCGAGGAGACCGAGCAGGGCGGGCAGCAGGGTGACGGCCGCGAGCACGCTGAGGACCACGGTGAGCGAGGTGCCGATGACCACACCGTCCAGGAACCGCAGGTTCGTCACCAGCATCCCGGCGAGCGCGATGCACACCGTGCCGCCCGCGAACAGCACCGCCCGTCCCGAGGTGTTGAGGGCCATGACCGCCGACTCCTCCGGGTCCACGCCGCGCAGGATGCCGCGCCGGTGCCGCGTGACGATGAACAGGGCGTAGTCGATGCCGACGCCGAGGCCGATCAGCGTGGACAGCAGCGAGGCGAGTTCGGGCACGTTCGTGACGTGGCTGAGCAGTTGCGTGGAGAACAGGCCGGTGCCGACGCCGAAGACCGCCACCACGATCGGCAGCAGCATCGCGAAGACCGACCCGAAGGCCAGGAACAGCACGACGGCCGCCGCGAGGATGCCGACCAGTTCGGCGGTGCCGGTGGGCGGCTCCTGCACGCGCGTGATGGCCTGGCCGCCCAGCTCGACCTGCAACCCGTCGCCGCCGGCGTCCTTCGCCGTGTCGACGACGTCCTGGACCAGCTCCTTGGGCACGGCGTTCGCCTGCTCGGCGAACGTCACCTGCGCGTAGGCGATCCGCCCGTCCCGGCTGATCTGCGCGGCGCCCTGGGCACCGTACGGGCCGGTGACCTCACCGACCCCCTCCATCCTTCCTATCTCCTCCAGCGCGGGCTCGATCCGGGACCGTACGGACTCGTCCCGTACGGATGCCCCGTCCTCGCCGTCCACCTTCCACACCACCGCGTCGGTGTCGCCCGCGCGCTCCGGGAAGGCCTTCTCCATAAGGTCGTACGCGCGCTTGGAGTCCGTGTTCGGGAGGGAGAAGACCTCCGCGTAGTTCGTGCCCGCGGTCGTGCTCGCCGCGCCCAGCCCGAACAGCGCCCCCACCCACAGCAACAGGACCACCAGCCGGTGCCGATAGCACCACCGTGCCAATGCCGCCACGCTCAACGCTCCTTCGTCGGTCGGTTGGTCCCCCAGGTCCTGGGCAACAGAATGGGCGGCGGCACGCGTGCGTGGACACGACGTGCCCATGACTCTCAAGGAACTCCAAAGCGCGAACCGGCCCCGCTGTCAGTGGTCGCGCAGATACTGGGGGCATGACGACGGCTCCTGGCACCGTGCTGGTCGTGGAGGACGAGGAGTCCATCGCGGACGTCCTCGCCATCGCGCTGCGCTACCACCGGTTCGAGGTCATGACGGCGGGCACGGTCCGCGAGGCGATCGCGCTCGTCGAGCACACGCGCCCGGACGCCGCGCTGCTCGACGTCATGCTCCCGGACGGCGACGGCCGGGCGCTGGGCCGCGAACTGCGCGCGCGGCGCCCCGAGTTGGCATTGCTGTTCCTGACCGCGCGCGACGCGCCCGCCGAGATCGTCGGCGCCCTCGGCTTCGGCGACGACTACATCACCAAGCCGTTCAACATCGACGAGGTCGTCGCCCGCCTCCAGGCGGTGCTGCGCCGCACCCTCCCCCAAGCTCTCGACCCCGCTCGAGCAGGGGGCACCCCCATGGCCGACGTCCTGCCGCAGCGGCCGCCCCTGCGGTACGGCGACCTGGAGCTGGACGAGACGACGTACAGCGTCCGCCGCGCGGGCCGCACGGTCGAGCTCACCCCCACCGAGTACGCGCTGCTGCGTTTCCTGGTGCGCAACGGCGGCCGGATCGTGCCCAAGGAGCAACTCCTCAAGCACGTGTGGCAGTACGAGCACACCCCGCCCGAGTCGACGGTCGTCGAGACGTACATCAGTTACCTGCGGCGCAAGCTCCACGCGCTGGGCCCGCCGGTGATCACGACCCGGCGCGGGGTCGGTTACGGGCTGGCATGAGGATCCGGTTGCGGTGGCCGCGCTGCGAGCGCGGCATCCACTCCCTGCGGGG
This sequence comes from Streptomyces deserti, assembly GCF_054782695.1. Taxonomy (NCBI): domain Bacteria; kingdom Bacillati; phylum Actinomycetota; class Actinomycetes; order Kitasatosporales; family Streptomycetaceae; genus Streptomyces; species Streptomyces deserti. Next base: position 36,063 of record NZ_BAAGRZ010000007.1, read on the forward strand.
CAAGCTGACGCTGGCGAACGTGGCGCTGCTGGCCCTCGGCATCGTCGTGGCCACCGCCGTCAGCGTGATGGGCATGCGGCACTACCTGCTCGACCAGATCGACTCCGAGCTGACCAAGACGCGCGACTCCCTGGGCAGTTCGCGGCTCACCCTGCGGCAGATCGACTCGCTGAGCGTGCTGGGATTCGTCCGCGACCGGCTCGGTCCCCCCGACGACGACCGTCCGAAACCGGAGACGATCTTCGCCGCGGTCGACGGCCGGGGTGAGGCCGTCGGCATCCTCGGATTCCAGCCGACCGAGGCCCAGCGCGCCCTGGCGAAGGCCGTCCCCGACCCGCGCACGCTGACCGCGGACCCCGAACCGCACGACGTCACGGTGCGGGGTACCGCCTACCGGGCGACCGCGACACAGCTCGCCGACGGCACGTACATCCTGCTCGCCAGCTCGACCGACGCCCTCCACGAGGGCGTCGCGAAGGCCGTGAGACTCGACCTCGCCATGGGCACGCTGCTGCTGGCGCTGCTGGCCTGCCTGACGATGTTCAGCGTGCGCCGCCGGATGCGGCCGCTGGAGGACATGGTGGAGACCTCGTCGGCGATCGCCGAAGGCGATCTGACCCGGCGCGTCCCCTCCAGCCGCGACCCCACCCTGGAGGTGGAACAGCTGCGGATCGCCCTCAACTCCATGCTCCACCAGGTCGAGTCGGCCTACCGCACCCGCGAGCGCAGCGCGGCCCAGCTGCGCCGCTTCGTCGCCGACGCCTCGCACGAGCTGCGCACCCCGCTGTCCGCGATACGCGGCTACCTCCAGCTGTACGACAGGGGCATGCTCACCGACCCGGCCGAACGCAGGCGCGCCTGGGACCGGATGATGGCGGAGGCCGACCGCATGGGGCGGCTCGTCGACGAGCTGCTCACCCTGGCCCGCCTCGACCAGCAGCCCGAACTGCGCTTCCGGAACGTCGACATCAGCCGCCTGGTGCGCGACGCGGCCGAGGACCTGCGCGTGCAGCAGCCCCGGCGGCCGCTCACCGTCGACGCCGAGGGCGCTGTGCTGATCCGCGCCGACGAGTCCGGGCTGCGCCAGGTCCTCGGCAACCTGCTGGGCAACGTACGGACGCACACGCCCGAGGACGTGCCGGTGCGGCTCGGTGTGGAGCGCCTGGACGGCGCCGTGACGCTGTGCGTCGAGGACAAGGGGCCGGGCCTCACCGAGGAGGACGCGGCCCGCGTCTTCGACCGCTTCTTCCGGGCCGGCGGGGGCGCGGGCAGCGGGCTGGGCATGGCGATCGTGCAGGGGGTGGTCCGGGCGCACGGCGGCGAGGTGACCGTGCGGACGGCACCGGGCGAGGGACTGGCGGTCACGGTGACCCTGCCGGTGCGGGCGGCCGTGCCGGCGTAGCAGGGGCGGCCGCCGGGCACGTCAGAGCCGGTCCAGGCGCCAGAGGCGGAAGACGCCCGTGCCGTCCGACAGGTACTGGCCGCCGCCGATGTCCTCGCTGGTGACGACGTACTCCTTGGCCTGCCACAGCGGGATGACCGGCACGTCGTGGGCGATGGTCTCCTGCAGCTCGCGGAAGTCCTGGGTGGCCTCGCCGCGGTCGGCGTAGCGCTGGCTGGCCTGGATGAGCCGGTCGACGGTCTTGCTGCTGTAGCCGGTGTTCATGGTGCCGCCGGTGCCGACGAGCGGGCCGCCGAAGGTGTCGGGGTCGGGGAAGTCGGCGACCCAGCCGACGGCGTACGCGTCGAGTCGGCCGCTCGCCCACTGCTTCTGGAAGTCCGTCCACTCGTAGCCCCGTACGGTCACCTTGAACAGGCCGGTCGCCTCCAGCTGCCGCTTGATCTCCGCGGCCTCCTCGGCGGCGGCGCCGCGGCCCTTGGCGTAGCCGTAGGTGAAGCGGACCGGGAGGCTCACACCGGCCTCGGTGAGTAGTTCCCGGGCCTTCTTCGGGTCCTGCTCGGGGTAGTCGTCGAAGAACGAGGTGGTGTGGCCCGTGATCCCGGTCGGGATCAGCGAGTAGAGCGAGTCGACGGTGCCCTCGTACACGGTCGCGGCCAGCCGTTCGCGGTCGATGAGCCAGGCCATGGCCTGCCGTACGCGCGGGTCGTGCAGCGGCTTGCCCGCTCGGGTGTTGAAGTACAGGTTGCGGGTCTCGGAGCTGTCGGCCTCGAAGACGCGCTGCCGGGGGTCGCTCGGGTTCAGGCCGGCGAGGACCTTGGGCGGCAGCTGGCGGGTGGCGACGTCGACCTGCTTGGCGTTCCAGGCGTGGTCGAGGGCGTCCGGGTCGGCGTAGTAGCGCAGTTCGACGGGGCTGCCGGTGTCCTTGACCGCGCCCTCGTAGCGCCCGTTGGGCGTGAGGACGGCCTCCTTGCCCTTCGTGTACGAGGTGAGGGTGTACGGGCCGGTGCCGTCGACACCGTTGCCGGTGCGCAGCCGGTTCGCCGGGTACGTGGCGGGGTCGACGATCGAACCGGCGCCGGTGGCCACCTTGAACGGGAAGGTGGCGTCGGGCGAGGACAGCCGGAACGTGACGGTCCGCCCGTCGGCGCTCACCGAGGACAGGGTCTCCAGCAGGGATGCCGGGCCGACGGCGGAGTTGATCTTCTTGATGCGGTCGAAGGAGTACTTCACGTCCTCGGCGGTCACCGCCTTGCCGCTCGGGAAGGTGAGGCCCTCGCGCAGTTCACAGCGGTAGGTGCGCAGGTCGCTGCCGACGAACCCGCAGCTCTGCGCGGCGTCTGGCACGGGCTGCGCGCCGCCCGGCTCGAAGGTCAGCAGCGACTGGAAGACGTTGCTGAACAGCGCCCAGGATCCGGCGTCATAGGCGCCGGCCGGGTCGAGGGAGGTGACGGCGTCCGTCGTGCCGACCCTGATGGCGGCCTTGCTCCCCCGCGACGGCAGCAACTGCCAGGCGCCCACCCCCACGGCCGCCAGGACCAGCAGTCCCGCGAGTATCCGTATGCGAACCGACCGCATCGGTCCTGTCCTCCCCAGACCCGGCACGGGCCCTGCGTGCGTATGCCACCCCCCTGGGTGGCCGGCTCACCCAATCACAGCTGTTTCAGCAGGGGGAAGGGAGATGTGCCGAGTTGGGAAAGAACTTACCCTGTGGTGTCTTTCGCCCGGTTCACCAGGGCTCCCACCGCAAGTGAGCCGGCGCACGTCCGCCGGGTCCGGCGCACGGCCGCCGGGTTCAGTTCCCGGCGGCCTGCGCGGCCACGAGGGCCGCGACCCGGGCGGTGTTTCTTGGTCACCAGGTGGTCGCCGGTGCGCGGCGCGCAGCCGGGGACCAGTGGGTCGGGGCGGCGTCGATGCCGCCGTCCGTGCCGTCGGCTCGGTCGTACCCGACGAGGACGACGGTCGAGGAGCCGGTGTCCGTGGAGTGTTCGCGCAGCCTCGCGCACGCGTCGACGAACGTGTGGCCGGACGAACTGTGCCGGCCTGCTCGCCGCGGACGGGTGCTTCGCACGCCACGACCACCTCGCACCGGGCTGTCCGTCCGCCTGTCCGTCCGCGCCCGCCGGTGCCGGAGCGGGCCGCCCGGCTCGCCGCGTCGCCACCGCGTGGCCCGGAGGAGTCCATGACCACGGTCGGCCGACGGTCGGCGGGTTCTGGTGGGGCCTGTGGTGCGACGGCCGCATCTTCGAGGTCGAGACGTCGAGACGCTGTGCCTGCTGTCGTCAGGCCTGCCGCGACGCCAGCTCGATCACCGTGATGTCCGACGGCGCGCCCACCCGGGTCGGCGGGCCCCAGGCGCCCGCGCCCCGGCTGACGTAGAGCTGGGTGTCTCCGTAGCGCTCCAGGCCCGCGAGGGTCGGGTTGGCGGCGGAGGCGATGAGGTTGCCGGGCCAGAGCTGGCCGCCGTGGGTGTGGCCGGAGAGCTGGAGGTCGACGCCGTGTTCGACGGCCTCGTGGATCTGGACCGGCTGGTGGGCGAGGAGCACGCACGCGCGTGCCCGGTCCCGGTCGCCCAGGGCCCGGGCGAAGTCGGGGCCCTGCCCCTCCTCCTCGCCCGCCACGTCGTTCACCCCGGCCAGGTCGAAGTGCGGGAGCTCCGTACGCGCGTTCTCCAGGGGGCGCAGGCCCAGGCGTCGTACCTCCTCGACCCACTGCTCGGCACCCGAGAAGTACTCGTGGTTGCCGGTGACGAAGTAGGAGCCGTGACGGGCCCTCAGCTGCGCCAGGGGGGCGGCCGCCGGGCCCAGGTCCTTGACGCTGCCGTCGACCAGGTCGCCGACGACCGCGATGAGGTCGGGCTGGGTCGCGTTGATCTTGTCGACGACCTGCTGGGCGAAGCCCCGGCCGAGGACCGGGCCCAGGTGGATGTCGCTGACCACCGCGATGCGGTAACCATGCGCCGCGCGCGGGAGCTTGGCCAGGGGGACGGTGACCCGCTTCACCTTCGGGCCGCTCAGCACGCCGTACGTGCCGTACCCGACGGTCCCGACGGCGGCCGCGGCGGCGGCACCCGCGACCACTCGGGAGACGAAGAGGCGGCGGGAGGGGCCGACAGGTCTGGACGGGCCGGACGGACCGTCCGGCCCGGAGGGGGTGGTGCCGATGGTCGGGCTCGGCTGCGGCTCGGGTGCCGCCACGGAGTTCTGCTCGGGCCCGCTCGTCGCGATCACGGAGCCCGGCTCCTGGCCGCTCACCGCCACTGCGGGCATCCGCTGCGGCTCCGCCACCTGCGACGCCCCTCCGGCCGCGACCGTCCCCGTCTTCGTCCCCGTCTTCGGCTCCGGCTCCGGCTCCCGCTCCGGCTCCGGCTCCGGCTCCGGCACGGTCCCCGCCGTCGCGCTCCCCCGCCGTTCCACGAAACGTCGCAGCAGGGGGCGTACGACCTCGCCCGCCAGCACCGCCAGCACCAGGTAGATCGACAGCGCCATCCACAGGAAGCCCGGCCAGGCCAGGACGCGCTGGAGCCAGAAGGGCGCACCGGCGCGCTCGGCGACGACGGCCGCGACGGTCAGCGCCCAGCCGCCGGCGATCAGCACGGCGCCCGCGCGGCGCACGAGGCCCGGACCGCGGGTCGTGTCGCGGAACAGGCGACGCCACACCCACCAGTTGGCCGTCACCAGGACGGCCACGACCAGCAGCGCGACGAGCGCGAAGACGATGACCACGCGACGAGTTCCCCTCCGGTGTGCGTGCTGAGTGAACGTCCTGCGTATCCGTCCTGTTCCTGTGACGCGCGGCGCGTTCCTGTGACGTGCGACGCAGGGGTGCTTCACCTGAGGTCTGGCGCAGCACCCGCCATGACGTGCGACGCAGCGCGTCCTATGACGTCCGGCGCAGTGCGCGCTATGACGTCCGGCGCGGCGCGTCCTATGACGTCCGGCGCAGTGCGCGCAGACCGCGCAACCCGATGACCCCGATGGCCGTCCCCAATACGAAGGAAACGACGGCGAGCAGCAAGTGCACCCAGAAGTACGCCGTCGGGTGACCGTCGTCGAACGCGAGCCCGCTGCTGTCCTTGATCAGGTTTTTGACGAAAGTGATCCAGATGACCCAGCTCCACACCCCGAAGGCGAGCAGGAACCAGGAGACGGGGCGGCTGAGCTTCATACGTCCAGTATCGCCACCGCGTGTCCGGTTCCGTGCCCGGGGTGGGGGCGGAAGCGGGACTTCCCCGCACGCGCCAGGTACTTTCTCGATCGTGCCCGCACCCAAGAAGACCGTCAGGCGATCCCTGCTGGTCACCTCCGCCGCCCTGCTGTCCACCGCGCTGACCGCGCCCGCCGCCTTCGCCGCCCCGAGCCCCTCGGGCAGTCCGTCCGCGAGCCCGTCGGGCAGCCCTTCGGCGAGCCCGTCGGCCACTCCCCCGGTGACGATGTCGACCGTGGGCGGGGCCCGGCTCGGGCAGCCCGGGACGCAGGTCAACCTCGCGAGCGGTGTGCCGGTGCTGCCGAAGGACGTGACGGCCCGTTCGTGGATCGTCGCCGACGCCGAGTCCGGCGAGGTGCTCGCCGCGCACAACGCGCACTGGCGGCTGGCCCCGGCGAGCACGCTGAAGATGCTGTTCGCGGACACCCTGCTGCCGAAGTTCCCGAGGACGATGAAGCACAAGGTCGTCCCCTCCGATCTGGCCGGTATCGGCCCGGGCTCCAGCATGGTCGGGATAAAGGAGAACGAGACGTACACCGTCCACGACCTGTGGCTCGGCGTCTTCCTGCGCTCCGGCAACGACGCCGTGCGCGTGCTGTCCGCGATGAACAAGGGCGTCGAGAACACCGTCAGGGAGATGAACGAGCACGCCGAGGAGCTCCAGGCCCTCGACACGCACGTGGTCAACCCCGACGGCTACGACGCGCCGGGCCAGGTCTCCTCCGCGTACGACCTGACGCTGATCGCCCGCTCCGGGCTGCAGAAGAAGGACTTCCGCGAGTACTGCTCGACGGTTCGCGCCAAGTTCCCGGGCGAGACGAAGAAGAGCAAGAAGGGCAAGGCGGTTCGCGAGTCCTTCGAGATCCAGAACACCAACCGGCTGCTGTCCGGCGACTCCGGCATGCCGGTCTACCAGGGCATCGCGGGCGTCAAGAACGGCAACACCACCAACGCGGGCGCCACCTTCACCGGCGTCGCCGAGCGGAACGGCAAAGTGCTACTCGTCACGGTCATGAACCCGGAGAAGGACGAGCACAACGAGGTCTACAAGGAGACCGCCCGCCTGTTCGACTGGGGCTTCAAGGCGGTCGGCAAGGTGCAGCCGGTGGGCGAGCTCGTGCCGCCGAAGGGCGCCGCGCAGGCCGAAGCCCAGCCGGGTGCCGACGCCTCCGGTGAGGCCGGTGGCTCCGGGGACGGCACGGCCGGGACGGGGTCGAAGCCGGTGGCCAGTGCCCCGGCCGCGGACGGCTCCAGCGGCATGGGGGTCGCGCTCGCGGTCACCGGCGGGGTGCTGGTACTGCTCGCGGGCGGCGCGTTCCTGGTCACCCGCCGCTGGCCGCTGCCGGATCTGGTGCGCCGTCGGACCCGTCCCTGACGTCCGGCACCTCCACCTCCTTGCTCTGCGTCGCCGTCCAGGCGGCGCAGAACAGCACCAGCTTGGACGTGAAGTTGATCCACAGCAGCAGGGCGACGGGCACGCCGAACGCGCCGTACATGCTCTTCGCGGCCACGCCCTGCAGATAGCCGCTGAGCAGCAGTTTCAGCAGTTCGAAGCCGACCGCTCCGGTCAGCGCGGCCACCACCAGGCGGTGCCGCGTGGGTTCGACGCCGGGCAGCAGGGTCAGGACGTACAGCAGGAGCAGGAAGTCGGCGAGTACGGCGATGGCGAACGCGGCGACGTACAACAGGCCCCCGCCCCAGCCGCCCCCGCTGATGCCGATCTGCCGGATGATCCAGCCGACCATCGCGGAGGCGACGGCGGAGGCGGCGATCGTGACCAGGACGGCGCCGCCCAGGCCGACGAGGACGCCCGCGTCCTTGGCCTTGCGCAGGACCGGGTTCTCCTCCTCGTCGGGCAGCTCCCACACCGCACGCAGGCACTCGCGCGTCAGGCCGGCCCAGCTGATGCCCGTGAACAGCAGCAGGGCGCCCGCGATGAGACCGATGGTGCCGGCGTTCTGCACCAGGCCGTCGATGTTCAGCTGGTCGGATATGCCGGGCACCTGCTCGGCGATCTTGTCCTCCAGCATGTTCTGCTGCTCGGTGCTGAGCGTGGCGGCGGCGATCGTGGCGGCCACGGTCAGCAACGGGAAGAGCGCGACGAAGCTGGTGAACGTCATCGCGGCGGCCAGTCGCGTCCACTTCACCCGGTCCAGCCGCTCGTACGACCGCCACGCGTGCGTGACCATCAGCCGCGCCAGCCACGGCCCGACGACGGGGAGCTTTTTCAGCCAGTCCATGATCCGACTCTGCCCTTCTGGCGGAACACCCATGTCCGAGTGCCCCAGAAGCGCAGAACCGTGGCGAGCGCCATGCCGACGACCGCCCCGGAGACGGTGTCCGCGCGCTGCGAGGTGAGGCCGAGGCCGTAGTGGCTGACGGCCAGACAGAGCAGCTGAACGGCGCCACCGGCGAGGTTCACCGCGAAGAAGACGGCGTACGGACGCAGCCCGCGCACGCGCGTGCCGCGGTAGGTGCCGAGCGCGTTGCCCGCGTACGCGACCGAGCAGCCCGCCACGAAGGACAGTGCCTTGGCGGTGAGCGGGTCGAGGGCGGCGGGGCCGCGCAGGTACGTGAAGAGGGCCAGGTCGGTGGCGTAGGCGAGCAGGCCGGCGGAGGCGAAGCCGAGCAGTTCGCGGCGGGTCGCCCGCGTGCGCGTGCTCACCAATTCACCACCGCCAGGCCGTACATCGCCAGCCAGCTCACGCCGATCAGGGCGAGGGCGCGGTCGCGCAGGACGACGTCCTCGGGTTCGCCGGCCGTGCCGCGGTCGGCGAAGACGGCGTACCGGAGGACGGCGAGGATGAAGGCGACCATGGACAGCTGCCGCCAGGGCAGCACGCTGGTGTGCGGCACGCCGCCCTCCTCCAGGGCCCACAGGCAGTAGCCGAGGACCGCGACGCCGGCCGCGAGCTGCCAGACGAAGCGGAGGTAACCGGTGGTGTACTCGGTGAGCAACGCGCGCGTGGCGCCCGCTTTTCCGGCCATCTGCACGGCTTCGGAGTAGCGCTTGGCCGACACCATGAACAGGGCGCCGAAGCCGGTCGTGATCAGGAACCAGCGCGACAGCGGGATGCCGAGGGCGAGTCCCCCGACCACCGCCCGCATCAGGAAGCCGGTCGTGACGACGACGAGGTCGACGACGAGGACGTGCTTGAGGCTGACGCAGTACGCCAGTTGCATGCCGAGATACGCGGTCAGCAGGGCGCAGACGGCCGGGGAGCACAGCCAGGCCGCGGCGGCGGGCGCGAGGACGGCGAGGGCGCCGCCGACGGCGTACGCGACGGGCACGGGGACCTGTCCGGCGGCGACCGGCCGGTGGCGTTTGACGGGGTGCGCGCGGTCGGCCTCGGCGTCGCGGGCGTCGTTGACGAGGTAGACGGCGGCGGCGCTGGCCGTGAACAGGGCGAAGAGGAGCGCGAGTTGAACGAGGGCGTGCCGGGAGAACAGCTCGCCGGCGGCCGCCGGGGCGGCGATCACGAGGATGTTCTTGACCCACTGCTTGGGGCGCGCGGTGCGGAGCAGGCCGCCCAGGAGCGTGCCTGTGCGGCGGGGCGGCGTGGCAGGCCGGGGCTCGCGCTGCTCCAGCGGCGCCGCCTCGGCGAGGCGCGCGGTGCCCGTCAGGGGCGCGGTCTCGGTCATGCCCGTCCCCCTCGCATCCAGCGCGTACCGAGGCGTGCCGTGAGCGCCCCGAGGGCCGCGCCCGCCGCCACGTCCGAGGGGTAGTGGACGCCGACGACCAGCCGGGAGAGGCACATCGCGGCGGCCAGCGGCGGGACCGCGTAGGCCCCCAGGGTGCCGAAGGCGACCGCGGCGGCCGCTGCGGAGGTCGCGTGGGAGCTCGGGAAGGAGTGCCGGCCGGCGGTGCGCACCAGGGGCTCGACATGCGCGGGGCGCGGACGGCGCACGATCCGCTTCACGCCCATGCTGGCGAGGTGCGCGCCCGCGGTGAGTGCCGTTCCGCGCAGCCAGGCGCCGCGCCGCGCACCGTCCACGGCGGCTCCGGTGAGACCGGCCGCGATCCACAGCGCCGCGTGCTCGCCGGCCCAGGACAGGGCACGCGCGGCAGTGGCGACTCGCGGGTCACCGCCGCAGGCGTGGAGCACGGCGAGGATCCGGTGGTCCATGTCGTCGAGGCCGCTGTCGTGGAGATCGCTGTCGTCGAGGTCGTTGTCGTGAAGGTCGCCCATGTGATCCATGTCGTCCGTGTCGGCCATGTCATCCATGTCGTCCATGTGGATTCACTGTTCACGCCGACACGGCCGGAACTCCGGCAATATTGGGCGACATCCCATTAATCACCCATTTCGGGGAGAGATGCCATGTTTCTGAACTAATCGCCACATAGCGGCGATACGGTCACCCACATGTCTGCCGACACCGTTTCCGACACGGGCTGGGACCGCACCACGGTCACCGGTTGGGGCCGCACCGCTCCCACCTCCGCCCGCCTGATCCGCCCGCGGACGTACGAGGAGGCCGCGGCCGCCGTCCGGGACTGCGGCGCCCGAGGCGGCATCCCCCGGGGCCTGGGACGGGCGTACGGGGACGCGGCGCAGAACGCCGGCGGGGCCGTGCTCGACATGACGGGCCTGGACCGCATCCACGCGATCGACGCCGACGGCGGCACCGTCCTGTGCGACGCGGGCGTGTCCCTGCACCGGCTGATGGAGGTCCTGCTGCCGCTCGGCTGGTTCGTGCCGGTGACGCCCGGCACGCGCTACGTCACCGTCGGCGGGGCGATCGGCGCGGACATCCACGGCAAGAACCACCACGTCTCGGGCTCCTTCTCCCGGCACGTGCTGTCGCTGGAACTGCTCACCGCCGACGGCGCGATCCGCACCGTGCGCCCCGGCACGCCCCTGTTCGACGCCACCGCGGGCGGCATGGGCCTGACCGGCGTGATCCTGACGGCGACGGTGCGCCTCCAGCCGGTCGAGACGTCCCTGATGTCGGTCGACACCGAGCGCGCGACGGACCTCGACGACCTCATGGCCCGCCTCGCGGCCACCGACCACCGCTACCGCTACTCGGTCGCCTGGATCGACCTGCTGGCACGCGGCGCGGCGACGGGCCGGGCGGTCCTCACCCGCGGCGACCACGCACCCCTGGGGGCCCTGCCGAAGGGCACACGCGCGTGGCGCGCCCCCCTCGCTTTCCGCACCCCCCGCTTCCCGGCCGCCCCCGCCTTCCTCCCGGAGGGCCTGCTCACCCGGACGACGGTGGGCCTGTTCAACGAACTCTGGTACCGGAAGGCGCCACGCGCACGTACCGGCGAACTGCAGCAGATCCCCGCCTTCTTCCATCCCCTGGACGGCGTGCCCCACTGGAACCGGATCTACGGCCGCGCCGGCTTCGTCCAGTACCAGTTCGTCGTCGGCCACGGCCGGGAGGACGCCCTGCACCGGATCGTGCGACGCATCTCCGAACGCCGCTGCCCGTCCTTCCTGGCCGTCCTCAAGCGCTTCGGGGAGGCCGACCCGGGCTGGCTGTCGTTCCCCGTGCCCGGCTGGACCCTGGCCCTGGACATCCCCGCGAACCTGCCCGGCCTCGGCGCCTTCCTCGACGAACTCGACGAGGAGGTGGCCGCGGCCGGCGGGCGGGTCTACCTCGCCAAGGACTCCCGGCTGCGGCCAGAACTGCTCGCCGCGATGTACCCGCGGCTGGACGACTTCCGCGCCCTGCGCGCCGAGCTCGACCCGCGCGGGGTGTTCATGTCCGACCTGGCCCGCCGCCTCACCCTCTAGGAGCTGTCGTGAAGGACGCCTTCGGCCTCCCCCAGTCCCTGCTCGTCCTCGGCGGTACGTCCGAGATCGCGCTGGCCACCGCCCGCCGTATGATCGCCCGCCGCACCCGCACGGTGTGGCTGGCGGGCCGCCCGTCGCCCGCCCTGGAACAGGCCGCCGAGCAGCTGCGCCGCCTCGGGGCGGACGTGCACACCGTCGCCTTCGACGCTCTCGACCCCACCTCCCACGAGTCCGTGCTCGGCAAGGTCTTCGCCGAGGGCGACGTGGACATGGTGCTGCTCGCCTTCGGCGTCCTCGGCGACCAGGCCCGCGACGAGCGGGACCCGGAGGCCGCGGTCCGGGTCGCGCAGACCAACTACACCGGCGCGGTCTCGGCGGCCCTGGTGTGCGCCCGCGCGCTCCAAGCCCAGGGCCACGGCTCCCTGGTCGTGCTGTCCTCCGTCGCGGGCGAGCGGGCCCGCCGCGCCAACTTCATCTACGGCTCCAGCAAGGCCGGCCTGGACGCCTTCGCCCAGGGCCTGGGCGACGCGCTGCACGGCACGGGCGTGCACGTCATGGTCGTACGCCCCGGCTTCGTCCGTACGAGGATGACCGCCGGCCTGGAGGAGACACCGCTCGCGACGACGCCGGAGGCGGTCGCGACGGCGATCGAGGTCGGTCTGCGGCGCCGCTCGGAGACGGTGTGGGTGCCCGGCGCGCTGCGCGTGGTGATGTCGGCGCTGCGGCATCTGCCGCGCGGGGTGTTCCGCCGGCTGCCGCTCTGACGGGGGCGGCCCGGCGCAAGGGCTCCTAGCCCTGCTCGGCTCGAAGGAACCTCGGTGGCCCGTCAGTGGGCCGGCAGCGATCCCCGCTCCACCGGCGCCGACGCCTGCGGCGGCACGACGGACGAGCCGAAGGGGAACTCCCGCAGCTTCCGCCAGACGCCGTCGGCGCCCTGCTCGTACAGCGCGAAGCCGGTGCACGGCCATTCGGCCTCGTAGTCGGCGAGTTCCTCGTACGCCCGGTCCATCGCCGCCTCGTCGATGCCGTGGGCGACGGTGACGTGCGGGTGGTACGGGAACTGCAGTTCGCGGGCGACGGGCCCGGAGGCGTCGCGGACCTGCTTCTGCAGCCAGGTGCAGGCCTCGGCGCCCTCGACGACCTGGACGAACACGACCGGCGACAGGGGCCGGAAGGTGCCGGTGCCGGAGAGCCGCATGGGGAACGGCCGGCCGGACGCGGCGACCTCCGTGAGGTGCGCCTCGATCGCCGGGAGGGCGGCGTCGTCGACCTCCGTCGGCGGCAGCAGGGTGACATGCGTGGGGATGCCGTGAGCCGCGGCGTCGCCGAAGCCCGCGCGCAGCTGCTGGAGCTGGCTGCCGTGAGGCTCCGGGACCGCGATCGAGACACCGATCGTTACGGTCCCCACGTCGTCTCCTGTCGTGTCGTCGGTGTGGCTCGTCCTGTTGATGAGCGTGAGTGGCCGCTGACGCGTCACCCGGCTATCGACTGTACGGCCACGGGTGTGTTGCGGGCAGGCGCAACCGGAGTGATGTGCAGCGCTCTGCGGTGGTACGGCTCGGCGTCGGGGCGGGTTCGTGCGGGTTCAGTGCTTGGCGGGCAGGAAGCCCACCTTGTCGTACGCCTGGGAGAGGGTCTCCGCGGCGACGGCACGCGCCTTCTCCGCGCCCTTGGCCAGGATCGAGTCGAGCGTCTCGGGGTCGTCCAGGTACTGCTGGGTGCGCTCCCGGAACGGCGTCACGAACTCGACCATGACCTCGGCGAGGTCCGTCTTGAGCGCACCGTAGCCCTTGCCGGCGTACTTCTCCTCCAGTTCACCGATACCCGTCCCGGTGAGGGTCGAATAGATGGTGAGGAGATTGCTGATGCCGGGCTTGTTCTCGACGTCGTAGCGGATGACCGTGTCGGTGTCGGTGACCGCGCTCTTGACCTTCTTGGCGGTGGTCCTGGGCTCGTCGAGGAGGTTGATGAGGCCCTTCGGCGTGGACGCCGACTTGCTCATCTTGATCGACGGGTCCTGAAGGTCGTAGATCTTCGCCGTCTCCTTGAGGATGTACGGCTTCGGGACGGTGAAGGTCCGGCCGAAGCGGCCGTTGAAGCGCTCGGCGAGGTCGCGGGTGAGCTCGATGTGCTGGCGCTGGTCCTCGCCGACGGGGACCTCGTTGGCCTGGTACAGCAGGATGTCCGCGACCTGGAGGATCGGGTACGTGAACAGGCCGACGGAGGCGCGGTCGGCGCCCTGCTTGGCTGCCTTGTCCTTGAACTGGGTCATGCGGGAGGCCTCGCCGAAGCCGGTGAGGCAGTTCATGACCCAGCCGAGCTGGGCGTGCTCGGGGACGTGGCTCTGGACGAAGAGCGTGCAGCGCTCCGGGTCGAGCCCGGCGGCCAGCAGCTGGGCGGCGGCCAGGCGGGTGTTGGCGCGCAGGTCCTTCGGGTCCTGCGGAAGCGTGATCGCGTGCAGGTCGACGACCATGTAGAACGCGTCGTGGGTCTCCTGCAGGGCCACCCACTGGCGGACGGCGCCGAGGTAGTTGCCGAGGTGGAACGAGCCTGCGGTGGGCTGGATTCCGGAGAGCACGCGGGGTCGATCAGAGGCCATGCCCATCATTCTCTCAGGTCTCGGGGGTCGATCCGGAACTGGTCCGAAACAGGTGGGAACCGATCCGTGCCCTGCGGTGTAACAAGATAGTGAGGACGCGGGAGGGGGGCCGCATCGTCGATGAGGCCGCGGTGATCGCACGCGTACGCGCCGGAGAGCCGGAGGCGTACGCGGACCTGGTGCGGGCCCATACGGGCATCGCGCTCAGGGCGGCCGCCGCGCTCGGGGCGGGTGCGGACGCGGAGGACGTGGTGCAGCAGGCCTTCGTCAAGGCGTACTGCGCGCTGGGCCGCTTCAAGGACGGCATGGCGTTCAAGCCGTGGCTGCTGGCGATCGTCGCCAATGAGACGAGGAACACGGTGCGCACGGCGGCGCGGCAGCGCACGCTCGCCGGCCGGGAAGCGGCGTTCGTGGAGGCGGAGCCGCTGATACCGGAATCGGCGGACCCGGCGGTGGCGACGCTCCGGACGGAGCGCCGCGCGGCGCTGCTGGCCGCCCTGGAGAAGCTGAGCGAGGAGCACCGCCTGGCCGTCACCTACCGGTATCTGCTGGAGATGGACGAGCCGGAGACGGCCCAGGCCCTGGGCTGGCCCCGGGGGACAGTGAAGTCCCGGCTCAATCGAGCGCTGCGGAAGCTGGCCCGCCTGCTGCCGGATTTCCAGCCTGGGGAGTCTGGGGAAGGGGGTGAGAGGCGTGAGTGAGTCGTACGACGGTGACGGCGGCGAGGGCCGTCGGCGCGCGGAGGCCGCCCGGCTGCGGGAGGAGCTGAAGGCGCTGGGCCGGTCGCTGGACGCGCCCGGCGGGGCCGGGGCCGAGTCGATGGTCGAGCGGGTGCTGGAGCAGATACTGGCCGAGCGTGTGCCGGTGGCGGAGCCGCCGGGGGCCGGTGAGCGGCTGCGGGAGAGGTTGCGGGCGGCTCGGCGCTGGACGCGTGCGCGGTGGCGGTCGATCACGGCGGCGCTGTGCGGGCTGCTGACGGTCCTCGCGCTCACTCCCCCGGTGCGGGCGGCGGTGTCCGACTGGTTCGGCTTCGGCGGCGTCGAGGTGCGGTACGACCCGTCGGCGGTGCCCTCTGTGGGTGCCCAGGTGCCCGGCTGCGGCCGGTCGGTGTCCCTGGCCGAGGCGGAGCGGCGGGCCAGGTTCACGCCGCTGATGCCGGACGTGCTGGGGACGCCGGACGCGGTGACGGTGAGCGGTCTGCCGCGTGGGCGGGTCCTGGTGAGCCTGTGCTGGCGCGAGCGGGGCCACACCATCCGGCTCGACGAGTTCCGGGCGCGGCTGGACCCCAGCTTCATCAAGACGGTGCGTGAGCAGCCGGAGCTGCTGCCACCGATCGGTGCCGCTCCGGCCGACGGTATTCCGGACCCGGCTCTGTGGTTTCCCCGGCCGCATCAGCTGAGCTTTCCGCTGGTGGGCCCGGGCGGCGACCGCTACACGTGGCGGAAGCGCACGGCGGGGCCGACCCTGCTGTGGACCTCGCCGGGCGGCGAGGGCGTCGTCACGCTCCGTCTGGAGGGTGTGGGGTCGAAGGAGCGCGCGGTGGAGATCGCGGCGTCGCTGGAGCAGCGGGACCGACCGCCCTCCGGCCGGTCCCCGAAATAGCGGGCGCGCAGTGGGAACCCCGACGGGCCGGGCGGTGTACCAGAAGTGACAGGCGGCCCGCGGACGGGCCGCGCGGATCAGTCGCTTCGGGGGTTCGGATGCACCGGTGGAGGAACAGGGCACGGGAACTGACCGCGTGGATGGGGGCGTTGGCGGCGAGCGTGGCCCTGGTCGTGTGGGGAGGCTCGTCCGCCTCGGCCGGAGGGCCGACGAGCGCGCTCGTGGTCTCGCCGGGGAGCGGGGAGACGGCGTCGCTGCACAACAACGACACGGAGTACCGGGAGCTGGAACGGCTGCTGGGCCCACTAGGAGGGGCGGGCACGCGCACCAAGCCCCCGGAGGCCGTCCTGGAGGCCTCCCACCGGATCAACGTCACGTGGCTGATCCACGACGTGGAGCCCTGGCGGGTCGACCAGGTGTACGTGGGGAACGACAGCGGCGGCAACGTCTGGATACACACCACGTCGAAGCCGACGGAGTCCTTCGACGGTCTCTGGCATCGCGCCCGGCAACCCGTCCCGCTGCGGGACCTGCTGACGGAGCTGGGGGTGATGGGCGAGGCCACGCATGAGGACGGCTCCGGCTCCGGCGTCGCCCCGGTCCCGGCGCAGACGGACGGCGCCCGGTCTTCGGCGGCGGGCCCGGCGGCCTCGGCTACCGGCACCCGGGCGGCAGCGGCGGAGGACGGCACGGACTGGTGGTGGGCGCTGCCGGGCGCGGCGGCCGGAGCGGGGCTGGCGCTGGTGCTGCGGCCACTCGCCGCGCGGATGGCACGGACCCGACGGGAGCGGGCCGCGGAACCGCGGCAGGACGTGCTCGATGCGTGAGACCTGGTGACATGAGGCCCCGGGGGGACGGATGACTGGTCGGATGGCAGACCGGATGGCAGGTCACGAAGGTCGGCGTACCAGGGTGCGGTCGAGGAAGGGCCCGAGGGTCCGGCTCGCGGTGGTACCGGCGGCGGCGGTGGCCCTGCTCGCAGTGCCGGTGGCCGGGGTGGCCGCGCAGCCACAGGGCCGTGACACCCCCGACCTGGCGCTGGTCGTCGGCCGCACGGGAGGGACGGCGGCCGTGCACTCCGGTGAGCCCGGGTTCGCCCGGCTGTGGCAGTTGCTGCAGCCGGCCTACACCGGAACGGAGCGGGTGCCGGAGGACTGGCTCCGGGGCGGGCATCCGCCCGTGCGGATCACCGTGGTGTGGGGTCTGTCGGGCGTCGGGGGCTGGCCGCAGACGAACAGGCCGCCCGGCGGTGATGTGGCCCTGCAGCGGCAGGACCAGTTGTTCGTCGCCGAGGACGGCACACCGTGGGTGCGTTCGGATCCGTCGCCGGAGGTGGCGGACGACGACATCCGCTGGCATCGGGCGCCGCGTTCGCTCTACGCGTGGATGGAGCGGGCGGGGCTGCTCGGTGAGCCGGTGCAGCGGAGCGCCGCCGCCGAGTCCGCGGAAACCGGGTGGACGGGCGCGGCGGGCGGTGTCTGCTGGGCAGCGGCGGGCCTGGCCGCCGGGGTCGGAGGCACGCTGCTGATACGCCGCGCGGCGGCCCGGCGCGAAGCCGGACCGCCGCGGGAGGAGCCGCGACAGGAGCTCATCGATCTGTGAGCCCTTGCCGGAAGGCGTCAGCCGAGGTCGATCTCCGAGTAGAGCGGGAAGCCCTTGAGGAGGTCGGTGGCGCGGTGGGAGATCTCGTCCGCGACCTTGGGGTCCAGGACGTGCTGGGCCTTGGACGGGGCGCCCTTGCTGGTGGTGCCGGGCTCGGTGGTGGTGAGGACACGGTCGATGAGGGCCGCGATCTCGTCCATCTCGGCGGTGCCGAGGCCACGGGTGGTCAGGGCGGGGGTGCCGATGCGGATGCCGGAGGTGTACCAGGCGCCGTTGGGGTCGGCGGGGATGGCGTTGCGGTTGGTGACGATGCCCGACTCGAGCAGGGCGGCCTCGGCCTGGCGGCCGGTCAGGCCGTAGGAGGAGGCGACGTCGATCAGGTTGAGGTGGTTGTCGGTGCCGCCGGTGACCAGGGTGGCGCCGCGGCGCATCAGGCCCTCGGCCAGGGCGCGGGAGTTGTCGACGATGCGCTGGGCGTAGTCGCGGAAGGACTCCTGGCGGGCCTCGGCCAGGGCGACGGCCTTGGCGGCCATGACGTGCGGCAGCGGGCCGCCGAGGACCATCGGGCAGCCGCGGTCGACCTGGTCCTTGAGGGAGTCGTCGCACAGCACCATGCCGCCGCGCGGGCCGCGCAGCGACTTGTGGGTAGTGGTGGTGACGATCTGGGCGTGCGGGACCGGGTCGAAGTCACCGGTCAGCACCTTGCCGGCCACCAGGCCCGCGAAGTGCGCCATGTCCACCATCAAGGTCGCCCCGACCTCGTCGGCGATCTCCCGCATGATGCGGAAGTTCACCAGACGGGGATAGGCGGAGTAGCCGGCGACGATGATCAGCGGCTTGAACTCGCGGGCGGAGGCACGTAGGGCCTCGTAGTCGAGGAGGCCGGTGGCCGGGTCGGTGCCGTAGGAGCGCTGGTCGAACATCTTGCCGGAGATGTTCGGGCGGAAGCCGTGGGTGAGGTGGCCGCCGGCGTCCAGGGACATGCCGAGCATGCGCTGGTTGCCGAAGGCACGGCGCAGTTCGGACCAGTCGGCCTCGGTGAGGTCGTTGACCTGGCGGACGCCGGTCTTCTCCAGGAAGGGGGCTTCCACGCGCTGGGCGAGGACGGCCCAGAAGGCGACGAGGTTGGCGTCGATGCCGGAGTGCGGCTGGACGTAGGCGTGGCGGGCGCCGAAGAGCTCCTTGGCGTGCTCGGCGGCGAGGGACTCGACGGTGTCGACGTTGCGGCAGCCGGCGTAAAAACGGCGGCCGATGGTGCCCTCGGCGTACTTGTCGCTGAACCAGTTGCCCATCGCCAGGAGGGTGGCCGGGGAGGCGTAGTTCTCGGAGGCGATCAGCTTGAGCATCTCGCGCTGGTCGGCGACCTCCTGGCCGATGGCGTCGGCGACGCGCGGCTCGACGGAGCGGATCACATCAAGGGCGGCACGGAAGGCGGTGGAAGCGGTGGAGAGGGGCTCGGCTGACATGGGGGACCTCCGGACGTTGCGTTCAGCGTTCACGGTACGGCCCAGGCGCACGGCACTCATCAATCGGGCCGCTCCCCGATGGTCGGTCCCATCCCAGCGCGCCAGTCACGGCCCGCGATCAGCCTACCGGGCGACCGGTGGTGGGGTGGGCCGAGGTCCATCCTGCGCGCGGGGGCGGGACGGGAGCGTGGGGGCGAGGGGCGGGGCGAGGGGCGGTCCGTGTGCGCGCCGAGGACCGCTCGCCGTCGTCGCCCTGGCCGTGACCCGGCTCCTGCCGGAGCTGCCGCGGCTGCCGTGCGTCAGCGTCCGGGTGCCGTCCGGGTGGGTGTACGGGGTGTCGCTGAGAGGTGTTCCATGGGTGCCCCGGCGGCACAGTCATGGCCGAAAGGTCCCGACGCCGCGTGCGGCAATACGAGACGTTCGTATCGCACGAGTCCTGTGCGAGGTCGCGACATGTGGAGGATTCCACGCCTCAGAGGATCACGTGCGGCAGGAAGCGTGCGTACTCGTCCGTCACCAGGCCCGAGGACTCGCGGATGCCGAGGCCGGCCGACTCGTTCTCCACGACCCAGGTGCCGAGGACGACGTGGTTGCCGTCGAAGGTGGGCAGGGGGGCCAACTGCTGGTAGCAGCAGGGGTCCTCACGGGTGACGGGGGCACCGCCCGGCTCGTGGACCGTCACACCGGCTCCCTCGCGGCCGAGGAGGGGCTTGGCGACGTAGCCGTGGGTCGTGGCCAGGTCGCGCGGGCCGTCGAGGTAGGCGGGGAGCAGGTTGGGGTGGTCCGGGTACAGCTCCCAGAGGATCGCCAGGAGGGCCTTGTTGCTCAGCAGCATCTTCCAGGCCGGTTCGATCCACAGGGTGGTGCCCGTGCCGCCGCCGTTGTCGAGGGTGTCGAGGACGTGGCCGGCGAAGCGGTCGGTGGTGAGCCACTCCCAGGGGTAGAGCTTGAAGATGCTGCGGATGAAGCGGAGTTTGGTGTCCACGAAGCGGCCGGAGAGGCGGTCCCAGCCGATCTCCTCCATGGAGATCCAGTCGGTGGCGAGGCCGGCCTGCTCGGCGGTCTCCTTCAGGTAGGCGACCGTCATCAGGTCCTCGCCGAGTTCGTCGGCCGAGGAGTGCGCGAAGTACAGGGGGCCGCCGGGCGGGAGGAGGGTGGCCTGCTTCTTCCAGGCGTCGATCAGGCGTTCGTGGAGAGAGTTCCACTGGTCGGCGCCGGGGAAGCGTTCCTCCATCCAGAACCACTGGGGGGAAGCGGCCTCGACGAGAGACGTGGGGGTGTCGGCGTTGTACTCGAGGAGCTTGGCCGGGCCGGTGCCGTCGTAGCGGAGGTCGAAGCGGCCGTAGACGGAGGGGAGTTCGGCGCGGCGGTGCCAGGCCTCGGCGATCGCACGGGCCAGGCGCGGGTCGGTGATGCCGAGGTCGGCGAAGCGGTCGGCGGTGACGATGTGGTCGGCGGCCGCCAGGCACATGCGGTGGAGTTCCTCGACGACCTCCTCCAGCGCCTCGACCTCCTCCAGGGTGAAGACGTAGTAGGCGCTCTCGTCCCAGTAGGGGCGCAGGGAGCCGTCGGGGTAGCGGGTGAGGGGGTAGATGAGGCCCTGTTCCTCGACGGTCTGCTGCCAGCCGGGGCGGGGGTCGATGGTGCGGCGTTCCATGGCGTGGTCCGAGTGTGTCCTGGTCCGTCCTCCGGCGTCCGCTCAGCCGCCGCCGCTGCCGGAGCCCTCGCAGCCGAAGCCGCCCCGGTCGACGGCCTCGCTGCGGCTGAAGGTGCCGTGGTCGGCGTAGCCGCCGCTGACGTCGGCGTCGTAGTACCAGGCGGCGTCCATGTCCTTGCCGGTGCCGGTCCTGCCGGTCTTCTTGCGGCCCTTGCCGTAGGAGGTGCCGGAGGAGCCCGACGACTTGCAGTTCTTGTCGGCGACGATCTTGAAGCCGTTGATGTAGTCGTAGCTGTCCCGGTCCACGCAGCGCCGGTCCGGTTCGGAGCCGCACGACGTCAGGGCCGCCGCCAGGACTCCCATGCCGCCGAGCACCACCGTGCTCGAGCGCAGCCGTCGCCGTGTCTCTGCCATGTCCGTGTCTCCCCGTGGTGGTGCTGCCTGATCCGCGCGTCCGGCCTCTGCCTCACCGGCCTGCGAGCGGCCAGCCTAGAGATCGGTGAGAGTGCGCGCGCAAGAGCCCCCGGCCCACACCCCCTCCCCTACTGTCGATTTGTGATCTTTGGAATGGTGTGCGCCCTTGGTGCGGCGGTCTGCTACGGCACGGCGACGGTGCTGCAGGCGATGGCCGCGCGGACGGCGGCGGCGACCGGGCCGCGCGGGGACGCGGCGCTGCTGTGGCGGGCGGTGCGGCAGTGGCGGTATCTCGCCGGGCTCGCCCTGGACGGGCTGGGCTTCCTGCTGCAGATCGCCGCGCTGCGGTCGGTGCCGATCTACGCCGTGGGGGCGGCGCTGGCCGCCAGCCTGGCGGTGACGGCGGTGGTGGCGGCGCGGCTGCTGCGCGTACGGCTGAGCCGGGTGGAGTGGGCCGCGGTGGCGGTGGTGTGCGCCGGGCTGGCGCTGCTGGGGCCGGCGTCCGGGGCGGAGGGTGACCGGGCCGGGTCGGCCGCGCTGAAGTGGGCGGTGCTGAGCACGGCGGCCGGTGTGCTGCTGCTCGGCGGGGCGGGCGGGCGGCTTCCGGAGCGGGGGCGGGCGCTCACCCTTGGGCTGGGCGCGGGGTTCGGGTTCGGGGTCGTCGAGGTGGCGGTCCGGCTCGTCGGCGGCCTCACGCCCGGCGTGCTGCTGGCCGACCCGGCGGCGTACGCGCTGCTGCTCGGAGGCGGGGCCGCCTTCCTGCTGCTGACCTCGGCGCTGCAACGCGGCTCGGTGGCGGCGGCGACGGCCGGGATGGTGCTCGGGGAGACGATCGGGCCCGCGCTGGTCGGCGTGGTGTGGCTCGGGGACCGTACGCGCCCGGGGCTGGGCTGGGTGGCGGTGCTCGGGTTCGCGGTGGCGGTGGTGGGCTCGCTGGCACTGGCGCGCTTCGGGGAGGCGCCGGCGGAGCCCCACGGCGGCTCGGCTCGCCCGGCCCCGGGATGACCCGGAACTCCCCGGAGGTCCGGGATGACCCGGAGGTCCCCGGAACTCCCCGGAGGTCCGGGAAAGGCCACACCGAGCTCCCGCTCGGCCTCGGCGATCTCCATCTCGGTGAGGGGCGGCTGGGTCACGGGGCGAGACCCGAGCCGTGCCCTTCAGAGAGGCGCGCGACCGGCGCCTAGGGAAGCGCCTTGCACAGCGCCTCCAGCGTCCCCGCCCAGGCGTGGTCCGGTGGGGTGGCGTAGCCGACGACCAGGGCGTCCACGGGGTCGACCGCGGCGGACGGGTGGCGGTAGCCGGACAGGCCGTGCACGGCCAGGCCCTGCCAGGTGGCCGCCCGGACGACGGACTGCTCGGTGCCCGGCGGGAGATGGAGGACGGCGTGCAGGCCTGCCGCGATGCCGCCGACCCGTACCTCCGGTGCCCGGGTCGCGAGCGCCGCGACGAGGGCGTCGCGGCGGCGCCGGTAGCGCAGGCGGGCGGCGCGGACGTGACGGTCGTAGGCGCCGGAGGTGAGGAACTCGGCGAGGGTCAGCTGGTCGAGGACGCCCGGCGACCGGCCGCCGCCGAGCCGGGCGACCTCCCGCACCAGGGACGGTGGCAGGACCATCCAGCCCAGGCGCAGCCCCGGGGCGAGGGACTTGCTGGCCGTGCCCAGGTACACCACATGGTCCGGTTCGAGGTCCTGCAGCGCGCCCACGGGCTGGCGGTCGTAGCGGAACTCGCCGTCGTAGTCGTCCTCCAGGATCAGCCCGCCGGTGCGGCGCGCCCAGTCGACAGCGGCGGCGCGGCGCTCGGGGCGCAGGGCGCCGCCCATCGGGAACTGGTGGGCCGGGTTGAGCAGGACGGCCCGTGCGCCACCCAGGTCTTCCAGGCGGGGGCCGAGCGCGTCGAACGGCAGCGGGACGGTGCGCAGGCCGACGCGTTCGACGAGGTTCCAGTGCTCGTCCAGGCCGTACGGCTCCACGGCCAGGGTGCGCAGGCCGCGGGCGTGCAGCGCCTCGCCGAGCAGCTGCAGTCCGTGCGCGAACCCGGAGCACACGACGATCCTCTCGGGGTCGGTGCGTACGCCCCGCGCCCGGGCGAGGTAGTCGGCGAGCGCGGTGCGCAGTTCGATGCGGCCCCGCCCGTCGCCGTAGCCGAGGGCGTCGTTCGGGGCCGCGGCGAGGGCCCGGCGGGCGGCCTTGAGCCACTCGGTGCGCGGGAAGGAGGCGAGGTCGGGGGTGCCCGGGATGAGGTTGTACGGCAGTCGGCCGGGCTCACGGCGGGGACCGGCCGGCCGGGTCGGCGGCCGGGGCACGGCCCGCTCGGCGACCCGCGTGCCCGAGCCCTGCCGGGCGGTGAGCCAGCCCTCGGCGACCAGGTCGGCGTAGGCGTCGGCGACCGTGTTGCGGGCGATGCCCAGGTCGGCGGCGAGCGCGCGGGAGGAGGGGAGCCGGGTGCCGGGGGCCAGCCGGCCGGAGCGGACCGCCTCGCGCAGGGCGTCGGTCAGGCCCCGGCGCAGGCCCGGGCCGCTCGGTTCCAGATGCAGGTCGATGCCCAAAGTGGCCCAGGGTTTCGCCATGGAAATGGACCATACTCCTGGGCTGCTTCGCTCCTACCGTCGAGGGCATGACGGCGAACACAGAGGAGAACACGACCGTGGAGTACGCCCGCGAACTCACCCCGCGCCTGCAATGGGCCAAGCTCGCCCCCGACGTCTACAAGGCGATGATCCGCCTCGACACGGCGGCCAGGCAGGGGCTCGACCACAAGCTGTACGAGCTGGTGAAGATCCGGGCCTCGCAGATCAACCACTGCGCCTTCTGCATCGACATGCACACCAAGGACGCGCTCGCGGCCGACGAGAGCGTGGAGCGGATCCTCCAGCTCAGCGCCTGGGACGAGTCGCGGCACTTCTACACGGAGAAGGAGCTCGCGGCGCTGGAGCTGACCGAGGCGGTGACCGTGCTGACGGACGGCTTCGTGCCGGACGAGGTGTACGAGAAGGCCGCCAAGCACTTCGAGGAGGCCGAGCTGGCCCAGTTGATCTCCGCGATCGCGGTGATCAACGCGTGGAACCGGTTCGGTGTGACCTGCCGTATGACCCCGGGCCACTACCAGCCGGGGCAGCACAAGTGACGGTTCGCACGACTCTCCTCGACCCCGCGGTCGCCCAGGCCATGTCCGCGCTCAGCGCGACCGCCAAGAAGGGGCTCGGCGACCCCGCCCTCGCCGAGCTCGTGGTGATCCGGGCCTCGCAGCTCAACCACTGCGCGTTCTGCCTCGACATGCATCTCGCCCTGGCCCGCCAGTACGGGGTGAGCGAGCGGCAGCTCGATCTGCTGGCCGCGTGGGAGGAGGCCGAGGAGGTCTTCGACGAGCGGGAGCGGGCCGCGCTGGCGCTGACGGAGGCGGTGACGGTCCTGACGGACGGTTTCGTGCCGGACGAGGTGTACGAGAAGGCCGCCAAGCACTTCGACGACGTCCGGCTGGCCCACCTCGTCGGGCTGGTCGTCGCCATCAACAACTGGAACCGGGTGATGGTCGGCCGCCGGATCCCGCCGGGGGGTCATACGCCGTGAGCAAGGTCGAGACGTTCCGAAGGCTGCACCACCACCGGGCACCCGGCGACCCCCTCGTCCTGCCCGGCCCCTGGGACGCGGCCAGTGCCCGCGTCTTCGCCGAGGCCGGGTTCCCGGCGCTCGCGACGCCCAGCGCCGGGGTCGCCGCCTCCCTCGGCTACGAGGACGGGCGGACCCCGGCCGACGAGATGTTCGCGGCAATCGCGCGGATCGCACGGGCCGTGGACGTGCCGGTGTCGGCGGATGTGGAGGGCGGATACGGGCTCCCGCCGAAGGAGCTCGTGGAGCGGCTGCTGGAGGCGGGCGTCGTGGGCTGCAACCTCGAGGACTCGGTCGACGGGGCCCTGAAGGACCCGCGCGAGCATGCCGACTGGCTCGCCGAGGTGCGGTCGGCGGCGGCCGACCGGCTCTTCGTCAACGCGCGCGTCGACACGTTCGTCCGCGGGGTCGCCGATCCCGACCGGGCCATCGAGCGGGCCGCGTTGTACGTCGCCGCCGGTGCCGACTGCGTGTACCCGATCGACGCTCCGCCGGACGTCCTGCCCCTGCTGCGGGCCGGCATCGAGGGGCCGATCAATGTGGGCGCGCGGGTCGGCGAGGGCCCCTCGCCCGCCGAGCTGGGCGCGCGAGGGGCCACCAGGATCACCTTCGGTCCGGGATGGCAGCGGCGAGCCGCACAGGCACTGCGCGACATCGCCACCGGCCTGACGAAGTGAGCATCAGGACAGCCACTGTTTCCACGTCGACTCGTGGCTGTCCACCCACTTCTTCGCCGCCTCCTCCGGCGTCATCTTCTGGTCGGCGATCATCAGGGAGACCTCGTTCTGGTCCTCGGTGGTCCACTTGAACTTCTTGAGGAAGGCCGCCGCCTTGCCGCCGCCCTTCGCGAAGTCCGTGTTGAGGTACTTCTGCAGCGGCGTGTGCGGATAGGCGCAGGCGACCTTCTCCGGGTCGGCGTCGCAGCCCTCCTTGTACGGCGGCAGCTTCACCTCGGTCATCGGGACCTTCTTGAACAGCCACTGCGGCGAGTACCAGTAGGTCAGGAAGGGCTTCTTCTCCTTCGCGAACTGCCTGATCTGGGTGATCTGCGCGGCCTCGGACCCGGCGAACACCACCTGGTAGTCCAGCTTCAGGTTCTTCACCAGCGCCTTGTCGTTGGTGACGTAGGACGGCGAACCGTCCATCAGCTGGCCCTTGTCGCCGCTCTCGGCGGTGCGGAACAGGTGGGAGTACTTGTTGAGGTTCTTCCAGTCGGTGATGTCCGGGTGCTGCTCGGCGAGGTACGTCGGGACGTACCAGCCGATGTGCCCGGTGACGCCGAGGTCGCCGCCGCGCGTGATCGTCTTCTTGTCCTCGACGTAGCGCTTCTCCTGGTCGGGGTGGCCCCAGTCCTCCAGGATGGCGTCGACGCGGCCCTGGCTGAGCGCGTCCCAGGCGGGCACCTCGTCGACCTGGACGGTGTCGACGCGGTAGCCCAGCTTGTGCTCCAGCAGGTACTGGGCGACGGCCACGTTGGCCTGGGCACCCACCCAGGACTGCGTAGAGAGGGTCACGGTCTTCGCGCCCTGGGCGTTCGCGAACGGCGAGGCCTGCTTGGTCATGTCGGCGGCGCCGCAGCCGGTCAGCAGCAGAAGGGAGCCCACTACGGCAGTCGTACGAAGTCGCATGTCACGCTCCCTTCTTCGCACGGCGTTCGGTGGGCTGGGTCACCCGGTCGAGCATCAGGCCCAGGCAGACGATCGCCGCACCGGCCACCAGACCGGTCGCCAGGTCGCCCTGGGCGAGGCCGAAGACGACGTCGTAGCCGAGCGCGCCACCGCCGACCAGGCCGCCGATGATGACGACGGCGAGGACGAGCACCACGCCCTGGTTCACGGCGAGCAGCAGCGCCGGGCGGGCGAGCGGCAGCTGGACCTGCCGCAGCTGCTGCCAGCTGGTCGCGCCGAGCGAGCGGGACGACTCCAGGGCGGCCGGGTCGACCTGGCGCAGGCCCTGGGCGGTGATGCGGACGACGGCCGGGAGGGCGTAGACGATGGCCGCGGCCACGGCGGGGGCGCGGCCCACGCCGAAGAGGGCGACGACCGGGATCAGGTACACGAACTGCGGCATCGTCTGGAACACGTCCAGGACGGGACGCAGCAGCCGCTCGAAGCGGTCGCTGCGGGCCGCCGCGATGCCGGTCGCGACACCGACGACGAGGGTGACGGCGACGGCCGCGAGGACCTGCGAGAGCGTGTCGAGGGACGGCTTCCAGACTCCGAGGACGCCGATCGCGGCCATCGCGAGGACGGCGGTCAGCGCGGTGCGCCACGTGCCGATCAGCCAGGCCAGGGCGGTGACGATGAGCAGCACGGACCACCAGGGCAGCCACTGCAGGCCGTCGCGGATCGGGTCCAGCACCCAGGTGGTGAAGCGGCCCGCCCAGTCGGCGGTGCCGCCGACGACGGGGACGCCCGAGTACAGGTGCGCGGTCATCCAGTCGACGGCGCGGTTGACGGGCTCGGCGATGTTCACGACCCAGGCGTCCGGCCAGTCGAGCCGGCCCAGCAGGCGTCCGGCGACCGCGACGGCCGCGGCGGCGGCCAGGGCGTAGACCCAGCGCGCGCGGGCCTTGGGCTGCGGCGCCTCCCCGAGCCGGGCCCCGGCCGCGCCCGTCACCCGGTCCAGGACGACGGCCAGCAGCACGATCGGGATACCGGCGGCCAGCGCCGCGCCCACGTCGACCGACGCGAGCGCCTGGTAGACGCGGTCACCGAGGCCGCCCGCGCCGATGACCGACGCGATGACCGCCATGGACAGCGCCATCATGATCGTCTGGTTGACGCCGAGCAGGAGCTCCTTGCGGGCCAGCGGGATACGGGCGGTCAGCAGCCGCTGCCGGGCGGTGGCGCCGAGGGACTCGACGGCTTCGAGTACCTCCTTGTCGGCGCCGCGCAGGCCGAGCGCGGTGAGCCGGGCCATGGGCGGGGCGGCGTAGACGACGGTGGCCAGGACGGCCGCCGGGACGCCGATGCCGAAGACCAGCACGACCGGCAGGAGGTAGGCGAAGGCGGGCAGCACCTGCATGGTGTCCAGCACCGGGCGCAGCACGCGGTCCATCCGGTCGGACAGCCCGGCGGCGAGCCCCAGCAGGGCGCCTACGATCACCGACGCGACGACCGCGACCACCATCAGGGCGAGGGTCTGCATGGTCGGCACCCACATGCCGAGCAGACCGCAGGCGAGGAACGCGACGGCCGTGCCGAGCGCGAGCCGGACGCCCGCGACACGCCAGGCGACGAGGGCGCCCAGCGCCGTGACGCCCGCCCAGCCCGCGGCCAGCAGGGCGAGGTAGACGGCCCGTACGGCGATGACGACGACGTTGCTGACGTGGCCGAAGAAGTACAGGAACAGCGGGTGACTGTCCCGGTTGTCGATGATCCAGTCGCTGGTCCTCGCGAGCGGCTCGGAGACGTCCACGGTCAACGCGGCGGGCCAACTTCCGCTCGCCCAGCGGGCGTTCGCCAGCGGGACGAGGATCGCGGCCGCGAGGGCGAGCAGCAGCAGCTTGCGGACGGCCCGGTGCCTGAGGACGCCGGGCAGGCCGATGCGAGGGGCGGATGCGGTGATCGTCGCCATCAGACCGCCTCCTTGGGATGCTCCGTTCCGTCCACGACGGTCCGCTCCGTCCCGGTCGTGGCGGGCTGCCGGATTCCGGCCACGACGGGCTGTTCCGTCCCGGCGACGACGCCGAGCAGCGCGTCGGAGTCGACCACGCCCAGGCAGCGCCCGTGGTCCACCACACGGGCCGGCGCGCCCGCCCGGGCGACCGCCTCGATCGCCTCGGACACCGTCGCGTCGGGCCGGACCGCCGGGCCGCTGCCCGCCTCGTCCGCCGTCGCGCCGCGCATGGCCGTCCGCACGGTCATGACCTGCTCGCGCGGGACGTCCCGGACGAACTCGCGGACGTAGTCGTCGGCGGGCGAGCCCACGATCTCCTCGGGGGTGCCGAGCTGCACGACACGGCCGTCGCGCATGAGGGCGATGCGGTCGCCCAGCTTCAGCGCCTCGTTCAGGTCGTGGGTGATGAAGACCATCGTGCGGCCCTCCTCGCGGTGCAGCCGGACGACCTCCTCCTGCATGTCGCGCCGGATGAGGGGGTCGAGCGCGCTGAACGGCTCGTCGAAGAGGAGCACTTCGGGGTCGACGGCGAGTGCGCGGGCCAGCCCGACACGCTGCCGCTGGCCGCCGGAGAGCTGGCCCGGCCTGCGGTGCTCCATCCCCTCCAGGCCGACCTTGGCGACGACCTCGGCGGCCCGCTCGCGCCGCTCGGACCTGCCCATGCCCTGGATCTCCAGGCCGTAGGCCACGTTGTCGAGGACGGTGCGGTGCGGCAGGAGCCCGAAGTGCTGGAAGACCATGGCGGCGCGGTGCCGGCGCAGTTCGCGCAGGCGTGCCCTGTCCATGGCGCGGACGTCCTCGCCGTCGATGGCGATGCTGCCCGCGGTCGGCTCGATCAGCCGGGTCAGACAGCGCACCAGCGTGGACTTGCCGGAGCCGGACAGGCCCATGACGACGAAGACCTCGCCCTTGCGCACGTCGAAGCTGACGTCCCGCACGGCGGCCGTGCAGCCGGTACGGGCGCGCAGCTCGGCGGGGTCGAGGCCGGCGAGCTCGGGGGCGCCGGGGATCCGGCCGGCCTTGGGGCCGAAGACCTTCCACAGGCCCTCGACGGAGAAGACGGGCGTGTTCGCGGTGGTCTCGGTGACCGTACTCATCACGCACCACCCCCGATCAGGTCGGCGGCCCTCTCCCCGACCATGAGCACGCCGATCATCGGGTTCACGGCGGTCATGGTCGGGAACACGGAGGCGTCGGCGACGCGGATGCCCTCCAGGCCGCGGATCCTGAGCTCCGGGTCGACCACGGCCAGTTCGTCGGAGGCGGCGCCCATCTTGCAGGTGCCCGCCGGGTGGTACACGGTGTGCGCGACCTTGCGGGCGTACTCGCTGAGCTCCTCGTCGCCCGTGACGTCCGGGCCGGGGCACACCTCGCGCTTGAGCCAGCCGGCCAGCGGCTCGGTCTTCGCGATCTCCCGGGCGATCCTGATGCCGTCGACGAGGGTGCGGCCGTCGTAGTCGTCCTCGTCGGTGAAGTAGCGGAAGTCGAGCGCGGGCTTGACCGACGGGTCGGCGCTGGTCAGGTAGAGGCGGCCGCGGCTCTTCGGCTTGGGGATGTTCGGGGTCATCGAGACGCCGAACTCCGGCCGCTCGTAGCCCAGTCGCTCCGGGTTGTCCGTGAACGGGATCTGGTAGAAGTGGAACATCAGGTCGGGGCCCGCGTGTTCGGGATCGCGGCGCACGAACAGGCCCGCGTCGGAGTCCATCGCGGAGTTCTCCGGGATGGGGCCGTGGGTCTCCCAGACGATCACCGATTCGGGGTGGTCGAGCAGGTTCTCGCCGACGCCGGGCAGGTCGTGCGCGACGGGTATGCCGAGTGCCTCGAGGTCCTTGCGAGGACCGATGCCGGAGTGCAGCAGCAGCCGCGGCGAGTCGACGGCGCCCGCGCACAGCAGCACCTCGTTGCGGGCACGGACGAGGATCTCCTCGCCGTCCTTCGTACGGACGTGGACGCCCTCGGCGCGCGTGCCGTTCAGCTCCAGTTCGTACGCCCAGGTCTCCAGGAAGATGCGGAGGTTGGGCCGCTCGTCCATCACCGGGTGCAGGTACGCCACCGACGCCGACGAGCGCTTGTTGTCCTCGGGGTGGTAGGCGAGGTCGAAGAAGCCGACGCCCTCGCTGAACGGCTTCTTGTTGAAGCCCTCGATGCGCGGCACGCCGAGCGCGGTCTGGGCGGCGTCGACGAAGTCGCGGGCGATGGCGTTCCGGTCCTTCTCGTCGACCGGGACGATGTTGTTGAGCAGGCGGGCGTAGTACGCCTCCATCTGCACCGCGCCCCAGCCCTTGGCGCCGGCCGCCTCCCACTCGTCCCAGTCGGACGGCAGCGGCTTGAACGCGATCAGGGTGTTGTGCGAGGAGCAGCCGCCGAGGACGCGGGCGCGGCTGTGCCGGATGTGCGAGTTGCCGCGCGGCTGCTCGGTGGTGGGGTAGTCGTAGTCGAGGTCGCCGCCGAGCAGACCCATCCAGCGGCGCAGGGTCAGCACGTCGTCGCGGCCGACGTCGCTGGGGCCGCCCTCGATGACGGCGACGGTGACGTCCGGGTTCTCGGTCAGACGGGAGGCGATGACGGAGCCTGCGGTGCCACCGCCTATGACGACGTAGTCGAACTCGTGGGTGTGATCGGGCATGGGAGTGGTACTCCAGAGGGGGACTCGGACAGGTGGGGTGGAGTGCTGCGGGACGGGTGGTGTGCTTCTCGGGGATCCGACGCGTGGGGGTGCTGCACTCGGCGGGGGCGGCTCAGCCCGCGAACCACCGCACCGGCTTCGGCGCGAGGTTCTGGTAGACGTGCTTGGTCTCGCGGTACTCGGCGAGCCCGGCGGGACCGAGCTCGCGGCCCACTCCGCTCTTGCCGAAGCCGCCCCACTCCGCCTGCGGGAGGTAGGGGTGGAAGTCGTTGATCCAGACGGTGCCGTGCCTCAGGCGGCCCGCGACCCTGCGCGCCCGGCCCGCGTCGGCGGTCCAGACGGCGCCCGCGAGCCCGTACTCGGTGTCGTTGGCGAGGGCGACGGCCTCGTCCTCGGTACGGAAGGTCTCGACGGTGAGGACCGGCCCGAAGACCTCCTCCCGTACGACGCGCATCTCGCGGTGGCAGTGGTCGAGGACGGTCGGCTCGTAGAAGTAGCCGCTCTCCGGGCGCTGCGGGGACGGCTCGGGGCGCTTGCCGCCGGAGCGCAGTACGGCGCCCTCCCGCAGCGCGGAGTCGACGTACGCCTCGACCTTCGCGCGGTGCTGCTCGGAGACGAGCGGCCCGCACTCGACGCCGTCCTCGGTGCCGCGGCCCAGGCGGATCTTCTGGGCCCTGCGGGCGAGTTCGGCGACGAAGCGGTCCCTGACGGATTCCTCGATGATGAGGCGGGCACCCGCCGAGCAGACCTGGCCGCTGTGGATGAAGGCCGCGTTGAGGGCCTGGTCGACGGCGGTGTCGAAGGCCTCGTCGGTGGCGCAGGCGTCGGCGAAGACGACGTTGGGGTTCTTGCCGCCGAGTTCGAGGGCGACCTTCTTCACGGTCGGGGCGGCTGCCTGGGCCACCTTCGTGCCGCTGGCGAGGCCGCCGGTGAAGGAGACGAGGTCCACGTCGGGGTGCTCGGCGAGGCGGGCGCCGACGGTGTGGCCGGGCCCGGTGACGATGTTGGCGACCCCGGCGGGCAGCCCGGCCTCGACCAGCAGCTCGATCAGCGCGACCGTCGACAGCGGCGTGATCTCGCTCGGCTTGATGACGAAGGTGTTGCCGGCGGCGAGGGCGGGCGCGACCTTCCAACTGGCCTGGAGCAGCGGGTAGTTCCAGGGCGTGATCATCGCGCAGACGCCAACGGGCTCGTGCACGACGACGCTGTGGATGTCGGGCGAGCCCGCGTCGACGACCCGGCCGGGAGACTCTCCGGCGACCAGGTCGGCGAAGTAGCGGAAGGCGTCGGCGACGCAGTCGACGTCGACGCGGCCCTCCTCGACGGTCTTGCCCGCGTCGCGGCTCTCCAGCAGACCGAGCGTCTCCCGGTCCCGCACGAGCAGGTCGGCGACGCGGCGCAGCAGCGCGGCACGCTCGGCGGCGGGCGTGCGCGGCCACTCACCCTCGTCGAAGGCGCGCCGGGCGGCGGCGACCGCCAGGTCGGTGTCCTTCTCGTCACCCTCCGCGACCACGGCGAACGGCAGGGCGTCCGCGGGGTCGAGGATCTCGCGCCTGGCGCCGGAGACGGCCGCTCGCCACTCCCCTCCCGCGTGAATGGTGGTGCGCGCCTGGAGTTCCGTACGTTCCGCCATGATCGGTGCTTGCCTTCCGTTCCTGTTCAGTGCCCCTGTGTCACACGCGTGTCACTCAAGGGACCGAGTGCGCCTGCCCGGGGACCCCGGATGCATGCGCGATCCGTGGCCGAAAGTGCGCTGTGTCACCGAACATGCGGGCAAAGAGGGCGAAATCGTACGTCGGTCAGCCCGCAGGAGAACGGTGAGTTCAGAAGTGGTTCGAGAAACGGCTGGACGGCCGTGACACGGCACAGGGCCCCGCTCCGGACGGAACCGGAACGGGGCCCTGCGCACAAGCCCGTGACGAGAGGAGGGCTCAGATGAGGCCGAGGCCGCGGACCGCCTCGCGCTCCTCCTCGAGCTCCTTGACGGAGGCGTCGATGCGGGCGCGGGAGAACTCGTTGATCTCCAGGCCCTGGACGATCTCGTACTTGCCGTCCTTGCAGGTGACCGGGAAGGAGGAGATCAGGCCCTCGGGGACGCCGTACGAACCGTCGGACGGGATGCCCATGGAGACCCAGTCGCCCTCCGGGGTGCCGTTGACCCAGGAGTAGATGTGGTCGATGGCGGCGTTGGCGGCGGAGGCCGCGGAGGAGGCGCCGCGGGCCTCGATGATCGCCGCACCGCGCTTGGCGACGGTCGGGATGAAGTCCTCGGCCAGCCACTTCTCGTCATTGACGACCTCGGCGGCGTTCTTGCCGGCGACCGTGGCGTGGAAGATGTCCGGGTACTGGGTGGCGGAGTGGTTGCCCCAGATCGTCAGCTTCTTGATCTCGGAGACCGGGACGCCGGTCTTCTTCGCCAGCTGGGTCAGGGCGCGGTTGTGGTCCAGCCGGGTCATCGCGGTGAACCGCTCGGCCGGTACGTCCGGCGCGGCCGCCTGCGCGATCAGCGCGTTGGTGTTGGCCGGGTTGCCGACGACGAGGACCTTGATGTCGTCCGCGGCGTGGGCGTTGATGGCCTGGCCCTGCGGCTTGAAGATGCCGCCGTTGGCCTCGAGGAGGTCACCGCGCTCCATGCCCTTCGTACGGGGCCGGGCGCCGACGAGGAGGGCGACGTTGGCGCCGTCGAAGGCGACGTTCGGGTCGTCGGTGATGTCGATGCCCTGGAGCAGCGGGAACGCGCAGTCGTCGAGCTCCATGGCGGTGCCCTCGGCGGCCTTGAGCGCCGGAGTGATCTCGAGCAGACGCAGCTTGACCGGCACGTCCGCGCCGAGCAGCTGGCCGGAGGCGATGCGGAAGAGCAGGGCGTAACCGATCTGGCCGGCCGCGCCGGTGACGGTGACGTTCACGGGAGTGCGGGTCATGGCGTTCTCCGTATGACAGCTGGCGGTGGGGCGTCCCTGCCCCGGACGTTTGATCGATCTCTTGGCGTCAAGAGAGATCGAGCGTCAGGCTATCGCGCATCCGTGATCCCGGACGGCCGGGCTGGTGTGGCCCACCCCACAGAACGCCCCGCCCCGCACACAAGAGGCGGCCGCCTGTCCGGGAGAGGAGGGACGAAGGCGGCCGCCGTGTGGGGGAACCGACCATGCCGGACTCCCGTGGGGGTACCTTCCGCCTGCCCCGCCCCGGCGGTCCCATTCCTGGGCGGGGGAAACTTTTTCCGGGGCTGGACGGGGTGGCGGCACCCCGCGGCGCTGCGCTGCGCAGCCCACCCCGCCCGCCCCGGACCAGCTACTCCGTGCACCCCTCCTGCCCGGACGCCAGAGCCACGCACGCCTTGGCCTCGGTCGCGTTCTTCACGGCCACCATCGGCGTGTACGCGATCGTGTCCCCGGCAACGGTGACGCTCCCGCTCTGCTTCGCCTTCCCGGCGGTCACCTGGACCTCGTCGCCCTGCGCTGCCTGGGTGACACGCCCCCAGGCCGCCCGGCAGGTCTCGCTGTAGCGGACCTCGACGACGGCCGTACCGACGGTCGCGGTCTTGGCCGTGGTGACCAGGTCACCGCTGCACCCCATGCTCTCCGCGTCCTTGCCGGTGCAGCTGTCCCCGCTGCACTTCACCCCGGCCGGCAGGTTCGGGTTCGCGCTGACGGTCGGCGAGGGCGACTGGGCGGCGCCCTTGTTCTTGTCGTCGCCGCCGCTCTCGGTGAGGTAGAACGCCCCGGCGACCACCACCAGCACGCCCACGACACCGGCGACGAACATCGTCATGCGCCCCTTGCCGTTCCGCCCGCGCGCTCGGCTGCGGGCGGCGTCCCGCGGCGGTTCGCCGTACGCCCCCGCCGCACGAGGCCCGGAGACCGGCCCCGAAGCCACACCGGCTCCGGAACCGGCACCGGCGCCGGCACGAGGACCCGTACCGGTACCGGAGCGCGAGCCGCCCGACGGCCATCCGCCCGACCCCGACGGCCCCGTGTGCCGGGAGACCCCCCAGGAGTTGGTCCCGGACGAGCCGTCCCGCCCGGCGTCCTCCCGTGCGTCCCGCCCGGCGTCCTCCCGTGCGTCCCGTACATCCCGTACGCCGCCCACCGAGTCCTGCACGTCCGATGCCGCCGGCTGCGCCGGCACCACGCCCGCGGGCCCGGCGACCCCGGGCGTGACCGTGGCGCTGCGGCCCTTGCGGGCGGTCCTGCCGCCCGCGGCGCCGGCCTGGGGCGCGCCGAACTCGCTGAGCGCCGCACGCGCCTGCGAGATCCGGATCGCCTCCATGGTCATGTCGTGCCGCATCTCCGAGCGGCTCCAGGCTCTCTCGGCGAGCTCCCACATGGTGGTCAGGTGCACCGGATTGGTCCCGGTGACCTCGGCCAGGGCGACGATCGCGCCCTTGGGCGCGAGCAGCCGGCCGTTCAGGTAACGCTCCCAGGACGTCTTGCTGTAACCCGTGCGGTCGGCCACCGACGCGATGCTCAGGCCACTGCGGTCCACGAGCCGCCGCAGCTGGCTGGTGAACTCCCTGATCTGCGGATCGAGTTCATCCGGCAAAGCCCTCCAACGAGGCATTGCTACCCCCCTCTTCCCCCCGGTTCGTGCTGGTATTTCCCCCGCGCATGGTGCCCGTCGCCGAGTCCCCGATCTGGCTACCCCATGGGATGCGCGCAGTCAGGATCTCAGTTCCCGGGGTGGGGGCGCACGGGAGCATCAGGGCCGCGGGCATGCACCGTTGCACGCCCGGCCACTCACGGTCCAGTGTCCCATCGGTAACCCCCTCCGCCGAACGGGACCACTGGTTGACGCACGGGACGCCCCGGACCGTCCCGATTGCCCACGCTAGCCCCGCCCTTGAACCACTTCGTGTCAAATCCGCAAACGTGTCAATACATCGACACACAGAAACCACATGTACGTACACAGGAACCCCAGGGGTCCCGCACACCCCGGCGCATGTCGGCGCACGCCGACTCGCGGGATGCGGGGGACGTAGCGGAACCGTCACTTCCGTGCCACAGCGCACTGACAGCCGTTGAACAGCCGGTTCTCGGTGCAGGAGGGTTGTTCCAGCGGCGGCCCGTCCTCCCACGGGGGTGGGGACGGGCCGCCGTGCGGCTCGGCGCCGGCGACGGGCTAATTACTGACCGTGAAGTGCAGGGTGTCCTTCAGGAACGGCAGTTCCAGCCACGGTCTCGGCTGCGCCATCAACGCCAGCAGGACGATCGCCAGGCCCAGTCCGCCGTACGTGACGATGTCCGTGAAGCGGGAGCGGACGGCGAGCATGCCGACGCCGGGCAGCAGCCAGCGCAGCACGGCACCCGCCAGCAGCGCGGTCCCGATCAGGAGCGTGCCGATCCGGAAGGCGTCGAGCGCGGTCACCAGCAGGCCGAGCCCGACCAGGAGCAGCACCGCGAGGATCGGCCACTGCCGGGCGGGCGCGGGGGCGTCACTGGGCGCGGCCCGGCCGCCGCCCTCGGGGCGCGCGGTGTCCTTGGTGAACAGCGGGAAGCGGCGCGTGGTCCGGCGCGGCCGGCCCTCGGCGTCGGGCGCGCTGACCGGGTCGCGGACCGTGATCTCCTCGGGGCCGCCCTCGGGCCTGTCCTCAGCCGACACTGCGCTCCGCCGCCTCGACCACGTTGACGAGCAGCTGCGCGCGGGTCATCGGGCCGACCCCGCCGGGGTTCGGGGAGAGCCAGCCGGCGACCTCGGCGACGTCCGGGTGGACATCACCCACGATCTTGCCCTCGGCGCCGCGGGAGACGCCGACGTCGAGGACGGCCGCGCCCGGCTTGACGTCCTCGGGCCGGATCAGGTGGGCGGAGCCGGCCGCGGCGATGATGATGTCGGCGCGCTTGAGGTGCGCCGACAGGTCGCGGGTGCCGGTGTGGCACTGGGTCACCGTGGCGTTCTCGCTACGGCGGGTCAGCAGCAGCGGCATCGGACGCCCGATGGTCACGCCACGGCCGACGACGACGACCTCGGCGCCCTTGATCTCCACGCCGTAGCGGCGCAGCAGCGTCAGCACACCGTTCGGGGTACAGGGCAGCGGGGCCGGCTCGTTCAGCACCAGGCGCCCGAGGTTCATCGGGTGCAGGCCGTCGGCGTCCTTGTCCGGGTCCATCAGCTCGAGGATGCGGTTCTCGTCGATGCCCTTGGGCAGCGGCAGTTGGACGATGTAGCCGGTGCAGGCCGGGTCCTCGTTGAGCTCGCGGACGACCGCCTCGATCTCCTCCTGCGTGGCCGTGGCCGGCAGCTCGCGCTGGATGGAGGCGATGCCGACCTGGGCGCAGTCGCGGTGCTTGCCGGCGACGTACTTCTGGCTGCCGGGGTCGTCCCCGACCAGGATCGTGCCGAGGCCGGGCGTGACGCCCTTCTCCTTCAGCGCCGCCACGCGGGCGGTCAGCTCGGACTTGATCTCGGCTGCGGTGGCCTTGCCATCGAGAATCTGGGCGGTCATGGTCCCATCCTCGCGGATGACCGGGTCCCGGTTCCAATCCGGGCCCGATCCGGGCGGCACGGGGGCCGTCCCGTGCCCGTTCCCCCCGTGTGCGGGCGTCTTCCCGCCCGTGTCCGCCCATGATCACTGATGTTGCACTTGCACAACACCTGCCGAATGCGGCTGGACAAGGCCGAGGCCCGTCAAGAACGATGAGCAGCACAGTGCCGCGGGCAGAACCGGGGGGACGAACCGCACCTGTAGAACTTCCTCCGAGCCGTGCCCCGCGTCGTCCCCGCACCTGAAGCGACTCGGAGGAAGACCGCCATGAGTTTCGGCGACCCGAACAACCCTTACGGGCAGCAGCCCCAGCAGCAGCCCGGCACTCCCGGCTACGGCTACCCCCAGCAGAACCAGCCCGGCGCCCCGCAGCAGGGCTACGGCTACCCCGCGGCTCCGCCGGTGCAGCAGCCGTACGGCGGTGACCCCTACGGCGGCGGCCCGACGACCATGCCCGGCACGGTCGGCGCGGCCCGCGTGATGCTCTGGGTCATCGTCGGTCTGCAGGTGATCGGCGTGCTGCTGTACGGGTTCGTCGCCGTGGCCGTGAGCGCCGCCTCGGACAGCACCGAGAACCCCGAGCTCGCGGAGGCGCTCGGCGACCTGCCGGTCGGCCTGATGTGGGCGATCGTGGTCTTCGCCGTGGGCTGGCTCGTCTACGCGGTCATGCTCGCCGTGAAGTTCAACACCGGCGGCAACGGCGTACGCGTCGCGGCCCTGGTCTTCGGCATCATCACCGCCGTCCTCGGCATCTACCCGTTCCTGGTCATCGGCCTGGTCCACCTGGTGCTGGGCATCCTGATCGCCGTGTTCGTCGGCAACTCCAACGGCAAGGCCTGGTTCAACCGCCCGCGCCACTGAACGCGCCCCGGCGACTGAACGGTTCGCGCCCATCACATCCAAGGGCCGTGTCTCACCCGTACGAGGGGGGACACGGCCCTGGCGCGTCGCCCTACTCTGACGGGGGTCTCCACCTGCTGGTCCGAGAAGACCGATCTGGAACGCCAGGTCGCCCGGCTGTCGGCGTGGGCAGCGAAAGCCGGTCACCGAGTCGTTCGTGTTGAGGCGGAGATCGCTTCCGGGATGAACGGCTGCCGTTCCAAGGCCCGGCGTCTGCTGGCCGACCCGAACGTGACCTGCGTGGTGGCGGAACACAAGGACCGGCTCGGCCGGATGAACGTCGAGCTTGTCGAGGCTGCCTTGTCCGCGACGGGCCGTCGCCTGCTGGTCCTGGACGACGGCGAGGTCGAAGACGACCTGGTGCGGGACATGGTGGAGGTGCTGACCTCGATCTGCGCCCGCCTCTACGGGCGCAGGTCAGCGAAGAGGCGCGCCCGCAAGGCACTGGAAGCCGCCGAACATGGCTGACCTCCGCCCGATCACCGCGCCGTTCGGCGCTCTCGGCCCGTCCGGTGTGGCGGTACGTACCCGGCTGAGGGACCTCACGCCCGAGGATGAGAAGGTTCTGCGCTTGGTGGGTGCGCACCTGGGCTTGCTCCCTCGAAGGACCTCAAAGCGCGTTGCATGGACGGCCTGGAGCACTCCACCGAGTCATGGGCGGTCCGCAAGCGGGACCTGACGGCCGAGTCGTCGTCCAGGTGGGCCGGGTCGATCACGAAGGCCACGCATGAGCAGTGGGCACTCGCCCGGCGCGGCCAGGCCGCACACGTGCAGTCCCTCGAAGCCGGTATCACGACGATCCGACACCGGCTGTCGCTGCCGGTCGGGCACAAGGGCACCAAGCCGGCTCCGGGCGGCTACCGCTGCGCGCACGAGTGGTTCCACAAGACGCGACGGCTGCATGTGCTGGAGGACCGGCTGGAGCAGATTCGGGCCGACCGGGCAGCGGGCCGGGTGCATGTCGTGCGTGGCGGTAAACGTCTGCTGGGCACCCGCCACAACCTCGATGCGGCGCAGCTCACCGAGGCCGAGTGGCGTGAGCGGTGGGAAGCCGAGCGCTGGTTCCTCAAGGCGGACGGCGAGTCGGGGAAAAGGTTCGGCAACGAGACGATCCGCATCACGCCCGAGGGCGAAGTATCGATCAAGCTCCCGGCCCCGCTCGCCGACCTGGCGAACGCCAAGCACGGCCGGTACGTACTCGCTGCGCAGGTGCGGTTCCCTCACCGGGGGCAGGAGTGGGCCGACCGCGTGGAGGCCAACCGGGCGGTCGCTTACCGCATTTTCTACGACACCGGACGCGGGCGCTGGTACGTGAACGCCTCCTGGCAGATCCCTCCCATCAAGACCATCCCACTCGAAGCCGCCCTCGCCGAGGGCGTGATCGGCGTGGACACCAACGCCGACCACCTCGCCGCATGGCGCCTGGACACTCACGGCAACCCGATCGGCCGGCCGCGCCGGTTCTTCTACGACCTGTTCGGCACCGCCCAGCACCGCGACGCCCAGGTACGGCACGCCCTCACACGGCTGCTGAACTGGGCCAAGACCTGCGGCGTCAAGGCCATCGCGGTCGAAGACCTCGACTTCCAGGCCGAGAAAACCAGCGAGAAGCACGGGCGCAAGCGCCGAGTCCGCCAGCTCATCTCCGGCATGCCGACCGGCAAGCTCCGCGCCCGGCTGACCTCCATGGCCGACGCCACAGGTATCACGATCATCGCCGTGGACCCGGCCTACACCAGCAAGTGGGGCGCCCAGCACTGGCAAAAGCCGATGGCCGGCCCCACTCGTAAAACCACCCGGCACGATGCGGCGAGCATCGCGATCGCACGACGCGCCCAGGGACACCCGATCCGGCGACGGACGGCACCGCCCCGTGCACACCAGAGCGATGTGCACGGGCATCGGACCGTCCAGGCCGACCGGCGCGCCCCTGGGCGTGAGGGACCCCGCCCCCGCATCCCCGGACCACGGACACGATCCGTGCCGCCAGACGCGGCGAGTACGCGGGCGACCAGGACACCCAAAACCGTTCGGGATGTCCGCAATGACCAGGTATGGGTCCAAGACTCACTCCTGCTCACTGATTAGGAACGGTAGCCGTCAGGCACGGGGAGACGCACCTTGTACAGCATCATCGTGGTACCTCCGCCGACCCCGGAGGACGACCACCACCGCACCCAGATCCGCCTCGCGCCCGCCGAACGCCTCACGTTCGGCCGGTCCGCGCACGGCAACGACCTCCCGCACGACGGGGTGTCCCGCGGGCCGGTGAGATCACCGCGCAGGGCGCCTTCTGGATACTGAGCAACCTCAGCCGGGAGCAGACGTACGTCGTGGAGAACCCGGAGGGCGCCGGCGAGCACATCAAGGTCGCGCCGGGGCGGCTGGACGCGCCGGTCCCCTTCGAGTTCGCGCGGATCGTGCTGCCCGCCGCCGGTGACCTGCTGCCGCTGGAGGTGTGGGCGCCGCGCCACGACTACCTGCGCACCGAGGGCGGCCTGGACGGCGCCACGACCCCCCGCCTTCTCCCTGGACCGCACCACGCGCTACTTCGCGGTCCTGGCCGCCCTGTGCGAACCCCGGCTGCGCGGCGAACCGCACGCCCCGCTGCCCACGGTCGACCAGGTCGTGGACCGGCTGCGCCCCACCTGGCCCGCCGCCTCGCGCACCTCCGTGCAGTGGAACATCGACTACCTCGCCGTGAAGCTGCGCCTCAATCCCGGCCCCCAGACCGCCGATCCGACGCCCGAGCCGCCCCTCACCCCGTCCGAGTCCATCCCGGCCGTGGGCCGCTACCTCTGCTTCGTCGAACCGCGATTGAAGTCCGGCCTGCCCGGCGACCGCCGGGTCCTGCTCGCCGTCGCGTACCGGACGTCGTACGAGACGGTGAACGACGCGGGCGGCGTTCCCCCGAAGTACCGCGACCACGCCGCCCGCGTCGCCCACTACCTCAAGGAGTACACGCCGCCCGGGAAGAGGTGACCCTCAGAGTTCTGAGGTACTCCTCCGGCACGCCCGTGGGCCACGCTGAAACCGCCTCCGGCCCACTCGGGGGAGGGCCGGAGGCTCCGTGGCACCCCGTCAGTGGAAGAAGTGCCGCGTCCCGGTGAAGTACATCGTGATGCCCGCCTTCTGCGCGGCCTCGACGACCTGTTCGTCACGGACCGAGCCGCCCGGCTGGACGATGGCCTTGACCCCGGCGGCGCTCAGGACGTCGATGTTGTCCGGGAAGGGGAAGAACGCGTCCGACGCGGCGAACGAACCCCGGGCTCGCTCGGCGCCCGCCCGCTCCACCGCCAGCTTGCAGGAGTCGACACGGTTGACCTGACCCATGCCGACGCCGACCGAGGCGCCGTCCTTGGCGAGGAGGATGGCGTTGGACTTGACGGCCCGGCAGGCCTTCCAGGCGAAGGCGAGGTCCGCGAGCTCGGCCTCGTCCAGCGCCTCGCCGGTGGCCAGCGTCCAGGTGGCGGGGTCGTCGCCGTCGGCCTGCAGCCGGTCCGTCACCTGCAGCAGGGCGCCGCCGTCGATCGGCTTGACCTCGACGGGGTTCGACGGGCCGTCGGGGCAGCGCAGCACGCGGATGTTCTTCTTCTTGGTGAGCGCCTCCAGGGCGCCCTCCTCGTAGTCGGGCGCGACGATGACCTCGGTGAAGATCTCCGCGACCTGCTCGGCCATCTCCCTGCTGACCGGCCGGTTCACGGCGATGACCCCGCCGAACGCGGACAGCGGGTCGCAGGCGTGCGCCTTGCGGTGCGCCTCGGCGACGTCCGCGCCGATCGCGATGCCGCACGGGTTGGCGTGCTTGATGATCGCGACGCACGGCTCGTCGTGGTCGTACGCGGCACGGCGCGCGGCGTCCGTGTCCGTGTAGTTGTTGTACGACATCTCCTTGCCGTGCAGCTGCTCGGCCTCCGCGAGGCCGCCGGTGCCGGAGACGTAGAGGGCGGCGGGCTGGTGCGGGTTCTCGCCGTAGCGCAGGGTGTGCGCGCGCTCCCAGGTGGCGCCGAGGAAGTCGGGGAACGGCGAGTCGTCGACGGGGGCGTAGGAGGAGGCGAACCAGCTCGCGACCGCCACGTCGTACGCGGCCGTGTGCTGGAAGGCCTCGGCGGCCAGGCGACGGCGGGTGGCGAGGTCGAAACCGCCGTTCTTCACGGCGGACAGGACGTCGGCGTACCGGGCGGGGCTGGTGACGACGGCCACGGAGGGGTGGTTCTTGGCGGCGGCGCGCACCATGGACGGCCCGCCGATGTCGATCTGCTCGACGCACTCGTCGGGCGAGGCACCGGAGGCGACGGTCTCACGGAAGGGATACAGATTCACGACCACGAGGTCGAACGGCTCCACGCCCAGCTCGGCGAGCTGCCGCTGGTGGTCCGCCAGGCGCAGGTCGGCGAGGATGCCGGCGTGGACCTTGGGGTGCAGGGTCTTGACGCGGCCGTCCAGGCACTCGGGGAAGCCGGTGAGCTCCTCGACCTTGGTGACGGGGACGCCGGCGGCGGCGATCCTGGCGGCCGTGGAGCCGGTGGAGACGAGCTCGACACCGGCCTCGTGCAGCCCGCGCGCGAGCTCCTCGAGCCCGGTCTTGTCGTAGACGCTGACGAGCGCGCGTCGGATGGCCCGCTTGCTCTCGGCCGGCACTGTGCTCTCGGCGGTCACTGGATAACTACCTTTCGTCCCTCAATGCGATAGCCGTTGCGGGCGAGCCGCCCCACGACCTCGACGAGCAGCCTTCGCTCGACTTCCTTGATGCGCTCGTGCAGCGCGCTCTCGTCGTCCTCGTCCCGGACCTCGACCACGCCCTGGGCGATGATCGGCCCGGTGTCGACGCCGTCGTCGACGAAGTGGACGGTGCAGCCGGTGACCTTGGCGCCGTACGCGAGCGCGTCCCGCACGCCGTGGGCTCCCGGGAAACTGGGCAGCAGGGCCGGGTGGGTGTTGACGAACCGCCCGCCGAACCGCGCGAGGAACTCCTTGCCGACGATCTTCATGAACCCGGCGGAGACGACCAGGTCGGGCTCGTAGGAGGCGACGGCCTCGGCGAGGGCGGCATCCCACTCCTCGCGGCTGGCGTAGTCCTTGACCTTCCGCACGAAGGTCGGCAGCCCGGCGCGCTCGG
Source organism: Streptomyces deserti (assembly GCF_054782695.1). Lineage (NCBI taxonomy): Bacteria > Bacillati > Actinomycetota > Actinomycetes > Kitasatosporales > Streptomycetaceae > Streptomyces > Streptomyces deserti. The sequence continues at coordinate 79,110 of NZ_BAAGRZ010000007.1, forward strand.
CACGCGCGAGCCCCTCGATGCCCTCGCGGTCGGCGCCGACGGCCACCACCTCGGCTCCGTAGGCCTCGGGCCCGGTGGCGGCGATCTCGTCGAGGAGCGCCTGCAGATTGGTGCCGGATCCGGAGACCAGCACGACGAGGCGCTTGGCGCGCCGGTCCACGGGCTTGGCGGCCACGGTGGAGGCCTTTCTCGGAGAAGCGTTTGTTCACGGGCGGCCGACAACTGAAGCTTCGCCTTGTGCATTCCTACGAATGCTTCGCGCCCCCGGATACGGGGAAGCCTACGAAGCGGCCGACCGTCAGCAACGATACCGGCACACCGGGCGGCCCCCACGGGACGGGGGCGTGGCCGGAAGGTAGCGTCTGGGAGGTGCCGGTTCGGGAACGACGTCTGCGCACGATGCGTTCACGAGATGACGGACCCGGGCGCAGCACCGTTCAGGGACGCTCCAGATCAGTCGTACTCACCAAGGGGAAGACGCTCACTTGATGCCGGACCGCAGCCTGCGACTTCTCACGCTCCCCCAGCAGTCGGTGCAGGGAGGGGAGCGCGGCGCCGTGTTGCTGCGGGAACGCCCCGCGTCCCCGCCCGACGCGCCGCCGGACGGCGACAGCGGCGACGGGCGAAGCCGCGGCGCGCAGGACGACAACCCCTTCGCCCCGCCGCCGGAGGGCGCACCGGACCGCCCCTGGCAGCCCCGTCACCCGTCGGGCGACGAGGGCTCCCAGGACGAGGGCGGCCGCTCGCCGTGGGGCAGCCAGTGGAGCGACCGGCAGCCGGGCCGCTCCCCCGGCGGTTTCGGCGAGCGCCCCGGCGGCCCCGAGGGCCCGGGCGGCGGCCAGCCCCCCGGCGGCCCGCGCTGGGACCCCACGGACCCGGCCCAGCGCCGCGCTCGCTACGCGCTGCTGAGCGGCATGTGGGCCTTCTTCTTCGCCCTCTTCAGCTGGCCGTACGTGGCCCTGCTCCTGGGCGCGCTGGCCCTGTACTGGGGCATCAGCGCGCTGCGCACCAAGCCCCGCACGCCCAGCCCGGACACCCCGGCCCCCGAGCAGACCGGCCGCCCCCAGACCACGGCGGCGGTCAGCGGCCTGGTCACGGCGTCCCTGGCCCTCGCCCTGGTCGCCGCGTCCTTCACCGCCCAGATGGTCTACCGCGACTACTACACGTGCACGAACGACGCCCTCACCAACGAGGCGAGGCAGTCCTGCAGCAGACTCCTGCCGGAGGAGCTGCGGGGGTTGCTGGGGACGAACGGCTGACCGCAGGATCCCGACGCCGCTCGGGATCACTCACCGCAGCGCAGCGCCGGGCGGCTCACGAAGCGGCGTCCGGTGGATCCTGCGGCGCCGGCCGGTGCTCGGCGGACAGGAAGTCGTACGGCTCGAACCCGGCCGCCTCGTCCTGATCCCCGAGTCCGTACATCGCGTCGGGGTCGTACGGCGTCTCGGATGCGTACGGCGCGTACGGCGTCTCGGATGCGTACGGCGCGTACGGCGTCTCGAGCGCGTATGACTCGAACGGCGTCGGCGCGTCCCCAAAGCTCTCCGGGGACGCCATGAACTCCGGGACACCCAGGAGCTCCGGGCCCTGCGAGCCCTCCGGCCCTCCGGAGATCTCCGAGCTCCCCGGCACCGCCCCCGCCCCCGTGCCTCGTGAGAACCAGCCGCTCAACGACCGCAGCCGTCGCCGGAGCCCCCGCTCTTCCGGGCGCCCGGCATCGCCCGCCTCTCCCCGCGGCCTGCCGATCCGCACGGCCCCCTCCGGGCGCTCCCCGGACGCCCGGTGTTCAAGGCCCCGCCAAGCCCGCACCCCCAGCGCCACAGGAACCGCCACCACCCCGACCCAGGCCAGCGCCGCACCCCCCACCTGCCACCACACCGGCCCGAACCGCGCGAGCGCGGCCACCCCGAGCGGCCCGCCCGCCAGCCCGGCCAGCACCGCGAGGGCGCCCGCGCACAGCACGGCCGCCAGCCCGGCGGCACCGACGGTGCGCGTCCGGGACCACACCGCGCCCGGCCCGTCCGCCGAACGCACGGCACCCGAAACCGCCCCGCCCCGCCCTCCGGCAGCCCCGCCCACCGCCCCGTCGGTCACGGCCCTCGACTCGCCTTCGGCCGCTCCCCTGCCCACACACCACCCGACCGTCACCCCGGCGACCACCGGCACCACCGCGACCAGCCAGCCCGCCGGCGCCCCGGCACCCTCCCCCGGCACCGCCGCCAGCAGCGGGAACGGCGGCAGCAGCGGTGCCGGGGCCGAGGAGAACGGGGTCACGAGATGGCCGGTGCCGAGGAGGAAGCCGGGGCCGAGGGCGTACGCCGCCGCCCACACCGCCGCGTTCGGCACCAGCGCCACGCACAGCAACAGCACCGCGAACCGCCCCGACCACCCCTCCGTCAGCCGCAGGAGCGCCCCCTGGGCCGCCCCGCCGTGCCACACCAGCGACACCGCCAGCAGCAACGCCCCGCCCCCGACGAGCACCGCAGCCCCTGCCGCCGCCGCCCGCGCCGCGACGCCCAGGCGCGCGTCCGGGCCGAGGAGCAGGTGTCGTACGCCCCTCGGCACCAGCATCCCCAGGGCCCGTACCAGCGGCCCGCCCGGGCGGCCGTACGCCGTCCACACGCCCGCTCCCGCCGCGATCAGGGCGACCAGCGGCACGCACACCACCGTCCACACCCACGACGGGCGCAGCGGTCCGCCCGCGGCGTACAGCGCGGCGGGCGTGCCGACGGCGAGGTAGCCGACGACGACGCCCGTCCACGCCGTACGGGCGGAGACGAGCGGCGGCCCCTCACCGTCCTGCCCCTCGTCCTGCCCCTCGCCGCCATGCCCCTCGCCGCCATGCCCTTCGGCATCCGCGTCGCTCCCGCCCCCGTCCGTCGTGTCCCGGGCCGCCCGGTGGACCAGCCACACCGGCAGGACGAGCAGCAGCAGCGGCGGTACGCCCATGGGTGCGGGGACGCCGGAGAGCGTGTCGGTGCGGATCAGCTCGGCGCCGTGCGCCAGCAGCCACAGGGCCGCCGCGACATGCACCACACCGCGTGGCCCGCTGTCGGGGTAGGGGGAGCTGATCCACAGCAGCAGCACGAGCATGGCGACGGACACCAGCCCCAGCCCCGCCGCGACCGCGCCGGCCAGCAGGCTCGCGGCCAGTGCGGGCGATCGGTCACGCATCCGGGTGAGCAGGGGCGACCGCGACGGTCGGCGAACGATCATCTGGATCACGCCCGCCATGCTCCCAACGACACGCGCTTTCCCGTCGTAACAGGCGAAGCCCCGCTGTGTCGCTCAATATACGTTTATGTACTTTTCTGTACGGAGGGGCGCCCGGTGACGCAGAGGCCTGCAACTCCGCTTCCCCCGCCCAAGGAACGCCGACGGCTACGCGAGGCCGGTGGCCTGACGCAGGATCAGGTCGCCGCCCGGGTCGGCGTCTCCGGCGACCGGGTGCGCAAGTGGGAGACCGGCCGCTCGACGCCACAGGGCCGGCAACGGGAGGCGTACGCGAAGCTCCTGGCCTCGCTGGCCGAGCCCCTCCGTCAGGAACGTCCGCACCGGATGAAGGTGACCTCTCGTCAGGAGGGCCCCGCGCCGCGTGCCGCGAACGGCACCCCCACTCCCGTACGGCGGCCCGAGGAACCGAGACCCGCCGAGCCGGAGCCGGAGCAGGAGCAGGGACGGGACGCACGCCCCGGCCTGACACCCGCTCAGGCCTTCGACACGCTGTACGCCTTCTGCGCCCCCGCCCTCGTACGGCAGGCGTACCTGCTGACCGGCCGTCGGGAGCTGGCGCGTGAGTCGGTCGAGCGGGCCTTTCAACTCGCCTGGCAGCGCTGGCCCGAGGTGGCCCGGGACCGCGACCCGGGGAGCTGGGTGCGGGCGGCGGCGTACGACTGCGCCCTGTCCCCCTGGCACCGGTTCCGCCCCCGTTACCGGCACCCCGAGCCGCCGCCCCGCTGCGCCTCCGACCGCGCCCTGATGGACGTACTCCTCAACCTCCCGCCGTCGTACCGCCGCACGCTGGTGCTGTACGACGGCGTCGGTCTGGACCTGCCGGAGACGGCGGCGGAGACGGAGGCGAGCACCCCGGCGACCGCGCACCGGCTGATGCACGCGCGTGAGGCGGTCGCCGCACGGCTGCCCGAGCTGGCCGACCCGGACCTGCTGCACCGGCGGCTCGCCGAACTGGCCTCCGCCGAGCGTCTGCGGGCCGCCCGGCCGCCGGTGGTGCGGCTGTGCGGCGAGCGCCGCGCCCGCTTCTGGACCCGGGCCGCCGTCGCCTTCACGGTCGCCCTGATCGGCACCACAGCCCTGACGCTTCGCACGGCCCCCACGCGGTACGAGCCCCCGGTGCCGCCCGGGGACACGGTTCAGGGGGTGCCGCCGCAGGTGGCGCCGGGGCCGTTGTCGGAGCGGGAGCGGGAGTTGCGGGTCAAGCTGCGCGAGGCGGAACAGCAGGGGCCGCAGCGGCTGGTGCCGCAGGCCGGGTGACGCGCCGGGCGGCCGGTGCCGCATCCGTGGTGAACGACGGTGCATCGGAGGCGGACGACGGGGCATCGGGGTGAACGACGGTGCATCGGGGGGTGAACGACGGTGGGCCCGCCCCCCTTTCGGGGAGCGGGCCCACTCGTACGGTCGGGTGTTCAGCCCGTTCTGCCCGTTCAGCCGGCGAGGATCTCGCGCGCCAGCTTCGCCGTCTCGGTCGGCGTCTTGCCGACCTTGACGCCGGCGGCCTCGAGGGCCTCCTTCTTCGCCTGGGCGGTGCCGGAGGAGCCGGAGACGATGGCGCCGGCGTGGCCCATGGTCTTGCCCTCGGGCGCGGTGAAGCCCGCGACGTAGCCGACGACCGGCTTGGTCACGTTGTCCTTGATGAAGGCCGCGGCCCGCTCCTCGGCGTCGCCGCCGATCTCGCCGATCATGACGATCAGGTCGGTGTCGGGGTCGTCCTGGAACGCCTTCAGGGCGTCGATGTGGGTGGTGCCGATGATCGGGTCACCGCCGATGCCGACGCAGGTGGAGAAGCCGATGTCGCGCAGCTCGTACATCATCTGGTACGTCAGCGTGCCCGACTTCGAGACCAGGCCGATGCGGCCCGGCTTGGTGATGTCGGCCGGGATGATGCCGGCGTTGGACTGGCCGGGCGTGATCAGGCCGGGGCAGTTCGGGCCGATGATGCGGGTCTTGTTGCCCTTCTTGCCGGCGTAGGCCCAGAAGGACGCCGTGTCGTGCACCGCGATGCCCTCGGTGATGACGACCGCGAGCGGGATCTCGGCGTCGATGGCCTCGATGACCGCGTCCTTGGTGAACTTCTCCGGGACGAAGATGACCGTGACGTCGGCGCCGGTCTTCTCGATGGCCTCCTTGACGGTGCCGAAGACCGGTACCTCGGTGCCGTCGAAGTCGACGCTGGTGCCCGCCTTGCGCGGGTTCACGCCGCCGACGATGTTGGTGCCGGAGGCCAGCATGCGGCGGGTGTGCTTCTGACCCTCGGAGCCGGTCATGCCCTGGACGATGACCTTGGATTCCTTGGTGAGGAAGATAGCCATGGGTGTTGGTACCTCGTCCCTTACTTCGCGGCAGCAGCCAGCTCGGCGGCCTTGTCGGCCGCGCCGTCCATGGTGTCCACCCGCTGGACGAGCGGGTGCTTGCGGTCGTCGAGGATCTTGCGGCCCAGCTCGGCGTTGTTGCCGTCGAGGCGGACGACCAGCGGCTTGGTGACCTCTTCGCCCTTGCTCTCCAGGAGCTCCAGGGCCTGCACGATGCCGTTGGCGACGGCGTCGCAGGCCGTGATGCCGCCGAAGACGTTGACGAAGACGGACTTCACGTCCGGGTCGCCGAGGATGATCTCCAGGCCGTTCGCCATGACCTCGGCGGAGGCGCCGCCGCCGATGTCGAGGAAGTTGGCGGGCTTGACGCCGGAGTGCTTCTCACCGGCGTAGGCGACGACGTCCAGGGTCGACATGACCAGACCCGCGCCGTTGCCGATGATGCCGACCTCGCCGTCGAGCTTCACGTAGTTCAGGCCCTTGGCCTTGGCGGCCGCCTCGAGCGGGTTGGCGGCGGCCTTGTCGTGCAGCTCCTCGAACTCCGGGTGACGGAACTCGGCGTTGTCGTCCAGCGACACCTTGCCGTCGAGGGCGATGACGTCACCGGAGGCGACCTTGGCCAGCGGGTTCACCTCGACCAGGAGGGCGTCCGACTTGACGAAGGTGTCCCACAGCTTGACGAGGACGTCGGCGACCTTGTCGGCCACCTCGGCCGGGAACTTGGCCGCGGCCACGATCTCCTCGGCCTTGGCGCGGTCCACACCGTCGATGGCGTCGATCGCGATCTTCGCGACGGCCTCCGGGCGGGTGGCGGCCACCTCCTCGATCTCCATGCCGCCCTCGACGGAGGCGATGGAGAGGAAGGTGCGGTTGGCACGGTCGAGGAGGAAGGAGACGTAGTACTCCTCGAGGATCTCCGGAGCCGTCTCGGCGATCATCACCTTGTGGACCGTGTGGCCCTTGATGTCCATGCCGAGGATGTCCGTCGCGCGGGCGACGGCCTCGTCCGGGGTGGCGGCCAGCTTCACGCCACCGGCCTTGCCGCGACCACCGACCTTCACCTGCGCCTTGACGACCGACTTGCCGCCCAGCCGCTCGGTGATCTCGCGCGCCGCCTCAGGCGTGTCGATGACTTCACCGGCCAGCACCGGTACACCGTGCTTGGCGAAGAGGTCCCTCGCCTGGTACTCGAACAGGTCCACGCGCTTCCGTCCCTATCAGTGATCTCGCGGTTCGTTGGATGCGTGGGCGTGCCGCGAAGGGCAACGTGACGACCGCCTGTGTCACAAGGGAGGCGCACACGGTGTCCGAGCGCGCGGCATGTCCGTCTCGCAGGTTATCGCCGCTTGCGGAGGGTCTCTAAATCAGGGGTCACACCTGAGCGGTGATACCTGTCACATGATGCCGGGCTCTCTGGCACGGCGTGCCGGAGGTGAGGGGCCTCACCGGGCTGGGGTTGACCCGGTGAGGCCCGTCGTACACCCCCGAAGGGGCACATAGGCCCTGTTCTTCGAGGTGCGGGGCGGGTGGTCCCCACCCCAATGGGGACCACCCGGCCCCGTCCGCGGGGTCTCGGCCGGACGAGCCGACGGCTTTCGGTCGTCCGGGGCCTGACACCGCGCGGAGTCGGTTCGTTCGCCAGACCGCGTTCGCCGCGTCCGCCGCGTTCGTCGCGTTCGCCTTGGCGAGGGGGTCGTACGGCTGTCAGATGCTGTACGGGGTGCCGTACTGGACGTTCTGGGCGTCCTGCACGTAGCCCTGGGCGTAGCCCGGGGTGAGCGAGTCGGCGACGTTCTGGGCGCCCGTGACGGCGTTCCCGGCGAGCGGGCCGGCGGTGTCCTGGGCCGTCCCGGTCAGGTCCTTCGCGAAGGGCGCGGTCTGCCCGGCGACGCCCTGGGCGAACGGGTCGACCTGGCCGGCCACTCCGCCCGCGAAGGGCGCGGTGTGGCCGGCGACGCCGTACGCGAAGGTCGTGGCGCTGCCGCCGACGCCCTCCGCGACCGGCTGGACGAGGTCCACCACGGGCTGGACGGCTTCGGCGACCCCGTGGGCGAACTGCGGGACCTCGCCCGCGACGCCCTGCGCGAACGGGCCGGCCTGCCCGGCCACGCCCTGCGCCAGCGGCGGTACGTCGCCCACGACACCGCCCGCGAAGGGCTGGACGTCGCCGACGACGCCGTACGCCAGTCCGCCCGCGTCCGCGACGGCCTGCCCGGCGACGGTCAGCACGCCGTGCGCGGCGGTGTTCGCGACCGGCGGCAGCACGGCGTCATCGGTGTCGTGGGTGACGTGGCCGGCCAGGCCGGTGGCGTACGGAGGCACGTCCGCGGCGACGCCGTCGACGACCGGCCGGGCGTCGGCCACCGCACCGGCGGCGACGGGCATCACGTCGGAGACGGCGCCTCCGGCGACCGACCCCACGCCGGAGACGGCGCCGCCGGCGACGGGCTGGACGCCGTTCGCCGTGTGCGTGGCGAGGTACCGCGCGTCGGCGGTGGCGCCGTACGCCAGCGCCGTCGCGGCGTCGACGGCGTGACCGGCGGTCTGCACGGCCCCGGCCACGGCGGCACCGGCGACCGGACGGGTGCCGTCCACCGCGCCGGTGGCGACGGGCGCCACCCCGGCGACGGTGCGACCGACGACCGGCGTGGCCCCGGCCACGGCGTGCTCGGCCACCGGCACGACACCCGCCACGGCCTGCCCGGCGACCGGTCGCGCCCCGTCCACGGCGGCACCCGCGACCGGCGGGACGGCCGCGGCGGCCGTCTCCTCGACGACCGGGGTGACCGTGCCGGGAACGGTGCCGACCGTCCCGACGACCTGCTGCCTGACGCCGCCGACCGTGCCGGTGACGTGGCTCGGCACGGCGGAGACGGAGGCCTCGGCGGCGGTCTTCGCCTTCGCCGCCTCGCCCTGGGCGGTGGCTCCGGCGGCGGTGGCGCGGCCCTGGGCGCCGGCGACCGTGTGCCGCGCGGTGTCCTGCGCACCGGCCGCGACACGGCCCGCGCCCGCGACCGTCTGCTGCGCCTTGGTCCGTACGGCGCCGTCGACGCCCCGCGCCTGGGCACGGGCGGTGGACTGCACGGCCTGGAGCTTCGTCTGGGCGGCGGCCAGGGCCTGCTCCAGCTCGGGGGCGAAGGCGGACAGCGGGCCGAAGAGGTAGTCGATGGTGTCCTGGGGGACCTGGGGTGCTTCCTGGGGGATCCGGGGTGCTTGCGGTGCCTGGGGTGCCTCGCGGTCCGTCGCGCCGGACACCGTGGCGTGAGCCGTGGCCTCGGCCTGCGCGGTGCGGGCGGCCTGGGCGCCCTGGGATGGCCTGCGCGCCCCGGACCTTGGAGGCGTGCGGGACGGCGACCTTCTCCTCGACGTACCGGCGGGCCTGCTCGGCGGCGTCGGCGGGGGCGTTGGCCGTGCTCTTGGTGGTGCTCTTGGCGGTGCTCTTGGTGGTGCTCTTGGCGGTGCTCTTGGTGGTGCTCTTGGCGGTGCTCTTGGTGGTGCTCTTGGCGGTGCCGGTCGCACCGGAGACGGTGTCGTGCACGTCGGAGACGACGCCGTCGACCGTGTCGGTGACGGTGCCGAGGACACCGTCGGTGTCGATGGTCGCGTCCGATGCGGAGAGGGAGGAGGCGGGCAGCTCGTCAGCGCTGGCCACGGTGGAGCCCAGCGCCCAGGCACCGGTGACACCGGCGGCTATGACGATGGAGCGTCGGATGTTCTTGTTCATACGTGCGTCAGATCCTTGGATCTCGGGAGTCCGAAGCTCCTGGATTTCCGGGAGTTCGGAGGCTGGGGACATTGGGAAGCCGGGTCGGTGGGGGTCCGTTCGTGATCCGTCGTGATCCGTTGCGATCCGTCGTGATCCCTTGGTGTCCCTGGGGATCCGTCGGTGTCCCTGAGGATCCCTCGGTGTCCCTGGGGGTTCGCCGGTGTCCGTGGGTCCGTCGGTGTCCGGGGACTTGAGGACTGAGGACTGAGGACGAGTGCTACGGACGTGGATCGGGAGGTGGATACGGCCCCGGCTGCTTCCATCCGGAGAAGGGAAGGGTGTCCGGACGGTCGGGCAGACCTGTTCCGCCCCCGCGCGGCAGGTCTATGGCGGGGGAGGCGCCTGCCCTAGGCGGGGGATACGGGAATGTCCCGGTAGCGGTCCCGGGTCTCGGCCGCGTCGGTGCGCGCGGCGGCACCGGGCACGAGCCGCAGCGGCGCCCGGTGGTTCAGAGTGACGGCGTGCGCGTCCCCGTATCGGGAACCGCCGTTGTCGACCGCCGACCGGTGGCCCAGCGCGCCGTCCGGGTCACCGGTGGGCGCGGGCGTGTGGGGGGCGGAGGCAGGGGCATGGCGGGCAGGGGCTTGGCGGGCGGGAGCGGCCCGGTGTTCCCCGCCGGGCACCGCGGTGTCCGTCCCGGCCCGGTCGTATCCCGGTCCGTGGACGACGGCTTCCGCGGCACCGGCCCGCCCACCCGAGGCGGACTCCTGCACCGACGGCCCGGTCGCCGAGCCGGGCTGCGGGGCGTCGAGGACGGGCGCGGGCAGCGTGTGGCCCGGTGGCGTGGGAACCCCTGGAAGTCCAGGGGGTGCGGGCAGCCCCGGAAGCCCGGGCGGTGCGGAATCGCCGGGCAGGCCGGGGAACCCTGGCAGCGTCGGGAGCGACGGCAGTGACGGGGAGTCGGAGTCGGGCGGCGTCGGCAGGACAGGCAGCTCGGGCAGGTGCGGCAGAGGTGGCACCTCCGCCGGCCCGTCCGCCACCGTCCCGACCAGGTCGCCGACCGGCCGCACGACGCGCTCGGTCACCGGCCGCAGGACCTGGCCATGCCCCGGGGCCGTACGCGGACGGGGTTCGGCGGTGAGCGCACCGCCCGGGCTGCCCTGCGAGGCATGTTGCGCAGCCCCTTGGGAGGCCGGCAGCGCGTCCGGGGCGGCGTCCGAGCCGTGCGTTGCCGCGGGCTCCAGGGACGTCGTCGGCTCGACGGACGTCGTCGAGCGGCGCTCCCCGGACTCGGCGGTACCCGTCGAGGGGTAACCGACGTGCTTGGCTGAGTCGTTGACGACCCGGCCGACCGAACTCCTCGTCAGCGACCGGACCCCGTCCGCCGAATCGGAACCAGAACCCGAACCTGGAGCCGAACCTGCGGCCGACACCGACGCCGGTGTCTGTGCCGACGGCGTGCCGTCCACCGCATGCGCCTGCTCCCCGCACAGGAGCCCGAGCGTGAGCACTCCGCCCACCAGCAGCACCACTTGGAGCGCGCGCCGCCCGGCCGCCGCGCGCATGACGCGCGCAGCGGCACCGGACAGGGCTGCTGACCAGGTCAAGAGGGGAAGGTTCCTCCCGTGCGGCGGGGCGACTGGCGGCACGATTGACGCGTTACGACCAATGAACGAGCGTCGATCCTTGCATGGGACTCCCGAGGTTACGCAAGCCCTCTGTTACCAATGGGTACTCATGTCCGTTTTTGCTGGTCGAAGTCGGGCGACGACGGGTCGACAAGTCGTCACCGGGCCGACTCGCCCCCACATCACGCCCCGCAACGTCATGCCGTGTCCGGTATCGGCAGGGGCCGCTTCTCGATGGCCGCCGCCATCACGTCCGGGAACAGGCCGGGCGTACAGGCGAACGCCGGCGCGCCCAGCGCCGCGAGCGCGGCCGCGTGCTCCCGGTCGTACGCGGGCGCCCCCTCGTCCGACAGCGCGAGCAGCGTCACGAACTGCACCCCCGACGCCTTCATCGCCGCGACCCGCTTGAGCATCTCGTTGCGTATGCCCCCTTCGTAGAGGTCGCTGATCAGCACGACCACCGTCTCGGCGGGCCGGGTGATCTGCGACTGGCAGTACGCCAGCGCCCGGTTGATGTCCGTACCCCCGCCCAGCTGTGTGCCGAACAGCACGTCCACCGGGTCGTCGAGCTGGTCGGTGAGGTCGACGACCGCCGTGTCGAAGACGACGAGCCGCGTACTGATCGACCGCATGGACGCCAGCACCGCCCCGAACACCGAGGCGTACACGACCGACGCGGCCATCGACCCGGACTGGTCGATGCAGAGGATGACCTCCTTCTTCACGGACCGGGAGGCCCGCCCGTAGCCGATGAGCCGCTCCGGTACGACCGTCCGGTACTCCGGGAGGTAGTGCTTGAGGTTGGCCGCGATCGTGCGGTTCCAGTCGATGTCGTGGTGCCGCGGCCGGCTGATGCGGGCGCTGCGGTCGAGGGCACCGGTGAGAGTGGCGCGGGTGCGGGTGGCGAGCCGCTTCTCCAGGTCCTCGACGACCTTGCGCACGACGGCCCGTGCCGTCTCCTTCGTCGTCTCCGGCATCGCCTTGTTGAGCGACAGGAGCGTGCCGACGAGATGCACGTCGGCCTCCACCGCCTCCAGCATCTCCGGCTCCAGCAGGAGCGTGGCGAGGCCGAGCCGGTCGATGGCGTCGCGCTGCATGACCTGCACCACGGAGGAGGGGAAGTACGTCCGGATGTCTCCGAGCCAGCGCGCGACGGACGGCGCCGACGCCCCGAGCCCCGCCGAACGGTCCCGTCCCGTCTGTGGTCTGTCCCCCTTCCCGTAGAGCGCGGCGAGCGTCCCGTCCATCGCGGCGTCCCGCCCGGACAGCGCGCACCCGGTGCCGTCGGCCGCGTCGCCCCCGAGCACCAGCCGCCAGCGCCGCAGCCGCTCCTTCGCCGGGTCCACCGGCTCGGCCGTCATCCGCGCGCCCCCGTACGAAGCCGTTCCCAGAGGGGAATCACCGGCACGGTCGTCGGGCCGGCCTCGGCTCGGCGTCCGTACCCGTCCCTGACGGTGTCCACCGCTTCGGCACCGTCCTTCGGCTCGCTCGGTGAGTCGGTCGTCATCGCGCCACCCCCACAAGGTCGTTGTCGGTGTTCTCTTCGTTCTCTTCGTTCTCTTCCATTCCGTCCAGCCCCAGCAGCAGCCGCACCACCGGCAGCACCGCGGCCGCGCGTCCGGCGTCCAGGTCGGGCGCGAAGCCGGGTATGCAGGAACCGGCGGCCGTCGCACTCGCCCGCGTCCCCGGACCCCGCCGGACCAGTTCGCCGAGGGTCCGGCGCACCCCGGGCTCGTACGCCGAGAACGTCCGCCGGAGCAGTGGCAGCACGTCCGTGAACGCCTCCGCCGGTACGCCGGTCAGCCAGGCGTCGACCAGCCCGAGCAGCCGCTCGTCGTGCACCAGCAGCATCCCGCCCCCGGAGCCGCCGCCGACGAAGCCCTCGATCCACGCGGCCGCGTCCGCCGGCGCCGTCCCCGGCGACAGCACCAGCCCCATGAGCCGTGCCGCCTCGTCCTGCGCCAGCTGCCCGTCGTCCAGCAGCAGCCGCACGACACGCCCCCGGATGACACCGGGCACACTGTCCCGCCCGGAGAGCACCCGGAGCACCGCCCGCCAGCGGGCCCGCAGGCTGCCGTGACCGGGGGCGTGGGCCAGGGCGCCCGGAGCTGGTGCCGGAGCGTGGGCCGGCGCGCCCGGAGCCGGTGCCGGGGCGTCCGGAGCCGGTGCCGGGGCGTGGGCCGGGTTGTCATGTCTCGGTGTTGACGCGTCGGCCGAGTCGTTCCGTCCGGGCGTCGGAGCACTGCCCGAGTCGTCCCGCCCCAACGTCGCTGCACTGCCCGAGTCGTCCCGCTCCAACGTCGGTGCACTGCCCGAACCGCCCCGGCCCAACGCCGGCACGCTGCCCGAGCGCCCCCGGCCCAACGCCGGCACGCTGCCCGAGCGCCCCCGGCCCAACGCCGACGAACTGCCCGATTCCCCTCGCCCCGCCGCGACGGCGTCACCCAGCAGCCCCACCGCGCCGTGCACGGCATCCACATGGCGCCGCATCTCCTCGGCCGCGTCCGCGTCCAGCGCGGCGCAGGCCGGGGGCAGGCCGACGAAGACCCGCTCGGCCAGGCCTGCGGCGACCTCCGCCAGCGCTCCGGTGTCCGTGCCACGCACGTCGCCGTACCGCAGCGAGCGGACCAGGGCGGGCAGTGCCTGGGCGAGGTGGCCAACATCCGTGTCGAGGGCCGCCCGGTCGGCGAGGATCCGCATCACCGTCGGCAGGGCGTCCGGCAGTTCGGCCAGCAGGCAGCGCTCGGCGAGCGCGGTGACCTCGACCAGGCCCTGCGCGGCGACGGCGTCCGCCTCGGCCTTGGCGGTCGCGGCGCCGAGCACGGTCGTCCCCCACACCCCGGCCTCGGCCACCCGCACGGACAGCTCCGGCTCCCAGCGCAGCCGCCAGGTCTCCCGGAACGTCCCCGTACTGCCCCGCGAGGCGACCGGCTCCCCCCACTCGACGCCGAGCAGCCGCAGCCGGTGCAGCAGCCGACTGCGTCCGGCGTCGGTCTCCTTGCGCAGGTCGAGCTCCACCTCCCGCTCCAGCGCCTCCGGCTTGAGACGGAGCCGACGCTGGATCCGGGCGAGGTCCCGCTGCAACGGCACCGCGGGCGCGGAGGGCGGCACCTCTCCCAGCACCTCCCCCACCACCAGCCGGTCGTGCACCAGCGTCAGCGGCACGTCCGAGCCCTCGCACATCACCGCCCGTACGGCGTCGGTCGTCTCGCTCAGGCCGGGCAGCGGGCGGCCCCGCAGCGCGGCAAGCGTCCGGGCCAACCGCACCGCCTCGATGACATGGGCGGAGGAGACGATCCGGTCCTCGTCCCGCAGCAGACCCGCCACCTTGGTCATCCACCGCTCGATCGGGCGGTCCGGCGCGCTGAACAGATGCCCGTACCAGCCCGGCGAGTCGATGCCCGCGCCGTATCCGCTGACCCGGGACAGCCTGCGGTACGTCCACGGCACCCACGTCATGTCCGTCTTGACCTTGGGCAGGCCCTTCAGCATGGCCTTGTCGGCGGCGACGGTGGTCTTCCGTCGCAGCGCGGGCACGTGCCAGGCTCCGCACACCACGGCCACACGGCCCTCGAACTCCCGCAGCGCGGACCGCAACTGGAGCCGCATGTAGGCCTCGCGCACGAGATCCCGCTCGTGCCCGCCGCTCCCGTACGCCTCCCGCAGCGCCCCCATCGCCTCCTCGAGCACACGGAACGGTGCCAGCGCGTCCCCCTCCCCCACGCCCCGGTGTTCGACGACGTCCTCCCACCACCGCTCGGGATCGTCGTAACCGGCGGCTTCGGCGAGGACACCGAGGGGATCGACGCGTACGTCGGCGTCTGCGGGCGATTCCTCGGCCGGGTCGGCGTCGGAAGCCGCGCCGTGGGCCGTGTCCGTGCCGGAGGCCGAATCGCCGGGCGTGGCGACACCAGGTGCTGCGGCATCGGCGCCGGGCTCGGCGACACCGGCACCGGATGCGTCGGCGCCGGGCTCGGGCCCGTCCGCCGCGTCGGCGCCGACCGCGCGCGGCGCGCCCTCTCCCTCGCCGGCCGGACCGGCCTCGTCCCCATCGCCGCCGCCTGCTTCGTCCTCCGGCCTCCCCCACGCCAGCGTGTGCGTGGCCGGAAGGTCGACGAAGCGGGCCGGGACGTCGTGTTCCAGGGCCCATCCGATGGCGACCCACTCGGGGGAGAACTCGGCGAGCGGCCAGAAGGCCGAGCGGCCGGGCTCGTCCACGGCGTGGGCGAGGAGGGCGACCGGCGGCCGCATCGCCTCGTCGGCGGCGAGCGGGATCAGGGCGTCGGCCTCGGGGGGGCCCTCGATCAGCACGACCCGCGGCCGGGCCTCCTCCAGCGCGGCCCGCACCGCCCGGGCCGACCCCGGCCCGTGGTGCCGTACGCCGAGCAGCAGCGGCCCCGCGTGGAACGCGCTGCCCTCAGTACCGTCAACGCTGTCAACGCCCGTCACAAGGTCCCCCTCCCCGCCGGTCCCGGCCCGCGTCCTCGCCCACCCCGCGTGCCGCCCGGTCCGCCGTACCGGAAGTCCGCGCCTCCCGGCGCTTGCCGCCCCACATCGAGGTGTTCACGCGCTCACCTCCCGGCAGGCCCGGTAGAAGTCCATCCAGCCGTCCCGCTCGCGCACGACCGTCTCCAGGTACTCCTGCCAGATGACACGGTCCGTCGCCGGGTCGCGGACGACCGCGCCGAGGATGCCCGCGGCGACGTCGCTCGGCCGCAGCACGCCGTCCCCGAAGTGGGCGGCCAGGGCTAGCCCGTTGGTGACGACGGAGATCGCCTCCGCCGTCGACAGCGTGCCGCTGGGCGACTTCAGCTTCGTCCGGCCGTCGGTCGTGACCCCGTCGCGCAGTTCACGGAAGACGGTGACGACACGGCGGATCTCGTCGACGCCGTCGGGCACGACCGGCAGGTCCAGGGAACGGCCGATCTGGTCGACGCGGCGCGAGACGATGTCGACCTCGGCCTCGGGGCTCTCCGGCAGCGGCAGCACCACGGTGTTGAAACGGCGGCGCAGGGCGCTGGACAGGTCGTTGACCCCGCGGTCGCGGTCGTTGGCCGTGGCGATCAGGTTGAAGCCGCGGACCGCCTGCACCTCCTGGCCGAGTTCCGGTATCGGCAGCGTCTTCTCCGACAGGATCGTGATGAGCGTGTCCTGGACGTCGGCCGGGATACGGGTCAGCTCCTCGACCCGGGCCGTCATGCCCTCGGCCATGGCCCGCATGACCGGGCTGGGCACGAGGGCGTCGCGGCTGGGGCCGTGAGCGAGCAGCTGCGCGTAGTTCCAGCCGTAGCGGATGGCCTCCTCCGGTGTGCCGGCGGTGCCCTGCACCAGCAGTGTCGAGTCGCCGCTGACCGCCGCCGCCAGGTGCTCGGACACCCACGTCTTCGCGGTGCCGGGCACGCCGAGCAGGAGCAGGGCGCGGTCGGTGGCGAGCGTGGTGACGGCGACCTCGACGATGCGGCGCGGACCGACGTACTTCGGCGTGATCACCGTGCCGTCCGGAAGCGTGCCGCCGAGCAGGTAAATGGCGACGGCCCACGGCGACAGCTTCCAGCGGGCCGGGCGCGGGCGGTCGTCCTGCGCGGCCAGCGCGGCGAGTTCCTCGGCGAAGGCGTCCTCGGCGTGCGGCCGCAGCACCTCCGGTCCCTGTGCGGGCGTGGGCGCGCCCGCAGACGGACGCGCACCCACAGTCGGACGCGCACCGCTCGCGGATGCAGGCGTGCCCGCAGATGCAGGGGTGCCCGCGGACGCAGGGGTGCCCGCACCCGTGTTCGCGGGCGCGGACCCGTTCTGGCTCGGGTCGACGGACGTCGGTTCAACGGACGCAGGCATGGCTGAGTCCCCCTCCAGCTCGGCCGGTTCGGATCTGGCATCCACGTTGCACCACCCCACTGACAATGCGTTCTGACCTGCGCAACGTGCCGCCGAAGCCGCTCGCGGGGCCGATTGTCAGTGCCGGGATCTACCTTCGATGGCATGACTCAGCAGGGGGTGCGCTGGACCGCGGACCAGGTGCTGGCACTGGCGCCTGACGCCGCGTCACGCAAAGCGGGAAGCAAACTCGGGGCGGCAGGTCCGTGGTCCGAGGCGGGGAGTTCCGGCGAGGGGACGGTGTGGGGACTGTGCAAGGGCAGTGGCAGCAAGCCGTATCAGACGGTCGTCGACATCGCGGACGCCTCCGGGCCCGCGTACAAGTGCAGTTGCCCGAGCCGCAAGTTCCCGTGCAAGCACGCGCTCGGACTGCTGCTGTTGTGGGCGGGCGGAGAGAGCGCGGTGCCGCGGGGGCAGGCGCCGGAGTGGGCCGAGCAGTGGCTCGCGGGCAGACGCAGGCGCACGGAACAGAAACGGGCCGCGGACGGCTCCGGTTCCTCGTCCGGATCCGCTGATCCGGAGGCGGCGCGACGCAGGGCGGAGCGCCGCGCCGAGCGGGTCACCGCGGGCGCCACGGAGCTGGAGCAGCGGTTGGCGGACCTGCTCCGCGGCGGCCTGGCCACGGCGGAGCAGGCGGGGTACGGCCTGTGGGAGGAGACGGCGGCCCGCATGGTCGACGCCCAGGCGTCCGGTCTGGCCGCGCGGGTGCGGGAGTTGGGGGCGATCCCGTCCACGGGGCCGGGCTGGCCGGTGCGTCTGCTGGAGGAGTGCGCGCTGCTCCACCTCCTGGACCAGGGCTGGCTGCGCCGCGAACGGCTGCCGGACGGCCTGGCCGCGACGGTCCGCTCCCGTATCGGCCTGCCGGCGTCGCCGGACGGCCCGCCGGTCCGGGACCGGTGGCTGGTTCTCGCCCAGTACGACACGGCGGACACGCGCCTGACCACCCGTCGCATCTGGCTGTACGGCGCGGACTCGCACCGCACCGCGCTGCTCCTCTCCTACGGCGCCGCCGGCCGGGCCCCGGAGCTCGCGCTACCGGTGGGGCTGGCCCTGGAGGCGGAGCTGTCCGTGTATCCGGGCGCCGGGCAGCTGCGGGCGGCCCTCGGCGAGCAGTTCGCACCGCCCGCGCCGACGGCGATACGGCCACCAGGGGTGACGACGTCCCAGGCGGCCGCCCGCTACGGCGAGGCGCTCCGCGACGACCCGTGGCTGGACTCCGTCCCGGTGACACTGGACCGGGTCATACCGACCCCGGACGGCGACTCCTGGCAGCTGGCGGACGCCGACGAGGACGCGGCGCTGCCGCTCACCCCGGCCGCCCGTTCCCGCCCGGGCCTGTGGCGCCTCGTAGCCCTGTCCGGCGGCGCCCCCGTCAAGGTCTTCGGCGAGTGCGGTCACCAGGGCTTCACCCCGCTGGCGGCCTGGCCGCAGGGCGCGGGCGACGCGGTGTCGCTGTGCTGAGCCGACCGGCCCGTGACCGTGACCGGTCACCGGTATCGCCACGGACACCGGTATCGGCACGGACCCCAGCACCGGCCCCCTACGGGCAAGCGCGCCCACCACAGGTGAGCGCGCCCACCCCCACGTCCCACCCATCCGCGCAGCGGCCGGCACCGCCCGGGCACCCCGGGCCGAACACGACCCGGTTTCCCCGCACAAGCCTCTTCAACCCCTCCCTTCTCAATCCATTCACGCATTTTTCCGGCCTCGCGGGACACCCGTTGCGCGTGACCCTTCAACCACTCCGAGGCGCCCGACGGAAAGGAATCTTATGAACAGGACCTCCGCTCCTGTGGACCCGCCCGTCGCGGGCGCCTGGGAGGGGCTCGTCACCACGGCGCTGCTGGGCACGGACCGGCGCACGCCACCGGGCTGCGCGCCGGGCCCGGATGCGCCGGTGGCGCTGCTGGACGCGGCAGCCGTGGAGACCGTACGGCGGCGGGCCGGGCTGCGGCCGGCCCGGGCGGCGGAGCATCCGCGACCGGCTCCGGAGGATCCGCGTTCGCCGCTGCCGCCCGCGGCCGCCCGCAGACTCGCGATGCTGCTGGCCGACCGCCCCGGCACCTCCGGCGGTGGCCGCCGGGGCACCGCACCGGACCTGACCGAGCTGCTGCCCCAGTGGCTCGCGGCGGCCAACGCCCGCGGCTACGCGCCGCCCCCGGAGGTGCTGCCCGCGCTGCTGGACACGGCCCGGGGGCGGACGGACCTGCGTCCCGCGGCCCTGGAGTTCGCCGGACCGCGGGCCCTGTGGCTGGCCCGGTTCAACCCGGACTGGCGCTTCGCCCTGCGCTCGACACCGGGCGGGGGCGCCGCTCTGCCGCACCTCGACGACACGGGCAGGATCCAGCAGCTGTGGCAGGAGGGCCTGTTCGCCGAGCGGGTCGCCCTGCTCGCCGCGCTGCGCTCCCGCGACCCGGCCGCCGCACGCGACCTGCTCGCCACGACCTGGCAGACGGAACGGGCCGAGGACCGGCTGATGTTCCTCGACTCACTGCGCACGGGCCTGGGCCCGGACGACGAGCCGTTCCTCGAACAGGCCCTGGCCGACCGCAGCCGCAACGTACGGGCGACGGCCGCCGAGTTGCTGTCGGCGCTGCCCGGTTCGGCGCTCGCCGCGCGGATGGCGGTCCGGGCCGGGGCGTGCGTGGCCGTCGACCACACGCGCGACGTCCCGACGATCGTGGTCGAGGCACCGCACGAGTGCGACGCGGGCATGGAGCGCGACGGTGTCGTGGCCAAGGCTCCGGCGGGACGGGGTGAACGGTCGTGGTGGTTCGGCCAGTTGGTGGAGGCGGCCCCACTCGGGACCTGGTCCCGGCGGCTCGGCGGCCGTACCCCCGAGGAGATGGTGCGGCTGCCGGTGGCGGACGACTGGCAGGGCGAACTGCACGCGGCGTGGTGCCGGGCGGCGGTGCGGCAGCGGAACGCCGAGTGGTCCCGGGCGCTGCTCGGCGACCCCTCGGCATCCGAGGCCGGCGGTCCGGGGGCGGTGTCCCTGGCCGAACGCGCCAAGCTGCTCGGCACGCTCGACGCCGCCGAACGGGCCGAGTGGGTGGCCGGATTCATCGCCGCGCACGGCCTGTCCGAGGCCTTCCAGCTGCTCGGGGTGTGCGCCGTGCCGTGGGCCGCGCCACTCGGCCGGGCGGTGGTCGACGCCCTCAACATCGCGCGGGACGCGGGGAGTTATCCATGGAGTTTCAGCGGAGTCATGGGCCTGGCCGAACGCTGCCTCGACCCCGGCGAGGCGAGCCGTCTCGACGCCCTGCTGGCCGTACCGGACGAACCGGAGAACGCGTCCCCGGGAGCCGGCGGCTACTGGGCGGAGGCGTTCCAACGCTTGGTCACGACATTGCGGCTGCGGGCGGCGATGACCGAGGAGTTGGGAGCGGCGTAACAAGGGCGTCTGGCCCGCCCTGCGCGGGCCAGACGCCGCCCGCCGCGACTGAGGCCACGCCCGCCCGGTCGGCAGGCCACGCCCGATCGGCACGACACTGCGGGTTGGCCCTCTACGCCCGGTTCGCACGCCACACCCCGTTGGCACGCCACTGCGGGTCGACCCTCCATGCCTGGTTGGCACCCCACTGCCGATGGGCCACCACGACACCCACGCAGCCGTCGACGCATGGAAGCGGGCCGTGACGGCGCGCCGCAACGCGCCGCTTGGCGGGCCCCGGGAAGGTCCGCCGCGGCAGCAGGCAGCGGACCACGGCCCGCGGCGGGCTCGCCGCGCCGCCACGGCCCCGACGCCCGACGCGCCCGCAGGACATGCAGGACATCCCGCCTCACCGACCGAGCCCTACGCCCGCAGCACACACCAGGCGCCCGCCCGCACGGACAACGGCACCAGCACCAGCACCAGCACCAGCAGCGAAGCGCCCGGCCCCACCGCCGGAGGCCTACGCCTCCGCAGGCTGACGCACGTTCGCCCGCACCCAGTCCACGATCGACGCGGTCGTCGCCCCGGGCGTGAAGATCTCCGCGACGCCCTTCTCCTTCAGCAGCGGGATGTCCGCCTCGGGGATGATCCCGCCGCCGAAGACCAGGATGTCCTCCGCGTCCCGCTCCTTGAGCAGGTCGATCACCGCCGCGAAGAGCGTGTTGTGCGCGCCGGAGAGGATGGACAGCCCGATCGCGTCGGCGTCCTCCTGGATCGCGGTGTCGACGATCTGCTCGGGAGTCTGGTGGAGCCCGGTGTAGATGACCTCCATACCGGCGTCGCGCAGCGCCCGCGCGATCACCTTGGCCCCGCGATCGTGGCCGTCGAGCCCCGGCTTGGCCACCACCACGCGGATCGGACCGGCTGCCACACCCATCACTGCCTCCATGAAGCGACTACATCCATCCGTACCGACAAGTACCGCACACATCGCTCAGGCCGTACACGTCGCGCACTTCACACAGCTCGTGCACACCGCGTGTACCGCACATTCCGCCGCCCACTGCTCCAGGCACGCCACCACGGTACGGACTTCCCGCGCCGAAGCGGCCCGGGAAGTGAACGAACGTTATCGCCAGCATCCCGCAACCGGCAGTTTCGCGGTGCAGACCGAGGGGGAAATCACACGGTGGGACACGTTCGCCGCGCACCGTTCCGAGCTTTCGCGGCCCACGCGCCGCATGTTCCTGCGGCACACGGACCGCAGCGGAACGACGCGCCAGGGGAGCCGCAACGAGGGCGCCGTACCGCCGCGCCACCCACCGCGCGCCGCGGCGGTACGGCACTTCGGCGAGGGCACGCAGAGCACGTAGGGCAGGCAAGGCACAGCAGCGGGGAGTCTCGTCGCCGCACCGACAGGGGGCCTCGTCGCACCACCGGCGCCCCATGCGCCACAGGCCGCGCTTACTCCACATGCCTCACGCGGGCACCGTCGACGGCCGTCGCCGCGGCTTTTCACGAGGGCACCCGGGGGACAGAGCCGTCCCCCCAGGTGCCGACAGGAGGTCGGCCATGAAGGTCACCGGGGCAGCCCTGCCCTTTCTTCCCCTCTGCCAGCGTCTTCTGCCGAGCCGGCTGGCGGGACTCTCCCTGGCTCTCCTGAAGGCCACCGCCCTGGAGTTCGCGATCCTCGCCGGACATCTCCTGCTGTACCCCTCCGGCATCGCCCAGGAGCGCAGGGCCGCCGCGCTCCCGGCACCGGACGGCGCCGCCCAGCTGCCGATGGAGGCCAAGCCCCCGGTCGTCCTGCTGCACGGGTTCATCGACAACCGCTCGGTCTTCGTCCTGCTGCGCCGCAGCCTCGCCCAGCACGGCAGGCACCGCATCGAGTCCCTCAACTACTCCCCACTGACCTGCGACATCCGCGTCGCGGCCGAACTGCTCGGCCGGCACATAGAGGAGATCTGCGAGCGCACGGGCAGCCGGCAGGTCGATGTCGTCGGACACAGCCTCGGCGGACTGATAGCGCGGTACTACGTGCAGCGGCTCGGCGGTGACACCCGCGTCCGGACCCTCGTGACACTCGGCACCCCGCACTCCGGCACACGCGTGGTGCCGCTGGCGAACGCCCACCCGATCGTGCGCCAGATGCGCCCCGGCTCACCGGTGCTCGAGGAGCTGTCCCGTCCGGCGCCCGGCTGCCGTACGTACTTCGTGAGCTTCTGGAGCGACCTGGACCACATCATGGACCCGCTGGAGACGGCCTGCATCGACCACCCGGACCTGAAGGCGCAGAACATACGGGTGACCGGGATCGGCCACCTCGCCCTGCCCGTGCACCCCGCCGTCGCGGCGGGCATACGGCAGGCCCTGGACACGTCGCGCCCGGGAGAGCCGACCGCCGACCAGACCGGCGGCCTGACCGTGGCGTGACGGCGATGTCGACCTGAAGGACACGCGCCCACTGATCACGCCCTCAGCAGCACAGCACGACCACAGAAACGACAAAGGCCCAACACAGCCCGCTTACCGCCTCAGGGACCCCACCGACTCGAACACTCTTCGAACACAGGGCCAAGCTCGCGCCCGCAGTCCCCCGAAACACGGCCGAATGCCCGTTTCCTGCGCGCGCGAAACCTGCCGAAGATTGTCGTGCCCGCGTACCGCCGGGTACAGTCGCCGCACTGCTCTGGCAGCCCCTGTTGTCGAGGCGAAAGAGAAGTTGGTGAACGACCGTCACCCGTCGGGGACCATGACCACCCCGGCTCCGGCTTCCGACGCCGCCTCGGCGCATTACGCGTCGTACGGCACTCAGGAAGCCCAGTACGGCGACTTCACCACGTACAGCGACTACGGCGCCACCGGTTTTGACAACGGCGGTCACGCCACGACGACCTTCGACGCGGACCCCCTCTTCGGCAGCCTCCCGGGCGACGGCACGGGCTCGTACGGCACGACCCCCTGGACCACCGGCACCCATCAGCCCCTGAACCACGACGCGTACGCGGCGCACCACCACGCGGCCTACGACACCGGCGCCTACGACACGACCTCCTGGACGGGCGAACACCAGCACCTGCCGGTCATCCCGGCGCAGGCCACGCCCGCCGACGCCACCGGCCAGTGGGACGCCGGCACCTGGCTCCAGCCCGACCAGTCGGGCAACCCCGCCGACCAGACCCAGCAGTGGGAATGGGGCACGCAGGCCTTCGACACCGGCGCCTACGACGCCACGCAGTGGAACTCCGACGGCGACGACCCCCCGGACACCACCACGTACGAGCCGCACGCCGAAACCTTCGACCAGCAGGCGACCGCCACCTTCGAGTACCTCCAGGACCCGCAGGCGACCGCCACCTTCGAGCAGGTCGGCTACGACGAACACGCCCCGGACGGTGACGAGTCCACCGGCACCGGCGAGTTGCCCGCCGTCGCCCCGCTCCTCGACGGCCAGGAAGAGGCCACACCGGCCCCGGCCCCGCGCGCGGCCTCCCGTGGTGCGTCCCGCTCCCGCCGCCGTACGCCCCCCAAGCGCTCCGCGCTGCTGACCGTCGCGGTGCCCTCGGCATGTGTGATGGGTGTCGCCGGGATCGCCGCAGCCTCCGTGGGCAGCCTGACCGGCGACGGCAAGGACTCCTCGACCACCGCGGCGGACGCCCAGCCGGTGCAACCGGCCGCCGCCAACAACAAGCTGGACACCCAGCTCCAGAGCCTCGCCGCCGGTGCCGACGACTTCGCCGACCGGGCCAGCCGCACCCAGGAGCGCATCGACCTCAAGGCCCAGCAGGCGGCCGAGAAGAGGCGGGCGGCGGAAGAGGCGGCCCGCAAGGAGCGCCTGCGCCCGAAGTTCGCGGTTCCGGTCGCCCAGCACGGACTGAGCGCCTACTTCGGCCAGTCCGGCATCAACTGGATGTCCATCCACACCGGAATCGACTTCCCGGTCTCCTACGGAACGACCGTGATGGCCGCCACCGACGGCGTCGTGCGCACGCAGTACAACAGCGCGTACGGCAACATGATGATCGTGACCGCGAAGGACGGCACGGAGACGTGGTACTGCCACCTCTCCAGCTACATCGTCCCGTCCGGTACGGCGGTGAAGGCCGGCCAGCCGATCGCCAACTCCGGCAACTCCGGCAACTCGACCGGCCCCCATCTGCACTTCGAGGTGCGCCCGGCCGGCGGCTCGGCGATCGACCCGCTCGCGTGGCTGCGCAGCCACGGCCTCGACCCGACGTAGCGTCCCGGCAGGCCCCCGCCGTTCAGTTCCCGCCGTTCAGTTCCCGCCGTTCGGTCCCCGCCGTTCAGTTTCCGCAAGCCCCCGCTCCTCTCCTCGGGCGGGGGCTCACGTCTCGGAGCCACAACTTCACTACAGCTTCTCGACCGGCGCGTACCGCAGCAGCAGCCGCTTCGGCTTCCCGTCCCCGAAGTCGATCGTCGCCTCGGCGTTCGCGCCCGTGCCCTTCACCGCGGCCACGGTGCCGAGCCCGAACTGGTCGTGCGTGACCCGGTCTCCGACCGCGAGCGACACCACCGGCTTCTCGGAGGCCCGGCTCGTGGCGAAGCCGGACGCGCCCGACGCCGACGAACGCGAGCGGGACGACGACAGCGAGGCCGCCACCCCCGAGGCCGGCCCGGAGGACACGGGCCCGCTCCCTCCCGTGCGCTTCCACTCCACGTGGGCGGGCGGGATCTCCTCCAGGAAGCGCGAGGGCGGGTTGTACGACGGCTGCCCCCAGGCGCTGCGCATCGTGGACCGCGTCAGATACAGCCGCTCACGCGCGCGCGTGATGCCGACGTACGCCAGGCGCCGCTCCTCCTCCAGCTCCTTGGTCTGGCCGAGGGCGCGCATGTGCGGGAAGACGCCGTCCTCCATGCCGGTCAGGAAGACGACCGGGAACTCCAGACCCTTGGCCGTGTGCAGGGTCATCAGCGTGATGACGCCGTCGCCCTCCTCGTCCGGGATCTCGTCCGAGTCGGCGACCAGGGCGACCTGCTCCAGGAACTCGGCAAGGGTCCCCGGGTTGTCGTCGCCGCGGGCCTGCTCGAACTCCAGGGCCACGGCGGCGAGTTCCTGGAGGTTCTCGATCCGGGTCTCGTCCTGCGGGTCGGTGGAGGCCTGCAACTCGGCGAGGTAGCCGGTGCGTTCGAGCACCGCCTCGAGGACGGTCGCCGGTCCGGCACCGGACTCGACGATCGTACGGAGGTCCTCCATCAGCGTGTTGAACCGCTTCACGGCGTTCGCCGACCGGGCCGCCATGCCGTACGCCTCGTCGACGCGCCGCAGCGCCTGCGGGAAGCTGATCTTCTCCCGCTGGGCGAGGGCGTCGATCATGGCCTCGGCGCGGTCGCCGATGCCCCGCTTGGGGACGTTGAGGATGCGGCGCAGCGGCACCGAGTCCTCGGGGTTGGCCAGCACCCGCAGGTAGGCCAGGACGTCCCGGACCTCCTTGCGCTCGTAGAAGCGGACGCCGCCGACGACCTTGTAGGGCAGGCCGACGCGGATGAAGACCTCTTCGAAGACACGGGACTGGGCGTTGGTGCGGTAGAAGACGGCGACGTCGCCCGCCTTCGCCTCGCCCGCGTCGGTCAGGCGGTCTATCTCGTCGGCGACGAACTGCGCCTCGTCGTGCTCGGTGTCCGCGACGTACCCGGTGATCAGCGCGCCCGCGCCCGCGTTGGTCCACAGGTTCTTGGGGCGGCGGGACTCGTTGCGCTCGATGACCGCGTTGGCGGCGGAGAGGATCGTCTGGGTGGAGCGGTAGTTCTGCTCCAGCAGGATCGTCGTCGCGTCCGGGTAGTCCTCCTCGAACTGGAGGATGTTGCGGATGGTCGCGCCGCGGAAGGCGTAGATCGACTGGTCGGCGTCGCCCACCACGCACAGCTCGGCGGGCGGCAGGTCGTCCTCGCCGGGCGGTACGTCGACGGGGTGCTCGGAGGTGCCGACGAGCTCGCGCACGAGGGCGTACTGCGCGTGGTTGGTGTCCTGGTACTCGTCCACCAGCACGTGGCGGAAGCGGCGGCGGTAGTGCTCGGCGACGTCCGGGAACGCCCGCAGCAGGTTGACCGTCGTCATGATCAGGTCGTCGAAGTCGAGGGCGTTCGCCTCGCGCAGCCGCGACTGGTAGAGGGCGTAGGCCTGGGCGAGGGTCTTCTCGAAGCCGTCGGAGGCCTGGGCGGCGAAGTCCTCCTCGTCGATCAGCTCGTTCTTCAGGTTGCTGATCTTGGCGCTGAAGGACTTGGGCGGGAAGCGCTTGGGGTCCAGGTCCAGGTCGCGGCAGACCAGGGCCATCAGGCGCTTGGAGTCGGCGGCGTCGTAGATCGAGAAGGACGAGGTGAAGCCGAGCTTCTTCGACTCCCTGCGCAGGATCCGCACGCACGCGCTGTGGAAGGTCATCACCCACATCGCGTTCGCGCGCGGGCCGACGAGCTGCTCGACGCGCTCCTTCATCTCGCCGGCGGCCTTGTTGGTGAAGGTGATCGCGAGGATCTGCCCCGGGTGGACGCCCCGCTCCGCCAGCAGGTAGGCGATGCGGTGGGTGAGCACACGGGTCTTGCCGGAACCGGCGCCGGCCACGATGAGCAGCGGGGAGCCGGAGTGCACGACGGCGGCGCGCTGGTTGTCGTTCAGCCCCTCCAGGAGCGCGGCGGAGTCCACCACCGGGCGCGGGGCCCCGTCCCGGTAGTAGGCGTCCCGGTCCGGCGGCACGTCGAACCTCCCGCCGAACAGATCGTCCGGAATCGGCTCCGGTACGTGATCGTGCTCGGGCGGCGGCGGAGGTTCGTCCACGGGGCCCCGCTGGGCCTGGAGGTCCGCCAGGAAGCTGTCGTCAAAGAGGCTGCTCATCGCTCTCCGAGTCTAGGCCGCCCCACTGACAGCCCGCCGCCACCCTGAGAACATCCCCCGTTTTCGGACACCGGCGCTCTCCCGGACCTGACCGCCCGGCTCCTCCCTACCCTCCACCCTTACCCCGTCACGCTACGCAACCGACCAGGCCGCCCGTCATCCGGCGGGACATCGGCACCCCGAGGCAGGCCGGCGTCGCACGCCCGGACAGGTCACCACAGATCACATCCGACTGGTTACGTCGAGCGACGCCCTGACCCAAGGTCACGAAAATGTATCGGGCATATCACCCACCAACCTTCACAGACGCCACACGAGTTGGCTACCGTTCGGGCGGGCCGTACGACCCCCTCCGGCGAACGTCGCCGGGCCGCGCGGCCTCCGCCGAGTCCAGCGTGCCGCAGCGGCACCGGAGCCGGGGACCCAACCGAGACCATGGGGTGAATCGGCCCAACTCCCTTCCCGGGACAGGCCGTAGGGCAACCCTTCCGAACCTCCGCCCGAACCCGACAGCTAACCCGGTAGGCGGACCATTGGAAGGAGTCGCCTCCCTTGGCGTCGCACCGCAAGTCGCGTCCCGCGGGGACGCGCGTAGCAGGCATACGGACCCCCGCCCTCGCCACCGCGGCCCTCACCTCCGTGGCCCTGCTGTCCCAGTCGGCCAACGCCACCCCCTCGGCCGACGACAAGCCGAGCCTGGAGGAAGTCGAGAAGAAGGTCGACGACCTGTACCGCCAGGCTGAGTCGGCGACCGAGAAGTACAACGCGGCCAAGGAGAAGACCGCGAAGCAGCGCAAGCGCGTCGACACCCTCCTCGACGGCGTGGCCAAGCGCACCCAGAAGCTCAACGAGGCACGGGAGGAGCTGGGTTCCTTCGCGGCCGCCCAGTACCGGTCCGGCGCCTCCGTCCCGGACACCGCGACCTTCCTGCTCGCGGACTCCCCGCAGGACTACTTCGACCAGACCCAGCTGATGGGCCGGCTCACCGGCCGTCAGAAGGAGGCGGTCGACGACTACGTCACGCAGCAGTCCGAGACGATGGAGAAGCGCCGGGAGGCCACCGAGAGCCTCCAGACGCTCACCGAGTCGCAGAGCGACCTGAAGACGGCCAAGGCCACCGTCCAGAAGAAGCTCGCCGACGCGCGGGAACTGCTGTCGAAGCTGACCGCCGAGGAGAAGGCGCGGCTCGCGGCGATCGAGAAGCGGAAGCAGGAGGAGGCCGAGCGCAAGGCCGCCGAGCTCGCCCGGCAGCAGGCGGAGCAGCGGCAGGCCCAGGACGAGGCCGCTCAGCCGCAGGAGAACGGCTCGCCGAGTACGTCAGCGCCCTCGACACCGACCTCGTCCGCGACCGACTCCTCGTACGCCACCAAGGCCGAGAAGGCGCTCGCCTTCTCCCGCGCCCAGATCGGCAAGCCGTACGTCTGGGGCGCCACCGGCCCCGACTCCTACGACTGCTCCGGCCTCACTCAGGCCGCCTGGAAGGCCGCGGGCGTCGACCTGCCGCGCACCAGCTACGACCAGGTCGACGCCGGAACGACGGTCCCCCTCTCCCAGGCCCAGCCGGGCGACCTCGTCTTCTTCTACGACGACGTCACCCACGTCGGCCTCTACATCGGCAACGGCATGATGATCCACGCCCCGAAGCCCGGCACGTACGTCCGCGAGGAGTCGGTCTACTACGACGGCGAGTCGTCGATCCACCGCGTGGTGCGGCCCGCCTGAGCCCGGGAGGCGACAGGGACGGGGAGGAGGGACGGCGAAGAGGGAAGCGTCAGGACGTCATCAGGTCCACAGGACCGCGATGAAGACGTTCGCCGTGGTCAGCAGCCCCACCAGGCCGAACTGCCCCTTGTCCGCCTTCTCCTCGTCCCGCTTCACGTAGACGAGCCCCAGGATCACGATCAGCAGCGCCAGCTTCACGCCGATCTTGATGTTGTTGACGGGCTGGTCGTCGGCCTGGTTGAGGCCGACCAGGATCACTCCGGTGACCAGCATCGTCAGCGCGCCGTGCAGCATCGCGGGGCTGAAGCGGGCGGTGCCCTCGCCCATCGCCTTCATCTGGGTGAGGAAGCCACCGAGGAGCGAGGCGATGCCGATGATGTGCAGGCCGACGAAGAGGTGGATGAGTACGTCCATGAGGCCGGAGCCTAATCAGGCCTCCCTGGGCCGCCCGACACCGGCCCGGGGCCTCCGGTCCTGGCCCGGCGCGCCCCGGCCCTTGCATATATGCGGCCCATAGCACTCCGCCGGCCCGTCCGCGCCGGATCCGGCACATCGGTCATCGCGCTGAGTGAAGTCGGCGGCGCCAGGACGGGATCACGGTCGCACACGGTCACCTTGCGGTCCGCTCGTGCCAGTTCCGTACAACGCGTCCCGGGCCCCGCACGGCGGGGTTTAGCGTCCTGCACCAGGTGACCGGCTCCCCACCGCCGCCCGGGCCAGGGGCGGCAGTCGGACACCACCGCCAGAAGGTCCGGCGGCGGTCCACTCCCCCTGTGCGGGCCGTCGCCGGACGCGCAGGCCGAGCCGCACGGCGGTCCGTACGTCCGCTCCCACTGGACGGCCGTACGCCGGGCCTGCGGTCGTTGGAGAGGACGTGGAGCCCAGGTGGCAGCGCACCGCAAGCCCAGACATCGCTCGGTGGGAGGCGGCACGACCCGCACGGCCGCCACGATCGCCCTGGCCGGCGCGGCGACCGCCACGGGCCTCGACGGAACCGGACACGCCGAGCCCCAGCTGACGCCCGAGCAGGTCAGCTCCCGGGTGGACCGGCTGTACCAGGAGGCGGAGGTCGCCACCGAGAAGTACAACGGCGCCAAGGAGAAGGCGGAGGCGGCCCAGCGGCGGCTGAAGGGGCTCCAGGACGAAGCGGCCCGCAAGCAGGAACGGCTCAACTCCGCACGGGATGCGCTCGGCTCGGTCGCGACGGCCCAGTACCGCAGCGGCGGTCTCGACCCCGCGCTGCACCTCGCGCTGTCCGACGACCCCGACCGGTACCTGTACAACGCCGAGTTCGTCGAACGGGCGGGCAGCCGGCAGACGTCCGCCGTCGCCCGCGTACGCAAGCAGCTCCGCGAGATCGAGCAGTTGCGCGGAGCCTCGCGCATCGAGGTCGTGTCACTGAGGTCGCGGCAGGCGGAGCTGAAGCGGCACCAGAAGACGATCACCGGGAAGCTGGGCGCCGCCCGGCGGCTGCTCTCCGAGCTGACGGCCGAGGAACGCGCACGGCTCGCCGAGGAAGCGGCCCCGGCCCGTGCCTCACGGTCGTCGACGGGCGCGCGGGAGGGCCTCGCGGCCCCCGGCTCCGTCACGTCCCAGGCACCCGGTTCCCGTGCCGCGGCGGCGGTTTCGTACGCCTACCAGAAGCTCGGCAGCCCCTACGTGTGGGGGGCGACCGGCCCGGACGCCTTCGACTGCTCGGGCCTCGTCCAGGCCGCGTACCGCACCGCCGGGGTCTCCCTGCCCCGCACGACCTACGCCCAGATCGACGCGGGCCGCCGCGTCTCCCGCTCCGAGCTTCTCCCGGGGGACCTGGTGTTCTTCTACTCCGGTATCAGTCACGTGGGCATCTATGTGGGCAACGGCCAGATGATCCACGCCCCCAATCCGTCGGCCCCGGTGCGGGTGGCGCCCCTCACCGAGATGCCGTTCGCGGGGGCCACGCGGGTGGTGTGAGAGGCGACGGGGGTACCGAAGCCCCGGGCGCAGGCACGCCGTCGGCCGGCCGACAGGCCGCGTCGGGGAGCGCCGGGTCAGACCAGGCGGCGAGCCGTCGCCCACCGCGTCAGCTCGTGCCGGTTCGACAGCTGGAGCTTGCGCAGCACCGCCGAGACATGGGACTCGACCGTCTTCACGGAGATGAACAGCTGCTTGGCGATCTCCTTGTACGCGTACCCCCGGGCGATCAGCCGCAGCACCTCGCGCTCGCGCTGGGTGAGACGGTCGAGGTCCTCGTCGACCGGAGGTGCGTCGGTGGAGGCGAAGGCGTCGAGGACGAAGCCTGCCAGGCGGGGCGAGAAGACCGCGTCGCCCTCCTGGACGCGGAAGATGGAGTCGACGAGGTCCGAGCCGGTGATCGTCTTGGTCACGTATCCCCGGGCACCACCGCGGATCACACCGATCACGTCCTCCGCCGCGTCCGAGACGGACAGGGCGAGGAAACGCACGGGCCGCTCGGTGTCCGCCATCAACGGAGCGCAGCGGCGCAGTACTTCGACACCACCGCCGCCCGGCAGATGCACGTCGAGGAGCACCACCTCGGGCCGGGTCGCGGTGATGACCGTGACCGCCTGATCGACGTCCGCGGCCTCCCCGACGACCTCGACGCCGGTCTGCTCGGTCTGGCCGATCTCGGCCTGGACACCCGTGCGGAACATGCGGTGGTCGTCGACGAGGACCACGCGTACGTGCCGCCTGGCCGTGCCGCCGCCGGCCGGCTCCGCGGACTCGGCCGCCTCCGCCGATCCCGCCGTACCGTTCGCCTCGGTCGGGTCGCTCATGACGTCTTCTCCGCCCTCTCCATCTCCAGCTCGACCTCCGTGCCGCCGTCCGGTACCGCGCGCAGCCGCGCCGTACCGCCGTTGCGCTCCATGCGGCCGATGATCGATTCTCTGACGCCCATGCGGTCGGCGGGTATCGAGTCGAGGTCGAAGCCGGGGCCGCGGTCCCGGACGGACACGAAGACCGTCCTGCCCTCGACTTCGGCGTAGACCTGAACGGCGCCGCCCTCGCCACCGTACTTGGCCGCGTTCACCATCGCTTCGCGCGCGGCCTGCATCTGTGCGCCGATTTTCTCGTCGAGCGGGCAGTCGCCGACGACGACGACCTCGATGGGGACGCCGTGTTTGTCCTCGACCTCGGCGGCGTTGCGCCGCACGGCCTCGGCGAGCGTGGTGGGCTCCTCGGCCTCGTCCTTTCCGTTGCCCTCCGGTTTGTACAGCCAGGTGCGCAGGTCACGCTCCTGGGCCCGGGCCAGGCGGCGCACCTCGCTCGCGTTCTCCGCGTTGCGCTGGATCAGGGTCAGGGTGTGCAGCACCGAGTCGTGGACGTGGGCGGCGACCTCCGCGCGCTCCTGGGCGCGGATGCGCATCAGGCGTTCCTCGGAGAGGTCCTGCGTCATACGTACGAGATAGGGGCCGGCGAGGAGCGTTATGCCGACGAGGACCGCGAGGGCGGCCTGCAGGACGGAGCCGAGGTGGGCGGCGGAGCCCTGCAGGACGAAGATGCCGGAGACCCCGGCCGTCACCAGCAGCACACCGGCCACGGAGCGCAGCAGCGTGACCGTGCGCCGGCGGCGGCCGACCTCCATCCAGCGGGCCCGGCGGGCGTTGTCCGCCTGGCGCCAGACGAGGGCGACG
The DNA here is from genome assembly GCF_054782695.1 of Streptomyces deserti. NCBI lineage: Bacteria > Bacillati > Actinomycetota > Actinomycetes > Kitasatosporales > Streptomycetaceae > Streptomyces > Streptomyces deserti. The sequence goes on from NZ_BAAGRZ010000007.1 coordinate 111,441, forward strand.
CCCGCGCCGACGAGCACGATCGGCCAGAGGTAGGCCCGGGCTCCGGCGCTGAGGTCCACGCTGCCCACGAACACCATGGCCACGACGACCATGAGGAGCAGGGCGACGATCTGGCCCTTGTCCGGTTTCCGGGTGACGAGTTTGCGGCGGCCGTCGGGCGCGGTCTCGGTGCTGACGAGGGAGGGCGGTTTGTGCGCGTCGACGCCGCCGACACCGAGCGGCACGAAGAACCAGAACGCGGCGTACAGCAGCGCGCCGAGGCCGTCGGCCAGGAACAGGCCGACGAAGACGAGCCGTACCCAGACGACGGGCAGCCCGAGGTGCCCGGCGAGCCCCCGTGCCGCCCCACCGAGCCAGCGTCCGTCGCTGCTGCGGTAGAGCTTGCGCGGCGGCCGCGGTTCGACGAGTGGCGCTGCTGCGGCTTCCGACATGCCATCGATGGTCACACGGCCGGAGGGACGGGGCATCAGGGTCGACCCCGGAGACACCCCTGATCTTCGACCGGCGGGACCGTCGAACGCTTCCCGGCGCCGTCTCAGGGCCGATATCAGGGTCCGGCCAGGGTCATGCCGACTGCCGCGGCGGCGGTCCGCCCGTCACCATGGACCCATGACCGATCACGAGCACGCCGCGACGGGTCCGGGACCCGGCTCCGGCCCGCGCCCGTCCCCGGGCGCCGGACCGCAGGATGCCGCGCCCGCCGCGGGCACGGAGCCCGGCGCGGGCGCCCGGGCCGACGCGGGCGGGGCCTCGCGCGCGCACGAGCGTGCGGGCGCGCGGGAAGAGCGGGAGCGGGAAGGAGCGACCGCCACCAAGGCGCACACGACCGGCAGCCTGGCCCCGTCCGGCGAAGCCGCCGTCGCCGAGCCTCCCCCCAAGTTCCGCCGCGACCGGCGGTACAAGATGCTGGCCGGGGTGTGCGCCGGGCTCGGGCGGCAGTGCGACATGGACCCGGTGATCTTCCGGATCACGCTCGCGGTGCTCTCCGCCACCGGCGGCATCGGCCTCATCTTCTACGGCTTCGCCTGGCTCTTCGTCCCGTACGACGACGAGGACGAGAACGAGGTGCGCAAGCTGCTGACCGGCCGGGTCGACGGCCAGGCGCTGACCGCCGTGCTGTTCGCGCTGGTCGGCTGCGGGGTGTTCCTGACGCTGCTGAAGAACGCCGGAGTGCTGTCCTTCGCCGTCATCCTCTCCCTGCTGCTGGCCGGCGCCGGATACTGGTCGCGGCACCGCGGTACCCCGAGCCCCGACCCGCTGGCCGCCCAGGCCGTGGCCGACGCCCCGCCGGAGGCACAGGCGCCACCGGTCCCGGCCGCCTTCCCCTCCTGGTGGCGGGACCCCATCGTCAAGGACGGCACGCACATCGGGGGCACAGGCTATCTGTGGGGCCCGCGGGACTCCCGCGACCTGGACGTCGCGGCAGCCATCAGCATCAGCCTCGGCACCTACGGCAGCGGCCGGGAGGACATACGCACCCCGCACCCTCAGCCACCGAAACCCCGCGGCCCCCGCTGGATCGGCGGCTGGGTCTTCCTGCTGGCCCTCCTCGCCGGCGGCCTCGGCACCAGCCTGACGTGGGAGGAGAACCCACTCGGCACCAGCCTGCAGACCGGCCTGTCCTGCGCGCTCGCCGTCTTCGGCACAGGCATCGCGATCAGCGCGTTCCTGGGGCGCACGGGAGCGGGCTCGATGGTCCTGGCGGTCATCACGGCCGCCCTGCTCGCCGGCTCGGCGGCGCTTCCCAAGGACATCGGCACGCGGTGGATGCACCAGACGTGGCGGCCCGCCGCGGTCGCGGAGGTACGGCAGCAGTACGACATCGGCAGCGGCGTCGGCACGCTGGACCTGTCCCGGGTCGACGTGGACCGGGGGCAGACCGTGACGACGCGGGCCGACGTGGGGATGGGCCGGATACGGGTGATCGTGCCCGAGGACGTGACCGTGCGGCTGACCGTCGACGTGGGGGTGGGCGACATCCAGTTGCCGGGCGACGACAAGAACGACGTGGACGTGGAGCCGGGCAAGCACGAGGAACTGACCCTGTCACCCGCCGAGGGCGTCAAGAAGGCCGGCACGCTCGACCTGGATCTCCAGGTCGGCGTGGGACAGGTGGAGGTGAGCCGTGCTGCGTCATGAGTTCCAGCCCGGGAAGCTGGTCGCCGGGCTCTTCCTCACCGTCGCGGGCGTCATCTACGCCGGTGACGCGGGCGGCACCTGGGAGACCCCGTGGTTCGTGGTGATACCCGTCGTCATCGCCGGGCTCTGCCTGGCGGGCGCGGTGGCGTTCCTCACCGGGCGCATACGCCGACGCCGGGCGGCGGGCCGCACGGACGCCGACAAGGCCGGGGCGAACAAAGCGGCCTGAACGCCTACCGATAACCCCCCGACCGCTGCCGTCGCCGCGCTCGCAAGGCGGCGTCCACGGAGAGCAGGGAGGCACCCGCCAGGACGAGGGGGATCCAGGCCATGAGGTAGGCGAGGTCGTTGCCGTAGTAGTACGGGTCGGAGGCCCAGCTCACGGTCAGCCAGAGGCTGAGCGAGATCAGCGCACCACCGAGCGCGGCCAGGCGGGCGAACAGACCGAGCAGGGTGCCGATGCCGACGGCCACTTCTCCGATGGCGATGACGTAGGCGAAGCCGACAGGGTTCTCCAGGGCGAGGTCGACGAGGGCCGGGATGGCGGAGGAGTCCCGGACGGCGCGCATCGTGTCGCCGATCGACCCGGAACCGGCGTCCTTCATGAAGGCGCTGTCGGTGAGCTTGACCAGTCCTGCGTAAATGAAGGTGACGCCCAGGAAAACACGCAGGGGAAGCAGGGCGTAGCGAGTGGCGGTGTCCCGCCAGTCGCGGCCGTCGTCGTGGTGGTGGGGGGTGTACGTGTCCGTCCGCATACTGTGAGTCATCGCTGCCAGCCGCCTCTCACCCGCCGTGCCGAGACCCCCTCAAGAGACAATACGTACGACAAAAAGGCTCGGCTCAATCCTGAACGGCCCGCTTTTCCGACAGATGCGTGCTGACCGCTTCCCGGGGACCCGGCGCTGTGGCTGCGGCAGGGGGTCGCAACCGCGCTACGGGGGTGCCGCCGCGCCCACCCTCTCCCAAGCTCTCGGCTTCGCTCGAGCAGGGGACCCCATCACCCCAGCGGCACGACTGATCCCGCCGCTGAGCGGCTACGGCGTGACTGGCCCGGCGCGGCCCCGACCCACAACGCAGGAGCAGGCGCTACACCAGCCACCACCCCACCCGCACTGGCCGCTGAAGGCCTCCCACACCACCGCCGGAGGCCCCCTCACTCCGTCACATCGATCACATACCGATTCGTCTCCACCCCCGCCGCCATCACCACCTGCACCGCCACCCGCCCCGGCTCCACATCCGCCGGCACCGGCACCCTCAGCAAGGTGTCCGTCGGGTTGTCGAAGCCGCCGGGCACCGGGACCAGCGGGACGTGGGCGTTCACCGTGCCGATGCGGACGACCATCCGGGACAGCCGGTCGGCCCCCTGCGCCCCCGGCGGCACGAATCCGGCGCCCCGGATCTCGATGTCGTCGCCCGTGCGGATCGGCGCGTCCAGGTCGCCGATCTCCCGCGCCCGCACCACGGACAGAATCACCGGCCGCCCACCCTCCGCGTACTTCCCGGCGAGATACGTCGCCGCCGACACCAGCACCACCACCGCGTAGGCGACGAACAACACCCAGGCCGCCGCCACCGCCCGGGACGTGGACAGGCGGTTGTCCTCGCCGATGACCGGCGCCAGCGCCCCGCCACGCGCCCGGTGGAACCACGACGCCGCGGTCAGCGCGGCGGCGACCACCACCGCCGCCAGCAGCCCGGCGGTGCGTGCCGCCGTCCAGCCCGCGCCGATCGCGGTGAGCGACTGCACCACCAGCAGCAGCACGACCAGCGCCCACACGACACCCGCCGTACGGCGCCACAGGTGTGCCAGCCATGCCTCGCCCTCGGCCCGCCCACGTTCGGCGACGACTGCGGCGGACTGCGTCAGCTCCTCGGAGATCCACTGGCGGGAGGCCGAGGCCGAGTGGGCCACCGCGGCCGGCACCCCCTGCCCGGCCGCGAACTCCTCGCGTTTGCGCAGGAACGCGGCGACCGCCCGCCGATGCCCCTCACGCGCCCCGTGCGGACAGTCCCCACAGGTGCAGCCACCTTGATGCACAGTCCCCACCCCACTCCCGTACGAACCGCCGAGCGCACCCCCGCAACCACCACTCCCCGGCGCACCACCAACGGCACTCCGTTGCCCACTCCCCAGAGCACTCCCCCGCCCACCCCCGAGAGCACTCCCCGGCGCACTCCCCAAGGCACTCCCCGGCACACCACCATGCGCGCCCCCGCGCACACCCGCCCCCGTCCCCGCACCCCCACCCGCTCCCGAGCCCGAACCCGAATCCGCCCCGCCCTGTCTCGCCTCCTGCGCTGCCACGCCCGACGCCCGCCTTCCCCACGACCAGAACAACCGGCAACAGCCCCACGGAAACCGTGGCCCCCACCGCCGTACACCGACGGCTACGACAACTCCCGTGCGACGACAGCGAATTGTGCCCTACACCACGCGTTCCACGTCTGCCACGTCTGGTCAGCACGGGTGAAGTCCGGCGTGCCGTGTTGACCCGGCTGCGAGAATTCCCTTATGGCCGAGATCATCCAGCGCGACGGGACCTGGGCCTTCGACGGCAGCACGGTCCGGATCACGCCGGGCCTGCACCGCTCCGTGGCGTTGTTCCGGCAGACGTACGGGGAGGTCGCCGTGCCCCTCGAGGCCGTCTCGGGCATCGTCTTCGAGCCCGAACGCAAGCGCGGACGGCTCCGACTGCGGCTGCGCGAGGGCGCCGACCCGCTGCTCCAGGCGACCGGCGGCCGGTTGCCGGACGCGGCGGACCCGTACCGGCTGGCGGTGGACCTCGACCGGGCCGGAGTCGCCGAGTACGTCGCCGAGGAGATCCGTCGTGCCCTGCTCCTCGACCAGGTTCCCAAGGAGCCCACGAAGGCGTACCTGTTGGCCGGCCCGCCGGTCCCGGTCTCGGTCCGTTCCTCCGACGGCACGGTCTCCTTCGACGGCACTCAGGTGCGGATCGACTGGGCCGACACCTCCGATCGGGTGAAACGCGCCACGGGCCCGCGGATCATCAACATCGGCGACCTCGTCCAGGTCGAGTGGCTGCCCAACTCCAGCTACGAGGACGGCTTCCTGCGGTTCGTCACCCGCGAGACGGTGTACTCCAAACTGCCGCCGGAGAAGGACCCGTACGCCCTCGACCTGTGGGGCAGCGCCCGCCGCGACCTGCTCACCGCGCTCGTCGCGACCGCGGTCACCGCCCGGCTGCCGCACCCGTCCTCCCGGACCGCCGTCGACGCCGGCGAGTCTCCCGGCCGGCCCCGCCTGACGTCCGCCGTCCCGTCCCCGGCCGACCATCACGACGTACTCCTGCGCCGGCTGCGCGAGTTGGGCCAGCTCCACCGGGAAGGGGTGCTCACGGACGAGGAGTTCGCAATGACGAAGGCGGTCGTCCTGCGCGGCTTCTAGCTCAGCAGGTCCGGCTCGCTGCGGCTGATGTCCTGCCACATCGGCTGGTAGTTGATCCATGCCACCAGGTCCCCGCCCACCTGTTCCCGGGTCGCCACCGCCATCCGGTGGTCGATCAGGACCGGCCGGCCCGCCGCCTTCGCCGTCAGCTGCACCTGGCAGGACCGCTCCATCGACACGAACCACCAGGCCGCCGCGTCCACCGAGTCGCCGACCGTCAGCAGCCCGTGGTTGCGCAGCACGAGCGCCTTGCGGGAGCCGAGCGCGGCGGCGATGCGCCGCCCCTCGTCGGCGTCGACGGCTACACCGGTGTAGGTGTCGTACAGCGCGTGATCCTCGTAGAAGGCGCAGCTCTCCTGGGTGATCGGGTCCAGCAGGTCCCCCAGCGCCGACAGGGCCCGGCCGTGCACGGAGTGGCAGTGGGCGACGGCGACCACGTCGGGGCGGGCGGCGTGCACCTGGGCGTGCACGGTGAACGCCGCCTGGTTGACGTGGTAGCGGCCGTCGACGACCTGCCCGTCCGAGTTGGCGAGCACCAGGTCACTCACGGTGACGTACCGGAACGGCATCCCGAACGGGTTGACCCAGAAGCAGTCGGTGAACTCGGGGTCGCGTGCGGTGATGTGTCCCGAGACGCCGTCCTCGAAGCCGAGCCGCCCGAAGATCCGCAGCGCGCCCGCGAGCCGCTCCCTGCGGTGCCGGCGCTCGTCCTCGACCGACTCGTGCATCGGCGGCATCGCGAACTGCAGCCGGTCGGTGGGCAGCGGCAGGGGCGGGGTGGGCCCGTGCATAGGTCCTCCAGCACTGGTTGCGGTACGGGGCGGAAGTTACCGTCGGTCAGCCGCGGAGGACAGGGCTCTTCTGTAAAGAAGAGGGACGGGAGGGAAAGTGCAGCCCTCCGGGTGACGCGTGGGTCATCCACCGAAACCCGACAGAGGATGTCGGATATCAGCGGCAGACTCTGGCGTATGACAGCGAACTGGGCAGCTTTCGCGACCGCCGAACCCGACCTGGCGAAGACCATCGAGGAACGCTTCGGCGCGTACACCCACCACGTCCTCGCCACCCTCCGCAAGGACGGCTCGCCGCGCACCACCGGGCTGGAGGTCCGTTTCCTGGACGGCGAGCTGTGGCTCGGCATGATGCCGAACTCGCTCAAGGCGCTGGACCTGCGCCGCGACCCGCGCTTCGCGCTCCAGGCGAACCCCGGGGAGGGCCAGTCCATGGGCGGCGGCGACGTCCGGATCAGCGGACGGGCGATCGAGGTCGAGGACGCCGGGACGAAGGCCAGGTACACGAAAGAGGTGGAACCGCCGGAGCCGTTCCACCTCTTCCGCACCGAGCTGACGGAGGTCGTCCGGACCTACGTCGAGAACGACACGTACCTGGTCGTCCAGGTCTGGAAGCCCGGAGAGCCGGTGCGCACGCTCAAGCGGACCTGAGCGTCAGGACAGGCTCACTCCCACTCGATCGTCCCCGGCGGCTTGCTCGTCACGTCGAGGACGACCCGGTTGACGTCCTTGACCTCGTTGGTGATCCGGGTGGAGATCCGGGCGAGGACGTCGTACGGCAGCCGCGACCAGTCGGCCGTCATGGCGTCCTCGGACGACACCGGGCGCAGGACGATCGGGTGGCCGTAGGTCCGGCCGTCGCCCTGGACGCCGACGGACCGCACGTCCGCGAGCAGGACCACCGGGCACTGCCAGATGTCACGGTCGAGGCCGGCCGCCGTGAGCTCCTCGCGGGCGATGGCGTCGGCCTCGCGGAGCAGGTCGAGCCGCTCCTTGGTCACCTCACCGACGATACGGATGCCGAGGCCGGGGCCCGGGAACGGCTGGCGCTGGACGATCTCCTCCGGCAGGCCGAGCTCCTGGCCGACCATGCGGACCTCGTCCTTGAACAGCTTGCGCAGCGGCTCGATCAGCTTGAACTCGAGGTCCTCGGGGAGCCCGCCGACGTTGTGGTGGGACTTGATGTTGGCCGTGCCCGTACCGCCACCGGACTCGACCACGTCCGGGTAGAGGGTGCCCTGGACCAGGAACTCGACCGCCGGGCCCTCGTCCGCGATGATCTCGGCCTGGGCCTGCTCGAACACCCGGATGAACTCGCGGCCGATGATCTTCCGCTTCTCCTCGGGGTCGGTGACCCCGGCGAGCGCCTTGAGGAATCGCTCCTCGGCGTCCACGACCTTCAGCTGCACACCGGTCGCGGCCACGAAGTCCTTCTCGACCTGCTCGGTCTCGCCCTTGCGCATCAGGCCGTGGTCGACGTACACGCAGGTCAGCTGGGAGCCGATGGCCTTCTGGACGAGGGCGGCGGCCACGGCGGAGTCCACACCGCCGGACAGACCGCAGATCGCGCGCTTGTCGCCGACCTGCTCGCGGATCGCGGCGACCTGCTCCTCGATCACACTGCCGGTGGTCCAGGACGGGGTGAGGCCCGCGCCCCGGTACAGGAAGTGCTCCAGCACCTGCTGCCCGTGCGTGGAGTGCATCACCTCGGGGTGGTACTGGACGCCGTACAGCTTCTTGTCGTCGTTCTCGAACGCGGCGACCGGGACGACGTCCGTGGAGGCCGTGACGGTGAACCCCTCGGGAGCGGCGGAGCAGGCGTCGCCGTGTGACATCCACACCGCCTGCTCGGCCGGGGTGCCCTCGAAGAGGGTGGAGGACGACTTGGAGACGTGCAGCTCCGTACGGCCGTACTCACGGGCGCCGGTGTTGTCCACCGTCCCACCCAGGCTCTGGGCCATGAGCTGGAAGCCGTAGCACATGCCGAAGACGGGGACACCGGCCTCGAAGAGCGCGCGGTCGACGGTCGGGGCGCCCTCCTCGTACACCGACGAGGGACCGCCGGACAGGATGATCGCCGCCGGGTTCCTGGCGAGCATCTCCTCGACCGGCGTGGTGCTCGGCACGATCTCGCTGTAGACCCGGGCCTCACGGACGCGACGGGCGATGAGCTGGGCATACTGCGCGCCGAAGTCGACGACCAGGACGGTGTCGGCGGCGGTGGCAGCGGGGGTCGCTGATGACACGGGGTGCCTTCCGGCGGTTGGGCGGGGGCTTGTGCCCACCGATTCTACCGAGGTGGAGGTGGGAGACGTCCCGGGCCGGGACCAGACCCCCGTCTCACCATGCGAACCGTGTTGGACGTCACCCGCCCCCACGGCATACTGAACCCCATGCTCACGCACCAGACCTTCCTCTTTACCTATGGCATCCGGCCCGCCGGCTGCCATGGTCGTGCTGCTTGAGCAACTGACAAGCGACTTCCCAGGCGCCCCGGGCCGACAAGGTCCGGGGCGCCTGGCGTTTCCGAATCCTGACGCTCCGGGGCACTCACCCCCATCCGATGAGGAGCCCCGCATGACCACCCTCGACGTGACCGGCGCACGCACCCCTGAGGCCGCCGACGTGATCACCGGCGCCCGGGAGCGCATCGACGCGCTCGACGACCGGATCATCGGCCTGATCCAGGAACGCATGGCCGTCTCCGCCGTCATCCAGGAGGCCCGGATCACCTCCGGCGGCCGCCGTGTGAACCTCTCCCGCGAGATGGAGATCCTCGGCCACTACCGGGAGGCGCTGGGCAAGCCGGGCACGGCCCTCGCGATGACCCTGCTGGAGCTGTGCCGCGGGAAGGTCTGAATCCGCGTTCCTGGCACAGACGCGTTCCTGACGCGGACGCGTTCCTGGCTCGGACGCGATTCTGGCGCCAACGCCTTTCTGGCGCAGACGCGTTCCCGGTACAGCAGACGCGTTCCCGGTACAGACGTACGCATCCGCCCTTACCCGTACGGCGCGTGACCGTGCCGGGGGCCGTTTCGTTGGTCCCGGTGTCCGTGCCAGCCAGGGGCGGGCCCGAAAAGAACCACGCGTGGCTCGCTGGAGCGATGAGACGTACGGATCGTGCCGTACGTCGTGGGACCTCGCTCCAGGGAAGTGACCGGACGGCAGGGGACAGCAGCCCGGTCACCAAGAGAACGGTCGGCTCCGGGGACGCCCGGGGCCGACCGGCGGAAATGGTCCAAGTTCAGGTCAAACGGTTGCGGAGGCCGCGCCCATCCAGCACGATGCGTAGAAAGCACGAGTGCCAGAGGTCGAGACCAGTCCAGACCAGTCGCGCCCCGTACAACCGGGGCGCCGCCCCAGGGCATCCGAGTCCAGCGGCGCAACCCCCCGGCGCCGCTCCCCAGGCACCGACGCTGCCCTGACGTCGGTGCTGACGAGAAGAAGGGCCCCGCGGCTCCGCCTCGCGGGGCCCTTCGCACGTCCGCGTACGGCCACACCGCACCGCCCTCCTTCACCAGCCGGACTTCGGCGTGTACGCAGGCCACATAAGACGTGACGCAGGCCACATAAGAATTCTGTGAATGCCGGGGCAACCATTCACACCTGTCGCGAATCAAACACGCAGAACCAAGGGCCCCACCGCACCCCACAGGCGGAGGCCTCCCCCATCTCGTACTGCGTCCGGCGCAGTACGCCGGACTTCCTGAGGTCTTCATGAAGCTTCGCCGTGCCATGGCAGCCGCGGCGGCGACCGCCGTCATAGCGCCGCTCGCCCTGCTGTCCGCGCCCGCCGCCTTCGCGACGGACCCGACGGGGACGACAGAGACGTCGTCGGCGCCCCCGACCGACACGGTCAGCACGACTCCGGCCGCGCCCCCCACCGACACGACGGCGACGCCGACCGACACGGCCACCGCCACGCCGACCGGCACGGATGTGCCGACCAGCACGCCGACGAACTCGTCGCCCACCGCGTCTGCCACGGAGACCGCGACGGACGAGCCCGAGCCCACCAAGTCCGCCGAGCCGAGCGAGGACCCGGTGGACCCCGAGGTCCCGTACTGCGAGGAACTGGACGAGGACTTCGGTGACGCCAAGGTGTCCGCGGACATCAAGGGCCTGCCGGGCAAGATCGTCGCGGGTGACGGGTACCACAACTTCAAGCTTGTCGTCACCAACGAGTCGGACACCGATGTCAAGGGCGTCGCGTTCTACGCCGAGGTCGAGAACTACGAGCTCGAGGACGAGTCCAAGTTCCTGAGCCCGTACGTCGACCTGGAGTTCAAGAACCCGCAGACCGGTTCCTGGGACGAGATCCGGGACCCGAACGGCTACGCCGGTGACTACTTCTTCTACATGGAGGAGCTGAAGTCGAAGGCCGGCAAGACCGTCGACCTGCGCGTCAGCATCGACGCGAAGGCCCCGGCCGGCGACGCCTACTCCTTCGGCTCCGGCGCCTACCTCGACAACGTCAACGGCCAGGACTGCGTGGCCGAGGGCTGGGCCTGGTACGACTTCCAGGTCCTGAAGGCCGGCTCCACCAACCCCGACCCGGGCACGGCCGAGCAGAGCGACGGCGACAAGGGCTCGGTGAAGAAACCGCAGGGTGACGTCTCCGAGCTGCCGACCGGCAACCTCGCCGAGACCGGCTCCAGCTCCGCCCTGCCGGTGATCGGCCTCGTCGGCGGTGTCGCCGTCGTCGCCGGTGCGGGTGCGGTGTTCATGGTGCGTCGGCGCAAGGCCGGTGTGGAGGCGTAACGCGTAGCGCGTAGCGCCAAGAGAGGGACCTGGGCTCGGAGGGGGGCACAGGTCCCTTTCTTGTGCCCGCCGGGGCTTGGGCCGGCGGCCGGCTACTGCTTCGGCGGAACCGCCGGCATCCCCAGGAACGGCAGCCGCAGCGCGCCGAACGCGTTCGCCGGGACCGCCGGGGACTTCGGCTCGACCGGCTGGAGGCGTTCGTACGCCGCGCCCTGGAGCGGGCGCGGGTCGGTCTCGCCCTTGTTGGGCCAGTACGACATCGCCCGCTCGGCCTGGGCGGTGATGGTCAGGGACGGGTTCACGCCCAGGTTCGCGGAGACCGCGGCGCCGTCGACGACGGAGATGCCGGGGTGGCCGTACAGCCGGTGGTACGGGTCGATCACGCCCGTCTCGCGGGAGGCGCCGATCGGGCAGCCGCCGAGGAAGTGGGCCGTGAGCGGGGTGCCCATCAGCTCGCCGATGTTCGAACCGGCGAAGCCGTTGATCTCGGCGGCCAGCGCGGAGGCGCCCTCGGTGGCGGCCTTGATCTGCTTGGGGTTGGGGGCGCCGTGTCCCTGGCGGGCGGTGAGCAGGCCCCGGCCCACGCCCTTCGGCTTCAGGTACGTCGTCAGGGAGTTGTCCAGCGACTGCATCACCAACCCGATGATGGTCCGCTCCGACCAGCGGCGGTTGGACAGGGAGCGCAGCACCAGCAAGGGGTGTTTCGCCGCGTGGGCCAGGAAGCCCAGGACCCGGGCCGTGCCCGAGCCGCTCTTGGCGTACGGCACCTGGAGGATCGACAGGCTGCCCATCGAGTTGGAGCCCCTGCCGTAGCGGACCGGCTCGATGTGGGTGTAGGCGTCCGGGTGGATGGAGGAGGTGATGGCGACTCCCCGCGTGAAGTCCACCTTCGGCGCGCCGGTGGCCTTCCGGTAGCGGCGGTCGTCCGTCTGCGCGCCCACCAGCGCCTCGGAGTTGGTACGGGTCGATTCGCCGAGTCGGTCGGAGATGTACGGCAGTTGCCCGCCCGTCTTCATGCGGTGCAGCAGCGTCTGCGTGCCGTACGTGCCGGCGGCCAGGACGACCTGGCGGGCCGTGTAGGTGCGTCCCTTCGCCTTGCGGCGGCCGTCGGTCGGGAGCGTGGCGACGGCGTATCCGCGCCGCGAGTCCTCGGTGACCGACACGACCGTCGTCATGGGGTGGACGACCGCGCCCGCCTTCTCGGCGAGGTACAGGTAGTTCTCGTTGAGGGTGTTCTTCGCGCCGTGCCGGCAGCCCGTCATGCACTCGCCGCACTCGGCGCAGGCTCGCCGGGCCGGGCCCGCCCCGCCGAAGTACGGGTCGGGCACCTGCTGGCCCGGCTTCGCCGTCACCGTCCCGTCGGCGTCCTTGCCGTCGCCGAAGAACACACCGACCGGTGCGAGGTGGAAGGTGTCCCCGCAGCCCATCCGTTCGGCCGCCGCCTTCAGGTGCACGTCGGACGGGGTCATGGTCGGGTTGATCCGTACGCCGAGCATGCGCCGTGCCTGGTCGTAGTACGGCTTCAGCTCCTCCTGCCAGTCGGTGATGTCCCGCCACTGCGGGTCCTCGAAGAAGGGCTTCGGCGGTACGTAGAGGGTGTTGGCGTAGTTGAGGGAGCCGCCGCCGACGCCCGCGCCCGCCAGGACCATGACGTTGCCGAGCAGGTGGATGCGCTGGATGCCGTACATGCCGAGTTTCGGCGCCCACAGGTAGTTCTTCAGGTCCCAGGAGTTCTTGGGGAGGGTTTCGCGGGTGAAGCGGCGGCCGGCTTCCAGGACGCCGACGCGGTAGCCCTTCTCGGTCAGGCGCAGGGCCGAGACCGAGCCGCCGAAGCCGGAACCGACCACGATCACGTCGTAGTCGTAACCGTCCTCGTAACCGTCCTCGTAACCGTTGTCGTCCTGTTTTTGGACAGTCTTCTCCTGTGACACGTGCTCTCCTCGTTGAGAACGGGTGCGGCCGGGCGTCCTCGGCTCCGGCGTTCTAGCGGAAACGAAGCACCTTCATCAGGCGCAGGCTGCGGCTCATGAACTGCGCGTACTGCTCGTCGTCCATGCCGAGCGACGGGGCCATCGGCAGCAGCCGCTGGTGGGCGACGGTCTGGGCCTCGGTGTACTTGAGGATGCCCTCGGAGCCGTGCCGGCGGCCGAGGCCGGAGTCCTTCATACCGCCCATCGGCGACTGGACGCTGCCGTACGCGGGCGCGTACCCCTCGTTGATGTTCACGGTGCCCGTGCGCAGGCGGGCGGCGACCTCGCGGCCGCGGCGGGCGTTCTTCGTCCAGACCGACGAGTTCAGGCCGTACGGTGTGGCGTTGGCGCGTTCGACGGCCTCGTCCTCGCTCTTGAAGCGGTAGACCGACACGACCGGGCCGAAGGTCTCCTCCGTGCAGACCGCCATGGGCTCGGTCACGCCGTCCAGGATGGTCGGCTCGTAGAAGTACGGGCCGACGTCCGGGCGGGCCGTCCCGCCGGCGACGACCTTCGCGCCCTGGGCGACGGCCTCCTCCACATGCCGCTTGACGGTCTCCAGCTGGCGTTCGCCGACGAGGGAGCCCATGTCGGCGCCGTAGGCGAGGGAGGTACCGAGCCGTAGGGCCTTGGTACGGGCGGCGAAGCGGTCCAGGAAGGCGTCCGCGACGGACTCGTGGACGTACAACCGCTCGATCGAGATGCACAGTTGGCCCGCGGACGAGAAACACGCGCGGACGGCGCCCGCTGCGGCCTTCTCGATGTCGGCGTCCTCCAGGACCAGCATGGCGTTCTTGCCGCCGAGTTCGAGGGAGACGCCGACCAGGCGGGCGGCGGCCCCCTGGGCGACCTCGCGGCCGGTGCGGGTGGAGCCGGTGAAGGAGACGTAGTCGGCGTGCCGGACGACCTCGGGGCCGACGACCGGTCCGTCGCCGAGGACGACCTGGAAGACATCGGCGGGCAGCCCGGCCTCGATGAGGAGGTCACGGGCCCACAGGGCGGTCAGGCAGGTCTCGGTGTCGGGCTTCATCACCACGGCGTTGCCCGCGACGAAGGCGGGCAGCGCGTCGCCGACGGACAGCTCCAGGGGGTAGTTCCAGGGGGCTATCTGGCCGACCACCCCGCGCGGGTGGCGCAGTTCGGTGGCCTTGGTGAGGACCGGGACAGCGCCGGTGTGCCGCTTGGGCCGGAGATAGGCGGCCGCCTTACGACCGTAGTGGCGGGCGGCGACCGCGACGGCCTGGACCTCCTCGTGGGCGTGCAGGCGGGCCTTGCCGGTCTCCAGCTGGATCAGGTCGAGCACCTCGGCCTGGCGTTCCAGCACCAGGTCGTGGAAGCGGAGCAGGACGGCGGCGCGCTGCCGTACGGGCGTCCGCGCCCACACGGCCTGGGCGGTACGGGCCGCCTCGAAGGCCTTCGCCACGTCCTCGGGCGTCGACTCGGGGAGGTCGGCCAGCTTCTCACCGGTGAACGGCGTGTGGTTGGCGGTCCGGCCCGAGCCGACGACACCCTTGGTGAGCTGGGCGACCAGCTCGGGGGTGACCACGTCGGCGGCGGTGCGGGCGCCCGCCGGGGCGGGGGCGATGGGGTTCGTGCCGGTCTTTGCCGTGCCGGTCATTGCCGTGCCGGTCTTCTCCGGGGCCTGCGCGTCCGTCATGAGCCGCAGGGTATGCGGCGGCGGGGGCTTTGGGTACCCGTCGGTAACGCGGCTTCACCGACTGCACACACCACGCCAGTGGACACTGGCAACGAATGCGCTGATCAGGGCGTTGTACGGCAAAACCTGATGCTGATTCAGTCCTTCACGATCCGGAGCCGGTCGCGGGCGCCCCTGAACACGGCCGTGCCGTGCTTCTCCTGCGGAGTGCCCTTGGGCATGTCGACGCGCAGTTCGTACATGCGGCTGTCGTCGGTGCGGATCATCAGTTCCATGACGCGGGTGGGGGCGTCGTCCAGGTCGTACGTCGTGTCGGCGATGACGGCCTCGTATCCCTGGACGCTGGTGCGCGTGTACTGGGTCCGGGCGTCCCCCTTGTAGCTGTCCCACGTCCGGTGCGCCTCCTGGGCCTGGCCCATCGGGGAGCGGGGTGCCCTGTCCCACTGGGTGAGGCGGACGTGGACGGCGTCCTTGGCGTAGATCACGATGCGGGGCTGGTAGGAGGCGCTGCCCTGCCGGGCGAACTTCGTGTACCGGCTCGGGACGGAGAGGACGGCGTTCATGTCCTTCTCCTGGTGGGTGGTCCAGGCGTCGGTGCGGGTTGGGGTGGGGCTGGGGGCGTGCCTGGTGGCAGTGGTGGTGGGGGTGGAGGTCGCGCGGGCGGTCTGTTCGGCGGCTGTTCGGCTGTCGAGGTCTCCGAGGAAGGCGGCGGAGGATATGCCGCCGAGGAGGAGAAGCGCGCCCAGGAGGGCGAGGGGGGCGGGGCGGAGCAGGCGGTGGGGGCGGGGGGTCGGGGTGGGCGGAGTAGAGGTAGAGGTCGTGGAGGTGGCGGAGGTCGTGGAGGTGGCGGAGGTCGTGGAGGTGGCGAGTGCGGGCTCGGTCTCCGGCTCGGACAGGCAGCTGGGGCGGGCCTCCTCCGGCTCATCGCGTGCCTCTGCCGGGGAGTTGGCGGGCTCGGCGGGGATGGCGGGTTCAGCGGGCCCGGCGTCGGCAGGCCCGGCGGATTCGGCACGCTCAGCGGGTCCGGTGGTCGACCCTCCCAGCCAGACCGTCCCCGTGTCGTCCGCGAACCCCCGTATGAGCGACGCGTCCTGGGCCTCCGCCAGGGCCGCCCCCTCCGGCTCCGGCCACCGGACGGTCAGCCGGTCCAGGGCATCGGCGACCTCCTTCGCGTCCGGACGCTGCTCGGGGTCCTTCGCCAGCAGACGTCCGATCAGCGGGCCGAGGGGGCCGGCCTGTTTCGGCTCGGGCGGGTCGGCCGCGAGGATCGCGGCGAGCGTGGACTCCGGTGTCGTACGGCGGAACGGGGACCAGCCCTCGACGGCGGCGTACAGCAGTACGCCCAGGGACCACAGGTCGGAGGCCGGTCCGGCGGTCCGCCCCGACATCCGCTCGGGGGCGACGAACTCCAGCGAGCCGATGAACTCGCCGCTGGCGGTGAGGGATTCCTCGCCCTGGATGTGGGCGACGCCGAAGTCGGTGAGGACGACGCGGTCGTGCGGGCCGAGCAGGACGTTGGCGGGCTTCACGTCGCGGTGCACGATGCCGACGGAGTGCGCGGCGCGCAGGGCGCCGAGGACGGCGCGGCCGATGCGGGCGGCCTCCCGCGCCTCCAGCGGGCCGCGCTGGAGCACCTCGTGCAGGGACTCGCCGCGCACCAACTCCATGACGATCCAAGGGAGTCCGTCCAGCGCGTCCACTGCGGCCACCCCGTCCGGGCTCTCCGTCTCGACGACGACGTCGTGGATGGCGACGGCGGAGGGATGGTCGACGCGGGCGGCGGCGCGGGCCTCGCGGTAGAGCCGGTGGGCAGCCCGCCGGTGGCTCTCGTCCTCGGGGTGACCGGGCAGCCTCGGTTGCTTGACGGCGACTTCACGGTCCACGCGCTCGTCGAGGGCCCGCCAGACCGTGCCCATTCCGCCGGAGCCGATGCGCTCGATCAGCCGGTACCGCCCACCGACCAGCCGACCGTCGCGCTGATGTTCGCCGCCCTCACTCATGCCTCATGAGTACCGTGCGGGGCGGCTCCTTGTCGACGCGGGCCTCGGCCGGGACGGTTCAGAGCTTGCCGATCTCCCAGTTGGCGAACGCCGTTCTCGCGATCTCCCGGCCCTCCTCGGTGAAGTGGCCCTTGCCCGGGTAGTCGATCCAGAGCCGGTACATGTCGCCGTTGCCCGCGCGGTAGTACAGGACCCTGGCCTCTCGTACGCGCGCCTCCATGCCGGTGCTCGTGTAGACGACGGTGTTCTCGGCGGCCTCGCGGTCCTTCCAGGTGGTCGCCTTCGGGTCGCCCTTGGGGGCGGGGTCGCCGGCGACGTCCCAGCTGTACTCACCGTCCTTGAGCATCGTCCACTCTTCGAAGGCCCTGGCCGGCGCGGACTCCGGGATCTTGTTGTCCTTGTCCTCCGCCTTGATGTCGCGGTCGACGCTGATCCGCACGGCCCCGCTCGGGTCGACGAAGCTCACGATCGTCCCGTTCGAGTCGCTGGTGGGCTCCTGCTTCACGAAGCCGGCGGGCACGCCGATGCTGGAGCCGACCCTCGCGCCGAGATCTCGCTTCTTCCATCCCTCCGGCAACGGCCCCGCGAACGGCTCGGCGATCACCAGGTACGCCGTCACCGCCGCCGCCACGACCGCCGCGCCGAGCCCGATCCATGCCGTGCGGCCGAACCGGCCGCCCCGGCCGCCCCCGCCGTCGGGACCGGCGACCGTCACGACCTGGGTGGGCTGCGGGGCCGGCGGGTGCGCGGCCGCCTCGAGCAGGGCGCGGACCTGGGCGGCGTTCGGGCGGCGCGCGGGGTCCTTCTGCAGCAGGCCGGTGATGGCCTCGGCGAGGGGGCCGTGCGCGGAGGCGGGCGGTGCGGGCGTGGCGTTGAGGACGGACTGGAGGGTGGCGGGGGTGTTGCTGCGGCGGAACGGGGAGACGCCCTCCGTCACCGCGTACAGCACCACGCCGAGGGACCACAGGTCGCTGGCCGGGCCCGGGCGCTGGCCGAGCACCCGCTCCGGCGCGATGTACTCGGGGGAGCCGACGAAGCCGCCGGTGTCGGTCAGGTTCGTCTCGCCCTCGATCTGGGCGATGCCGAAGTCGGTGAGGACGACCCGGTCGTGGCGGCCGAGCAGGACGTTGTCCGGCTTCACGTCCCGGTGCAGGATGCCCGCCGCGTGCGCGGCCTCCAGCGCGCCCAGCACCTCCAGGCCGATCCGGGCCGCCTCGCGCGCGCCGAGCGTGCCCTCCTGGAGGGCGTCGCCGAGCGAACGTCCCTGCACCAGCTCCATCACGATCCACGGCTGGCCGTCCACGACCGCGACGTCGTGGACGTTGACCACCGCCGGGTGGCCGAGCCGGGCCGCGGCGCGTGCCTCGCGGCGCATCCGCTCGAAGGCGTTGGCACGTTCTCGTTCGGGAAGATGGTCCGAGACGCGGGGCTCCTTGACGGCGACCTCGCGGTCCACCGTCTCGTCCTTGGCCCGCCAGACCGTGCCCATGCCGCCGTGCCCGAGCTTGGCGATCAGCCGGTACCGGCCGGCGATGAGCCGCCCGGCGCCGGGGTCCTGAGGAGGCCCGGGCGCGGCGTGCGCCACCTGGGTGGGCGCGGCGTACGGGTTGCCCGGGTGTGGCGCCCGCACCGGTGGATTCGGTGGTTGCAGAGCGAAACTCGTCGGCTCGTCGGCCCCGTGTCGGGCTCCCCCGTTGTTGCTCATGGGTTCATCCATATCGCGCCAAGCGCTTGCGTATCCACTGTGACGGCGTTCCGGTCACAGAGCCGTGACGCGTGGTGAGGCTTATCTCCCGTTTGGGGACGTGCTTGCGAACGTGCCGACCGCGACGTCGAAGTACTCCTTCGCCTCCCGCGCCTTCCCGACCGGTGCCGACACCCACACGTCGTATCAGCCCGAGGGCGCGTGGTGGCCCGAGGGCGTGGCGGAGCGGGTCACGGCGGCCGGGGAGGGCGTGTGGGTCACGGTGACGGTCGAGGTGGGGGCAGGAGTGCTGCGGGCGGGTGTGCTGGAGGTGGGAGCGGTGCCGGTCGGGGGTGTCTCCGGCGCCGAACTCGCCGGCGTACCACCGCCGTCGCCGCCCCGGTCCATGAGGAGTGCCGCCGCGGACACGCCCGCTCCGGCCATCGCGGCGACCAGCGCCGCGGCCACGAGCACGCCCCGCGCGGACTGCCGGGCGGGGTTCTCCGCGGTGGGCGCCGACATCTGCCAGTGATCCACGCCCGGCCGCATGGGCGGCTGTCGGCCGACGGCGTCCTGCGGCATCGAGGACTGCGCGGACAGCGGGGACAGCGGGGACAGCGGGGACAGCGGGGACTGCGGGGACAGCGGGAACTGCGCACCGGCGGCGTCCCGCTGTGCCGACAGCCCCCGGCGGGGCACCTCCCGTTCCGTCGGCACGTACCCGGGCGGCGGCACAGGGGGCGTGCGGCCCGTTTCGCGGAAGGCCCGCAGCATGCGCTCCGCCGCGTCCGCGCCCAGCCGCCGGTCCGGATCGCGCTCCAGCAGACCGCGCACGACGGGCAGCAGCGGCCCGGCCTGTGCGGGTGGCCGGATCTCGCCGACCACGACCGCGTGCAGGACACCGCCCAACGAGTCCCGGTGGAACGGCGTTTCACCGCTGAGGGCCGCGCACAGCAGCGCGCCCAGCGACCACAGGTCGGACTCGGGCCCGGTCCGGGCGCCGGACATCCGCTCGGGTGCGGTGTACTCGGGCGAGCCCACGAAGGAACCGGTCTCGGTGAGCGTGGTGGCCCCCGCGACCTGGGCGATGCCGAAGTCGGTGAGGACGACCCGGTCGGTGCCCGCCTCCAGCAGGACGTTCGCGGGCTTGAGGTCGCGGTGCAGGACGCCGGCCGCGTGCGCGGTGCGCAGCGCGCCGAGCAGGGCGATGCCGATGCGGGCGGCCTCGGCGGCGTCGACGGGGCCGCGTGTGGCGATACGGTCGGCGAGCGAGCCGCCGTCGATCAACTCCATGACGATGTAGGGGCGTTCGTCGCCCCCGTCGTCCACCACGACGTCATGGACGACGATGATGTGCGGATGGTGCAGCTGGGCGACCGCGCGGGCCTCGCGCAGCGTACGGTCCCGCTGGCGCCGGGCCTCGTCCGCGGAGAGCGTCTCGTCGACGGGGAGCTCCTTGACGGCCACCTGGCGGCCGAGCAGCTGGTCGGTCGCCCGCCACACCACGCCCATGCCGCCACGCCCGAGCCTCGCCTCCAGACGGTAACGGCCCGCGATGACACGGACGTTGTCCCCCTCGGTCGCCATACGGCCATCATGCCGCACCGGACGGATCGGCTCCGGGGCGCCGGCGGGCGGGTGGCCGAAACCAACGGCTCGCCGTCAGGGCCGTCCCGTCAGGCTGACCGCCGTCCCATCAGGGCTGACCGCCGTCCCGTCAGGGCGGACCGGGGCCCTCGGCGGAAGGGCCCGCCCGTCAGGGCGTCTTCTCCAGCCAGCCCTGCAGAACCGACGTGAACTGCTTGCGCGTCTGCGGCCAGTCCTTCGCGGGCGACGACATGTAGATCGCGTACTCGGTGCCGTCGCGGGCGATGTACGTCTCCTCGACCGCGCGGCGCGGACCGGGGAAGGGCGTGTCCTTCGCCTGCGCGATCCACGTGTACTCCCAGCGGGCGCCGCCGCGGTCGCGGTAGATGTTCCGCTTCAGCGTCACCCGCTTGTAGTCGACCAGCCGCTGAAGCTGCTGCTCCAGGTCGAGTTGGTGGGCGTACGGGTCGGCGAAGTCGGGTGAGGCGTCGACGGCGATCCGGACGAAGTGCCGGCCGCCGTCGGGCGTGTAGTCGACCTGCTGGAGGCCGCCCACGCCGCCGTGGACCTTCCGTTTCCAGCCCTTGGGCAGGTAGAGGCTGAAACCCGCGGGGTCGTCGTAGCGGACCCAGCCGGCCGGAGCGGGCCCCTCCGCCCCCTGCGTCTGCGTGGGCTCCGGCGCGGCGGAGGCGCCGTTGTCCCGCTGCCTGCCCTCGCCCCACTCCTGCAGCGCGACGGCGGTGCCCCCGCCGATGAGCGCGGCGAGAACGACGACGAGGGCGAGCGATCGCAGACGCCGCCGCTTCGGCGGGTCGGTGAGCGAGTGCTGCCCGTGCCGCGACCTCGTCGGATCGGTCCCGGAAGGGTGCGCCTGCCCCATCGCCGTCGGACCGGTGGCCGAAGGGTGTGCCTGCCCCGCCGCCGTCCGACCGGTCGCCGCGGCGCCGGCCATCGGGGTGCCGGTCACCGATGTGCCGGCTGACGGGGTGCCGGTCATCGTGCCGGCCGCCGGAGTACCGGTCATCGGCGAGTACGGCGTCGGCGTGGTGGCGGCCGTCCCCGGCCCGGCGTGGGCAGAGCCGGAGTGAACGGCCCGGTGGGCGCCTCCGTACTGCGTGGGCACGTACGCCTGCGCCGTGCTGGGCCGTCGCCCCTCCGCCGCCTCGGCGAGCATCTGCTCGGCCTCGGCCGCGCCCGGCCGACTGGCCGGAGCCTTGCGCAGCAGCGCGGTGATGACGGGCGCGAGCGGGCCGGCGTGGCGCGGCTCGTCGGCCTCCTCCTCAACCACCGCCTGCATGGTGGTCAGCGGTGTGGTGCGGCGGAACGGCGACCTGCCCTCCACCGCCGTGTACAGCGTCGCGCCGAGCGCCCACAGGTCGGCGGCGGGGCCTGGGTCGTGGCCGCGGACGCGCTCGGGCGCGAGGTAGTCGACCGAGCCGACGACCTCTCCCGTGCGCGTGATGGTCGTGTCGCCCTCGATCTGCGCGATGCCGAAGTCGGTGAGCAGGACCCGGCCGTCACGGCCCAGGAGGACGTTGCCGGGCTTGACGTCGCGGTGCAGGACGCCGGCGGTGTGCGCGGCACGCAGCGCGCGCAGCACCCACAGGCCGATGCGCGCCGCCTCCCGTGGCTCCACGCGCTGCTGCTCCTTGACGGCGTCGGCCAGCGAGCGGCCCTCGACGAGCTCCATCACGATCCACGGCCGGCCGTCGTGCTCGAGTACGTCGTGCACGGTGACGACGGCGGAGTGGTTGATCCGCGCCGCCGCGCGCGCCTCCGCCCGGGTGCGCGCCAGCAGGACGGCCTGCTCGCTCTCCGACACGTAGAGCGCGGCGGTCAGCTCCTTGATCGCGACGGTCCGGTGCAGCACCTCGTCATGCGCACGCCACACGCGGCCCATGCCACCGCTGCCGATGGGGTCGGCGAGCCGGTAGCGGCCCGCGACGAGCAGGCCCTGCATCTGATTCACGTTGCCCCGCAATGGTCTTGACAGGGTCAGAGTAAGGACCCGCCCGCGTCCAGGGAACACGCGGGGTGCCAAGGAGACCGCACTGTGACGGTTGTCGCTATCCGGGGCTCGGGGGAACCAGGAGGTGAACGCCGACGTACGGCCCCGCGTGCGGAGTTGCCGATTCACGCGTCATGATCGGTCCGCTCCACAAGCGTGATCAATCCGCTCTGCGGGCGTGACGGTCCGCTCTGCGGGCGCGATCAGTCCGTACGGGCGTGATCGGTCCGTACGGGCGTGATCAGTCCGTCGCTCGATACGTCGCCGCCGCCTGCTCGTACAGGCGTGTCACCTGGTCGCGTTCGGCCTCCGGGCCACGGACCTGCACCACGTGGTAGCGCCCGTCGATCAGGATCGCGAGGTTGCGCACGTACAGCTCGCCCCCGTCGTCGCCGGTCCAGGTGAACTGGCCCTCGGCCATGGACCGCCCGCCCACCTCGATCGTCTTCAACCCGGAGGAGGTGGCCCAGCTGGAGTCGCGGTACGGCTGCAGCTCGCGCTCCTTCTCCCGCTGGTACGTCATGGGGTCGCTGCCGTACTCCTCCGCACTGTCCCGGCCCGGTACGACGATGAGCTCGAAGTCGCCCTTGGAGTAGACGACCTGGCCGCTGCCGTTCTGGGGCGTGCGCTGCCAGCCCTCGGCGACCGCGATCTGGAAGCCCTCGGAGTCCTTGCGCAGGGTGAAGCCGTCGGCGATCTCGGGGCCCGTGGTCTGCGTCTCGGCGGAACCGGCCGACTCCTCGGGGCTGTCCGCGTTGTTCCCCGGCTTCGGGGAAGTCTGGTCGGTCCGGGGCTCGCTGCTGGCGTCCGGCCCGGGCGCCTGGCTCACCTCACCCGCGGCACCGGTCCGCTCCGGGGCGCCCGCGCCGCCGGTGTCGCTGTCGGCCTTCGGCATGAAGAGCACGGCGTACGCGATCGCCGCGGCCATGGCGAGCAGGACCAGCAGAAGCATGTTCCGGCCGAGGCGACGCGGCGAACGGCTCTCCTGCCTGGCCCGTTTGTGCCGACCGTGGTGCGCGGGCAGCCCGGCGCGCCGCCTGCGCACCAGCTCGCCCCGGCGGCGTACGACCGGCAGCCGGCTCGCATCCACGGGCGGTGCGGCGACGACGTGCACCCCGGCCTCCGGCTCGGGCGCCGAGCGCACCAGCGACCGCAGCCAGCCACGCAGCTCCTCGTAGTCGAGGCGCTCGGTGGGGTCCTGACGCAGCAGCGACTCCACGACCGGCCTGAGCGGCCCGCACTCCTCGGCGAAGGCGGGCGGCTCCGCGCACACCATCTGCACCAGCTCGGCCGTCGACTCCTCCGGGTACGGCGCATGCCCCTGTACGGCGCGGAAGAGCAGCGCGCCGAGCGCCCACAGGTCGGTCGCCGGCCCGATCGGCGCGGCCAACTGCCAGTTCTCGTGCACGGGCCCGGCCTGCTCAGGTGCCCACCGCTCGGTCACGGGCCCCACCACCGCCATCCGCGCCTGCCGCGCCCGCTCGGCGGCCAGCGCGGTGGTCGGACCGCGGCGGACCGGGGTGTGGGCGACCAGGTCGTCCCAGCGGGTGGCAGGTGTGACTTCGTGGGTGCGGGACGCGCCTTCGTGGGTGGGAGGTGCGCCTGCGTGGGTGGGGGACGCGCCTTCGTGGGTGCGGGGTGCGCCTTCGTGGGTGGGAGGTGCGCCTGCGTGGGTGGGGGTCGTGCCCGGGCCTGATGCGGTGCCGGAGCCGGGCATGCCGACGGTGGGCGTGGCGCCCGAGCCGGGCAGGGCGCCGGGCACCGTCCCGCCGGGCGGGGTCTCGGTGCCGCAGTCGGCGGGCGGAAGCGCCGTACGGTCCGGTCCGCCGGGCCCGTTGCCGCCGGCCGGCGGCGCACCGCCGGTTCCGGGGCGGGGGGCGGCTCCGTGCCAGGCGGCGCCGCCCACGCCGTAGGGGTCGGCGATCTGGCCGGGAGAGGCGGTACCGGGCGCCGTGCCCTGCCCGGGGACGTACGGCGGCTGCGCCGCGCCGTTGCCGTGGTGCGTGGAGCCGCCGCTGTCGGGGGCGGGCCGAGCGCCGGGCAGTGCCGCCCGCCCGTTCTGCTGCGCCTCCTGGACCCGGGCAGCGGCCCGGGCCCCCGCCCGGTACGCCGCGATCGCCCCGGCACGCGCGGCCCGGATGTCCCCACTGGCGTCCATGGCCCGGCGGGCCAGGGCGGCCGACGACCCGTTGGCCGTGTCCGCTCCGCCCCCCGGCAGCCCTCCGGCCGCACGCGCCTCGATGGCGGCCCGCCGCGCGGCCTCGGGATCGGCGACCCCGCCCGGGCCCGCGGCCCCGCCAACGCCACCACCGGTGCCACCGGCCGGGCCAGGCCGCCCGAACGCGGCGCCGCCGCGCGAGCCACCGGCCCCACCGAAACCTGCACCACGAGCTCCGCCGAAACCGCCCGGGCCTTCAGAACCACCCGCGCCGCCAAAACCGCCGGAACTCCCGGAACCCCCCGCCCCGATCGCCCCCCGCGGCTCACCGAACCCGCCGGCGCCCCCGTCCTCCGGCCCGTGCCCCTGCTCCTCCGGGTCCGGCACCGGGTCGTACCCGCACAGCGCCTCCTCCGCCGCCCCGACCGCCAGGCCGGTCAGCATCACGCGGCCGTCGTCGCAGACGAGCACCGTGCGCGCGGTGATGTTGCGGTGCACCCAGCCATGGGCGTGCAGTACCCGCAGTGCCATGAGGACGTCGGAGGCGACCTCGGCCGCCCGGTACGGCGTCAGCGGCTTCTCGGCGAGCAGCGCCGCCAGTGGCCGTGCGGCCACCAACTCACTGACGATCCACAGGGAACCACCCTCGGCGAACACGTCGAAGACCTGGTCGAGCCGCGGATGGTCGGGAATACGGGCCGCGGCCTGCGCGGCCTCGACGGCGCGCCGTACGACCGGATCGGTGGGCCGCCGGGCACCCGCGCGCGCACCCGCGCGCCCGCCGGCACGCCGCGCACCGCCGTCCCGCGCCGTGAAACCGTCGGGCAGCCCCTCCGCGTCGAGCACCTCCGCCTCGACGACCTCCGGCAACGGCACCTGCCTGACCAGGACTTCCTGCCCGCTGTAGGTGTCGAAGGCCCGGGTCTCGGTGAGTTCGTACTCGTCTGACGGCGGCAGCGGCAGGCGGTAGCGGTCGGCGAGTACCCGACCCGCATAGTCGTCCACGTTGCCTCCCCCGGCAGCCCGGTCGGTCAATTCCGTTCGCCCTGCGTCCCGTTCCAGCTGCGTACGGTCCGCAAGCACTCACGATACGTGCCGGAGGCAACCCGCAGAGAGGGGACGCCAGATCTCACTCCCCAAACCCGGGACCGCTCATGCTCAGGACTTCGGTTCGAAGGTCTTCGTCAGCGTCCGCCATGTCTCCTTGCGCAGGTCACTTCCCCAATCGGCCGCTTTGGCCGTGTACATCAGCGCGTACCCGAGTTGGTCGTTGACGACGAACCCGCGGTCGATCGTCCGGTACTTGGTCCCGCTCTCCACGTAGGTGAACTCCCAGTCGGCCGTGTTCCAGCCGCGGTAGTCCACCGCTTCTATGCGGATCTTCTGGTACTGCGCGCGCCGCATGCCCCGCTCCTGGTTCTCCCAGTCCGCCACCGGGTCGCCCTTCGGCGTGGACGTCCAGGCGATGAGCAGCTTCTGCCCGTCGGGCCCGGTGAACCGGTCGCCCGCGGCGTCCGACGACCGGTACTTCCACCCCTTGGGCAGCCCGATCGAGTAGCCCTGGCTCCCCTGGTGCGTCGACTCCGCCGCGGTGCCGCCCCCGGAACCGTCCGCTCCCGCACCGGCACCGGCGCTCTGGCCCGTGTCGGCCGTCGGCGTGGTCCCCGATGTCGCCCCCGACTCGGCGGACTTGCTCGCCGAACCGTCCGGCCGGGTACCGCCGTTCTCGTCCTCTTTGGTGTCGGCACTGGCCGAGGCGCTGGCCACGGTCTTGCCGCCGCCCTTGGCGCCGCTGGCTCCGTTCGAGCCCTCGTCGTCGCCGAGCGCGAAGGCGAGGACCGTGCCGATCACGGCGAGCACCACCACGACGGCGATGACGATCAGCGTCCGCCGCGGCACCACGTCGGTGAGCGGCGCCCGGGGCACCGGCCGCGGCGGCAGGTCCGGCGGCGTCATGACGGGCCATCCCGAACTCCGCCCGCCCGACGCCCCGTTGCCCGCCTGCGCACCACTCCTCGCGGCCCCGCCCGAACCCGACGACGGTGTCGACGACGCGGGCGCACCCGCCACCCGGGGCTCGGCCGCCGCACCGCCGGTCGCGCCCGGGCCCGAAGCCGCCGTACCACTCCCGGACTTGCCCCGGGTCTCGGCCGCCGATCCGGCCGCCCCCGACCCGACGGCGGCCTTCCGCACGGTACGCAGCGCCCCGCGCAACCGCTCGGCCGCCTCCTCACCGCGCTTGCTCCCGGCGCCCGGCGAACCACCTTTGTCCGCCCGCTCGCCCGGCTGCGCCGGCAACGGCACGACCTTCGTCGCGTCCAGCGGCTCAGGCTCGTCCGCCCTGGGCTCGGGCGCGTGGATGACCGCGTTGAGCATCGCCCGCGCACCGGCGTCGTCGAGCCGCTTGGCGGGATCCTTGGTCAGCAGCCCGTAGATGACGTCCTTCAGCGGTCCCGCGTTCTTCGGCTCCTCCAGCGGCTCGGTCATCACCGCCGTGAGCGTCGCTATGGCGGACCCCTTGTCGTACGGCGGCACACCCTCCACCGCCGCGTACAGCAGCCCGCCGAGCGACCACAGGTCGGCCGCCGGCCCCGGCTTGTGCCCGCGCGCCCGCTCCGGGGAGATGTAGGAGGGCGCGCCGACCAGCATGCCGGTCGAGGTGATGGACGGGTCGCCCTCGACCTGGGCGATGCCGAAGTCGGTGAGCACGACCCGGCCGTCCTCGGCGATCAGCACGTTCGACGGCTTCACGTCCCGGTGCAGGATGCCCTCGCGGTGCGCGGACCGCAGCACGTCGAGGATCGCCAGGCCGACCTCCGCCGCGCGCTTCGGCTCCAGCAGGCCGTCCTCCCGGATGACCTCGGCGAGCGACTTGCCCTCGACGAGCTCCATCACGATCCAGGGCCGGTCGTCCTCCTGGACCACGTCGAACACCGTCACGGCGCTGTTGTTGCGGATCCGCGCGATCGCCTTGGCCTCGCGCAGCGTCCGTGTGATCAGCCGCCGCTTCTCCTCCTCGTCGATGTTCGACGGGAACCGCAGCTCCTTGACGGCGACCGTCCTGCCCAGGGTCTCGTCCTCGGCACGCCACACCGTACCCATGCCGCCTCGGCCGAGCACGTCTCCCAGCCGGTACCTCCCCGCGAGGAGACGCTCCCGGTTGTCCTGACGAGTCTCCTGACGAGATGTCCCCGCCCGCTCCGCCTCCGACATGCGTCCCCTCATACAACCCGCCCTGACAGAGCCTCCATTGTCTCTCACCCGACAAGTGCCCGACGCCCAGGGTGCCCCTGGCCGAACCGGCGGGCCCGTACACCCGGGGACCGGGTGAAGCGCGCGTTCCGCCGCCCTGCATGATGGGCCGCGACACGGGAGGAGCCAGATGCCGCCGCTTCGGACACTACTGGTCCTGTCTGTGTCCCTGGTCCTGTCTTTGTCCCTGGCCCTGCTCGGCCTGGCCCCGACCGCCTCGTCGGCGTCGGCGGCCCCTCCCACGGACACGATCCTGCCGCTGCTGGTCACCCGGGGCGGCGCGCCGGCCGCGGCGCTGCTGGCCCAGGAGGGAACCGGCACCCGCTATGCCCACGCGGGACCGGGAATCAGCCGGTCCGACCACTTCCGCGCCGGCAGCATCACCAAGACGTTCATCGCGACGGTCGTGCTGCAACTGGCCGCCGAGCACCGGCTGTCGCTGTCCGACACCGTGGAGCGGCATCTGCCGGGTCTGGTGCGGGGATCGGGCAACGACGGCCGCGCGCTCACCCTGCGTTCCCTGCTCACCCACACCAGCGGCCTGTACGACTTCACCGCGGACACCGACGGCACCGTCCCCGTGACACCCCTTCAGGCCGTACGCATCGCACTCACCCATCCCCCGGCCGACCGCGGCCGCTTCTCCTACTCGAACACCAACTACGTTCTGCTCGGCCTGGTCGTCGACCAGGTCACCGGCCACTCGTACGCCACCGAGGCCGAGCGCCGCATCATCGCTCCCCTGGGCCTGACCGGCACCTCCTTCCCTGGATCCCGCGCTTCTCTGCCCTCCCCGCACGGCCGCGCCTACGCCGCCGACGGAACCGACGTCACCGATCTCGACCCGCGGGTGGCCGGGGCCGCGGGCGAGATGGTGACCACCCTCGCCGACCTGGACCGCTTCTACGCGGCCCTGCTCGGCGGCGAGTTGCTGCCCCCGCGCTGGCTGCGCGAGATGCTCGACACCCGTGCCGCACGCGGCGCGTACGGCATGGGCCTGTTTCCCGAGAAACTGCCGTGCGGCACCACGGTGTGGGGGCACAACGGACACATCTCCGGCAGCTACGTGCGCGCCGCAGCCACGGTCGGCGGTCGGCGTGTCCTCACCTTCCGGGTGAACACGGACGCGATCGCGGATCCCGGCCTCGAACCCGCGATGCTCGCGGCCGAGTTCTGCCCTCGCACCTCGTAGAACGCCCGGGTTCCGAACGAAGATCCCGGTCCGGTACACCCGTTCGGGTGACGTTGAGCGGGTCTCGCCGTTCGTGGGCCTCCAGCGGCACGATGCGCTCGCGGACCTACAGCAGCACGATGCGCTCGCGGACCTACAACGGCACGATGTCCGGCGCGCCCAGCCTCGCCGCGTCGGCTGTCAGATCGTCGGGCTGGCGCTGGGACTCCCGCTCGGCCTCCACCCGCTTCTCGTAGTGCTCGACCTCGCGCTCGATCTGGTCCTTGTCCCAGCCGAGCACCGGTGCCATCAGCTCGGCGGCCTCGCGGGCGCTGCGCGTGCCCCGGTCGAACGTCTCGATCGAGATGCGGGTGCGCCGGGTCAGCACGTCGTCCAGGTGCCGCGCCCCCTCGTGCGAGGCGGCGTACACGATCTCGGCGCGCAGATAGTCGTCGGCGGCCTGCAGGGGCTCACCCAGCGAGGAGTCCGAGGCGATGAGCTGCAGAAGCTCCTCCGCCAGCGAGCCGTACCGGTTCAGCAGGTGCTCCACCCGCACCACGTGCAGGCCGGTCCGCGCGGCGATCCGCGCTCGCGCGTTCCACAGCGCCCGGTACCCCTCGGCGCCCAGCAGCGGAGTGTCCTCGGTGACGCAGTCGGCGACGCGCATGTCGAGTCCGTGCACCGCCTCGTCGACCGCGTCCTTGGCCATCACCCGGTATGTCGTGTACTTGCCGCCCGCCACGACGACGAGCCCGGGCACCGGGTGCGCCACGGTGTGCTCGCGCGACAGCTTGCTGGTGGCGTCCGACTCGCCGGCGAGCAGGGGCCTCAGTCCCGCGTACACGCCCTCGACGTCGTCCCTGGTCAGCGGCACGGCGAGCACCGAGTTCACATGGTCCAGCAGGTAGTCGATGTCCGCGCTGGACGCGGCCGGGTGCGCCTTGTCGAGGTCCCAGTCGGTGTCCGTGGTGCCGATGATCCAGTGCCGGCCCCAGGGTATGACGAACAGCACGGACTTCTCGGTGCGCAGGATCAGGCCGGTCGTGGAGTGGATGCGGTCCTTGGGGACGACCAGGTGGATGCCCTTGGAGGCGCGGACGTGGAACTGGCCCCGCTCGCCCACCATCGCCTGCGTGTCGTCCGTCCACACGCCCGTCGCGTTGACGACCTGCTTGGCCCGGATCTCGTACTCGCCGCCCCCCTCGACGTCCTGCACCCGGGCGCCGACGACACGCTCGCCCTCCCGCAGGAAACCGGTCACCCGCGCGCGGTTGGCGGCCTTCGCGCCGTACGCCACCGCCGTACGCACGAGCGTCGCCACGAACCGGGCGTCGTCCATCTGGGCGTCGTAGTACTGCAACGCTCCGACCAGGGCGTCCCTCTTCAGGCAGGGAGCCACGCGCAGGGCGCGTCGGCGGGTCAGGTGGCGATGCATGGGCAGGCCGCGACCATGTCCGCGGGCCATCGACATGGCGTCGTACAGGGCGACGCCCGAGCCGGCGTACAGGCGCTCCCAGCCCTTGTGCTGCAAGGGATACAGGAACGGCACCGGCTTCACCAGGTGCGGAGCGAGCCGCTCCAGCAGCAGGCCGCGTTCCTTCAGCGCCTCCCGTACGAGTGCGAAGTCGAGCATCTCCAGATAGCGCAGGCCGCCGTGGATCAGCTTGCTGGACCGGCTGGAGGTGCCCGACGCCCAGTCACGCGCCTCGACCAGGCCCGTGGACAGGCCCCGTGTCGCGGCGTCCAGCGCGGTGCCCGCACCGACCACGCCTGCGCCCACCACCAGCACGTCCAGCTCCCGCTCGGCCATCGATGCGAGTGACTCGGCGCGCTGCGCCGGCCCCAGTGTCGCTGTCCTCACCGCTGCCTCCCGCTCATCGGTCGCGTAGGCCGCACCCGTCGGGCGAAGCCCGGTTCGTATCCCCCATGCCCAAATTCTGACCGTGTTGCCCGACTTCAGCCACCACGGGCTCCCGGCCTGTGGACAACGCTCACGAAAACACTCGCCGAAACACCCGAAACTCAGACGACCAATCCCGCATAACGGTCATATTTACTCCTAGTCTGACATTGCGTTCGCTCGTCCTGTCCACCGGGCTTGCGCACCTGTCCCACTTCGGCTATCGGGAAGGACGGCCCACGCCATGCCCGCAGACCTCGCCGTCATCGGACTCGGCCCGTACGGCCTGCCCCTGGCCCAGGCCGCCGTCGCCGCCGGCATCCCCACGCTGGGCTACAAGACAGGCCCTGAGCCCGGTTCCCTCAGCCCCGCCGAACTGCGCCGGATGCTCTCGGGGGGCTTCCGGCAGGCCACCGACCCGGCCGAGCTCGGCCGGGTACGGACCGCCGTCATCTGCGCGCCGACCCCGCGGGGCGCGGACGGCGGACTCGACCTCGGCCAGGTGGAGGCCGCCGCCCGGACCCTGGCCGGACACCTGCGCCCGCACACGACGGTGATCCTGGAGTCGCCCGTGTACCCGGGCACGACGGAGGAAGTCCTCCGCTCCATCCTCGAAGACGGCTCAGGCCTGCGGGCCGGCCGCGATTTCCACCTGGCCTACTCCCCCAGCCGCGTCGACCCCGGCAACCGCGACTTCACCCCCGCCAACACCCCGAAGGTCATCGGCGGCCTCACCCCCGCCTGTACCGAGTCGGCCGCCGCCTTCTACGGACGGCTCACCGACAAGGTGGTACGCGCGCGTGGCCCGCGCGAGGCCGAGACGGTGCAGCTGCTGGAGACCAACTACCGGCATGTGAACATCGCGCTCGTCAACGAGATGGCCGTCCTCTGCCACGACCTGGGCGTCGACCTGTGGGACGTCATCCGCTGCGCGGAGACCAAGCCGTTCGGCTTCCAGGCCTTCCGCCCCGGCCCCGGCGTCGGCGGCCACTCCCTCCCCCAGGACCTGACCGCCCACACGGGCCGCACCCTGCGCATGGTGGAACTGGCCCAGCAGGTCAACAGCCGGATGCCCCGGTACGTCGTCCAGCGCGCCGCGGCCCTCCTCAACGAGCACGGCAAATCGGCACGCGGCGCGCGCGTGCTGCTGCTCGGCGTCACCTACAAGCCGGACCTCGCCGACCAGCAGGGCACACCCGCCCAGGAGATCGCGATCCGGCTGATGGAGCTCGGCGCCTCCGTCAGCTACCACGACCCGCACGTCCCCTCCTGGAGCGTCCTGGACCGCCCGGTCCCGCGCGCGGACTCCCTCTACGAGGCCGCCGCGGACGCCGATCTGACGATCCTGCTCCAGCAGCACCGCACGTACGACCTGCAGGGCCTGTCGGTGAAGGCGCAGCTGCTGCTGGACACGCGAGGAGCGACGCCCACGGGGGCCGCGCACCGGTTGTGAAGGGGGGCGCGTGGGGTGCGGACCTTCGGGGCTGGTGGCGTGGGGTACTCGGCGCCGGTACCGTAAGAGCCGGTTTACGGGTGTCCGCCCCTAGTCTCTATGGGGGCGGCCGCTCACCATCCCGAAATAGGTGGAGCCCACCCAGCGGGCACTGCGGCAGGCTCCTAGCCGCTGAGCGGAGTGTCCACCCCTAGTTTTGTAGGGGTGGCCGCTCACCGACCGTAGATCCGCAAGATCCACCTCCTCCGGCACTTCACCAGCCAAAGCCGGATCCGATCCCAGCGGGTGGGCTTGCGTGACGGCCCATGGGCGCGCCCCCTTCCGCGACGCCACCCATTGGCCCGGTAGGCAGCACGTCGGAGTTCGGGCCGGGCCCCGACGGCCGGGGTCCGGACCGTGTCCTTGGAAGGGGGCGCCCCGGAGAACCGGGTCGCCGATCACGGACACTAGCGCCTCACTACGCCCGTTCAGCCCACATTTGCCCCAAGCAACCACACGCCCCTCCCCCACAACGCGTCCCGCCCAAATCGCCCTGGGCACGCAAGAGGGCCGGTCACCCCACCCGGATGACCGGCCCTCTGCCTGCCGTAGGACTACCGCCGATGCTGCGAGTCCGCCACCGTCACCTCAACCCGCTGGAACTCCTTCAGCTCGCTGTAGCCGGTCGTGGCCATCGCACGCCGCAGGGCGCCGAAGAAGTTCATCGAGCCGTCGGGGGTGTGGGACGGGCCGGTGAGGATCTCCTCGATGGTGCCGACCGTGCCGAGGTCGACCTTCTTGCCGCGCGGCAGCTCCTCGTTGACGGCCTCCATGCCCCAGTGGTTGCCCTTACCCGGGCCGTCGGTCGCGCGCGCGAGCGGGGAGCCCATCATCACGGCGTCGGCGCCGCAGGCGATCGCCTTGGGCAGGTCGCCGGACCAGCCGACGCCGCCGTCCGCGATCACGTGCACGTACCGGCCGCCGGACTCGTCCATGTAGTCCCGGCGGGCCGCCGCCACGTCGGCGACCGCCGTCGCCATGGGCACCTGGATGCCGAGCACGTTGCGCGTGGTGTGCGCGGCGCCGCCGCCGAAGCCGACCAGCACCCCGGCCGCACCCGTGCGCATCAGGTGCAGGGCCGCGGTGTACGTGGCGCAGCCTCCGACGATCACCGGGACGTCGAGCTCGTAGATGAACTGCTTCAGGTTCAGCGGCTCGTGCGAGTGCGAGACGTGCTCCGCCGACACCGTCGTACCGCGGATGACGAAGATGTCCACGCCCGCGTCGACGACGGCCTTGGAGAACTGGGCGGTGCGCTGCGGGGAGAGCGCGGCGGCGGTGACCACGCCCGCGTCGCGCACCTCCTTGATGCGCGCGCCGATCAGCTCCTCCTTGATGGGAGCGGCGTAGATCTCCTGCAGGCGCCGGGTCGCCGTCTCGGCGGGCAGGTCGACGATCTCGTCGAGCAGCGGCTGCGGGTCCTCGTACCGCGTCCACAGGCCCTCGAGGTTCAGCACGCCCAGGCCGCCGAGCTCGCCGATGCGGATCGCGGTGGCCGGGGAGACGACCGAGTCCATGGGGGCGGCCAGGAACGGCAGCTCGAAGCGGTAGGCGTCGATCTGCCAGGCGATCGAGACCTCCTTCGGGTCCCGGGTACGGCGGCTGGGGACGACGGCGATGTCGTCGAAGGCGTACGCCCGGCGGCCGCGCTTGCCGCGCCCGATCTCGATCTCAGTCACGATGTGTGGCCTTTCCCTGATGCGTTTCAGCGCCT
Organism: Streptomyces deserti; assembly: GCF_054782695.1. NCBI lineage: Bacteria > Bacillati > Actinomycetota > Actinomycetes > Kitasatosporales > Streptomycetaceae > Streptomyces > Streptomyces deserti. Next base: position 145,134 of record NZ_BAAGRZ010000007.1, read on the forward strand.
TCCAGTATCCCCGACGGGCGCGACACCGGCGGCGCCGGACGTACGACGAGGGCGGCCCCGGAGGATCCGGGGGCCGCCCTGGAGCGCTAAACGTGTCCTACGCGCGCGTGCGTCACCGCTTGGCGCTGTAGTTCGGTGCCTCGACCGTCATCTGGATGTCGTGCGGGTGGCTCTCCTTCAGGCCCGCCGAGGTGATCCGGACGAACCGGCCCCGGTCCTGGAGCTCGGGCACGGTCCTGCCGCCGACGTAGAACATCGACTGGCGCAGGCCGCCGACCAGCTGGTGGACGACCGAGGAGAGCGGGCCGCGGTAGGGCACCTGGCCCTCGATGCCCTCGGGGACCAGCTGCTCGTCGGAGGCGACGCCCTCCTGGAAGTAGCGGTCCTTGGAGAACGACCTGCGGTCACCGCGGGACTGCATGGCGCCGAGCGACCCCATGCCGCGGTACGACTTGAACTGCTTGCCGTTGATGAACATCAGCTCGCCCGGCGACTCCTCGCAGCCCGCGAGCAGCGAGCCCAGCATCACCGTGTCGGCGCCCGCGACGAGGGCCTTGGCGATGTCGCCGGAGTACTGCAGACCGCCGTCGCCGATCACCGGGACGCCGGCCGCCTTGGCGGCGAGGGCCGCCTCGTAGATCGCCGTGACCTGCGGGACGCCGACACCGGCGACCACGCGCGTGGTGCAGATGGAGCCCGGACCGACACCGACCTTGATGCCGTCGGCGCCCGCGTCGACGAGGGCCTGGGCGCCCTCGCGCGTGGCGACGTTGCCGCCGATGACGTCGACACCGGACGAGTTCGACTTGATCTTGGCGACCATCTCGCCGACCAGCCGGGAGTGGCCGTGCGCGGTGTCGACGACGATGAAGTCGGCGCCCGCCTCGATCAGGGCCTGGGCGCGCTCGAAGGCGTCACCGGCGACACCGACCGCGGCACCGACCAGCAGACGCCCCTCGGCGTCCTTGGCGGCGAGGGGGTACTTCTCGGCCTTCACGAAGTCCTTGACCGTGATCAGGCCCTTGAGGACGCCGTTGTCGTCGACCAGCGGAAGCTTCTCGATCTTGTGGCGGCGCAGCAGCTCCATGGCTTCCGGGCCGGAGATGCCGACCTTGCCGGTGACGAGCGGCATCGGCGTCATGACCTCGCGCACCTGACGCGTGCGGTCGGTCTCGAAGGCCATGTCCCGGTTGGTGACGATGCCGAGCAGCTTGCCGGCGCCGTCCGTGACGGGGACGCCGCTGATGCGGAACTTGCCGCACAGCGCGTCCGCCTCGGCGAGCGTGGCGTCGGGGTGGATCGTGATGGGGTCGGTGACCATGCCGGACTCGGACCGCTTCACCAGGTCGACCTGGTTGGCCTGGTCCTCGATGGACAGGTTGCGGTGCAGTACGCCGACGCCGCCCTGGCGGGCCATCGCGATCGCCATGCGCGACTCGGTGACCTTGTCCATGGCGGCGGACAGCAGCGGGATGTTCACCCGCACGTTCTTGGAGACGTACGAGGCGGTGTCGATCTCGTCGGGTGCCATGTCCGACGGGCCCGGCAGCAGCAGCACGTCGTCGTAGGTCAGCCCGAGTGTCGCGAATTTCTCGGGCACTCCGTCGACGTTGGCAGTCATGACACCTTCCCCAAATGGCCTTGATCGGTGCGGATGTCCATGCTAACGGGAAGCATGGGTCGCTCATTCCACGGTGCGGAGTGACTCCGGGCTTCGTGCGTTCGTACGGAAGCGCCGAGCCACCTGTTCATTTCAGGGCCGGGGACGAGGTCTTCTACTGCTCGGCCAGCGCCCGCAGCCTGCTCAGCGCCCGGTGCTGGGCCACCCGGACCGCTCCGGGTGACATTCCCAACATCCGGCCCGTCTCCTCGGCCGTGAGGCCCACCGCGATACGCAGCAGCAAAAGCTCCCGCTGGCTCTCGGGCAGGTTGGCCAGCAGTTTCTTGGCCCACTCGGCGTCGCTGCTCAGCAGGGCGCGCTCCTCCGGGCCGAGGGAGTCGTCCGGACGCTCGGGCATCTCGTCGGAGGGGACGGCCGTCGAGCCGGGGTGGCGCATCGCCGCACGCTGCAGGTCGGCGACCTTGTGCGCGGCGATGGCGAAGACGAACGCCTCGAAGGGGCGCCCGGTGTCCTTGTAGCGGGGCAGCGCGAGGAGCACGGCCACGCAGACCTCCTGGGCGAGGTCCTCGACGAAGTGCCGGGCGTCGCCCGGGAGCCGGGACAGGCGGGTGCGGCAGTAGCGCAGCGCCAGCGGGTGGACATGGGCGAGCAGGTCGTGCGTGGCCTGCTCGTCCCCGTCGACGGCGCGATGGACAAGCGCACCGATCGTCCCTTCCACAGGGACCGCCTCGTCGTCGCGCATCGGTCCATGGTGCCTTGCGGCCGTCCGGTCCGTGGCACCGCGTCCGTTGTTGTGCACCGAAGCGTTATGAGCAGGTGCGCCGGAACTCATCCCCTGCGCCCTCCCCTTCCGCTCGACCGACTCGTCCCCGAGAGACTCCACATCTCAAGGATGCGGCATCCGCGGCGAAACGAGCAGCGGGCACCGGACGGGCTGCTGTGCCGACCGTTCCCGACCGCGCCCCACCAGGGGCGCGGTCCGTATCGGCATGCGGCTCCGCCGCGTGGGCGCAACCAGCCACGGACCGCCCGCAGCCCACGGACTCCCCGCAGCTTTGCCCCGCGTCACCGGCGGAGCGTCAGCGCACCAGGCCCCACCGAAACCCGAGCGCCACGGCGTGGGCCCGGTCCGACGCGCCGAGCTTCTTGAACAGCCGACGGGCGTGCGTCTTGACGGTGTCCTCGGAGAGGAACAGCTCGCGGCCGATCTCGGCGTTCGAGCGGCCGTGGCTCATGCCCTCCAGGACCTGGATCTCACGCGCGGTGAGCGTGGGCGCGGCGCCCATCTCGGCCGAGCGCAGCCGGCGCGGGGCGAGCCGCCAGGTCGGGTCGGCCAGGGCCTGGGTCACCGTCGCGCGCAGTTCCGCGCGGGAGGCGTCCTTGTGCAGATAGCCGCGGGCACCGGCGGCCACCGCGAGTGCCACGCCGTCGAGATCCTCGGCGACCGTGAGCATGATGATGCGCGCGCCGGGGTCGGCGGACAGCAGTCGCCGGACGGTCTCGACGCCGCCCAGGCCGGGCATGCGCACGTCCATCAGAATCAGGTCCGAGCGGTCGGCGCCCCAGCGGCGGAGGACTTCCTCGCCGTTGGCAGCCGTCGTCACGCGCTCGACGCCGGGCACGGTCGCGACCGCGCGGCGGAGCGCCTCTCGGGCAAGCGGGGAGTCGTCGCAGACGAGGACGGAAGTCATGGCCGCCCTCCGCAGCTGATGCGCGTCACCTTGAGCCTCCAGGCTGGTACGAAATCGTCACCTGTGCGGTCGACCGTCTCGGACGCCCGCCCGAGCGCTTGTTCCTTCAACCGCCTCGCACTCTCAACGACGGTCACTCGAAAGAGTTACGGGGCTGTCTGCCATTTTCGGCACTCTACGTGAGGGGGCGGTGACGGTGCAGACATGCTCAACAGACCCTCGAACTTTCATCACAACCTATGCCCCATTTAGACCCTTTTCTTCCCCTTCGCTGGTGTCTGCGGCTAGATTCGCAATGAGTCATATTTTCATCTCCTTAGATCGTAGTTGTACGGTCGTGGACACCGGATCCGCCCAGAACGGCTACAAGGGGTCACGCAATGGCAGATTTCTCCCGCCTTCCCGGACCGAACGCGGACCTGTGGGACTGGCAGCTGCTGGCTGCCTGTCGCGGGGTGGACAGCTCGCTCTTCTTCCACCCGGAGGGCGAGCGCGGTGCGGCTCGGAGTGCTCGCGAGAACTCGGCCAAAGAGGTCTGCATGAGGTGCCCGGTGCGCGCCGAGTGCGCTGCCCACGCACTGGCGGTTCGCGAGCCGTACGGCGTGTGGGGCGGGCTGACCGAGGACGAGCGCGAAGAGCTTATGGGGCGGGCGCGCAACCGGCTGGTGTCGGCGTCGACACACAGTGGGCACGCCGCATCGAACACTTGAAGGAACGTTTCTGCACTAGGGGCACGCGTACGCGTGCCCTTGTTTTTTCACCGGGGGATTTCTCCGCTAGCGGGCAGCCGCCCGCGCCAACTGCTCCAGTGTCGCCGCCACGGCCGGCACCTGAGCGAGGTCGGGAAGCGTGAGCGCGACGATCTCCCGCCGCACCGCCGGCTCCAGCGTCACGGTGCGTACGCCCCGGGGCCGCACGGACTCGACGGCCAGCTGGGGCAGGACGGCCACCCCGAGGCCGGCGCCGACCAGGCCGACCACCGCCGGGTAGTCGTCGGTCGCGAAGTCGATGCGCGGAGTGAAACCGGCCGCCTCGCACACCTCCACCAACTGGCCGCGGCAGCGCGGGCAGCCCGCGATCCACGGCTCCCGCGCGAGCTCGCCGATGGCGAGGGACTCCGCGTGCGCGAGACGGTGGCGTTCGGGCACGAGCGCGACGAGCCGGTCCATCAGCAGTGGCCGTACGACGAGTTCGTCCCACTCCTGGGCACCCGCCGCTCCCTCGTACCCAAAGGCGAGCGCCACATCGCAGTCGCCCTCCCGCAGCAACTCGACTGACCTGGGCGGTTCGGCCTCCTCCAGAAAGACCCGGGTGCCGGGGTGCGCGTCGCGCAGGGCGGCGAGGGCCGTGGGGACGAGCGTGGAACTGCCGCTGGGGAAGGAGACGAGCCGTACCCGCCCCGCGCGCAGCCCCGCGATGGCGGCGACCTCCTCCTCGGCGGCGGTCAGTCCGGCGAGGATGCCGGCGGCGTGCCGCACCAGCGCCTCACCGGCCTGCGTCAGGCGCATCTCGCGTCCGCTGCGGATCAGCAGCGGGGTGCCGACGGACGCCTCCAGGGCCTTCATCTGCTGACTGACGGCGGGCTGGGTGCAGCCGAGTTCGCGCCCCGCCGCCGAGAAGGAGCCGGTGGTGGCCACGGCGCGCAGTACACGGAGATGACGGGCTTCGATCACCCTCAGAGGATAAGCGAGAGGATAAGCGAGCCTTTGGCACGGCAGTGAATAACGCGTCGACGCTTTGGGGGGGCTGTCTTCTACCGTGCCAGCCATGAAGCTTCTGTCTGTGAATCTGGGGCCGTGCTAAGGCCGTTCCGTACGCGGACGATCCGGAGGGCCTGACCGGCATCGACAAGCGGCCGGTGGCCGAGCCGGTGCGCGTGGCGGCACCCGGCCCCAAGGGCATCGGCGGAAGCGGGCTGGCCGGGGACGCGGTGTGCAAGAAGCAGCACCACGGCGGCGACGACCAGGCGGTGTACGCGATGGCACGCGAGGACCTCGACGAGTGGGAACGCGAGCTGGGGCGGCCACTGGCCAGCGGCGCCTTCGGCGAGAACCTCACGACGGAGGGCCTCGACGTGTCCGGCGCGCTGATCGGCGAGCGCTGGCGCATCGGGTCCGAGGTGGTGCTGGAGGTCACCTGCGGGCGGATTCCCTGCCGCACGTTCCAGGATCATCTGGGTGAGAAGGGGTGGGTGAAGCGGTTCACGGAGCGGGGGGCGCCGGGTGCGTATCGGCGGGTGATCGAGCCCGGTGAGATACGGGCGGGCGACCCGATGGAGATCGTGCACCGGCCGGACCACGACGTGACGGTCGCCCTGCAGTTCCGGGCGGTGACGACCGACCGGACGCTGCTGCCGCGGCTGCTCGCGGCGGGGGCGGCGTTGCATCCGGAGTCGCTGAAGGCGGCGCGGCAGTACGTGGAGAAGTACGCCGGCTGACGGTGGAAGGCGCGTGCGGGGCCGAGGCGGGCGGGGCGGGGCAGGTGCCGGGCAGGTGTCTGGCAGGCACGGGACGGACAGCCCCCGTGCCTGCGCCCGCCGGGGGCTGCCCCTCCGCCTCGTACCGCCGCCCAAGAGCGCCAGGCCACCTCGGACCGCCGGGGCCGCCGCCCGGACCGCCAAGCACCCTGGGACCGCCGGGGCCGCCGCCCCGGACCGCCCGGCCCACCCGACGGCCCCCGCCTGACTGCCCCGCCTGACGCCGTACCGACCTGGCCCTCTACCGGACCTGGGGTCGTATCCGAACTGACGCCGCACCAGACCTCGCCGCACCAGACCTGACGCCGCACCAGGCCCGACGCCACACCAGACCTCGCCGCACCAGACCTGACGCCACACCAGGCCCGACGCCGCACCAGGCCGATGCCACGTCATGCAGCCGCTCTCACGCGGCCAGCCCCGGACACCGAAGGCAGCGGTTCCGCCCGGACGCCGGGCGGACGCCAGGCGGCTCCTAGGGGGAAACCCCGGGCGGCAGGCGGGGGTTGGCTCGGGGGCGGGTCCGGGGTCGTCCCCGATGTCCGGGGGGCCGTGATCGACGACGCTCGAAGCATGTCTCGCCACACGTCTCGCAGCGGTCCGCAGGACGCGTCCGCCGACTCCTCCGGGGGCGGCCGACGCGCCGGGCGGCGCCGCGCGTTCCGCTGGAAGCGTCTGCTCATCGTGCTCGGGTCGGCGGTCACCGCCGTCGCCGTGGCCGTGGGCGCCCTCTTCACCTGGCTGTGGACCGATGCGAAGGTCAGCACGGTCGGCCGGGAGCGGTTCGACAACGCGCTTGCGATACCGCCCCTGGCCGAGTCGTCCGTGGACAAGGACGGCACACGCGTCTTCGACCTGCGCATGCAGGCGGGCGAGACGGAGTTCCGCGACGGGGTGAAGACTCCGACGTGGGGTTTCAACGGCTCCTACCTCGGTCCGACACTGCGCGCCAAACGCGGCGAGCAGGTCCGCGTGCGGATCAGGAACGGCCTGGACGAGGCATCCTCCGTGCACTGGCACGGCATGCACCTGCCGGCGCGGATGGACGGCGGCCCGCACCAGCCGATCGCCCCGGGCGCCACCTGGACCCCGCACTGGACGGTGGACCAGCCGGCCGCGACGCTCTGGTACCACCCGCACCCGCATGGCCGGACCGACCAGCACGTCCGGCGTGGACTGGCGGGCCTGTTCCTCGTCGACGACGAGCGCTCCGCCCGGCTCCCGCTGCCCGACAGGTACGGCGTCGACGACCTGCCCCTCGTCGTCCAGGACGTCCGCTTCGACGGTGCCCGGCTCGACGACGGCCGCGGAATGCTGCAGACCGTGGGCTTCCTCGGCGACCGGACCATGGTCAACGGCACCCTGCGCCCCTACCGCACGGTGCACGACGAGCTGATACGCCTGCGGCTGCTCAACGCCTCCACGGCACGCACGTACGCCTTCGGTTTCCCGGACGGGCGCGCCGTCTCGCTGATAGCGACGGACGGGGGCCTGCTGGAGCGGCCCGCGCCGATGCGGCGAGTGCAGCTGTCGCCGGGCGAGCGGGCGGAGATCGTCGTGCGGATGCGGGCGGGTGAGCGGGTGATGCTGCGCAGCTTCCCGCAGCGCAACTACGGGGACACCTGGCAGCGGCGGTTCGGCGGGGGCGACGACTCCTTCGACGTACTGGAGCTGCGGGCAGCCGGCCGGCTCCGTCCCTCTCCCGCACTTCCCGCGGCCCTGGCCCGGTCGGAGCTGCCTGTCGAGGCGGACGCGGTGCGCGGGCGGTTCTTCGACCTGAAGAGGTCCGGGATCAACGGACGGAAGATGGACATGGGGCGGGTCGACGAGACGGTCACGAGCGGTACGACGGAGATGTGGACGGTCCGCAACCGCAACGGCATGCCGCACAACTTCCATGTGCACGACGTGCAGTTCAGGGTGCTGGAGGTGAACGGGTCGGCTCCGCCGCCCGCCCTGCGCGGCCCGAAGGACACGGTGTTCGTGCCGAACGGTACGACGATGAGGCTGGCCCTGCGCTTCACCGGCCCGGCGGACCCGGACACCCCGTACATGTACCACTGTCATCTGCTGTATCACGAAGACGAGGGGATGATGGGCCAGTTCGTGGTGGTGGAGAAGGGCCGGCGGGCGGGTACGCCGTCGGCACACGCGGGCGGTGTTGACGGGCACGGGCAGCACTGAACCGGCCGGCGGCGGGCACGTCGCGCGAGGGCCGTCGCACTGAGCGGACGCGCACAGTCCGGGTAACTACCCTTGGGCCATGACAACGGCTCTGATTACGGGATCGACGGCAGGCATCGGGGCCGCGTTCGCGCGGCGACTGGCGGCTGACGGGCACAACCTGGTGCTGGTGGCCCGCGACACCCAGCGGCTTCGGGAGCAGGCGACCGAGCTGCACGACCGGCACGGCATCGAGGCGGAGGTGCTGACGGCCGACCTCGCGCAGGACAAGGGCATCGAGACGGTGGCCGCCCGGCTGGGCGACCGCAAGAACCCCGTCGACCTGCTGATCAACAACGCCGGCTTCGGCAACAAGGGCCGCTTTCTCGACGTACCGATGGCCGACGAGCTGAAGATGCTCAAGGTGCACTGCGAGGCGGTGCTGCGGCTGACGTCCGCGGCGGCGGAGGCGATGCGGAAGCGCGGGCGCGGCGGGGTCGTCAACGTCGCCTCGGTCGCGGCCTTCGTGCCGCGCGGGACGTACGGGGCGTCCAAGGCGTGGGTCGTGCAGTTCACGCAGGGCGCCGCGCGGGACCTGGCCGGCAGCGGAGTACGCCTGATGGCGCTGTGCCCCGGTTTCGTGCGCACGGAGTTCCACGAGCGGGCCGGCATGGGCACGGACAACATCCCGAGCTGGTTGTGGCTCGACGCGGACAAGCTGGTCGCGGCGGCCCTCAACGATCTGGCGCGGGGCAAGACGGTGTCCATCCCGGATCCGCGCTACAAGGCGCTGATGGGGGCGGTGAAGTTGGTGCCGAGGGGGATGCTGGGGGGAATCACGTCGAAGACCGGGCGTAAGTACGGGCCGCAGTAGCGCTGTCGTCGGGGCGGGGCTCCTCGTCACGGGCCGCGATCGGGGCGGGCCGGACGGGCACCGCGCAGGTGTGGGAATGCCGCGGGTCCTGCTCCCGGGCCCTCACCTGTCGGCGCAGGGCTTTGGGCCGCTGGGAGACGACAGGCGTCGGGGCGTTCCGCTTGGGAGAATGGTGCTGTTCCGACCGGATCCAGGGGGGCCGGAGGCGGTGTCATGACCTTCGTACAACTCATCGACTGCAAGACGAACCGGCTCGACGAGATGAACCGGCTGATGGACGAGTGGGTCGCACAGACCAAGGGAAAGCGGACGGCGACGCACGATGTAGTCGGCAAGGACCGGGACGATGCGTCGCACATCGTCGAGATCGTGGAGTTTCCGTCCTACGAGGAGGCGATGCGGAACTCCAACTTGCCGGAGACCAACCGGATCTTCCAGGAGATGGTCGCGCTCTGTGAGGACGAGCCCACGTTCACCAACCTGGACGTGGTGCGGGACGAGCAGCTGAACGCGGCCGGCGCGCGGCGGTTCTTCGAGGTGCTGGGGGGCAAGGAGGAGCTTCCGCCGCTCGACGATCTGATCGCGGAGGACTACCACGACCACGATCCCGCCAACGAGCAGGACACCCGCGGGCGGAACGGCCTCCGGGACGAGATGGAGATGTGGCGGAGGGGCTTCGATCTCTCCTTCCGTGTCGAGGACCAGATCGCCCAGGGCGACCGGGTGTGCACCCGGTGGAGCTGGGACGCCACCCACAAGGGCGAGTTCCTGGGGATCGCACCGACCGGGCGGAAGGTCACCGGGACCGGGATGACCATCTTCCGGTTCGGGACCGACGGGAAGATCGCCGAGGGGTGGTGGCAGTACGACCGGCTGGGGCTCATGCAGCAGCTGGGAGCGCTCGACGAGCTGGAGCGCTAGGCCCTGTCCAGTGCCTGGCTGTCCTAGTGCCTGGCAGGGGAAAGCCCCCGTCCCTGGCGGGGGGCGGGGGCTTCCTTGTAGGTGCGTGCCTCAGTGGGCGTGGCCGTGGCCGTGGCCCGCGGCGGCCGGCTCCTCTTCTTCCTTCTTCTCGACGACCAGGGTCTCGGTCGTCAGGAGGAGGGAGGCGATGGAGGCGGCGTTCTCCAGGGCGGAGCGGGTGACCTTGACCGGGTCGATGACGCCGGCCTTGATCAGGTCGCCGTACTCGCCGGTGGCGGCGTTGAAGCCCTGGCCCTTGTCGAGCTCGGCGACCTTGGAGGTGATGACGTAACCCTCGAGGCCGGCGTTCTCGGCGATCCAGCGCAGCGGCTCGACGACCGCGCGGCGGACGACCGCGACACCGGTGGCCTCGTCGCCGGTCTTGCCGAGGTTGCCCTCCAGGACCTTGGCGGCGTGGACGAGCGCGGAGCCACCACCGGAGACGATGCCCTCCTCGACCGCGGCGCGGGTCGCGGAGATGGCGTCCTCCAGACGGTGCTTGCGCTCCTTCAGCTCGACCTCGGTGGCGGCACCCACGCGGATCACGCACACGCCGCCGGCCAGCTTCGCGAGGCGCTCCTGGAGCTTCTCGCGGTCCCAGTCGGAGTCGGTGGCCTCGATCTCGGCCTTGATCTGGGCGACGCGGCCCTGCACGTCCTCGGACTTGCCGGCACCGTCGACGATCGTGGTGTCGTCCTTGGTGACGGTGACGCGGCGGGCGGTGCCGAGCACGTCCAGGCCGACCTGGTCGAGCTTGAGGCCGACTTCCTCGGAGATGACCGTGGCGCCGGTGAGGACCGCCATGTCCTGCAGCATCGCCTTGCGGCGGTCACCGAAGCCGGGGGCCTTGACGGCGACGGCGTTGAAGGTGCCGCGGATCTTGTTGACGACGAGGGTGGACAGGGCCTCGCCCTCGACGTCCTCGGCGATGATCAGCAGCGGCTTGGAGGAGTTCGCCTGGATGATCTTCTCCAGCAGCGGCAGCATGTCCGCGATGGCGGAGATCTTGCCCTGGTGGATGAGGATGTACGGGTCCTCCAGGACGGCCTCCATGCGCTCCTGGTCCGTCACGAAGTACGGCGACAGGTAGCCCTTGTCGAAGGCCATGCCCTCGGTGAAGTCCAGCTCCAGGCCGAAGGTGTTGGACTCCTCGACGGTGATGACACCGTCCTTGCCGACCTTGTCCATCGCCTCGGCGATGAGCTCACCGACCTGCTGGTCCTGGGCGGACAGCGCGGCGACGGCGGCGATGTCGGACTTCTCGTCGATCGGGCGGGCCGAGGCGAGCAGGTCCTCGGAGACCGCGGCGACGGCGGCGTCGATGCCCTTCTTCAGGGCGGCCGGGGAGGCACCGGCGGCGACGTTCTTCAGGCCCTCGCGGACCAGCGCCTGGGCCAGCACGGTCGCGGTGGTCGTACCGTCACCCGCGATGTCGTTGGTCTTGGTCGCCACCTCCTTGACCAGCTGGGCGCCGAGGTTCTCGTACGGGTCCTCGATCTCGACCTCACGGGCGATCGTGACACCGTCGTTGGTGATGGTGGGGGCGCCGAACTTCTTGTCGATGACGACGTTGCGGCCCTTGGGGCCGATCGTCACCTTGACCGTGTCGGCAAGCTTGTTGACGCCGCGCTCGAGGGCGCGACGGGCGTCCTCGTCGAACTTCAGGATCTTCGCCATGGCAGCGGGAGCCCTCTCGGAAATCTAGGTGAAAGAAACTGCGCCCCGGGCGCCCGGCTGATTAATGGTCGCGGGGGCCAGGGGCGCAGTGCAAAGCAGGTGCTTCGAGGTGAAGCGGGTGAATTACTTCTCGATGATCGCGAGCACGTCGCGAGCCGAGAGGACGAGGTACTCCTCGCCGTTGTACTTCACCTCGGTGCCGCCGTACTTGCTGTACAGCACGATGTCGCCGGTCTTCACGTCGAGCGGGAGGCGCTCGCCGTTCTCGAAGCGGCCCGGGCCCACGGCCAGGACGACGCCCTCCTGGGGCTTCTCCTTGGCGGTGTCCGGAATGACCAGGCCAGAGGCCGTGGTCTGCTCGGCGTCCAGCGGCTGGACCACGATGCGGTCCTCGAGCGGCTTGATGGCAACCTTGGAGCTGGCGGTCGTCACGATCCGACCTCCCCCTTCGGAGATCTCACGGGGTTAACTGTCTGAGGTGGCGACCAGGTCGATCCGTCGTCGCGGGTGCCGGACCTGCCCGTCGCGTTGTTGGCACTCTCCTAGGGGGAGTGCCAGAGCCGAGACTATGACCGCGGTTAGCACTCGGTCAAGCGGAGTGCCAATTGCCGGCGGCGCGTCGGCCGGGGGCTTCGGCGGATGTCCGTCTTCCCAGGCACTCGGCGTTGGTGTGGAGGCCTCTGGGGCTGCCTCCCCCAAACCCCCGCTTCGGCTTCAACGGCCTCGTCCTCGAGCGCCGGACGGGCCGACCACCGCCGACCGGCGCCGCCGTCAGAGGTAGTCCTCCAACCGCCCCACCCTCAGCCCCCGCCCCTCGATCTCCCGCAGCAGCAGCCGGGTCCGTTCCACCACGGGCAGGCCCGTCGTGCCGGCGTCCGGGTCGACGGCCACGATGTCGCCGGGGCGCAGGCGGTGCTCGCCACGGGTGTACGTCAGCCCGCCGTCGCCCCGCACGGCCGCCCGCCACAGCACGAGCGCCGTGATGCCGCAGTCGGCGGCGGCGCGGAGGGTGGTCGTGTCGTACGTGCCGTGGGGCGGGCGGAAGAGGTGGGGGCGGACACCGAAACGGGCGTGGAGTTTGTCCTGCTGGCCACAGATCTCGGCGCGCTGGCCGGCATAGGGCAGCCCGCGCAGGGCGGGGTGGTCGAGGGTGTGGTTCTGGATGCTCGCGCCGACCGCCCGCAGTCGCGCGAGGTGGCCGTACGCCGGTCCGACGACGCGGTCCGTGAGGAAGAGGCTGACCGGGAGGCGCCGTTCACGGATCAGGTCGGCGAAGCTCGGTTCCCGCTCGGCGTCGTCGTCGTACGTCAGGAAGACGACCCGGTCGCGGGTGGGGATGTGGTCCACGACCGGTGGGAGTCCGGAGGCGGGTGGGAGCCCGGAGACCGGTGGGAGTCCGGCGCGTGCCTGCTGGTGCGCCTCCGCCCGGGCCCGGGCGTCCGACCGCGGCGGCTCGGCGCAGCCGCCGAGCAGGGCGGCGAGGGCCAGGACCCCGACCGCCCAGCCGCGTGGCCTCACAGGTAGTCCTCCAAACGCCCCACCGCGTATCCCTCGGCCGTGACCTTGTTCAGGAAGAGGCGGACCATGTCGCGCATCGAGCCCTCCCAGTGGTCCGGGCCCCGGAAGTGGCTGAGGACGATGTCGCCGGGGCGCAGCTCGCGGTGCCACTCGCGGTACTCCCAGCGGTCGACGAAGACCTCCTCGTTCCACAGGGGCACGTACTTGATCCCGCAGGCCTTGGCCGCGCGCAGGGTGGCCCCGTTGTAGTTGCCGAAGGGCGGGCGGAACAGGACGGGGCGCTTGCCGTAGCGCTCCTCGATCACGTCCTGCATGCCGCAGATCTCGCGTTTCTGGCGGGCGTACGACAGTGCGGGCAGGTAGGGGTGGTGGAGGGTGTGGTTGTTCAGAACCGCTCCCCTGGCCTGCATCTTCTTGAAGTAGCCGTAGTCCTCCTTGATCAGGTAGCCGCTGAGGAAGGCGGTGTACGGGACGCGCAGCTCGCTCATCATGCGCAGGAACGCCGGGTCCTTCTCGGCGCCGTCGTCGATGGTGAGGAAGACGACCTTGTCCTTGGTGGGGACGGTGGTGAAGACCGGGGGAAGGTCCAGCTCCCGGTGGCCGTCGACCTCGAAGCCCTCGCGAGTGGTGATCCTCGGCTTCTTCACCGGGGGCGGCGGGGCCGTCAGCGGGACCTTCTTCAGGCCCCAGCGCCGCGCGGCGGCGGCCCGGGCGGCGTGGGCCGCGCGCAGCTTGCCGGCGTAGGAGTCGAGCGCGCGGGCCGGGGGTGCGTCGAGGGGCTGCTGCCCGGCGGCCGGCCGCGTCCCGGAACCGCCGTCCTGCCCGCAGCCCGAGGCGAGGGCGGCGAGGGCGAGCACGGTGAGGCCGATCCGCGCACCCCCGAATGCCCGACTTCTATCATTTTGTACGACTGCTCGCATGGAGCTGGATCCTCGCAGGGCGCCGCCCCGAACCCGGCCCGACACCGCGGCCGGAGGCAGACCATCCACCGACTGGCCCACACCTCCCTCCGGCCGACAATGGTCAGGTGAATGTTCCGGTGAACGACCTCGCTCCCCTCCTCACCCCCGAAGGCCGTGCCCTCCTCGACGAGGTGCGCGGTACCGACCCGGCGCGGGAGCTCGCCGTCGCCACCCGGCTGGGCCGCGAGCACCCCGCCGAGCTGGTGTCGGCGGCGCTCGGCCAGGCGCGGCTGCGGCAGCGGGCGGTGGCGAAGTTCGGGGCCGAGGACGCCGAGCGGATGTTCTTCACGCCGAACGGGGTCGAGCAGTCGACCCGGGCGAGCGTCGCCACGTATCGCGCCCGGCGCATGCAGGAGCTGGGCGTGACCTCGGTGGCCGACCTGTGCTGCGGGGTCGGCGGTGACGCGATCGCGCTGGCGCGCGCCGGGATCCGGGTGCTGGCGGTGGACCGGGACCCGCTGACGGCGGCGGTGGTCCGCGCGAACACCGACGCGCTGGGGCTCGCCGACCTGATCGAGGTGCGCCAGGCCGACGTCACGGAGGTGGACACGGCCGGCCACGACGCCGTCTTCGTCGACCCGGCCCGGCGGGGCGGGCGGGGCCGCGTCTTCGACCCCGAGGCGTACTCGCCGCCCCTGTCGTGGGCGATCGAGGCGGCGCGCAGGGCACCCCGGGTCGCCGCCCTGAAGATCGCGCCCGGCGTTCCGCACGAGGCGATCCCCTCCGACGCCGAGGCCGAGTGGATCTCCGACGGCGGGGACGTGAAGGAGGCGGTGCTGTGGTTCGGCACCGAGCCGGGGGCGGTGCGGGCCACCTTGCTGCCCGGGCCGCACACCCTGCCCTCCCAGGGCCTGCCCGACCCGGAGGTACGCCCCGTCGGGCGCTACCTGTACGAGCCCGACGGCGCCGTCATCCGCGCCCATCTGGTCGCCGAGGTCGCCCAGCGGCTCGACGGCGGACTGCTCGACGCGACCATCGCGTACGTCACCGCGGACGAGCTCCGGCCTACGCCGTTCGCCACCGCGTACGAGATCACCGACCAGCTCCCCTTCAACGCCAAGAAACTCAAGGCGCTGTTGCGGGAGCGGGAGGTCGGCACGCTGGTCGTGAAGAAGCGGGGGTCGGCGGTCGAACCGGAGGAACTGCGCCGGAAGGTGCTGCCCAAGCCGCAGGGGCCGCACTCCGCCACGGTGTTCCTGACGCGGGTCGCGGGGGCGCCGACCATGCTCGTCGGACGGCCCGTGTAGCCAGGCGGCCTGTGCGGGGAGGCGGCCGCTGCGGTCAGGAGGCCATCGAGACGGCCACCGCGCGGTCCAACTCGACGACGGCGAGGGGAATCGGGCCGCGAGCAGGCCGTACAGGAGGGCGATCCGCGCCGAGTCGGTCTCCTCGTACGCGTACGCGTGCGCGTGGCATGCGGCGATGGGGGCCTGGAGGGCGTACGGGTCCGGGGCGCCGGCCGTTGCCTCGGCGCGGGCGGGGGCGGCGACGCCGCGGGCGATGAGGTACCTCGGCCGCGGCGTTCGCGGTGCTGTTCGCCTCTCACGTCGGGGCCAATCATGGCTCCCGTCCTCAGGCACCGGGCGTGGCGAACTCGATGAATCGGAAGACGGCCTTGCCCGCGCCGGGCCTGGAGTGTCACGCGGAACGTTTCCCGCGACAGGACACGTGAACGTCCGAGCGTGGCCGGAATGATCAGGAATCGAGAAGCGTGAGTCAGGGAGGCGGCCTAACCTGCTCGTCATGGACATCACCATTCACACGAGCTCCCTGCCGCACGACGACCCGGACGCGTCGCTCGCCTTCTACCGCGACGTCCTGGGCTTCGAGGTCCGCAGCGACGTCGGGCAGGGCAGGATGCGCTGGATCACGGTCGGCCCGGCCGGTCAGCCAGACACGTCCCTCCTCCTGGCACCGCCGGCCGCCGACCCCGGGATCACCGAGGACGAGCGCCGCACCATCGCCGAGATGATGGCCAAGGGCACTTACGGCTGGATCCTGCTGGCCACCCCGGACCTCGACGCCACGTTCGAGAAGCTGCAGGCCGGTGACACCGAGGTCGTCCAGGAGCCGACCGAGCAGCCGTACGGCATCCGTGACTGCGCGTTCCGCGACCCCGCGGGCAACCTGGTCCGCATCCAGGAGCTGCGCTGAGCCGTACGGGCATCGATGCGGCCGTGTCGGCCGGCACGGCGTACCCGCAAAGAACACGGCGCACCATTGCAGAGGTGCCCGCTGCGCCGACCGCCCACCAGGGCCGCGTCCGCATCCTCGTTGAACCGGACAGGGACCGGAAGTCCGTCCCCGCCGCTGTCCGGCAGTTGCTCGACCGGCTGGTCGGCTCCGGTGGGCCGGTCCTCATCACCGAGCGCCTGGGGTGCCTGCCGAGGCAGGCACCCCAGGCTGCAGGCGCTCGTAGGCGTCGATGGAAGAGGAAAGAAAGGGGAGTTCTCCCATGTGTCAGCCCGAATGGCGACGTGCACGCGTCGAGGCGCAGCGCCTGACCGATCTCGCGCGGCTGCGCCGCGTCCGCGACCGGATCGACAGGGAGTACGCGCAGCCGCTGAACGTGGAGGCGCTCGCCCGCGATGCGAACATGTCCGCCGGGCACCTCAGCCGGCAGTTCCGGGCCGCCTACGGCGAGTCGCCGTACGCGTACCTGATGACGCGTCGCATCGAGCGCGCCACGGCGCTGCTGCGGCGTGGCGACCTCAGCGTCACCGAGGTCTGCTTCGCGGTCGGCTGCGCGTCGCTGGGCACGTTCACCACCCGCTTCACAGAGTTGGTCGGCCTGCCGCCCGGGGCCTTCCGGCGCCGCGCGGCGGATGCGGCGGCCGACCATGCCGATGCCACAAGTACGGCCGGTGATGCGGGGCCTGCGGTCACGGTGGAGGGGATGCCGGCGTGTGTGGCGAAGCAGGTGACAAGACCGGTCAGGAATCGAGAAGCCCCGGCCGCCGAGCAGCCCATAGCGTGATGGCCATGGCAACCACCGCATCCACCACGTCCATCGCATCCGTCACCCTCGAGGTGGCCGACCCCGAGGCCGCCCGCCGCTTCTACACCGCCTTCGGAGTGGACACGCACATACGCCTGCGGGCGTCCGAGGCGCACTCCACCGGATTCCGCGGCTTCACCCTGGCGCTCACGGTGTCCCGGCCTGCCACCGTCGACAGCTTCCTCGGCGCCGCCGTGGACGCCGGCGCCACAGTGCTGAAGCCCGCCGCGAAGTCGCTGTGGGGCTACGGCGGCGTCGTCCAGGCGCCGGACGGGACGATCTGGAAGGTCGCGACCTCGGCGAAGAAGGACACCGGCCCGGCCACCCGCGAGATCGACGAGATCGTCCTCCTGCTCGGCGTCGAGGACGTGAAGGCCAGCAAGCAGTTCTACGTCGGCCGGGGCCTGACCGTGGCCAGGAGCTTCGGCGGCAAGTACGCCGAGTTCACCTCCGTCGAGTCCAGCCCCGTCAAGCTGGCGCTGTACAAGCGCCGCGGCCTGGCCAGGGACCTCGGCGTCCCCGCCGACGGCACCGGCTCGCACCGCATCGTCCTCGGCAGCACCGCCGGCCCCTTCACCGACCCGGACGGATTCCACTGGGAGGCCGCCACGTCGCTCACCCCCGCGCCGTCCACGGCGTCTGCGCTGTCCTGACTCCCGGCCCTGAACTCCCGCCCCGACCTGTCTCATCCCTGCACGAGAGGAAATCTGCCATGCAGCACACGAAGTCGTCTGCCGAGAACTCCGGCACGGCCGCCGAGCAGTACAACGGATTCACCGCCGAGGAGCGGGCCGCGATGAAGGAGCACGCGCAGGAGCAGAAGAAGGCTACGGCGCGGCGCGGTTCGCGGGCGGAGAAGGAGGCGGCAGCGGAGCGCGATGTGCTGGCGAAGATCGCCGAGATGCCGGAGGCGGACCGGGTCCTCGCCGAGCGGATCCACGCCATCGTCAAGGCCGCCGCTCCGGACCTCACGCCCAAGCTCTGGTACGGGATGCCCGCCTACGCCAGAGACGGCAAGGTCATCTGCCACTTCCAGAGCGCGCAGAAGTTCAAGTCGAGGTATGCCACGCTCGGATTCAGCGACCAGGCGGCGCTCGACGACGGCCCCATGTGGCCGACCGCCTACGCCCTGAAGGAGCTGACCGCAGCCGACGAACAGCGCATCAGCGCGCTCGTCAAGAAGGCGGTGGGCTGAGGTCAGCCGGGGCGGAACCGGCGGCGGGAGTGACCGAGCGGCGGACGATGCTCGCACGCTTGGCGCAGCGCGTCACCACGGCCGGGCTGACGATGCGGGGCGACCTCGGGGGACCGCGGCTCGAAGCGCTCGCGGATCCGGCGGGCCGTGCGACGGAACAGCGTCCCCCAGTCCACGAAGGGCCACCCGTCGTAGCTCAGCGCCGGCAGCAGCGAGCCGCCCTCGGTCCGACCAGCCGCAGCCGTTCCTCCGGCCGCAGCGCCGACCAGCGTGTGCGCCGGCCGTTGATCCGGCCGCCGTAGAAGTCCGTCTCCTCCACCACCAGCGGCCTCCTCGGCCGCCACGAGCCCCGCGGCATCTCCCGGTCCAGAGCGATTCTTCGGCAATTTTCAGACTTCTCGGCCGGGACCCACCACCGTCACCACCGGCACCCCATCGTCACCACCGGCACCGTTGGCCCACCAGGCAGCGAATTCTCCGAAACTTTCGATCCAACGGCCGACTTTCTTCGGATCAGCGTGACGGCACCGGAACACCCGTCAATACAGCCACAGGCCTCTGCGCTAGGCCGCCGGAGGCGCCCCCGTGCTGCTGCGCACCACCAGGCTGGTCGCCAGCTCCACCCGGGTCGCCGGGGTGTCCCCCTCCCGGCCGAGGTCGAGGACCAGCTTGGCCGCCGCCTCGGCCATCTCGGTCAGCGGCTGCCGTACGGTCGTCAGCGGCGGCCCCACCCAGCGGGCCACCGGCAGATCGTCGAAGCCGACCACGCTCACGTCCTCGGGGATGCGCAGCCCCAGCTCGCGCGCGGCCTCGTAGAAGCCGAGCGCCTGGAGATCGTTGCCGGCGAAGACCGCGGTGGGCCGGTCCGGGCGGCGCAGCAGGGCGAGGCCCTGCCGGTAGCCGGCCTCGTGGTGGAAGTCGCCGGCCATGATCAGGCCGGGCTCCACCGGAAGACCGGCCGTCTCCAGCGCGGCCCGGTAGCCGTCGACACGGGCGCGGCTGCACATCATCCGCGACGGCCCGCTGATCGCGCCGATCCTGCGGTGCCCCAGCTCGACCAGATGCCGGGTGGCCGCCAGCCCGCCCTGCCAGTTGGTCGCGCCGATCGACGGCACGTCGGCGCCCGGGTCACCGGCCGGGTCCATCACCACGAACGGGATGGACCGGCTGGTCAGCAGCGCGCGCTGGGACTCGTCGAGCCCGGACAGCACCAGGATCACGCCGTGCGGGCGGCGCGCCGCGACCTGGTCGGCCCAGGTCCGCCCGGGCGTCAGCCGCCCCGCGCTCTCGGAGAGCACCACGCTCAGCCCGGCATCCCGGGCCACGTTCTCCACGCCCCGGATGACCTCCATCGCCCAGGCGCTCTCCAGTTCGTGGAAGACCAGGTCGATCAGGGGGGAACGGGTCGCCTCGGCCCGGCGGCGCCGGTAGCCGTGGGCGCGCAGCAGCTCCTCGACGCGGGTCCGGGTGGCCGGGGCGACGTCGGCGCGGCCGTTGAGGACCTTCGAAACAGTCGGCGCCGACACGCCGGCCTCACGGGCGATCTCGGCAAGCGTCGCGGTCTGCGTGGACCGCCCTTGCGTCCGGGTTTCAGCGGGCTCCGGGGATGTCATGGCGGCGATCGTATCCCTGCGGGACCTCTTGACGAAGTCTTCGCATCGCCATAGGTTCCCGGAACATTCGATATGGATACCGAAACATTCGACAGAGTGTTCGCGAAAGGGCCGTCCGTCCACCCGACAGGAGCTTCATGACCACCGCGCCCTGGCGTGACCCCGCCCTGCCCGCCGCCGCCCGCGTCGACGACCTGCTCTCCCGAATGACCCTGGAGGAGAAGACCGCCCAGCTGTACGGCGTGTGGGTGGGCGCGGACACGGACGGCGACGGAGTCGCCCCCCACCAGCACGACATGACCGTCGACTACGACTGGGACCAGCTGATCACCCTGGGCCTCGGTCAGCTCACCCGCTCCTTCGGCACGGCCCCCGTGGACCCGGCGCTGGGCGCGCAGGCCCTCGCCCGCGCCCAGCGCCGCATCAGCGAGGCGGGCCGCTTCGGCATCCCGGCGATCGCCCACGAGGAGTGCCTGGCCGGCTTCACCGCCTGGCAGGCCACCGCCTACCCCGTCCCGCTGGCCTGGGGCGCGAGCTTCGACCCCGAACTGGTCGAGGAGATGGCCCGCCGCATCGGCCGGGACCTGCGCGCGGTCGGCGTCCACCAGGGCCTCGCCCCGGTCCTGGACGTCGTACGGGACCCGCGCTGGGGCCGGGTGGAGGAGACGATCGGCGAGGACCCGTACCTGGTCGGCACGATCGGCACCGCGTACGTACGCGGCCTTGAGTCGGCCGGGGTCGTCGCCACGCTCAAGCACTTCGCCGGGTACGCCTCCTCGGCCGGTGCCCGCAACCTCGCGCCCGTACGGGCCGGGATCCGGGAGTTCGCCGACATCACGCTGCCGCCGTTCGAGATGGCGCTGCGCGAGGGCGGGGCCCGCTCGGTGATGGCCGCCTACACCGAGACGGACGGCGTCCCGGCCTCGGCGGACCCCGAGCTGCTGACCCGGCTGCTGCGCGAGGAGTGGGGGTTCACCGGCACGGTGGTCGCCGACTACTTCGGCATCGGATTCCTGGAGACCCTCCACCGGGTCGCGGGCAGCCCCGCCCAGGCGGCGCACGCGGCGCTCGCCGCCGGCATCGACGTCGAACTGCCGACCGTGAAGTGCTACGGAAAGCCCCTCCTGGACGCGGTCCGCGCCGGCGAGGTCCCAAAGGACCTGGTGGACCGCGCGGCCCGCCGCGTCCTGCTCCAGAAGTGCGAACTGGGCCTGCTGGACGAGGACTGGACCCCCGAGCCGGCCACCGCCATCGAGCTGGACTCCACGGCCAACCGCATCCTCGCCCGCCGCCTGGCCGAGGAGTCGGTGGTGCTGCTGGACAACCCGGACGGCCTCCTCCCCCTGGCCCCGGACACAAGGATCGCGGTGGTCGGACCGAGGGCGGCCGACGCCCTGGCCATGCTGGGCTGCTACTCCTTCCCGTCCCACGTCCTCACCCACCACCCCGGCGTGCCGACGGGCATCGAGATCCCGACGCTGCTGGAGGCGCTGCGTACCGAACTCCCCGACGCGAAGGTGACGTTCGCGGAGGGCTGCGACACCTCCGGCCCGGACACCGCGGGCTTCGAGGAGGCGGTGGCCCGCACCGCCGAGGCGGACGTGTGCGTGGCGGTCCTCGGCGACCGGGCGGGCCTGTTCGGCCGCGGCACCTCGGGCGAGGGCTGCGACGCCGCCGACCTGCGACTCCCCGGAGTCCAGGGCGAGTTGCTGGACGCCCTGGTCGCCACCGGCGTCCCGGTCGTCCTGGTCCTGCTGACCGGCCGCCCCTACGCACTCGGCCGCTGGCACGGCCGCCTGGGCGCCGTCGTCCAGGCCTTCTTCCCGGGGGAGGAGGGCGGCCCGGCGGTGGCGGGAGTGCTGTCAGGCCGCGTGAACCCGTCGGGGAGGCTGCCGGTCAGCGTCCCGCAGGTCCCCGGCGGCCAGCCCTGGACCTACCTCCAGCCGCCGCTGGGCCTGGCGGACGAGGTCAGCAACCTGGACCCGACCCCGCTGTACGCCTTCGGCCACGGCCGCTCGTACACGACGTTCGCGTGGGGCGACTTCGCGGGCACGGACCCCGACATCGGCACGGACGGCAGCTGCGACCTCTCGCTCACCGTCCGCAACACCGGCGACCGCCCGGGGGCGGAGGTCGTCCAGCTGTACCTGCACGACCCGGTGGCGTCGGTGACCCGCCCGGACGTCCGCCTGGTCGGCTATCAGCGGGTGGAGCTGGCGCCGGGCGAGTCCGCGCGCGTGACGTTCCGCTTCCACACCGATCTCTCGGCCTTCACCGACCGTTCGGGCCGCAGGGTGGTTGAGCCGGGCGCCCTCGAACTACGGCTGGCGGCGTCCAGCGCGGACGTACGCCACACGGCACGGCTGAGGCTCACCGGGCCTCTCCGGGTGCTCGGCCCCGACCGGCGGCTGCGGTGCGGGACGGAGGTGTCGGACAGGGCGTAGCCCACCGGGATCAAGGGCCTCAGCGAGGTGCGACGCTTCGAGAAGGCGGTCCCCGTCGAGGACACCGGCGCGGTCCTCCCCCCACTGGGATCGCCGCAACGGCCCGCTGCTGTGGCGGGGCCGCGTGCGGAGCAGTCCGTGGGCGCTCTCGGTCAGCTCACGCCCACCGACTCGAACCGCCACCGGTGCACAGCCCGCGTGACCAACTCCCCGCCCGGCTCCGGCAGTTCGGGCAACTCCGCGTCGTACGGCGCATCCCACCAGGTGATCACCAGAACCCGGTCCTGCGGCGCCCGGAAGGTCTCCCGGCGCAGGGGCCGCTCGGACAGCTCCTGCGCCCGGACCCAGGCCAGCAGCTCCTCCCCCCGCCCGGGCACCGCCCGCGCCTCCCACATCAAGGCGACCGTCACGGGTACAGGTTCTCCTTGCTGACCTCGTGCACGTAGTCGTGGCCCGGGACGTGAGGGTCCGTCACCGGCAGGGACGAGTCCGCCGACAGGTCCCAGCTGGACGTCGACCGGTTGCGGGCGACCATCTCCGCGCCGAGCGCGGCCACCATCGCCCCGTTGTCCGTGCACAGCTTGGGACGCGGCACCCGCAGCCGAATCCCGGCCGCCTCGCAGCGCTCCTGGGCGAGAGCCCGCAGGCGGGAGTTGGCGGCGACACCGCCACCGATCATCAGGTGGTCGACACCCTCGTCCTTGCAGGCCCGCACGGCCTTGCGGGTCAGCACGTCCACGACCGCCTCCTGGAAGGAGGCCGCCACGTCCCGCACCGGCACCTCCTCCCCGGCCGCCCGCTTGGCCTCGATCCAGCGGGCCACGGCCGTCTTCAGCCCCGAGAAGGAGAAGTCGTACGCCGGGTCGCGCGGGCCGGTCAGGCCGCGCGGGAACATGATCGCGTTCGGATCGCCCTCCTTGGCGTACCGGTCGATGACCGGACCGCCGGGGAAGCCGAGGTCCAGCACCCGGGCGATCTTGTCGAAGGCCTCGCCCGCCGCGTCGTCGATGGTCGCGCCCATCGGCCGCACGTCGGAGGTGATGTCGGAGGACAGCAGCAGCGAGGAGTGGCCGCCGCTGACCAGCAGCGCCATCGTCGGCTCCGGCAGCGGGCCGTGCTCCAGCTGGTCCACGCAGATGTGGGAGGCGAGGTGGTTGACGCCGTACAGCGGCTTGCCGAGGGCGTACGCGTACGCCTTCGCCGCCGAGACGCCGACCAGCAGGGCTCCGGCGAGGCCGGGACCGGCGGTGACGGCGATGCCGTCCAGGTCCTTCGCACTCACCCCCGCTTCCTTCAGCGCGCGGTCGATGGTCGGCACCATCGCTTCGAGGTGGGCCCGGGAGGCGACCTCGGGCACGACCCCGCCGAAGCGGGCGTGCTCGTCGACGCTGGAGGCGACGGCGTCGGCCAGCAGGGTGGTGCCGCGGACGATGCCGACGCCGGTCTCGTCGCAGGAGGTCTCGATCCCCAGCACCAGGGGTTCGTCAGTCATGGATCTCGGTTCCTTGTACGGACGGCGGCTCAGCCGCTGTCGGATACTGTGCACCCGCGGCGGAGCCGCTGCCGGATGCCGTGGTCAGGCGCATCACCAGGGCGTCCACGTTCCCCGGCTGGTAGTAGCCGCGCCTGAAACCGATGGGTTCGAAGCCGAAGCGCTCGTACAGCTTCCGCGCGCGGACGTTGTCGACGCGGCACTCCAGCATCACCTCGGCGACCTCGAACGCGGTCGCCGCCTTCAGCAGTTCGGTCAGCAGCCGGCTGCCGAGGCCGGTGCCCCAGTGGTCGCGGGCCACGGCGATGGTCTGGATGTCGGCCTGCTCGCCGGAGGCGACGAGTCCGGCGTACCCGACGATCCGCTCGCCCGCCTCGGCCACCACGTACCGCCGGTTCGCCTCCGGCCCGCGCGCATGGGCCAGCTCGGACCAGAACATGCCGCGCGACCAGGCGTCCTCCGGGAACAGGTCCCGCTCCAGCTCCAGCACGGGATCGATGTCCCACCAGCGCATCTCGCGCAGCACGGGCGTCACGGGTCCGGTCACTTCGGGGTGACCACCTTGTAGTTCTTGGGGACCTGGGCGTCGGGCCGGCGCAGGTACAGCGGCCGGGGAGCGGCGAGTTCCTCCCCCTGGGCGAGCTTCTCGGCGGCCAGGCGGGCCAGGGCGGCGGCGGACACGTGCTCGGGCTCGTGCGCGCCCGGGAAGGTGTCCGGGTAGAGCAGCGCGCCCGCGCCGACCGCGGGCAGGCCTTTGACCTGCTCGGCGATGTCGGCGGGCCGGTCGACGGCCGGGTCCGTGACGCGGGTGCGGGAGTCGGCGTACCGGGCCCAGTAGACCTCTTTCCGGCGGGCGTCGGTCGCCACGACGAACGGGCCCTCCAGGTCGGCGGCGTACGCCAGGCCGTCCAGCGTGCACACACCGTGCACGGGCACGCCGAGCGCGAGTCCGAAGGTGTCCGCGGTCATCAGACCGACGCGCAGTCCGGTGTACGGGCCGGGCCCGATGCCGACGACGATGCCGGTGACGGCGTCGAGGCGCAGACCGGCCTCGGCGAGCACCCGGTCGATCGCCGGCAGCAGCAGCTCACCGTGCCGGCGCGCGTCGACCTGGCTCGACGAGGCGATGACGTCCCTGCCGTCGTGCAGCGCGACGGTGACGGCGGGTGTGGCGGTATCCAGAGCGAGCAAGAGCACGCAAACAGCCTACGGCTCCCGCGCCCCCGGCACGGCCGCCCCGGGCGGGCGGTCACCTGCTGCTACCGTCACCTACCGTCACGGCACGGACGGACGACACGGAGGTGGGCGCCGGTGGCAGGCAGCAGCTCGGGAATGGTGGCCGGGCTCACCGCGGCCGCCCTCGCGACGGTCGGCTTCCTGGCCTACCAGGCCTCGGCGACCGTCCCGGCCGGCCTGGGCAAGCCGCACGCGGGCGCCTCTCCGGCGGCCAGCGCACCGCAGGCACCCCGGAAGAAGGCGAACCCCACCGCCCTGCCGACGGGGTCCGGTACGGGTGAGCGCGTCGTCTACGCGCTGGGGGCCGACCGGGTGTGGCTGGTCGGCGGCGGCGACAAGGTCGAGCGCACGTTCAAGGTCTACCCCAGCGCGGTGGACCCGGCGCCCGGCAGCTACCGGGTCACGTCCCGCTCCAAGGCCGTCACCGGCTCCGACGGCACTCCCGTCGAGCACGTCGTGCGCTTCACCAGCGTGGACGGCGTGTCCATCGGTTTCAGCGCGGCCGTGGACGGCTCGACGCCGGCACCGGATCCCCGGGTGAAGACGGGCGGCATCCGGGAGTCGCGGGCGGACGGCGACGCGATGTGGATGTTCGCCACGATCGGGCGGAAGATCGTCGTCGTCCGCTAGACCGGACAGGGCTCACTGGCTGGGCCAGCCAGGGCTCAGGCGGCCTCGCGGTGCTCCTCGACCGGCCCGGACACCTCCGGCCCGGACAGCTCCGGGTCGGGCAACCGGGGCGGCGTCGAGATCGTCTGCGCGGCGGCGCAAGCCGCCAGCAGCTCGCGCATGGACACCCCGGACTGCACGCGCGGGCGCGCCTCGTCTCGTTCCGTGGCCGGCATGGGCGCCTCCTGTGGACCGGGGGCGGGCGTAGTTAGGTACACCTAACTACGGACGGGATACCATGTGACCACGCCCATGACGTGAACGCAAGATTTTGCCGACGTCTTGTCGGAACGCATGGGACGCCACACGGCCTACGCCGACAGCGCGCTGAGGTCGGCCCCCGCCCAGCGCTCCCCCAGCCCGGTCACCGTCACGTGCCGCACCTCGTCGGTGGTGTCGCCCACGGCCCGGTGGATGACGACCTGGAGCCGGTCCTCGGTCAGCTCCTCGACCTTGCCCTCGCCCCACTCCACGACGATCACGGACTCGGGCAGCGAGACGTCGAGGTCGAGGTCCTCCATCTCCTCCAGCCCGCCGGACAGCCGGTAGGCGTCGACGTGGACGAGCGGCGGGCCGTCGCCCAGCGGCGGATGCACGCGGGCGATCACGAACGTCGGGGAGGTGACCGCGCCGCGCACGCCGAGCCCCTCGCCGAGTCCGCGGGTCAGTGTCGTCTTGCCCGCGCCGAGCTCCCCGGTGAGCATCACGAGGTCGCCGGCGCGCAGCAGCTTGGCGAGCCTGCGGCCCAGCTCCCGCATCTGCTCGGGAGAGGTGACGGTGATCTGAACCGAACCGGACTCAGCCGGGTTGTGCGGTGCTGCTGGTGCTTCCATAGCCACCCACGGTAGCTCCTGCGGGCACGGCACCCGCGCGGGTGAGCAGGTCGGCGAGGCGGTCGGTGACCACTTCCGGGTGTTCCAGGATCACCAGGTGGCCCGCGTCCGGGACGAGCACCAGCTCCGCCTCCGGCAGCAGGTCGGCGATCGCCTCGCTGTGCTCGCTGGGCGTGACCATGTCCTGCACCCCGGCGAGCACCAGGACCGGCAGGTCCGCGAAGTGGGCGAGCGCCTCGGTCTTGTCGTGGTTGTCGAACGCCGGGTAGTACTCGGCGACCACGTCGATCGGCGTGCCCTCGATCATCCGCTCGGCGAACCGCTCGACCGCCGGGTCGACGTCCTTCGAGGCGAACGAGTACCGCTTGATGATCCCGGCGAACAGGTCGGCGGTGGCCCGGCGCCCCTTCTCCACCAGCTCGGCCCGCTGCCCCAGCGCCTTCAGCACCCCGGGCAGCACCCGCCGCACCACGTTGACCCCGGCGACCGGCAGCCCGAAGTTCACCTCGCCGAGCCGCCCCGACGACGTGCCGACGAGGGCGACGCCGACGACCCGCTTCCGGATCAGCTCCGGGTACTGGTCGGCGAGCGCCATCACCGTCATCCCGCCCATGGAGTGCCCGACCAGCACCATCGGCCCCTCGGGGACGGCCGCGTCGATGACGGCCTTCAGGTCGCGGCCCAGCTGCTCGATGGTGACCGGCTCGCCGCGCTCCACCTGGGCGACGCCCCGCGCGGACCGGCCGTGGCTGCGCTGGTCCCAGTGCACGGTCCGTACGACGCCCCGCAGCGCCGCGCGCTGGAAGTGCCAGGAGTCCTGGTTGAGGCAGTAGCCGTGGCTGAAGACGACGGTGACGGGGGCGGGCGCCTTGCGGCCGAAGAGCCGCCTGCGGCGCGGGGTGAGCGCGGGGGCCGCCTCCGGGTCCACGTCGTCGACCTCGTAGTACAGCTCGGTGCCGTCGTCGGAGTACGCCTTGCCGGGCGTGCCGCGCAGCGCGCCGTACGGTCCCGCCGAGTCGAGGGCGAGCCGCGCCTTCTGCCGCATGCCCCGGCCGACGGTGAGCCGCTCGAGGGCGACACCGGCCGCCGCGCCCGCGGCGACCACGCCTATCGCCATGCCCGCGATGCCGGTCGCGCGGCGCCAGCCTCCCGTCGCTCCCGCGGCGGCGGAGGCGACGACCGCCGTGGCGGCGTCCGCGACGGCCTCCGCACTGCTCTCGCTCACGTACCGCTCCTCTTCGCCGGGCTACTGGTCGGGCCGCTGTTCGGGGTGTTCTCGGGGGTGCTGGTCCGGCTGTCGTCCGCCGGTGGGGGGATCGCGGGACGGGGGTCCCCGTGCGGGTTACCCGTCTTGTTCGTCATTCACGTAGACGCGCGGAACTCGTGTTCCGATCCGGGTGACGATTTCGTACGCGATGGTGCCCGCGGCCTGCGCCCAGTCCTCGGCGGTGGGCTCGCCGCGGTCGCCGGGGCCGAAGAGGACCGCCTCCGCGCCCGGCTCGGGCTCGTCCCCGCCCAGGTCGACGACGAACTGGTCCATGGCGACCCGCCCCGCGACCGTACGCCACTTGCCATCGACCAGGACCGGGCCGGCCGAGGAGGCGTGCCGTGGGATGCCGTCCGCGTAGCCGAGGGGCACCAGGCCGAGGGTGGTGTCGCCGGGCGTGACGTAGTGGTGCCCGTAGCTGACGCCGTGCCCGCCCGGGACGTGCTTGACCAGGGCCAGGGAGGCCGACAGCGTCATCACCGGGCGCAGCCCGAAGTCGGCCGGGGTGCCCAGCTTGGGGCTGGGCGAGACGCCGTACAGGGCGATGCCGGTCCGGACGAGGTCGAAGTGGCTGTCGGGGACGGTGAGCGTGGCGGGCGAGTTGGCGATGTGCCGCACCTCGGGGCGCACGCCCCGCTGTTCCGCGTACGCGACCATCTCCCGGAACCGGGCGAGCTGGGCCGCGATGGACGGATGCCCCGGCTCGTCGGCACACGCGAAGTGCGACCACAGCCCGGTGACCCGGACCAGCCCCTCGGCCTCGGCGCGCAGCGCCTCACCGACCAGCTCGGCCCAGTCCTCACCCGGCTGGCAGCCGCCTCGCCCCAGCCCGGTGTCGGCCTTGAGCTGCACCCGCGCGGCCCGCCCCGCCAGACGCGCCGCGTCGGTGACCTCCTTGAGCGCCCACATCCCGCTCACGGACACATCGAGGTCGGCCTCGATCGCCTCCCGCCAGGGCCCGCCGGGCGTCCACAGCCAGCACATGATCCGCAGATCCGCCGGCAGCCCGGCCTCGGGGGCCCGCAGCGCGAGCGCTTCCTCCGGCGTCGCCGTACCCAGCCAGGTCGCCCCCGCCGACACGGCCGCCCGGGCACACGGCACCGCCCCGTGGCCGTACGCGTCGGACTTCACGACGGCCATCAGGGCCGCGCCCGGCGCGCAGGCACGCAGGGTCCGCACGTTGGCCCGCAAGGCCCCCAGGTCGATCTCGGCACGGGCCCGCAGGGGCCCGGTCCGCGGCACAGCTGTCTCGTTCATCGCGCCCAGTGTCTCAGAGGCCCTGGACACCCACCCCGGAGGCACAGACCGACCGCCGTTGGGCAGCCGCGCCGCCCGGCTCCGCACGTCCGCCCCGCTCAGCTCCGGACAGCCGCGCTGCCCGGCTACGGACGTCCGCCCGCTCAGCTCCGGGCAGCCGCGCCGCCCGGCTCCGCACGCCCGCCCCGCTCAGCTCCGGACAGCCGCGCCGCCCGGCTACGGACGCCCGCCCCGCTCAGCTGCGGGCAGGAGTCCCCGCCCCCAGCTACCCAGTCACATTCCGCCAGGCTTCCGGAACAGCGGCAGCCACATCATGCGCCCCCACAGGGGCCCCGTCCGCGGCCAACCTCCCCGCGAGCCCATGCACATACGCCGCCACACTCCCCGCGTCCACCGCGGAGAGCCCCGCCGCCAGCAACGAGCCCGCCAGCCCCGACAACACGTCCCCGCTCCCCGCCGTAGCCAGCCACGACGTCCCCGTCGGATTCACCCGCACAGCCCCACCCCCGGAGTCGGCCACCAACGTCGTCGACCCCTTCAGCAGCACGGTCGCCCCATACCGCCCCGCCAACTCCCGCACCGCACTCAGCCGCGCCCCCTCGACGACCCCCCGATCCACCCCGAGCAGCGCCGCGGCCTCCCCCGCATGGGGAGTCATCAACGTCGGCGCCCGACGCGCCCGCACCGCGTCCACCTCCGCCAGCCTCAACCCGTCCGCATCGATCAGCACCGGCACGTCCGCCTCCAGCACCTCCGCCACCGTGCCGACGTCATCCCCCGCCCCCGGCCCGACGACCCACGCCTGCACCCGCCCCGCCTTGTGCGGCCCCTGGTCGGACACCAGCGTCTCGGGGAACCGGGCGATGACAGCGTCCCCCGCCGGCCCGACGTACCGCACGGCCCCGGCCCCACCCCGCAACGCCCCCGCGACGGCGAGCACGGCGGCCCCCGGATACCGCGCGGACCCAGCGGCGATCCCGACCACGCCCCGGCGGTACTTGTCGCTCTCCGCGACCGGCACCGGCAGCAGCCGCGCGACATCCGCGTGCTGGAGAGCCTCCACGTCGGCGCCGGCCGGCAACTCCAGCCCGATGTCGACCAGCCGCACGGACCCGGCGTACGTCCGCGCCGGGTCGATCAGCAGCCCCGGCTTGTGCGTCCCGAACGTCACCGTCAGATCGGCCCGGACCGCCGCCCCGTGCACCTCCCCGGTGTCGACGTCGACCCCGCTCGGCAGATCGACGGCGACCACGGCCGCCCGCGACCGCTCCGCCGCGGCGGCCAGCGGCACCGCCTCCGGCCGCAGCCCGCCCTTGCCCCCGATCCCGACGATCCCGTCCACGACGAGATCCGCCCGGTCGATCAACTCCTCGGCGGCACCGGTCCCCACGGCCCGGCCCCCCGCCCGGCGCAGCGCCGCGAGCCCCCCGGCATGGGCACGCTCCGGCGCGAGCAGCACCGCGGTGACCCCGGCTCCGCGCCGGGCCAGCCGGGCCCCGGCGTACAGGGCGTCACCACCGTTGTCGCCGCTGCCGACCAGCAGCACCACCCGGCTGCCGTACACCCGCCCGAGCAGATCCGCGCAGGCGGCGGCGAGCCCGGCGGCGGCGCGTTGCATCAGCGCCCCCTCCGGCAGCCGCGCCATCAGCTCCCGCTCCGCCGTCCTGACCGTCTCCACGCTGTACGCAGTACGCATGCGGTCGAGTGTCCCGTACCGACCAACTCCGTCGCATCCATTGACGCTTTGCCATGCCTTTGCCAAACTCACGGCCCCCCACAGGATGAATCGATTCAGTCGAATCGATTCGACGAGAGGACCCCACCCCCATGGGACGCAGAGCCGCACTCCTCGCCGCCACCGGCGCCGCCGCCCTCCTCACCGCCGCCGGCACCCTGTCCGCCACCGCCGCCCCGACGACGTCGACGCAGACCGCGACGGCCACCGCGGCCGCGGCCGCCTGCGGCGAGGGCTCGTACCAGGCCGAGGCCGTGCAGAACGGCAGCAACTGGACCGCCCGCCGCGGCGGCAGCACGGTCTACACCGGCACCGACATGCGCGCGGCCGTCCAGGCGGCGGTCAACAGCCTGACGTCGGGGCGCACGTCGAAGGAGCGGGTCGTGGTCCGCGGCTCCGGCTCGATGTCCGCCGGATCCCGCATCTCCCTGCCCAGCTACACCGTGCTCGACGTCTGCGGCACCATCAACGTCACCGGCACCGGCTCCGGCGACCAGGCGCCGGTCTACTCCCGGGGCACCCGGGACGTCGAGGTCCAGCACCTGAACCTCACCGGCACCCCGCTGTACGGCATCTTCCTGCGCAACGTCCAAAACGTGACGCTCGGCCAGATCGACATGCGCCTCTCACGCGGCCTCGGCGTCCGCATCGACAACCGCGGCGACACCAGCCAGTGGACGCGCAACGTCCGCATCGACAACGTCTACGTCTCCGGCGCCTCCAGCCACGCGGTCGAGACCTACGGCGTCGACGGCATCACCATCGGCACGGTCACCGCCCGCAACGTCGGTGAGTCGGGCCTGCTGCTCAACCAGACGATCAACGCCACGGTCACCAAGGTGGACGCGGAGAACGCGGGCACGGGCACCGGCTACGCGGCCTTCCGCATGGCCAACCGCAACGGCCGCGTCGGCAGCTCGTACCCCACCAACATCCGCGTCGGCGAGGTCATCGCACGCGGCGGCGGCCGGGGCGTCTTCTGCGTCTCGGAGAGCGGCGGCGCGACGATCGACAGGGTGACGATCTCGAACACCGGCAACAACTCGGTCCTGATCGAGAACTGCTACAACGTGAACCTCGCCGCCCAGAGCGGCACCGTCACGGGCGGCGGCGAGATCCGCCTGGCGGCCCGCTCGGAGTTCCCGAACAACCGGGACATCACCATCCAGAACCTTACGGTGACCAACTCGGCGATACGGGAAAGCCCGTGCGGCGAGAACACGACGTTTCGCAACAACAGGCTGGTGAACAGCAGTCAGTCGATCTGCTGAGGGCCGACTTGCAGGAACGGGCCTCGGTGAACGTCACCCCTCGGCGATGACGACAGCCGAGGCCACTCCGGCGTCATGGCTCAGCGACACATGCCATGACCGCACACCGAGCTCGGCCGCGCGGGCAGCCACGGTTCCACTCACCCGGAGCCGTGGCTGCCCACTGTCCTCGACGTAGACCTCTGCGTCGGTCCAGTGCAGCCCGGGAGGCGCACCGAGCGCCTTGGCGAGCGCCTCCTTGGCAGCGAACCGAACAGCGAGCGAGGCGACCCCCCGCCGCTCCCCGCTGGGCAACAGCAACTCGCTTGGCAGAAACAGCCGCTCAGCCAGCCCGGGCGTCCGCTTGAGGGACGCCGCGAACCGGTCGATCTCGGCCACGTCGATACCGACCCCGATGATGCTCATCCGGGCACTCTAAAGGTCAGCCTTCCTCGGGGTCCTCGGCGAACAGATCCTCGGCCCGCTCGACCGTGCGGGAACGCTCCAGCCATGCGTCCATGCGGTCGACATCGGTGCAGGTGGTGATGCGCTCGCGCACACTGTCGGATACCGGAATGCCGCGCACTTCCAGCACGGACAGGATCCCCTTGGCCTCGCCTTCGGCCTTGCCCTCGGCTTTGCCCTCGGCCTTGCCGTCGAGGTAGGCCCGCTCCATGACCGTTCCACGGCCGGGGAAGTAGTTGACGAACGTCACGAGGTTCCTCCACTTGTCTCCGGCAGGGGTATTCCCCAGTGCCGCGTCCAGGAACTGGTAGATGTAGTCCGAGACGTCAGGGGCGAGCCGCGCGAGGGCACGGGACAGCGCCTCCAGTATGACGTCGTTGTCAGGATTATTGGCGTGTACCAGGGCGGAGAACGCCGCCATGGCGGGCTTCTCGACAGCCGTTCTCTCGTCGGTGACCGGCGGGATGTTGTCCGGACTCACGACCAAGGGATACGTCCGCTGGGCGATCCAGCCACGGGCTCCGCACTGGAACGGGCCGGCGGCCCACTTGGCGGTGGCCCGGTCCCGGCAGGCCACGAGCAGCAGTACGGGCAGGCCGTACTTCGCATTGAGATACGCGATGTAATACGGCCAGCTCGACTCCTTCTTCGGGTCCCGCCGCTCCTGCGCCTCCACGGCGAGGAGGAAGGCGTCGCCGTCGGCGGCGGTGACACGCAGCACGGTGTCGACGTGCCGCGCCAAGGGCTTGGCCTCCGTCACATCGGAGACGATCGCGTCCACTGCCGCCTTCTCGGGTAATTCGACGCTCAGCACCTCGAAAACAGGCGTGAGGATCTCGGGCCGCTCCTGGAAGATGCGGTGCATGCCCTCGTGAGCTGATGTGACCATGTGCGCAACCTACGTGGATCAAGGGATGGGTCGTCCGGGCGATCGGGATGCGTTCACCCTTTCGGGGGGCGAGAAAACGTTCACGCCGCCGAGGTCAGCTCGCACCACACGTACTTCCCCCGGTTGCCGTCTCTCGTCAGCGGCTGCCAGCCCCACAGGTCGGAACAGGCCCGGACCAGCGCAAGACCCCACCCCTCCTCCAGATCGGCAGCCTGGTCGAACGGCTCCGGCGGCTCGGGCGGCTCCGGGTCGGCGTCCCACGCCCCGATCCGCAACACCCCCGCGGACCAGCGCACCCGAAGGGCGGCGGGCCCCTTGGTGTGGCGTACGGCGTTGGAGACCAGCTCCGTCGCCAGCAGCTCGGCGACGTCGGCCAGGCGGATCAGCCCGTGCATGGTGAGGATCAGCCGGAGAGTACGGCGACTGACGGTGACGGCACGCAGGTCGTTCGGGATGTACAGCGCGTACTCCCGGGGCTCGTTGGGCTCGTTTTCAGGCATGCGTCAACTCCATTTCGCATGAGGGGAGTTACGTGAGGACCAGCCGGTGTCATTTCCACAGCCGTCATGGCAGGACGGAGCGGTGCGCTTCCGGGATCCCGGCGTTTCGCAGCGTATGCGTCGCGTCACCGACAGTAGGTCTAACCTGTCATACGAAGCAAGCCGATCGCGTAATCTGGCCCTGAACGAGTCGCGCCTACAGGCGTGTTGAGCCGAGGAGCAAGCGATGACCCTGAGGCGCGAACCAACGGCACGCCAGGTGCGCCTGGGAGTCGAGCTGCGCAGGCTCCGTGAGGCCGCAGGACTCACGGCTCGCGAGGCGGCGGCGCTACTGGGAACGGGCCGCGTCCAGATCAGCCACATCGAATCCGGACTCGCGGGCGTGAGCGAGGAACGACTACGCCGCCTCGCGTCCCATTACGCCTGCACGGACGAGGAGTTCATCGACGCCTTGGTCACGATGGCCACGGACCGGACGCGCGGCTGGTGGGAGGAGTACCGAGGCCTGCTGCCCACGTCGTTCCTGGACCTGTCAGAGCTGGATCACCATGCCTCGTTCCGGCGCGAGGTAGCGATCCTGTTCGTGCCGGGCCCGCTGCAGACCGAGCACTACGCTCGCGCCGTGTTCTCTGCCAGGATTCCCGAACTCACCCCTGAGGAACTTGAGTTGCGTGTCCACCACCGCATGGCACGCCAGGAGGTCACCACCCCCTACGAAGTGGTGATCCACGAGGCGGCCCTGCGCATCAGGGTCAGCGACCGCGCCGCGTCCCGGACGCAACTCGCCCGCCTCGTCGAGCTTTCCGAGGCAGACCACATCACCCTGCGCGTCATCCCCTTGGATCTGGACGGCTTCTCCAGAGCCTCAAGCAGCATGACGTATGTGGGTGGCCCCGTACCCAAACTGGACACGGTGGTACGTGACGCGCCCCACGGCTCGGTCTTCATCGATTCCGAAGCTCAGCTCAACGCCTATCGAACGCGTTTCCGTAAAGTGGAGGCTGCATCGCTCGATCCCGAACGGTCACGCGACTTCATTCACAAGCTGGCAAAGGAGCTGTGAGGCATCCCATGACTGCCCCCGACAACTGGCGGAAGTCGTCCTACTCCGGCGAGGGCGATGGCAACAACTGCGTGGAGATCTCAAACTCCCCCACCAACATATCCATCCGCGACTCAAAAGCCCCGGCCAGGGCAACCCTCACCTTCCCGGCCGGAGCCTTCACCCCGTTCGTGGAAGCCCTCAAGAACGAGGAGGGTCACTCCACGGTGACCGACTTCGCCAGGTTCCGAGGCTGATCCACCTCGTTCCCCCTGGCGGTAGCCAGCTCGCACGCGAACACCTGCAACGGCACGGTCGCCACCATCGGCTGGAGCAGCGTCGGCGTCACCGGGATCCGGATCAGATGGTCGGCGTACGGAACGACCGCCTCGTCCCCCTCCTCCGCGATGACGATCGTCCGCGCCCCCCGTGCCCGGATCTCCTGGATGTTGGACACGATCTTGTCGTGCAGCACGGACCGCCCCCGCGGCGAGGGAACGATCACCACCACCGGCAGATCCTCCTCGATCAACGCGATCGGCCCGTGCTTCAACTCCCCCGCCGCAAACCCCTCGGCGTGCATGTAGGCGAGTTCCTTCAGCTTGAGCGCGCCCTCAAGCGCCACGGGATATCCCACATGCCGCCCCAGGAACAGCACCGTGTTCTTGGAGGCGAGCGACCGGGCCAGCTCGCGCACCGGCTCCATCGTCCCCAGGACCTGCTCCACCGCCCCCGCGATGTGCGACAGGTCCCGGATCACCGCGCGGATCTCATCGCCCCACTTGGTGCCCCGCACCTGCCCCAGATACAGCGCCACCAGATAACACGCCACCAGCTGCGTCAGGAACGCCTTCGTCGAGGCGACCGCGACCTCCGGCCCGGCGTGCGTGTACAGCACCGCATCCGATTCGCGCGGAATCGTCGACCCGTTCGTGTTGCAGATCGCCAGCACCCTGGACCCCTGCTCGCGGGCGTGCCGTACCGCCATCAGCGTGTCCATGGTCTCCCCGGACTGGGAGATGGCGATGACGAGAGTCTGCTGATCCAAAATGGGGTCCCGGTACCGGAACTCACTCGCCAGCTCCACCTCGCACGGAATCCGCGTCCAGTGCTCGATGGCGTACTTGGCGATGAGGCCCGCATGGAACGCCGTACCGCACGCGACGATGACGACCTTGTCGATCTCCCGCAGCACCCCCGGAGGGATCCGCACCTCGTCCAGCGTCAGTGAGCCGGACGCGTCGATGCGCCCGAGCAACGTATCGGCGACCGCCTTGGGCTGCTCGGCGATCTCCTTGAGCATGAAGTAGTCATGGC
Organism: Streptomyces deserti; assembly: GCF_054782695.1. Lineage (NCBI taxonomy): Bacteria > Bacillati > Actinomycetota > Actinomycetes > Kitasatosporales > Streptomycetaceae > Streptomyces > Streptomyces deserti. The sequence goes on from NZ_BAAGRZ010000007.1 coordinate 181,278, forward strand.
CCCCCTTTTCCGCGGCCGACGCGTCCCAGTCGACGTGGTACGAGCGCACGTCCGCCGGTCGGCCGTCGAAGCCCGTCACCGTGACCGCGTCCCGGCGCAGCTCCACCACCTGGTCCTGTCCCAGCTCGATCGCCGACCGCGTGTGGGCGATGAACGCGGCGACGTCCGAGGCGAGAAAGGCCTCGCCCTCTCCAACGCCCACCACCAGCGGCGAGTTCCGCCGCGCGCCCACCACCACATCGGGCTCGTCCGCGTGCACCGCGACCAGCGTGAACGCCCCCTCCAGCCGCCGGCACACCAACCGCATCGCCTCGGCGAGATCGGCGGACGACGAGAACTCCTCGGCGAGCAGATGCGCGACGACCTCGGTGTCCGTCTCGGAGGCCAGCTCGTGCCCGCGCTCTTCGAGCTCGGCCCGCAAGCACGCGAAGTTCTCGATGATGCCGTTGTGCACCACCGCCACCCGCCCCGCGTTGTCGATGTGCGGATGGGCGTTGGCGTCGGTGGGCCCGCCGTGCGTGGCCCACCGGGTGTGCCCGATCCCGGTCGAGCCGGTCGGCAACGGCCTGCCGTCCAGCTCCTTCTCCAGATTGAGCAGCTTCCCGGCCTTCTTCGCCGTCGCCAGCCCGCCGTCCGCGAGCACGGCGACGCCCGCCGAGTCGTAACCCCGGTACTCCAGCCGCTTCAGCCCGGCCATCACGACGTCGAGGGCAGACTGCGGCCCCACGTATCCCACGATTCCGCACATGAGCGGCAGCCTACGGTCCCGATCACGCCCGCACCCGCACCCGCCTGCCCGGAATCGGAAATTCCACCGGGGTACGAAGGCCGTACGAGGGCGGGACCGGCAAGACCCCGAGCGAACCCCTCACGCCCCCAGAGGTGACCCACCCCACCCGCCATCCCGTTCGAACTCCGTTAACAATGGACTGTGATCTCTCCGGTCTCCTCGGTGCCCCGGAGCGCCCACCGGCAGCGGCCGGAGGCGACTCCCTACCTCGATCTCACCCGCGCGGAGTGGAGTGCGCTGCGGGACAAGACCCCCTTGCCGCTGACGGCCGAGGAGGTCGAGAAGCTGCGCGGTCTCGGTGACGTCATCGACCTCGACGAGGTGCGCGACATCTACCTCCCGCTGTCCCGGCTCCTCAACCTCTACGTCGGCGCCACCGACGGCCTCAGAGGCGCCCTGAACACCTTCCTCGGCGAACAGGGCTCCCAGTCCGGCACCCCCTTCGTCATAGGGGTCGCGGGTTCCGTCGCCGTCGGCAAGTCCACCGTCGCCCGCCTCCTCCAGGCGCTGCTCTCCCGCTGGCCCGAGCACCCGCGCGTCGAGCTGGTCACCACCGACGGCTTCCTGCTGTCCACCAAGGAGCTCCAGGCCCGCGGCCTGATGTCGCGGAAGGGTTTCCCCGAGTCGTACGACCGCCGCGCCCTGACCCGTTTCGTCGCCGACATCAAGGCCGGGAAGGACGAGGTCACCGCACCCGTCTACTCCCACCTGATCTACGACATCGTGCCCGGTGAGAAGCTCGTCGTACGCCGGCCCGACATCCTGATCGTCGAAGGGCTCAACGTGCTGCAGCCCGCCCTGCCCGGCAAGGACGGCCGCACCCGGGTCGGCCTCGCCGACTACTTCGACTTCAGCGTGTACGTCGACGCCCGCACCGAGGACATCGAGCGCTGGTACCTCGACCGCTTCAAGAAGCTGCGCGAGACCGCCTTCCAGAACCCCTCCTCGTACTTCCGCAAGTACACCCAGGTCTCCGAGGAGGAGGCCCTCGACTACGCCCGCAGCATGTGGCGCACCATCAACAAGCCCAACCTGGTCGAGAACATCGCCCCCACCCGCGGCCGGGCCACCCTCGTCCTGCGCAAGGGCCCGGACCACACGGTGCAGCGCCTGAGCCTGCGCAAGCTGTAACGACCGGCTGCTACAAAGACCCATGCTGCATCTGCGCCTGATCACACCCACCGAGAAGACCGGCCACGTGGTCCGCCTGATCGAGAAGACGGTCGGCACCACACACCTGGTCGTGATGCCGGGCGCCGCCCGCAACCCCTCGGGGGACGTCGTCATGTGCGACGTGGCCCGTGAGGCGGGTGACGAACTTATCGGCGCGCTAAGGGAGTTGGACCTCGATCAGAGCGGGTCCATCGCCGTGGAGAACATCGACCTGTCGCTGTCCAAGCGCGCCGACGAGGCGGAGGACGACGCCCCGGGCGAGAGCGCGGACGCGGTGCTGTGGGAGCAGCTGACCGACGCCACCCACGAGGAGTCGACCCTCTCCGTCACCTATATCGCCTTCATCACGCTGGCCACGATGATCGCGGCCTGCGGTGTCGTCCTCGACAACGCGATCCTGATCGTCGGCGCGATGGCGGTGGGCCCGGAGTTCGGCCCGCTCGCCGGCATCTGCACGGCCATGGTGCAGCGCGCGCCCCGGCTGGCCCTGCGCTCACTGATCGCGCTGCTGGCGGGCTTCGCCGCGGCGATGGCGGTGACGGTCGGCTTCAGCCTCTTCATGGACGCGGTCGGCCTGTTCACCGAGGCCCGGCTGGAGGCCGACCGGCCCAACACCGGCTTCATCTATGCCCCCGACTGGTTCTCGTTCGTCGTGGCAGTGCTCGCCGGAGCGGCCGGCACTCTCTCCCTGACGTCCGCGAAGTCCGGCGCCCTGGTCGGCGTCGCCATCTCGGTGACGACGGTCCCGGCCGCCGCCAACGCCGCCGTGGCCCTCATCTACGGCGACGCCATCCAGACCCTGCGGTCGACGGAACAGCTCCTGCTGAACCTGCTGGGCATCATCCTCGCCGGCACGCTCACGCTGCTGGTCCAGAAGTGGCTCTGGGCCAAGCAGCGCGAACGTACCCGGAAGACCGGTTAGCCGAGCGCCGACTTCACCGCGTCGGCCAGCCGACCGGCCACCGACCGCGCCTGCTCGATGTCGGCGGCCTCCACCATCACCCGCACCAGCGGCTCGGTCCCCGACGGCCGCAGCAGCACCCGCCCGGTCGACCCCAGCTCCCGCTCGGCCTCGGCGACGGCCGACGCGAGCTCCGCGGAGGACTTCACCCGCGCCTTGTCGACGTCCGGCACATTGATCAGCACCTGCGGCAGCCGCTCCATGACGGACGCCAGGTCCCGCAGCGTACGACCGGACTGGGCGACCCGCGCCGCCAGCAGCAGCCCGGTCAGCGTGCCGTCCCCGGTCGTCGCGTGCTCGAGGATGATCACATGCCCGGACTGCTCGCCGCCCAGCGCGAAGCCGTGCTCCTTCATCTGCTCCAGGACGTACCGGTCGCCGACCGCGGTCTGGACGACCCGGATGCCCTCGCGCTCCATGGCGAGCTTGAAGCCCAGGTTGGACATGACGGTCGCCACGACGGTCTCGGCCGGCAGCGCGGAGCGTTCCCGCATCGCCAGCGCGAGCACGGCCAGGATCTGGTCGCCGTCCACCTCCTCGCCGGTGTGGTCGACGGCCAGGCAGCGGTCGGCGTCCCCGTCGTGCGCGATGCCGAGGTCGGCGCCGTGCTCGACGACGGCCGCTTTCAGCTTCTCCAGATGCGTGGAACCGCACCCGTCGTTGATGTTGAGCCCGTCCGGCTCGGCCCCGATCGTGACGACCTCGGCCCCGGCCTGCGCGAAGGCCTCCGGCGAGACCCGGAAGGCCGCGCCGTGCGCCTCGTCGAGGACGATCTTCAGGCCCTCCAGCCGGTTCGGGAGGACACCCAGCAGGTGCGCCACGTACCGCTCGGCCCCCTCCTCGTACTCCCGCACACGACCGACGCCCGCGCCCGTGGGCCGCTGCCACGGCTCACCGCCCTTGTGCTCCTCGTACACGGCCTCGATACGGTCCTCCAGCTCGTCGGCGAGCTTGTGACCGCCGCGGGCGAAGAACTTGATGCCGTTGTCGGGCATGGCGTTGTGGCTCGCGGAGAGCATGACACCGAGGTCGGCGCCGAGCGCGCCGATGAGGTACGCCACGGCGGGCGTCGGCAGCACGCCGACCCGCAGCACGTCCACGCCGGCGCTGGCCAGGCCCGCGACCACGGCGGCCTCCAGGAACTCCCCGGACGCGCGCGGGTCACGCCCGACCACCGCGATCGGCCGGTGTCCCTCGAACGTGCCCGCCTCGGCCAGTACGTGCGCCGCGGCGACGGAGAGGCCGAGCGCCATCTCGGCCGTCAGGTCCGCGTTGGCGACACCGCGCACGCCGTCCGTGCCGAAGAGTCGTCCCACTGTGGTGTCCTCCGAATTGCTGAAGAGAGTGCGGCTCACTCGAGTGTCCAGGCGTGGCCCGGCCCGAGTACATCCCCTGAGACTGCCCGGAGCCTGCCGGGGTTGTGCCGCCGGCCTGTGCCTAAGCCTGCGATAAAGAACCATTCCCCCGTAAACGAACCGCCCCGGCGGCACAGTCCGTGCCGCCGGGGCGATCCCTGCGAAGACAGTCGCGAAGACAGCGACGCGATTAGCGCTTGCTGTACTGCGGAGCCTTGCGGGCCTTCTTCAGACCGGCCTTCTTCCGCTCGACCGCACGGTCGTCACGGCGCAGGAAGCCGGCCTTCTTCAGCGGACCGCGGTTGTTGTCGACGTCGGCCTCGTTCAGCGCGCGGGCGACACCGAGACGGAGCGCACCGGCCTGACCGGAGACACCGCCGCCGGAGATGCGGGCGACGACGTCGTAACGGCCCTCGAGCTCGAGCACCTTGAAGGGCTCGTTCACTTCCTGCTGGTGGACCTTGTTCGGGAAGTAGTCCTCGAGCGAACGCCCGTTGATCTTCCACTTGCCGGTGCCCGGGACGATCCGGACACGGGCGATGGCCTCCTTGCGGCGACCCAGGCCGGCGGCCGGCTGGGGCTCGCCGAAGCGGGAGGCGAGGGACTCCGAGGTGTACTCGCCCTCGACGGGGACCTCGGACTCGGTGGTGTAGCTGTCGATGTCAAGCTCTTCGAGCGGCTGCTCGGCAGTGGTCTCGGCCACGATTCTCCTCAGATTCTCTTCAGTCTTAGGGGGTGGCCGGACTTACTGCGCGACCTGGGTGATCTCGTACGGCTGCGGCTGCTGCGCGCCGTGCGGGTGCTGGTCACCCTTGTAGACCTTCAGCTTCGAGAGCATCTGACGGCCCAGGGAGTTCTTGGGGAGCATGCCCTTGACGGCCTTCTCGATGGCCTTCTCGGGGTTCTTGTCGAGCAGCTCGTCGTAACGGACGGAGCGCAGACCACCCGGGTAGCCGGAGTGGCGGTACGCCATCTTCTGGGTCCGCTTGTTGCCGGACAGGTGCACCTTGTCGGCGTTGATGATGATGACGAAGTCACCAGCGTCGACGTGCGGCGCGTAGATCGGCTTGTGCTTGCCCCGCAGAAGGGTGGCGGCAGTGCTGGCGAGACGACCCAGGACAACGTCCTGAGCGTCGATGACGTGCCACTGGCGCGTCACATCGCCGGGCTTGGGGCTGTACGTACGCACGGTTCGTAGCCTTCGCTTCGAGTGAATGGTCCTAGACAAGGTCACCGAAACGATCACGACAGCCTTGACCGCACAGCGGTGACGCAAACCGCGTGCTGGTCGCTGGTCATCGGCCCGGTGGACCGGTGTAAGGGCCCGTCCCGTGAGAATGAGCAAGCCAATACACAACGAATAGGCAGGATACCGGGGCGCCCCTAGGGGGTCAAAACGAGGGATCACTGCCGACTCCCACTCTACCGCCTCCCGTCTCTTGTACGACCGTCACCGCCATCACACACATCGTGACCACGCCCTTGACGGCCCGCCGCCGGATCCTTCCCGGCAGCAACGGGAGGACGAACAGGAGGGAGTCGTCGTACGACGGGCAGGAGGCGAGGAACGCCGAGAGCATCCCGGCGCACAGCTGCCGCCTGGCCACTCGTACCAACCACCCGGAGATGCCGCTTTTGCCCATCCTCATTGCAGGAACGCTAGGGGCTGCCGAGCTCAATGAGGCGGACCAGCACGCCTCTTGGCCCGTCTAAGATGCGCCCCATGAGTTATGGGCAGGGGGGACCTCAGTCCCAGTGGGATCCCTGGAAACCGCATTCTCAGCAGCCCTGGTCCAGCGGCGGCGGTCCGACGCCGGACTGGGCGGCGCTCGCTGAGGCGTCCGAGGCCCGCAACAAGCGGCGCCGGCTGCTGTTCATCGGCGGTGGCGCGCTCGCCACCGTCGGGATCGCGGCCGCCGTCGCCGTGGCCGTCGTCTCGGCGAACGGCAACAGCCAGGCGTCGAACAACCCGACCGCCCAGCTGCCCTCGACCGCGGACATCCCGAGCGCCACCGACTCGGCACCGTCGTTCGCGCCGACCAGCGCACCGCCCCCGCTGGACCCGAAGGACTTCATCGCCAGCGCGAAGAAGGACAAGGCTCCGCTGAGCCCGGAGATCCTCTTCCCGGGCACCCAGCTGACCATGGGCGAGACCGTCTACAAGAAGGGCCCGACGGCCGACACGAGGAACTGCGCCTCGGCCGCCCGGCAAACCCTCCCCAAGGTCCTCACCGCGAACGACTGCACGCGCCTGATGCGCGTCACCTACACCAGGGACGGCATCGCGGTGACGGTCGGCGTGGCCGTCTTCGACACCGAGGCGCAGGCGACGAAGGCCAAGCAGCAGGCCGACGACAGGAGCATCATCAAGCCGCTGTCCGGCGGCGGCGTCAAGGACTTCTGCGACGGCGCCGTCTGCTACACGAAGACCAACTCGCTCGGCCGCTACGCCTACTTCACCATCACCGGCTTCACCAGCGGCAAGGACGCCACCAAGAGCGACACGGCGATCTTCTCCACCGGCGACGACCTCGCCGAGTTCGCCTTCCGCCAGATCCGCCGCCGCGGCGAGGCCCAGGCCTCGGCCGCGGCGAACGAGTAGCGGCCCTGGCCGCCCGGGGTCAGCAGCAGCCGGCCCCGGGCAGCGTCCGCCGGTTCCGCGCCTCCTTGTTCCGCGCGGCCAGCAGTTCGTCGGCCGGGTAGCCGACCTCCTCCAGCGTCAGCCCGTGCGGCCGTACGACATGTACGGCGGAGTCCCGTACGCCGGCCGCCAGCACCTTCGCGGGCCAGTCCGTCGGCCGGTGCCCGTCGCCGACGAACAGCAGCGCCCCGATCAGGGACCGCACCATGTTGTGGCAGAACGCGTCGGCCCGCACGGTGGCGGTGATGATCCCGTCGCCCCCGCGTACGAGGCTCAGCTCCTGCAGGGTCCGGATGGTCGTGGCCCCCTCGCGCCTCTTGCAGTACGCGGCGAAGTCGTGCTCGCCGAGCAGCCCGCGCGCGGCCTCGTTCATGGCGTCGACGTCGAGCGGCCAGTCGTGCCACAGCACATGGCCCCGTAGCAGCGGGTCCACACCGCCCGGGTTGTCGGTGACGCGGTAGGCGTAGCGCCGCCACACCGCCGAGAAACGGGCGTTGAAGCCGGGCGGCGCTTCCCTGAGGGCCCACACCCGCACATCCTTCGGCAGCCTGCCCGCGAGCCGCTTGAGCAGCTTCTGGCTGTGCTCGGCCCACACCGCGCGCGGCAGATCGACATGCGCCACCTGGCCGCGCGCGTGCACACCCGCGTCGGTCCGCCCGGCCACGGTCAGCTCGTACGTCTCCCCGGACCGGGTGACCGTACGCAGAGCGTCCTCGATCTCCCCCTGGACGGTCCGCCGCCCTCCGGCCTGCTTGGCCCACCCGGAGAACTCGGTCCCGTCGTAGGAGAGGTCGAGACGGACACGGACGTACCCGGGCTGTACTTCGTCGCTCACCCTCAGATCCTCTCAGGTACGCGAAAGCGGGCCCGCCCCGAAGGACGGACCCGCTTCGACGCTCGGCAGTGCCTTAGGCGTCCTTGGACTCCTCGCCCTTGGACTCTTCGGCAGCCTCGTCAGCCTTGGCCTCGGCGGCGTCCTCGGACGGGGCCTCGGCGGCCTCGTCCTTCTTGAGGGCGTCTTCCTTGACCGCGCGCTTGGTCGCGGCCTCGGCCTCGCCGACCGCCGACTGCTGCACCGTCAGCGCCTCGACCAGCTCGATGACCGCCATGGGCGCGTTGTCGCCGCGGCGGTTGCCGATCTTGGTGATACGGGTGTAGCCACCCGGACGGTTCTCGTAGCGCGGGCCGATCTCGGTGAAGAGCGTGTGGACGATGCTTTTGTCCGTGATCACCTGCAGCACCTGACGGCGGTTGTGAAGGTCACCCTTCTTCGCCTTGGTGATCAGACGCTCCGCGTACGGGCGCAGGCGGCGGGCCTTCGCCTCGGTGGTGGTGATACGGCCGTGCTCGAAGAGCGACTTCGCGAGGTTCGCGAGCATCAGCTTCTCGTGCGCGGCACTGCCGCCCAGACGGGCACCCTTGGTGGGCTTCGGCATGGTGTGTCTCCTTGGTATCTGCCCCGGCCGTATCAGGTACCGGGGTCAGGACCCGATGAGCGGGTGCTCACCGGCAACAACCGGCCCCTCCCATGAGAGGGAGGAACGGGGCCCCGGGGGCTCGCACCCCCGGGAACGACTCAGTACTGCTCGGTCTCCACGAACCCGGAGTCCGCGTCGTCGTCCGCGCCGAACGCGTCCGCCGCAGCGGTGGGGTCGAACCCAGGCGGGCTGTCCTTCAGAGCCAGGCCCATCCCGGCCAGCTTCGCCTTGACCTCGTCGATGGACTTCGCACCGAAGTTGCGAATGTCGAGCAGGTCCGCCTCGGAGCGAGCCACGAGCTCACCCACGGAGTGGATGCCCTCACGCTTGAGGCAGTTGTACGACCGAACGGTGAGCTCCAGCTCCTCGATCGGCAGCGCCAGGTCCGCAGCGAGCGCGGCGTCCGTCGGGGACGGACCCATGTCGATGCCCTCGGCGTCGATGTTGAGCTCGCGGGCCAGACCGAACAGCTCGACCAGGGTCTTGCCGGCCGACGCCATGGCGTCACGCGGACGCATGGCCTGCTTGGTCTCGACGTCGACGATCAGCTTGTCGAAGTCGGTGCGCTGCTCGACTCGGGTCGCCTCGACCTTGTAGGTGACCTTGAGAACCGGCGAGTAGATCGAGTCGACCGGGATCCGGCCGATCTCCTGCCCGACCTGCTTGTTCTGCACGGCGGAGACGTAACCGCGGCCACGTTCGACCGTCAGCTCCATCTCCAGCTTGCCCTTGCCGTTGAGCGTGGCGAGGACCAGGTCGGGGTTGTGCACCTCAACACCGGCCGGGGGCGCGATGTCGGCGGCGGTGACCAGACCCGGACCCTGCTTGCGCAGGTACATCACCACGGGCTCGTCGTGCTCGCTCGACACGACCAGCTGCTTGATGTTGAGGATCAGGTCGGTGACGTCCTCCTTGACGCCCGGCACGGTGGTGAACTCGTGCAGGACACCGTCGATCCGGATGCTGGTGACAGCCGCACCGGGGATCGAGGACAGGAGCGTACGACGCAGGGAGTTGCCGAGGGTGTAGCCGAAGCCCGGCTCCAGCGGCTCGATCACGAACCGGGAGCGGAACTCGTCGACGACCTCTTCGGTCAACGAGGGACGCTGAGCGATCAGCATGTGTGGATCAGATCCTTCAGTCGGGGGCGCCCGCTATATGACGCCCGACCATGCCGCCCCCGAGAAAAAGGGGACGGGTATTGCAAGGGTACGGGCGGTACGACCCATGCGGACCGTACCGCCCGAAAACCTGCGGCGAAGTGCCCTGCGTCAGACGCGGCGGCGCTTCGGCGGACGGCAGCCGTTGTGCGGGGTCGGCGTGACGTCCTGGATGGAGCCGACCTCGAGGCCGGTCGCCTGCAGGGAGCGGATCGCGGTCTCACGACCGGAGCCCGGGCCCTTGACGAAGACGTCGACCTTGCGCATGCCGTGCTCCTGGGCGCGGCGGGCGGCCGACTCGGCGGCCATCTGCGCGGCGAACGGCGTGGACTTCCGGGAGCCCTTGAAGCCGACGTGGCCGGCGGAGGCCCAGGAGATCACGTTGCCGGACGGGTCCGTGATCGAAACGATGGTGTTGTTGAACGTGCTCTTGATGTGCGCGTGGCCGTGAGCGACGTTCTTCTTTTCCTTGCGGCGCACCTTCTTGGCAGCGCCCTGACGTCCCTTGGGGGGCATCTATAACTCCTACGGGAGGTGGTCGGTCCTACAGCGAAGACCGTGGACAGGTGTCCGCTGCGGACTACTTCTTGCCCGGCTTCTTCTTGCCGGCGATGGCGCGACGCGGGCCCTTGCGGGTGCGGGCGTTGGTGCTGGTGCGCTGACCGCGGACGGGCAGACCGCGGCGGTGACGCAGACCCTGGTAGCAGCCGATCTCGACCTTGCGGCGGATGTCGGCCTGGATCTCGCGACGGAGGTCACCCTCGGTCTTGAGGTTGTTGTCGACGTACTCGCGGATCGCGACGAGCTGCTCCTCGGAGAGGTCGCGAACGCGGGTGTTGGGGTCCACGCCGGTGGCAGCCAGCGTCTGCTGCGAAAGGGTCCGGCCGATGCCGAACACGTAGGTGAGAGCGACCTCCACGCGCTTGTCGCGCGGGATGTCGACACCGGAAACGCGTGCCATTCAATGGCTCCTGGTGATCTTCGGAGGTCTGCCGCAGAACCGGTTCCCAGCCGCCGTATCAGGTACGAACTGGGTCCCCGGCCTCCGAACCGGGGGTATCGAGCCGTTCAGCCGGCTCGGGCCCTGCGTATGAACATATTCAGCTCGCGTCGCGCGAAGCCCTGCGAATCGCAGAGGAAGGTCGTCCGTCAGCCCTGGCGCTGCTTGTGGCGCGGGTTGTCGCAGATGACCATGACCCGGCCGTGACGGCGGATCACCCTGCACTTGTCGCAGATCTTCTTGACGCTCGGCTTGACCTTCATGGGATGTGAGGTTCTCCGGGTCAGTTGCCGGCGGCCCCGATCACCCGGGGCGTGGGCAAGATCTACTTGTACCGGTAGACGATCCGGCCACGCGTCAGGTCGTACGGAGACAGCTCCACCACGACCCGGTCGTCAGGGAGGATACGGATGTAGTGCATCCGCATCTTGCCGCTGATGTGTGCCAGGACCTGGTGGCCGTTCTGGAGCTCGACCTTGAACATGGCGTTCGGAAGAGACTCGACGACAGTGCCCTCGATCTCGATGGCACCTTGCTTCTTGGCCACGCTTCGCCCTTCGAATCGACTACCTTGATCGACTCCGGCGTGCACCGTTTCGAGGATTCGAGCGCATGCGGACATGCGGGTGCACAAGAGCCGACGAGTCAGTCTACGTCAGCGCACCCGGAAACACGAATCGAGCGAGATCGGGGAAGCCTGCCCCAGGCCGGAGATCATTATGCGGATCTCTAGGCGAGCGGGTCGGGAGCGGCCGTGATCCCGTACTCGGCGAGCTTGGCCTTGCCGCCGTCCGGAGCGGTCAGCACCAGCGGCCCCTGCTCGGTGAGGGCGACGGAGTGCTCCCAGTGCGAGGACCAGGTGCCGTCGGTCGTGACGACCGTCCAGTCGTCCTCCAGGACCACCGTCTTCGGCGTGCCCAGCGACACCATGGGCTCGATGGCGAGGCAGAACCCGGGCACGAGCTTCGGGCCCTTCCCCCGCCGCCGGTCGACGTAGTTCAGCAGGTGCGGGTCCATGTGCATCTCGGAGCCGATCCCGTGACCGCCGTAGTCCTCGATGATCCCGTACCGGCCGCCGCCGGGCTTGGGCTGGCGGCGGATGTACGTCTCGATGGCCCGGGAGATGTCGACGAGCCGGTTGCCCTGCTTCATGGCCGCGATGCCGGCCCACATCGACTCCTCGGTCACCCGGGAGAGCTCGATCAGCTCCGGCGCGTGGCCGGAGCCCACGAAGGCCGTGTAGGCGGCGTCGCCGTGCCAGCCGTCGATGATCGCGCCGCAGTCGATGGAGATGATGTCCCCGTCCTTGAGGACGACGTCGTCGGAGGGGATCCCGTGCACGACGACCTCGTTCACGGAGGTGCAGATGGTGGCCGGGAACCCGCCGTACCCGAGGAAGTTCGGCTTGGCGTTGTGCTCCGCGAGCACCTTGCGGGCGACCTGGTCCAGATCCTTGGTGGTGGCGCCGGGCACGGCGGCTTCCCGCGTGGCCGCGTGAATGGCGGCGACGACCAGCCCTGCCTCACGCATCTTGGCGATCTGCTCGGGGCTCTTGATCTGCACCATGGGGACTGCGGCCTTTCTGGACCGGGAGAGGGACGGACGCATTCAACGATACGGGCACTGGCACAGCCCGTAATCCGCGGGCATTCGTGCCTCCTGGGGCGGCGGGGGTGGGTTGCGCAACCCACTCCCACAGCACAGCCGCGGCCCCTTCACAGGAAACCGCGGCTGCGACTGACGTACGTACGACTACTTGCCCGCGTCCTCGCGCTTCAACGCTTCCAGCGCCCGCTTCGTGACCTCGTCCACCGGCCCCAGCGAGGAGATGGTCACGACCAGCCCCTGCGCCTTGTAGTAGTCGATGATCGGCTCGGTCTGCGTGTGGTAGACCTCCAGCCGGGTCCGGACGGTCTCCTCGGAGTCGTCGTCCCGCTGGTACAGCTCACCGCCGCAGACGTCGCAGACGCCCTCCTTCTTCGGCGGGCTGTACGACACGTGGAAGACGTGGCTGGAGTCCTTGCGGCAGATCCGCCGCCCGGCGATCCGCTTGACGACCTCTTCCTCCGGGACCTCCAGGTCCAGCACCGCGTCGAGCTTGATGCCCTCGGTCTCGAGGAGCTCGTCCAGCGCCTCGGCCTGGGACACGTTGCGCGGGAAGCCGTCCAGCAGGAAGCCGCCCTCGGCGTCGGGCTGCTCCATGCGGTCCTTGGCCATCGCGATGGTGACCTCGTCCGGCACCAGGTTGCCGGCGTCCATGTAGGACTTCGCGAGCTTCCCGAGCTCCGTCTGCCGGCTGATGTTGGCTCGGAACAGGTCGCCGGTGGAGATGTGCGGAATGCGCAGCTTCTCGGCAAGGCGCGTGGCCTGCGTGCCCTTCCCGGCACCCGGCGGCCCGACCAGGACGATTCGCATCAGCGGAGGAACCCTTCGTAATTGCGCTGCTGGAGCTGGCTCTCGATCTGCTTCACCGTCTCGAGACCGACACCCACGATGATCAGGATGCTGGTCCCGCCGAACGGGAAGTTCTGGTTTGCCCCGAAACCTGCCAACGCCATCGTCGGCACGAGAGCGATCAGACCCAGATACAGCGAACCCGGCCAGGTGATCCGGTTGAGTACGTAGCTGAGGTACTCAGCGGTCGGTCGGCCAGCCCGGATGCCCGGGATGAAGCCACCATACTTCTTCATGTTGTCCGCGACTTCCTCGGGGTTGAACGAGATGGCCACGTAGAAGAACGCGAAGAAGACGATCAGGAAGAAGTACAGCGTGATGTGCGCCGGCGCATCCGTCTCCGCGAGGTTCCGGCGGATCCAGGTCGCCCATCCGGCGGTCGAGTTGGTGAACTGGACGATCAGCGCCGGGATGTAGAGCAGCGAGGACGCGAAGATGACCGGGATCACGCCCGCCTGGTTGACCTTGAGCGGGATGTAGGTGGACGTACCGCCGTAGGAGCGGCGGCCGATCATGCGCTTCGCGTACTGCACCGGGATGCGGCGCTGGGCCTGCTCGACGAAGACGACCAGGCCGACCATGACCAGGCCGACGAGGATGACGGTGCCGAACTCGATCCAGCCGCCGGCCAGGTCGCCCTGCTCCTTGATGGCCCACAGGGCGGCCGGGAAGGTGGCGGCGATCGAGATGAACATCAGGATCGACATGCCGTTGCCGATGCCGCGGTCGGTGATGAGCTCGCCGAGCCACATCACCAGGGCCGTACCGGCGGTCATGCAGATGACCATGGTGATGATCACGAAGATCGACTTGTCGGGGACGATCTGGCTGCCCACCGGGCAGTTGCTGAACAGGGCACCGCTGCGGGCGGTGGCCACCAGGCCGGTGCCCTGCAGGACGGCGAGCGCCACCGTCAGGTAGCGGGTGTACTGCGTGATCTTCGCCGTACCCGCCTGGCCCTCCTTCTTCAGGGCTTCCAGGCGCGGGATCACCACGGTCAGCAGCTGCAGGATGATGCTCGCCGTGATGTACGGCATGATGCCCAGCGCGAAGACCGTGACCTGCAGCAGTGCGCCGCCGCTGAACATGTTGACCAGACCGAACAGGCCCGAGTTCGCCTCGGCCGCGTCGATACACGTCTGCACGTTCTTGTAATTGACGCCCGGGATCGGGATGTGCGTGCCGACCCGGTAGATCACGATGATGCCGAGCGTGAAGAGCAGCTTCTTGCGCAGGTCGGGCGTCTTGAACGCCCGGGCGAACGCGGTGAGCACGGTGCCTCCTGCGACCCCCGCGTTCGCTACGCGAGAGGTGACGGTATGTTGTGCGAGGACGGAATTCTCTGTACCTGACGCCCCATCCAACGACAGGGCATCAGGGAGACTAACAGTGTCGACTACCCTACGCGGAGCCCGCACCGACATGAAACCGCCCTGTCGGCCAGCGACGGGACCGATGCGGGCGTGATCCATTCGCTCCGGGCGTTCTCTCCCCCACACCACTGAGCCGGCGCGGGCATTGAGCCCCTCTACGGCGGTCAGCGCGCCCCACAGGCTCCCCGAGCGGTCTGTTCCTTCTTTTCCCCTGCTTCAAGCCCTTCGGCGCCTTCCAGGGCCTTCCTGCCGCCTTCGTACGACGGGCGGCCGGCTCGTTCACTCAGCGACAGAAATCACGTACCCGACGCGACACACGTCACCCACCAGACGGCGGCGGACAACGAAAAGGCCGGGAGTTCCCAGCGGGAACTCCCGGCCTTCGCCGTTGTGCGGGTCAGCCGGCTCAGACGAGCTCGGTGACCGAACCGCCGGCGGCGGCGATCTTCTCCTTGGCGGAGGCGGAGGCCTTGTCGACCTGCACCTGCAGCGCCACGGAGATCTCACCCTCGCCGAGGACCTTGACCAGGCTGTTCTTGCGAACGGCGCCCTTGGCCACCAGGTCCTCGACCGTGACCTCGCCACCCTCGGGGTAGAGCTTGGCCAGCTTGTCGAGGTTCACGACCTGGTACTCGGTCTTGAACGGGTTCTTGAAGCCCTTCAGCTTCGGGAGGCGCATGTGCAGCGGCATCTGGCCGCCCTCGAAGCGCTCCGGAACCTGGTAGCGGGCCTTGGTGCCCTTGGTACCACGACCGGCCGTCTTACCCTTCGACGCCTCACCACGACCGACGCGGGTCTTGGCGGTCTTGGCGCCCGGGGCGGGACGGAGGTTGTGGATCTTGAGCGGGTTGTTCTCCGCCATGATCAGTCGACCTCCTCGACCGTCACGAGGTGGCGGACGGTGTGCACCATGCCGCGGAACTCGGGGCGGTCCTCCTTGACGACCACGGTGTTGATCCCCTTGAGACCAAGCGACCGCAGGGTGTCACGGTGGTTCTGCTTGCTGCCGATGTACGACTTCGTCTGCGTGATCTTGAGCTGAGCCATTACGCAGCACCCGCCCCGGCACGCGCACGCAGCAGAGCCGCGGGGGCGACGTCCTCGAGCGGCAGACCGCGGCGGGCCGCGATCTCCTCGGGACGCTGCAGGCCCTTCAGGGCCTCCACGGTCGCGTGCACGATGTTGATCGCGTTCGACGAGCCGAGCGACTTCGACAGCACGTCGTGGATACCGGCGCACTCCAGGACGGCACGCACGGGACCACCGGCGATAACACCGGTACCCGGCGACGCCGGCTTGAGGAGAACGACGCCGGCAGCCTTCTCACCCGTGATCGGGTGCGGGATGGTGCCCTGGATCCGGGGGACCTTGAAGAAGTGCTTCTTGGCCTCCTCAACGCCCTTGGCGATGGCGGCCGGCACCTCCTTGGCCTTGCCGTATCCGACACCCACGGTGCCGTCACCGTCGCCCACCACGACCAGCGCGGTGAAGCTGAAGCGACGACCACCCTTCACAACCTTGGCGACGCGGTTGATCGCGACGACGCGCTCAACGTACGCGGTCTTCTCGGCGGCAGCTGCGCCGCCGTCACGGCCCTTCCGGTCCCGCCGCTCGCCGCCACCGGCACCGCCACCGCGGCGCTGGGGTCCAGCCATTGGAATTACCTCTCTCTGTCTCCGCTAGCTACGGAACCGGCTCAGAACTTGAGCCCGGCTTCGCGGGCGGCGTCCGCCAGGGCGGCGATGCGCCCTGCGTACTGGTTACCACCACGGTCGAACACGACGGCCTCGACACCGGCGGCCTTGGCACGCTCGGCGACCAGGGCGCCGACCTGCTTGGCCTGCGAGGACTTGTCGCCCTCGCCACCGCGGATCGACGCGTCCAGGGTGGACGCCGACGCCAGGGTGTGGCCCTTCAGGTCGTCGATCACCTGCGCCACGATGTGGCGGTTGGAGCGGGTCACGACCAGGCGAGGACGCTCGGCGGTGCCGGAGACCTTCTTGCGGATCCGGATGTGACGGCGCTTGATAGCAGCACGCTTGTAGGCGTCGCCCTTGAGGATCTTCTGCCCGTATGCCATGGCTTACTTACCCGCCTTTCCGACCTTGCGGCGGATGACTTCGCCCTCGTACTTGACGCCCTTGGCCTTGTACGGGTCGGGCTTGCGCAGCTTGCGGATGTCGGCCGCAACCTCGCCGACCTTCTGCTTGTCGATGCCCTCGACCGAGAAACGGGTCGGGGTCTCCACCTTGAAGGTGATGCCCTCGGGGGCCTCGACCAGGATCGGGTGGCTGTAGCCCAGGGAGAACTCCAGGTTGGAGCCCTTGGCCTGGACGCGGTAACCGACACCGCTGATCTCGAGCTTCTTGACGTATCCCGTGGTCACACCGGTGATCATGTTCGCCACCAGCGTGCGGGACAGGCCGTGCAGGGCCTTGCTCTGCCGCTCGTCGTTCGGGCGGGTCACCTGGAGGGTGCCGTCGTCGCCCTTAGCGATCTCGATCGGCGCTACGACGGTGTGGGTCAGCTCGCCCTTGGGGCCCTTGACCTTGACCGTACGGCCGTCGATGGTGACGTCCACGCCGGCGGGAACCGGGATGGGGAGCTTGCCGATACGCGACATGGTGTCTCTCCTCCGTTCCCGAATTACCAGACGTAGGCGAGGACTTCCCCACCCACGCCCTTCTTCTGCGCCTGCTTGTCGGTGAGGAGCCCGTGGGACGTGGAGATGATGGCCACGCCCAGGCCGCCGAGCACCTTCGGCAGGTTGGTGGACTTCGCGTACACCCGGAGACCGGGCTTGGAGATCCGCTTGATGCCCGCGATGGAGCGCTCACGGTTCGGGCCGAACTTCAGCTCGAGGACGAGGTTCTTGCCGACCTCGGCGTCCTCGACGCGCCAGCCCGTGATGAAGCCCTCCTGCTGGAGGATCTCCGCGATGTGCGACTTGATCTTGGAGTGCGGCATCGACACGGTGTCGTGGTACGCCGCGTTCGCGTTTCGCAGACGCGTCAGCATGTCTGCGATCGGATCAGTCATGGTCATGAATTGGCCTTCGGCCTCTCTCGCCGGGGTTTCCTGGTGCGCCATCCCTCTCCCCGATCCGAGACGGGACGGGTGCGGCGCGGTGGACCTACGGCGTAGTAAGTCGTCAAGGGCGGCGGCAGACGCCCAACCCCACAAGCCTAAGGCATGCAGGCTGGGCGTCCTGCCGCCCCGGTTGCTTACCGAGAGCCCTGGAAGTCCCCTGTTACGGGGATTACCAGGAGCTCTTGGTCACGCCCGGCAGCTCGCCACGGTGAGCCATCTCACGAAGGCACACGCGGCACAGGCCGAACTTGCGGTACACGGAGTGCGGACGGCCACAACGCTGGCAGCGGGTGTACGCGCGCACGCCGAACTTGGGCTTGCGAGCAGCCTTCGCGATCAGAGCCTTCTTCGCCATCTCGCTCACGCCTCCTTGAAGGGGAAGCCGAGGTGACGGAGAAGGGCACGGCCCTCTTCGTCGTTGGTCGCCGTGGTGACCACGGTGATGTCCATACCCCGGACGCGGTCGATCTTGTCCTGGTCGATCTCGTGGAACATGACCTGCTCCGTGAGACCGAAGGTGTAGTTGCCACGGCCGTCGAACTGCTTGGGGGACAGGCCGCGGAAGTCGCGGATGCGCGGGAGCGCGAGCGACAGGGTGCGGTCCAGGAACTCCCACATGCGGTCGCCACGGAGCGTGACGTGGGCACCGATCGGCTGGCCCTCACGCAGCTTGAACTGCGCGATGGACTTGCGGGCCTTGGTGACGGCCGGCTTCTGACCGGTGATCGTGGTGAGGTCGCGGATGGCGCCCTCAATCAGCTTGGAGTCGCGGGCGGCGTCGCCCACACCCATGTTGACCACGATCTTGACGAGGCCCGGAACCTGCATGACGTTCTCGTACTTGAACTCGTCACGCAGCTTGCCGATGATCTCCTCGCGGTACTTCTGCTTCAGACGCGGAGTCACGGTGGTGGTCGTCATCAGATGTCCTCACCCGTCCGCTTGGCAACGCGGATCTTGTTGCCTTCGTCGTCGAAGCGGTAACCGACGCGGGTCGGGACCTTCTGGCCGTCCTTCTCCACGACGAGCATCACGTTGCTCACGTGGATGGGGGCCTCGGTGGTCACGATGCCGCCGGCCTGCGAACCACGAGCCGTCGGACCGGCCTTGGTGTGCTTCTTGACCCGGTTGACACCCTCGACCAGGACACGGTCCTCGCGGGGGAAGGCCGCGATGACCTTGCCCTGCTTGCCCTTGTCCTTGCCGGTGATGACCTGGACCAGGTCGCCCTTCTTGATCTTCATGCTCACAGCACCTCCGGCGCGAGGGAGATGATCTTCATGAACTTCTTCTCGCGCAGCTCACGGCCCACGGGGCCGAAGATACGGGTGCCGCGAGGGTCGCCGTCATTCTTCAGAATGACCGCGGCGTTCTCGTCGAAGCGGATGTACGAGCCGTCCGGACGGCGGCGCTCCTTCACGGTGCGAACGATGACCGCCTTGACGACGTCACCCTTCTTCACGTTGCCACCGGGGATCGCGTCCTTGACGGTGGCGACGATGACGTCACCGATACCCGCGTAGC
Source organism: Streptomyces deserti (assembly GCF_054782695.1). Lineage (NCBI taxonomy): Bacteria > Bacillati > Actinomycetota > Actinomycetes > Kitasatosporales > Streptomycetaceae > Streptomyces > Streptomyces deserti. The sequence goes on from NZ_BAAGRZ010000007.1 coordinate 200,277, forward strand.
GGCGACCGGAGCCACCGAGCACACGGATGCAGAGAATCTCCTTCGCACCCGTGTTGTCGGCGACACGCAGTCGCGACTCCTGCTGGATCACGTCTATCTCCTGATCGTCTGCCGGTTCCCGCAGTGCCCTTGTCGGACGAACCTGCGAGCCTGGCGGAACTGTCCTGCGGGTAGTTCCCGCAGGAATTACTTGTGCCTCTGCAGGCGGAAACCCGTGCCGCCGGGGGCCGGAGGCCCCCAGCGGGGTGCCGGGGGCGGTAGCCCCCGGCGGGGTCAGCGGGGGCGGAGCCCCCGCTTCTTACTTCGCCTTCTCGAGGATCTCGACGACGCGCCAGCGCTTGGTCGCGGACAGCGGCCGGGTCTCCATCAGGAGGACGCGGTCGCCGACACCCGCGGCGTTCTGCTCGTCGTGCGCCTTGAGCTTGTTCGTACGGCGGATGACCTTGCCGTACAGCGCGTGCTTGACGCGGTCCTCGACGGCGACGACGACGGTCTTGTCCATCTTGTCGCTGACGACGTAACCCTCACGGGTCTTGCGGAAGCCGCGCGCTTCAGTCTTCTGGTCAGTCACGTTGTTCTCGCTCATCAGGCGTTCTCCACCGTCTCAATGCCGAGCTCACGCTCACGCATGAGGGTGTAGATCCGGGCGATGTCCTTGCGGACCGCCTTCAGACGGCCGTGGTTCTCGAGCTGGCCCGTCGCCGCCTGGAAGCGGAGGTTGAACAGCTCTTCCTTGGCCTCGCGGAGCTTCTCCAGAAGCTCCTCGTTGCCCAGCTCGCGCAGCTCGGACGCCTTGGTACCGGCCGACATCACGCTTCACCTGCCTCGCGCTTGACGATCCGGCACTTCATCGGCAGCTTGTGGGCCGCACGAGTCAGCGCCTCACGGGCGATCTTCTCGTTGGGGTACGACAGCTCGAACATGACGCGTCCGGGCTTGACGTTGGCGACCCACCACTCCGGCGAACCCTTACCGGAACCCATGCGGGTCTCGGCGGGCTTCTTGGTCAGCGGGCGGTCCGGGTAGATGTTGATCCAGACCTTGCCGCCACGCTTGATGTGACGGGTCATGGCGATACGAGCCGCTTCGATCTGGCGGTTCGTGACGTACGCCGGGGTCAGCGCCTGGATGCCGTACTCGCCGAACGCAACCTGCGTGCCACCCTTGGACATGCCGGTGCGCTTCGGGTGGTGCTGCTTGCGGTGCTTGACCCTACGGGGGATCAGCATGGTGGTCAGGCCTCCGTTCCGGTGCTCTCAGCCGGAGCGGCGGCAGCGGGAGCCTCGGCCTTGGGGGCCTCGGCACCGGCAGCCTGCTGCGGCTTGCGACCGCGCCGCTCGCCACCGCGGCCACCACGGGCCGGGCGGTCGGCGCCACCGCGGGCCGGGCGGTTACCCGCACGGGCGGCAGCGTTCTCGGCGCGGACCTCGGCGATGTTCTTGACGTCGCCCTTGTAGATCCAGACCTTCACACCGATGCGGCCGAAGGTCGTCTTGGCCTCGAAGAAGCCGTAGTCCACGTTCGCGCGGAGCGTGTGCAGGGGCACGCGGCCCTCGCGGTAGAACTCCGAGCGGGACATCTCGGCGCCGCCGAGGCGGCCACCGCACTGGATCTTGATGCCCTTGGCGCCGGCCTTCATCGCCGACTGCATGCTCTTGCGCATGGCGCGGCGGAAAGAGACGCGGCTGGACAGCTGCTCGGCAACGGCCTGGGCCACCAGCTGAGCGTCGGTCTCGGGGTTCTTGACCTCGAGGATGTTCAGCTGGACCTGCTTGCCCGTGAGCTTCTCGAGGTCACCGCGGATGCGGTCGGCCTCGGCGCCACGGCGGCCGATGACGATGCCCGGACGCGCGGTGTGGATGTCCACGCGGACACGGTCACGGGTGCGCTCGATCTCGACCTTGGAGATGCCGGCGCGCTCCATGCCGGACGTCATCATCCGGCGGATGGCGACGTCTTCCTTGACGTAGTCCTTGTACAGCTTGTCGGCGTACCAACGCGACTTGAAGTCGGTGGTGACACCGAGCCGGAACCCGTGCGGGTTTACCTTCTGGCCCATTACCGGGTTCCTTCCTTGCTGCTGACGACCACGGTGATGTGGCTGGTCCGCTTGCGGATCCGGTAGGCACGGCCCTGGGCGCGCGGACGGAACCGCTTCAGGGTCGGGCCCTCGTCGACGTACGCCTCGGAGACGTACAGGCTGTCGACGTCGGTGTGGTCGTAGTTGTGCGCGGCGTTGGCGATGGCGCTGTCCAGCACCTTGCCGACCGGCACGCTCGCGGCCTGCGGGGCGAAACGCAGGACCGCCTGAGCCTCCGTGGCGTTCAGGCCACGGATGAGGTCCACCACACGGCGGGCCTTCATGGGCGTGACGCGGATGTACCGCGCCTGGGCCCTGGCTTCCATGGTTGTCCCTTCGATGTTTGTCATGGTCATTCGCACCCCGCTGACTAGCGGCGCTTCGACTTCCGGTCTTCCTTGACGTGGCCCCGGAAGGTGCGGGTCGGCGAGAACTCGCCGAGCTTGTGGCCGACCATCGACTCGGTGACAAACACCGGAATGTGGGTCTTGCCGTTGTGCACCGCGATCGTGTGGCCCAGCATCGCCGGGACGATCATCGAGCGGCGGGACCAGGTCTTGATGACGTTCTTGGTACCGGCTTCGTTCTGCGCGTCCACCTTCTTGATCAGGTGGTCGTCGACGAAGGGTCCCTTCTTCAAGCTACGAGGCATCTCAACCCGTCCTTAGCGCTTCTTGTTCGTCTTGCGGCGGCGGACGATGTACTTGTTCGACGCCTTCTTGGGCGAACGAGTACGGCCTTCCTTCTTGCCCCACGGGGACACCGGGTGGCGACCACCGGAGGTACGGCCCTCACCACCACCGTGCGGGTGGTCCACCGGGTTCATGACCACACCACGCACGGTCGGGCGGACACCCAGCCAGCGCTTACGACCGGCCTTGCCCCAGTTGATGTTGCTCTGCTCGGCGTTGCCGACCTCGCCGACGGTGGCGCGGCAGCGGACGTCGACCAGGCGGATCTCGCCGGACGGCATGCGCAGGTGGGCCATGGAGCCCTCCTTCGCGAGCAGCTGCACCGAGGCGCCGGCGGAGCGGGCGAACTTCGCGCCGCCGCCGGGACGCAGCTCGATGGCGTGCAGCGTCGTACCGACCGGGATGTTGCGCAGGGCAAGGTTGTTGCCCGGCTTGATGTCGGCCCCGGGACCGTTCTCGACGCGGTCGCCCTGGTTCAGGCCACGCGGCGCGAGGATGTAGCGCTTCTCGCCGTCCGCGTAGTGCAGGAGCGCGATGCGCGCGGTGCGGTTGGGGTCGTACTCGATGTGCGCGACCTTCGCCGGCACGCCGTCCTTGTCGTGACGACGGAAGTCGATCACGCGGTAGGCGCGCTTGTGGCCACCGCCCTGGTGGCGGACGGTCACACGACCGGAATTGTTACGGCCGCCCTTGCTGTGCAGCGGGCGAACCAGCGACTTCTCCGGCGTGGACCGCGTGACCTCGACGAAGTCGGCGACGCTGGCGCCACGACGGCCAGGAGTCGTCGGCTTGTACTTGCGGATACCCATTTCTCAGTCCTCGTCCGATTCCGGACGATCCTGACCGCTTACGCGGTCGGACCGCCGAAGATGTCGATACGGTCGCCCTCGGCGAGGGTCACGATCGCGCGCTTGGTGGACGCACGCTGGCCGAAGCCGGTGCGGGTCCGCTTGCGCTTGCCCTGGCGGTTGATCGTGTTGACCCCGGTGACCTTGACCGAGAAGACCGACTGGACGGCCTCCTTGATCTGGGTCTTGTTGGCACGCGGGTCGACGACGAACGTGTACTTGTTCTCGTCGAGGAGCGCGTAGCTCTTCTCGGAGACGACCGGCTTCAGCAGGACGTCACGGGGGTCCGTGTACGACTTGCTCAGCGGCGTCTCGACGGTGTTCTTGCCCTCGGTGGCGTGGCGACGCGCCTTCTTCAGCCGCGCCTCCTTGGCCTTCTTGGCGGCCTTCGAGGCGATGGAGGGGTGACGTGCAGCCATCAGACCTCACTCCCTTCGTTGTCATTGGCCTTCGGGCCGGCGACGAAGGACTCGAAAGCGGCCTTGGTGAAGACCACGTCGTCCGAGACGAGAACGTCGTACGTGTTCAGCTGGCCCGGCTCCAGGATGTGGACCTGGGGCAGGTTGCGGGCGGACAGCCACGCGGCCTCGTCGGAGCGGTCGACGACCAGGAGCAGGTTCTTGCGCTCGCTGATCTTGCCGAACAGGCTCTTGGCGGCCTTCGTGGAGGGGGTCTCGCCCTCGACCACGCCGGTGACGACGTGGATGCGGTTGTGACGCGCCCGGTCGGTGAGGGCGTGACGCAGAGCGGCAGCCTTCATCTTCTTCGGGGTGCGCTGCGAGTAGTCGCGCGGCACGGGACCGTGCACGACGCCACCACCGGCGAACTGCGGCGCGCGGGTCGAACCCTGACGGGCGCGACCGGTGCCCTTCTGGCGGTACGGCTTCTTGCCACCGCCGCGGACCTCGCCACGCGTCTTGGTCTTGTGGGTGCCCTGGCGGGCAGCGGCCAGCTGTGCGACGACGACCTGGTGGATCAGCGGGATGCTGACCTTCTCAACGCCGAAGATCTCCGCGGGGAGCTCGACGGTACCGGCCTTGTCGCCCGCCGGCGAAAGGATGTCAACAGTGCTCATCGGTTACCTCAGGCCCCCTTGGCCGCGGTGCGGACCAGGACGAGGCCGCCGTTCGGACCGGGAACCGCGCCCTTGATGAGCAGCAGACCCTTCTCCGCGTCAACGGCGTGGACGGTCAGGTTCTGGGTGGTGACCCGCTCGTTGCCCATGCGACCCGCCATGCGGAGGCCCTTGAACACACGGCCCGGGGTGGCGCAGCCACCGATGGAACCGGGAGAGCGGTGCTTGCGCTGGGTGCCGTGTCCGGCGCCGAGGCCACGGAAGTTGTGGCGCTTCATGACACCGGCGAAGCCCTTGCCCTTGCTCTTGCCGGTCACGTCGACCTTGGTGCCGGCCTCGAACACCTCAGCGGTGATCTCCTGGCCGAGCGTGTACTCGGAGGCGTCCGACGTGCGGATCTCAACGAGGTGACGACGCGGGGTGACGTCGGCCTTGGCGAAGTGACCCTTGAGGGGCTTGTTCACCTTGCGCGGGTCGATCTCGCCGAAGGCGATCTGGACGGACTCGTAGCCGTCGACGTCGTTCGTACGGACCTGGGTGACGACGTTCGGCCCGGCCTTGACGACAGTGACCGGGACGACACGGTTGTTCTCGTCCCAGACCTGAGTCATACCGAGCTTCTCGCCCAGGATGCCCTTGATCTGCTTAGCCATCTCTTCAGATCACCGGCCTCAGAGCTTGATCTCGATGTCGACGCCGGCCGGGAGGTCGAGTCGCATCAGAGAGTCAACGGTCTTGGGGGTCGGGTCGAGGATGTCGATCAGGCGCTTGTGCGTGCGCATCTCGAAGTGCTCGCGCGAGTCCTTGTACTTGTGCGGCGACTTGATGACGCAGTACACGTTCTTCTCAGTGGGCAGCGGCACCGGGCCCGCGACCGACGCACCAGTACGCGTCACCGTCTCGACGATCTTCTTCGCCGAGGAGTCGATGACCTCGTGGTCGTAGGCCTTGAGCCGGATGCGGATCTTCTGTCCCGCCATGGCTACTCAGTAGTCCTGTCTCTCTACAGCTCTGGAACCCAGTGCTCCGGTCTTTCGTTCTCCGACCCACGCGGTCGGGCGTGTCGCGCTCCCACTGACACAGATGTCCCTTGATCGAACATCCCCGCGGGATTGCACACGGCCCTTCCGGAACCGCGAGCCGGGGGCGAAAGGCCCACCGGGTGCCTGGCCGGTGCCGCGCCGACGCTTCCCGGAAGATTCCCGTACGTCCGCCCCAGAGCTGCCTTACGGCAGTTGGAACGACGAGTACTGTGGGACTCGCTTCCGGTCCCCCCGGCGGGAGGCGCGCAGCATCAACACTCGACCGAGCAACTCGGACAGTCTGCCATACGGGGCAGGGGGGACGCCAATCGAGCGGGAGAGAATACCCCGGGGGTGATGTAGGTCAAACCAGGGGCGGGTCAGAGCGTGGGGCGGACGGGTCCGGTGAGTTTCTTCAGGGCCTCGTCGGGGGTGGGTGCCAGAAGACTGACGGTGTCCATTCCGGCGTAGACGGCGCCGTCCTCCGCCATTGCGAGGTACTGGTTCCGGCGATCGGTCATGCCGATCGGGTAGAGGTCGACGCCGGCCTGCTCACCGAGGTCGTCGAGGATCTCGGCGTCCCACCTCGCCAGGAGCGGGTCCAGCCGGAACTCCGTCCACGGCACGGCCTGCGACGGAGCGCGGAGCGGAACTCCCACAGGCCGAACTCGGCGAGGACCCGCCGCGCGGCATCGTGCATCTCGTACTCGCCGGTTTCCAGGTGGATGCCCTCCCACGTCGCCGTGGGGATCTGCCGCCCCGGGAACCAGCCGACGGCCCGCAGCACACGGTCCGTCTCCGCGGGCCGGCGCTGCCCGGCGTCGTCACCCGGTTCCGATGCGTCGAGGCGCCGCCGGAAGGCGTGCGTCCCCGTCGCGGCGTCGGGCGGCCAGAAGTCGTACGGATGACTCCGCTTCCGGCACTCCGCCGGTTGGCCAGGACGCGACGCCTAAGGCGGACGGGTCTCACTGCAGAACGATCCGCTGCGCGTGCGACCAGTCCGAAGGGCACACGAAGATCATCAGGCGACCTCCGCGGCCCACGACGATCCGAGTCGGGGTGTTCGCGTCCGTATCTGCCACGTCACGGTCCTCGATCGGGACCCAGCTGCGGGTTCCCCTGTCCCACTCCCTGCTGTCTACGGTCAGAAGCAGATCCATCGGCTGCCCACATCGACACACCACCTCTTGCGGGCCTGTGACCGGCCAGGGCGCGAATCCACCCACCTTCCAGCCGGGGGGGACCGAGAGGTCGAACTGGTAGCTGACCGCGTCCTCGTCCTCCCAGTCCTCCCACTCGTCCAACCGAGCGCGGATCGAGAAGGGCAACAGGTCGCCCCACTGGTGCTCCCTCACCTGTTCGGGGTGCAGTACACAGGGGTCCGGTACATAGCCGGCCCGTCCGACGACCACGGGTTCCGGCTGGTCGGTCAGGAGCTCGGTCACATCTGCGGCCCTTCGCCAGAACAGATGCACGCCGACGTTCCGCTCCTGACCATGCGCGTCGAACGGACACCAGAAGAGTTGGAGCAGATCGGCGTCCCCGGGAAGCGCGAGGCCTGGCACGTCACGTGTGTAGAGCTGGGCGATCGGCATGAGCGGAATGGGATCCGTGTCCGAGAGCCAGGGCGCGTGCCGCCCCCGGCGGAAGGAGCGGAGCAGCTCGTACTCCTCCTCCGTCGGTCCCGCCGCGAGCAACTGACGCGCCAGGCGGACTTCGCTCAGGCGCTCACCGAACCGTCGCTTGTGCGGTTCGGTGCACTGCGGCCACGGCTTGTCCGCGGGCCACAGAAACGGACCGCCGATGGAGCTGTGCTCCGGTGTGGGCGTCCCCCGTCGTGGGTGCAGTCGCGTACTGACACGTCGGTATTCGGACAGCTCGGGAATCACTGCCTCGATGTCCACGGGACGCTCGGGGGTGGTGCGCGTCATGGTGCTCCTGTTCGTCGGCGATGGGCAGCGTATGAGAAGGCGTCGATCCGCGGAGCGCCGGGCGGTCAGGGATGCAGACCCGGTCTCCTTACAGTCGTCATGCCGTTCTCACGCCTGCGGCCGGATTGTCCAGCCAACCGCTCAACGAAAAGCCCTTGTTGCCGAACGCCTCGAATTCCAGGCGGATCGGGATCGGGTTCATGCCCTCGTAGATGGGTGTCACGTTGTACTGGATGATCTCGTCGTTCCTGGCTGCGGCAGCAACTGGCTCCTCGAACATTTCATACATATGTGGATGATTTGTGGGATTCTGTGTCAGCGTCACGAGGTTGTGAGGTGCGTTGGGTCCCTTGCCCGCACCGCCCAGACAGTTCGCCAGAAGGTGGCCGCGCCCCTCGTTGAACAGCGTCCCGTGGCCTCGCCAGCCCTTGGTCCACATACTCCCTGCTTCCGTGCCTTGCTGAATGACCATTTCCTTGCGAATGCAGGCGGATATGCCGGTCGGGCGACCGAGGTGGTCGGTTCCCTTGTAACGAACGCTGCCTCCCCAGTCGTAGCGATCCGGCCTGTTGGCGTACCGAGGCGCTAGCCCGAGGGGGTCGCATCCCTGCAGCGGATTGGCCACGTAGACGACCGGATTGGGGGCGGGTTCGAGGCCCAGCGGGTCGGGGCTGAAATAGCGGGCCGTCTCGGGGTCGTAATAGCGTTGGAAGTTGTAGTGCAGTCCGGTCTCGGCGTCGAAGTACTGGCCCGGAAACCGCAGGGGTGTGTAGGCGGAGGCGTCCCGGTTCCAGGCCGTGGTTCCCCAGAGGGTGGCACGAGCCCGCCATGCGAGGTCGCCGTTCTCGTCGACGAGTTCGGTCGGTGTTCCGACGAGATCGGTGACGATGGCGAAGAAGCGGGAATCGATCTCCTGGCGGGTGAGAGAGTCCACGCGTCGGTCGGTTTGTGCGACCGGGTGCAGGCCGTCGTACTCCCATGCCGTCACGATCGGACGAGGCAGGTCGGGCCCTGTGAGCTCCTGCTCGGCCAGGTAGGCTCCGTCCCAGGTGAACCGGACCTCTTCGACCACGCTCGCGTTGTCGGTGTCGAGGCGCTGCTTGGCGGTCCGCCGGCCGAGGGGGTCGTATCGGTAGCGCCACACCGTGCCGTCCGGTGTGGTCACAGACGTGAGTCTGTCCTCTGCGTCCCAGGTGTAATGCCACACCTCGGGCTTGCGGGAGAGCCGGGTTTTCCGGCGCATCACCACGCGGCCGGCTGCGTCGTACACGTACCGGACCGAGCCCGCCTGTACAAGTCTGTTGCCCTGGTAGTGCCGGTTGCCTCGGGCCTCGGCGCGGGGGTGCCGGTCCGGCCATTCCGCGTAGGTCTGATTGCCGTTCGCGTCGTAGGCATACCTCTCGCGCCATCCGCGTGCCTCAACGCCGGTCACCCGTCCCGCCGCGTCAAGTTCGAAACGGCGCAGGCCGGCCGGTCCCTCGTCCACGGCGACCAAGTGACCGTCAGAGCGGTAGCTGTACCCGCGCCGCAGCAGGATGCCTGCGGTGTCGGTCACCGTCTGTTCGGCGACGCGGCCCGCGCGGTCCCATGTCCGGGACAGCCTCAGCCCTGCGGGCGAGAGTGACCGGGCAAGCTCACGTCCCGCCGGGTCGTAGGTGAACCGCAGCGTGCGACCGGAGCAGTTCATTGCGGAAAGTTGGCCAGCCGAGTCATACACGTACGACGTCGTCGCACCGCCCGGCGTGACCCGCTGAGTGGGACGGCCCAGCTGATCGTAGTGTCGGCGCAGCACCCGGCCGTCGACGGTCTCGGAGACGGCACGGCCGGCGGTGTCCCGCTCATAGAAGATTTCACTGAGCGGGTTCATCAGCCGCAGCACGCGGCCCAGGGCATCGCGTTCGTAGCGTGTTGTGGTGCCGTCGACCGTCTTGGCAACCGTCCAGTCGAGTGCGTCGTAGGCGTACTCGACCCGCTGACCCACCGCATTCACCCGGGCGGTGAGTCGGCCCGCGAGGTCGTACTCGTACTCGACCCGGCGTCCGTCGAAGTCCCTTTCGGACGTCAGCCGGCCCGCCGGGTCGTACGCGTAGCGCCAGGCCAGGCCCTGAGGGTTGACGACCTTCGTCAGTTGCAAGGTCGCACTGTGCTCGAATTCGTATCGGCTGCCGTCGGGGCGGATCTCGGCCGCCACCACGTCGAAGTGCGTGTACTCGTAGCGGGTCGTGCGGCCTTCACTGTCGATGTGGCTCAGGCAGTTCCCCTCGCCGTCGTACGTCCAGGCCTCCTCGGCTCCGTCCGCCCCCATCCGGCGCAGCAAGTGCCCCTCGACCGACCACCACAGGCGCGTCTCGGCTCCCGTGGGATCCATCACCACGCTCAGCCGTCCGAACGCGTCGTACCGGTACACCGTGGTCGCGCCCAAGGGGTCGACCACCTCTACAGGGAGCCCTGCCGGGTTGTTCCGGACGCGAAGGGTGTTGCCCAGAGCATCCGTCGCCGACACAAGGTGCCCAGCGTCGTCGTAGGCAAAGGTCATCGTGGCGCCCGACTCGTCCGTCACCGACGTGCGGTTCCCGCGCTCGTCGTACGTGTGACGGATCGTCGTCCCGTCCTCCTGTCGGATCAGGACAGGAAGATGGAGGGCGTTGTACTCGGCGGTGGTTTCCAGTCCGTCCGGACGGATGACGCGAGTGGGCAGTCCGAAGTCGTCGTTGACGATGTGGGTGTGGTTGCCGAGCGGGTCGGTATGTCCTGTCACATGATGGAAGCGGTCGTAATCCGTGCGCGTCACAGCACCGTTCGGATCGATCTCCGCGATCACCAGATAGGCGTTGTTGACGACGTACTTGGACACGTGTCCTTCGGCCGTGGTCACCGTAGTGACACGCATTCCCGGAAAGTCCGGGTCCGTCCCTTCGTACTCCAGGGACAGCGTGTAGTGACCGGCCACACCGCCCTCAGCGACGCAGCGGTCCTCATCGTCGTACGTGTAGCTGTAACGACTGCCGTTGGAGTCGGTCCAGGAGACGACACGCAATCTGTCGTCATAGTCGAAGCGCAACTGCAGGCCTGCCGGGCCATGCACCTCGGTGAGGTTTCCGTCGGTGTAGATGTAGCGTCTGATCAAGGCATCGTCGCCGTTCTCAGTGCCGCCGACGAGATACAGGGCTGTGACTCGACCGTCCTCCGTCACGAGCCGAAGGTGGTAACCGGCCGACGAACTGATAGCCGTAGGCACACCCACCTCGTCATAGACGAAGTCGAGGCGACGCCTGTTGCGGTCGGTCAGGGCAAGCAACAGGGCACAGCCGTCGCTGCCCGGCCGCCCGAATCGGAATTCCAGGCCGGCGCACGGATCGGTCACCCGGTACCCGCCGTCGTCAAGTCGAGTGAGCGGCAGGTGCGGTCCGGCCTCCGGCAGAACCGGTTCGTCGCCGCAAGGATGGGGGTAGGAAAACAGTTGACCGTCGTCGGTGACGAAAATGACGCCCTTCTCATCGACCTCAAGACGCTGATCGACGGTGGACGTCCACGATGGACCGAACCACCATCCAGCTCGGTAATCCGACTGAACACGCCGCTGGAAGACAAGGGGGAGGGCACCCGGCAGTTCCACGTCCGTCTGGGGGAGGAACATCATGCCGGTGGCCATGTCGATCGGATCGCTCAGGCCCTTGCGGATCCTCGACTGCATGCGGGCGAAGGCGTCCTTCGACCGCCCCAGCATGCTGCGTGCGCTCTTACCCAGGCCCCGTAGGCCGTGGGCCATGCCCTTCAGCCCCATCTGGCCGAGGCCTTTGAGGCCCTTGGCGAGCCCACCGAGGGTGGTCAGGCCCTTCATGCCGGGTATGCAGTCCAGCGCCGCCAACCCCACGTCCCATAGGGACGCTTGGCCTTTTGAGTATTTATAGAGGGTGTCGGCCAGCACGACCGCGGCGGCGATCAGCACGATCGCCCCCAGGATCGGCCCACCGATGATCATCGCCACGATCCCGACGACCGCGACCACGACCTTGCACACGGCGACGATGGTGTCCCAGTTGTCGGTGAACCAGTCGCCGATCTCCTCCCACCAGGAGCGGTTCTGGATGCCGGCGTCGGACGCCTCGTCGATCTTCGACTTGGCTTCCCGGGCCGCCTCCTCGCGCATCTTGCGCGCGTCCTCGGCCATCTTCTTCGCCGCGGCCAGCGCATCCTGGGCGTCGTTGACGTCCGACTGGGCCTTGGTCTGGGCGGACTTGGCGTGCTGGACGTCCCTCGTCGCGGCCCGCACCTTGGCCTCGTCGGGCTTGTCGGCGTCGGACTTGCTGCCGGTCGGGTCGTCCTTGTACTTGTCGGCCTCCTTCGACGCCCGCGTCACCCAGGAGTCGGCCGAGGCGAGCCTCGACTGCGCCGAGGACAGATCCGCCCGCGCCTCACGCGCCTTGACCAGCGCCCGGTCCGCCAGCGCCTGCGCCCGCTCCAGCTTGGGCCAGAAGTCGGCGAGCGCGTCGCCGCACATGTCGTACGACTTCTTCAGCTTCTTGAGGTTCTTCGGGAGGCCCCCGAACTCCTCCTTGAACACCGCCGCCGACTTGCCCGCCCACTGAAGCAGCGTGTCCTCGTCCGCCATGCCCTTGACCAGACGCAGGGCGTCGGAGACGTCGTCGGCGAACTCGTGCAGGGTCTTGGCGAGCTTGCGCACCCGGTCCGGATCGCCGGGGGTCGGATCCTTGTCCAGGTCCAGGACATGCCAATCCGTCGGCCGGTGCCCCGCCATACCTCGTCCCCCGTCACATGCACATCATCAACAACCGTATGCACACGTGAACTTACCGGGCACGCCAGTTCGATGAAAGATCAGCTCCCGAAGCCGCCAGCTCACCCAGTGATGCCGAGAGTTCAGCCCGTGAAGCGAAACGTCGACGTGATCGCGTCGAAGATGTCGAAGAAGGAGTCCGCGAGGTCCAGCACCTGACTGCTGCCCGCCACCAGGGCCACCTTTCCCTCCTGCTCGGGGACCGGAATGTACGTCTGCATCAGCACGGCCCGGACCGTGCGGTTCAGCGCGTCCCCGGGGACGGGGATGTCCTCGATGCCGTACGTCCGTGCCGCCGGACCGACGCCAGGGATGTCGACCGTGGTCACCTTCCGCCAGGAGTCACCCTCCTTCTTCGCCTCCTTGGCGGCCAACTGCCCAGCAATGACGGCCGGGTCCGTGGACAGCGGCTCGCCGCGCTCGTTGCGCCCGCTGACCAGTGAGACCGTCACCGAGCCGGTGATCGGGGTGTCCCCGCCGAAGTTCTCCGCCATGCAGCCGCAGTACAGCGCGCCCGACTTCCACGCGTCAGCCGCCGCCTTGCGCAGAAAGTCGATGTACGTGTCCCGGTGTGGAGCCAACTCCGGGCGCTGGCGCAGGCGTTCGCTCACCATCCGGCGGATCGAGTCGTCCCGCGACTCCGGCCGTACGTCGAACTCCCACCAGGACTCGGGCACCTTGATCCGGAAACCGCCCCGTTCGACGGTCAGCGCCTCCATGTAGCGGGCCATGACGCCGGCCTCCCCGTTCCACTCGTTCGCTCGATCACTCGATCGCTCGATTGCTTGTGCGCACACATGGTCCCATCGCGCGAGCCACTCGCGCCGGGCGACCCCAGTGGTTCATGAACGTGAATAAGAATCAAGTAGCCGTCTATTGACGTGCTCGCAACAGCCTCTTAACTTCCCAGAAAGCGCTTTCCCATTCCAAGGGCTGAACCGGAGCCCCATCCAGACGAGCCACCTGGAGACGAACGATGCAACGGAGACACGTCAGGAACGTCAGCCCCGTCATCGCATGCGCCGGCCTCCTCGCCGGCACGCTCGTCGCACTGACCGGCAACACGGCGCAGGCCGCCACCACCCGGTACGAGGCCGAGACCTCCCCGGCGGTCTGCACCGGCGCCATCGAATCCGACTGGTCCGGCTACTCCGGCGGCGGATTCTGCAACGGCACCAACTCCACCAGTGGCTACGCCCAGTTCACCGTCAACGCCCCCGCCGCGGGCACGGCCACCCTGCGCGTCCGCTTCGCCAACGGCGGCACCACCGCCCGCCCCGCGGACATCCTCGTCAACGGCTCGACCGCCGCTTCGGCGTCCTTCGAGGCCACCGGCGCCTGGAGCACCTGGGTCACCAAGACCCTCACCGTCTCACTGAGGTCGGGCAGCAACACCGTCCGCCTCAACCCGACCACATCCGCCGGCCTGCCCAACATCGACTACGTCGAGGTCGAGACCGGCGACACGACCACCCCGCCGCCCACCACCAGCGGCACCCTGTACGTCTCCCCCAACGGCACCGACAGCGCCCCCGGTACGGAGTCCAGCCCCACCACCCTCACCTCGGCGCTCACCCGCGTCGCCCCGGGCGGCACCATCTACCTGCGCGGCGGGACGTACCGCTACTCCCAGACGGTCACCATCGCCCAGACCAACAGCGGCACGTCCAGCGCCCGCAAGACCCTGGCCGCCTACCCGGGCGAGACCCCGGTCCTCAACTTCTCGGCCCAGACCGAGGACCCGGCCAACCGCGGCCTCGCCGTCAACGGCTCCTACTGGCACGTCAAGGGCATCGTCGTCGAGCGCGCCGGCGACAACGGCATCTTCGTCGGCGGCAGCAACAACGTCTTCGAGCGCACCATCACCCGCTTCAACCGGGACACCGGACTGCAGCTCTCGCGGATGCTCTCCAGCACCCCCAAGGACCAGTGGCCGTCCAACAACCTCATCCTCAGCGCGGAGTCGCACGACAACGCCGACTCCGACGGCGAGGACGCGGACGGCTTCGCCGCGAAGCTCACCTCCGGCCCGGGCAACGTCTTCCGGTACGCCGTCGCCCACAACAACATCGACGACGGCTGGGACCTCTACACCAAGTCGGACACGGGAGCCATCGGCCCGGTGACCATTGAGGACTCCCTCGCCTACAGCAACGGCACCCTCAGCGACGGCACGGTCAACGCGAACGGCGACCGCAACGGCTACAAGCTCGGCGGCGAGGACATCGGGGTCAACCACGTCATCCGGCGCAGCATCGCCTACAGGAACGGCAAGCACGGGTTCACCTACAACAGGAACCCCGGCTCGATGACGGTGTCGGACAACGTCAGCATCGACAACACCCAGCGCAACTTCAACTTCGAGGCCGGTACGTCGGTGTTCAAGAACAACACCTCGTGCCGCAGCGGCAGCGGCACGAACGACCGGATCGTCGGCAACGCCGACAGCACCAACCAGTTCTGGATGGGCTCGAACGGCTCCCGCTGCTCCTCGTACGCGGGTGCCCTGCGGTGGTCCTTCGCGTCGGACGGCCGCCTGGTGGTGACGTTCGGCGGGTGAGGCGGTGAGGGGGCCGACCGGACGGGCCGGTCCCCTCGTCAGGTCAGTCCTCCAGCGTCCAGAATGGCGAGCCCTTCGGCGGGGCGGGGCGCACCGGCAGCCGGGAGAAGTCGATGTCCGCGTCGACCACCGGGTCACCGACGGGCAGGCGGTCCGCATCAGGGCCGTAGTACGCCCCGTAGGCCCAGTACGCGGGCTCCTCATGGCCCATGAGCTGCACGCTCAGGTGGCCCGTCCCGTCCGTTCCGTATACGACGTTGATCCGGGCGACCGCCTCCGCGCGGGAGATCCCGCACCCTTCCACCAGTACGTCCACCATCTCGCGGAAGTACGCGAGCATCTCCTCCCAGCGCTCGTCGGCGCAGTCGACGTAGCGAGGCTGCTGCACCAGGGTGGCCGCGATCAGCTCCCGGTGGTCGAACTCGGGCCATCGCTCACCCCGGCCCGTGTCCGGCACCGCACTCACGGCGACCAGGTTCATGGCGTGCTCGTCGTCGAGGTTCCTGACGAACCAGGGGCCGGGCGTGGCCGCCGCGCACAGTTCGTCGATGGCGTCCAGGTCGAGGGCGGGATCCGAAGTCATGCCCCAGTGTCATCGCCTCTGCCGGTCGCGGATCACCCGTACAGCCTCTCCATGGCGAATCCGACGAGTTCCTCGATGTCCGTCTCGCGCGGTGTGTCTCTCCGCGTACTCCACTCCGCCAGGAACCAGGCACCGTGCCACTCGACCCGCCACACCTCGCCGTACCTGTTCTCGAACTCGACGAAGCTCCCGGTCCCGCCCTCCATCCACCGCAGTTCCTCCACAAGCCGCCGTGGCTCGGTGAAGCCCAGCCCGGGGTTGGTACTCCCGCCTCCGGTACGCGTATTGGCATACCGCATCTTCAGGAACGGCAACGGCTCCCGGTCGAGGCGGTTCAGCCTCAGCTCTGGTACCTGGTGACGGCCTCTTCCAGCGTTTCACCGCCCGAGAACTCGCAGGCGTACGCCGGGAAGACAAGCCGGACGTGAGGGGTCAGCTCCGGCTTGTCCACCCGGTAGAAGCGGTGGACTTCCGGTGCGATGCCGACCACGGTGTCGAAGGCGTACCCGGTGGGCGGCTCGTAGCCCTCGACCGACCCGAGAAAGGTGTTACGGGCGAAGATCCCACCCTCGTGCTCCCGCGCGAACCGGAGCACGCTGACGGCCAGGTCCTCGTCGTACGACCCCCGGCCGCTGAGCTGCAACAGACGTCTTCCGTCTGCGGAGAGCGCGCCGGCGAAGTCGAACCCCGGTATGCGTGACCAGTGCCAGGCGTCGGAGAGTCCCGCGAGGGGTTCCGCGCCGAGGAACCCGGTCACCGCGGCGCGGATGTCGATGCGTTCAGCCCTGACCGGCTCGATTCCCCACTCGTCGTCCGGGTCCATCTCCCCACCCGGCTCGTCCGCCTCGCTCTTGAGCCGACCCGCCTCTGCCTCGTGCGACATTCCCTGCCCCTCCGTCGTACCGCCGTAGTGCAGCAGCGCCCGAGGACTGAGGCCGGAGCGCGCGTCTGCGCATAGCCTCTCCGCCATGACCCGCACCACCCCACCCCGCCCCCTCGACGTCACGGCCCTCTTCCCCGAGCTCGCACCGCTCGCCCGGACCGCCATACGCCTGCACCCCCGGGCCGGCGCGCCCACCACGGCCGACAGTTCGATCGGCGGACCGCTGCTGTGGCCGGCCGACGAGCCGTGGCCGACCTGTCCGGACCACGGCGGTCCCTGGCAGAGCGGCCTCGTGCCGGAGGAAGTCCGGTTGCGGCGCCGTATCCTCGCCGAAGCGTGGCGCCGGCCCCGTGCCGAAGGCGCCGACCTGCTGACCGCCGAAGAACGCGAGATCGTCGACCGGGCGAGGAAGCGCCGGCGGATACCCCAGACCGAGGGCTCGGCCCCCATGATCCCCGTCGCGCAGCTCTACGCGAGGGACGTCCCCGGGCTGCCCCGCCCGGACGGCACCGACCTGATGCAGGTGCTGTGGTGCCCGTTCGACCACGTGGAGGATTACCTGCCCAGGGCCGAGGTGCGATGGCGGTCGGCCGCCGACGTCGTCGCCCCGCTCGCCGCCGCCCCGCAGCCCTCGGTCATCGGCAACCACGACTACCTGCCCGAGCCGTGCGTGCTGCACCCCGAGCCGGTCACCGGGTACCCGGCCCCGCACGAACTGCCCGAGGACCTCGCGGACCGGATCGACGCCTGGGAGGAGAGCAACGAGGAGAACGCCGACGAGGACCACGAGGACGACGAAGACGGCGGGGACGGCGGGGACGGCGAAGGCGAGAACTTCGTCTGCTACCAGTACGACCTCGGCGTCGCCCCCGGCTGCAAGGTCGGCGGCCACGCCCCGTGGAGCTTCTCCGACCCCTTCCCCATGGCCTGCCCCGAGTGCGGCTCGGACGTCCGCCCCCTGCTCACCATCGACGGCTGTGAGTGGGACGGCGGCAGCGGAAGCTGGCGGCCCATCGAGGACGCCGGCTACACGGGCCACCACAGCGACGGCCCGGCCTGCGCGACGCACCTCAACATCGGGCGCGGCTACTGCCTGCAGCTGTACGTCTGCGCGGTTTCGTACGAGCACCCGGTCTTCCAGAACATGCAGTGACCGGCCCGGTTCGGCCGCACACAGCAAAGGGGCCCGCACGACCGAAGTCGTACGGGCCCCTCAGGCCTTGTCAGGTCAGTTGACCCTCAAGCGAGCAGGACTCACTTGGTGATCTTGGTGACCTGGCCGGCGCCCACGGTCCGACCACCCTCGCGGATGGCGAACTTCAGGCCCTCCTCCATGGCGACGGGCTGGATGAGCTCCACCTTCATCTCGGTGTTGTCACCCGGCATGACCATCTCGGTGCCCTCGGGGAGGGTCACGACGCCGGTCACGTCCGTCGTACGGAAGTAGAACTGCGGGCGGTAGTTGTTGAAGAACGGCGTGTGGCGGCCACCCTCGTCCTTCGACAGGATGTAGGCCTGGGCCTCGAACTCCGTGTGCGGGGTGACGGTGCCCGGCTTGATGATGACCTGGCCGCGCTCGACATCCTCGCGCTTGATGCCGCGGAGCAGCAGACCGACGTTCTCACCGGCCTGACCCTCGTCCAGCAGCTTACGGAACATCTCGATGCCCGTAACCGTGGTCTTGGTCTTCTGCTCCTTGATGCCGATGATCTCGACTTCCTCGTTCACCTTGAGGACACCGCGCTCGATACGGCCGGTGACGACCGTACCGCGACCGGTGATGGTGAAGACGTCCTCGATCGGCATCAGGAACGGCTTGTCGACGTCGCGCTCCGGCTCCGGAATCGCGGTGTCGACGGCGTTCATGAGGTCCAGGACGGACTGCGTCCACTCCTTGTCGCCCTCGAGCGCCTTCAGAGCGGAGACCTTGACGACCGGAACGTCGTCGCCCGGGAACTCGTACTCGGTGAGGAGCTCACGGACCTCGAGCTCGACGAGCTCCAGGATCTCCTCGTCGTCCACCATGTCGGCCTTGTTCAGGGCGACAACGATGTAGGGAACGCCGACCTGGCGGGCCAGGAGGACGTGCTCCTTGGTCTGCGGCATCGGACCGTCGGTCGCGGCGACCACGAGGATCGCGCCGTCCATCTGGGCGGCACCGGTGATCATGTTCTTGATGTAGTCCGCGTGACCCGGGCAGTCGACGTGGGCGTAGTGACGCGCCTCGGTCTGGTACTCGACGTGCGCGATGGAGATGGTGATACCGCGCTGACGCTCCTCGGGCGCCTTGTCGATGTTGTCGAACGGGGTGGCCTCGTTCAGCTCCGGGTACGCGTCGTGCAGCACCTTGGTAATGGCGGCCGTGAGGGTCGTCTTACCGTGGTCGATGTGACCGATGGTGCCGATGTTGACGTGCGGCTTAGTCCGCTCGAACTTCGCCTTCGCCACTGGGGTCCTCCTGTGGAGTGGTTCTGGTACGCCTTACTTCATCGGCGCCAGGTGATCTTTGCTGGATGGCCCGGAGTCCCGGGGCAAACTCCCACGATTGCGGGTGTTTGCCCCACGAGGCTCCGGAGTCAAGCCTAAGGGCTGGAACGCGGGTGAGTTACTCGCCCTTGGCCTTCGCGATGATCTCCTCGGCGACGTTCCGCGGAACCTCGGCGTAGGAGTCGAACTGCATCGAGTAGCTTGCGCGACCCGACGTCTTGCTGCGGAGGTCTCCGACGTAGCCGAACATCTCCGACAGGGGCACGAGGCCCTTCACGACGCGGGCACCCGCCCGCTCCTCCATGGCCTGGATCTGGCCACGGCGGGAGTTGATGTCGCCGATGACCTCACCCATGTAGTCCTCGGGCGTGGTGACCTCGACGGCCATCATCGGCTCGAGGAGCACGGGCGAAGCCTTGCGCGCGGCCTCCTTGAAGGCCTGCGAACCGGCGATCTTGAACGCGAGCTCGGAGGAGTCGACCTCGTGGTAGGCACCGTCGAGCAGCGTCACGCGGACGCCCGTCATCTCGTAGCCCGCGAGGATGCCGAACTGCATGGCCTCCTGGCAGCCGGCGTCGACCGAAGGGATGTACTCCTTCGGGATACGACCACCGGTGACCTGGTTGACGAACTCGTAGGAGGCGTCGCCACCCTCGATCGGCTCGACCGAGATGATGACGCGGCCGAACTGGCCCGTACCACCGGTCTGCTTCTTGTGGGTGTACTCGACCTTCTCGACCGACTTGCGGATGGTCTCGCGGTACGCGACCTGCGGCTTGCCGACGTTGGCCTCGACCTTGAACTCACGGCGCATACGGTCGACCAGCACCTCGAGGTGCAGCTCGCCCATGCCGCCGATGATGGTCTGGCCGGTCTCCTCGTCCGAGTGGACCTGGAAGGACGGGTCCTCCTCGGCCAGGCGCTGAATAGCGACGCCCAGCTTCTCCTGGTCGCCCTTGGACTTGGGCTCGATGGCGACCTGGATGACCGGCGCCGGGAAGTCCATGGACTCCAGGATCACCGGGTTCTTGTCGTCGCACAGCGTCTCGCCGGTCGTGGTCTGCTTCAGACCCATGACAGCGACGATGTCGCCGGCGCCCACCGACTCGATCTCCTCACGCTTGTTGGCGTGCATGCGGTAGATCTTGCCGATGCGCTCCTTGCGGCCCTTGACGGAGTTCAGCACGGCGGTGCCGGACTCCAGGCGGCCGGAGTACACGCGGACGAAGGTGAGCTTGCCGAGGTGCGGGTCGCTCATGATCTTGAACGCCAGCGCCGACAGCGGCTCCTCGTCGGACGGCTTGCGCTTGATGACCGTCTCCGGGTCCTTGACGTCGTGGCCCTCGATGGCCTCGATGTCGACCGGGGACGGCAGGTAGCGCACGACCGCGTCGAGCAGCGGCTGGACACCCTTGTTCTTGAACGCGGTGCCGCAGAAGACCGGGGTCACCGTGGTGCCCTGGCCCTTGCCGGAGGCGATGGTGATACGGCGGATCGCCGCGTACAGCTGCTCCTCGGTGGGCTCCTGGCCCTCGAGGTACAGCTCCATCATCTCCTCGTCGTTCTCGGCGACGGCCTCGAGCAGCTTGCCGCGCCACTCCTCGGCGGCCTCGGTGTGCGTGGCCGGGATGTCGACGGTGTCGTACATCTCGCCCTTGGTCGCCTCCGCGGACCAGACCAGGGCCTTCATGCGGACCAGGTCCACGACGCCCTTGAAGTCGGCCTCGGCACCGATCGGCAGCTGCATGACGAGCGGCTGCGCACCCAGGCGGTCGCTGATCATGTCGACGCAGCGGTGGAACTCGGCGCCGGTGCGGTCGAGCTTGTTGACGAAGCAGATGCGCGGAACGCCGTAGCGGTCCGCCTGACGCCACACCGTCTCGGACTGGGGCTCAACGCCGGCAACGCCGTCGAACACCGTCACGGCACCGTCGAGCACGCGCAGCGAACGCTCCACCTCGACGGTGAAGTCGACGTGGCCCGGCGTGTCGATGATGTTGATGGTGTGGTCGACGTTCTCCAGCGGCCAGTGGCAGGTGGTGGCAGCAGAGGTGATCGTGATGCCACGCTCCTGCTCCTGCTCCATCCAGTCCATGGTGGCAGCGCCGTCGTGGACCTCACCGATCTTGTAGGACACACCGGTGTAGAACAGGATCCGCTCGGTGGTGGTCGTCTTGCCCGCGTCGATGTGGGCCATGATGCCGATGTTGCGCACCCTGGCCAGGTCAAGCGAAGTGGTAGCCATAAGGCTTTCGTCTTCTCTCGGTTCTCGATGGGGTAGCGACTACCAGCGGTAGTGCGCGAAGGCCTTGTTGGACTCGGCCATCTTGTGCGTGTCCTCGCGCTTCTTCACAGCGGCGCCGAGGCCGTTGCTGGCGTCGAGGAGCTCGTTGAGCAGACGCTCGGTCATGGTCTTCTCGCGACGGGCGCGGGCGTAACCGACGAGCCAGCGCAGCGCCAGCGTGTTGGCACGGCCGGGCTTGACCTCGACCGGGACCTGGTAGGTGGCGCCACCGACACGGCGGGACTTGACCTCGAGGGTCGGCTTGATGTTCTCCAGAGCGCGCTTGAGCGTGATGACCGGGTCGTTGCCGGTCTTCTCGCGCAGGCCCTCCATGGCGCCGTAGACGATGCGCTCGGCGGTGGAGCGCTTGCCGTTCAGCAGCACCTTGTTGATCAGGCTGGTCACCAGAGGAGAGCCGTAGACCGGGTCGATGATGACCGGGCGCTTCGGGGCGGGGCCCTTACGAGGCATTCTTACTTCTCCTTCTTGGCGCCGTAACGGCTGCGAGCCTGCTTGCGGTTCTTCACACCCTGGGTGTCAAGCGAACCGCGGATGATCTTGTAGCGAACACCCGGCAGGTCCTTCACACGGCCGCCGCGCACGAGCACGATGGAGTGCTCCTGCAGGTTGTGTCCCTCACCCGGAATGTAGGCCGTGACCTCGATGCCGCTGGTCAGACGCACACGCGCGACCTTGCGGAGGGCCGAGTTCGGCTTCTTCGGGGTGGTCGTGAACACACGCGTGCAGACGCCCCGACGCTGAGGGGAACCCTCGAGTGCGGGCGTCTTGTTCTTCTCGACCTTGTCCTGCCGGCCCTTGCGGACCAGCTGCTGGATCGTAGGCACTACTTCTCCGGTTTCTGTGTGCCGATGGGTACAGCTAACCTGGAACGTCGCCGACCCACGCGGTCGGGTGTGTCGAATCCCGCAGATTCCTGCCGAACGACAGAAAGAGGCGCAGATTACGGTGGCCAGTCACAGCTCCCTATGCGGTTGAAGGCACGCAGGAGAGCCAAGGCACACCCCAGGCACAAGGTCTGAGCGTACCTACCTCATTCGCTGCGGTCAAAACAAATGGGCACCGCCCACCCCGCCGCGCGGCTCATGTCAACCCCCCGCGCCGAGAACGATCTCCGCTCGAGCGATTCACGCACGTCAGCGCCGGGGTCCCGATCTTCGGTGATGCTTGTCGTGTCGTGTGACCTGTCGTACGACCGTCATCCGGACGCGACAGCCACCGCGAACATCAGCGTCAGTACGAGTGCCCAGCCTGCCGTGGCCAACCACCCCAGAACGAGCCCGGTCAACGCGAGCCCGTCACCGCTCTCCCCGGTCCGGCTGATCTCGGAGCGCGCCGCGTGCCCCAGGACGACCGCGGGAATCCCGGTCAGCCCGAAGGTCGGCACACACAGCAGCCCGCACACCGCGGCACCGACCGCCTTCCCGTTGATCTGCGGCCGCGGAGCCGGCAGAAACGTCCGCGGCACCTCCACAACGGCCGCAGGCTGCGGTATGGGCCCCTGCGGCAGGTCGGCGACCAGCACGGCCAGCTCCCCCACCGTACGGGCCGTATACGCCCGCGCGACCCGCTTCTCGAACTCGTCCTGCTGGAGGCGCCCCTCCCCGAAGCCGGCTCTGAGCACGTCCACGGCCCGCTCCCGGTCGGCGTGCGAGGCGAGCATCGCCGGGGCACTGGGGCCCGCCCAGGGCTGCGGCACCCGGCCCTGCCCTTGCTGCCAGGGCTGCCATGACGGATACGGCGGCTGTGACACGGAGGCACCTCCCGGAGCACCGGATTTCCTCCATGATGCGCCGAAGCGGCGCGCGGCACAGCCCCGCGCGAGGACCATGGCGCACGAGCAACCGCACGGGCGCGGACAATCCGTGCCGTTGGCCGTTCCATCACGGCTGCGCCACGATTTCTCCACCTCGGCCGCGGCCGAGGCTAGGCTGCGCTGGTGTCTCACCAGCCCCCGCAGCCCGCGTCCGCCCCTCGTCGACGCTCCCCTGCCGCCGAGCGGTCCGGGGTGCGGCGCCGGCTCCTCGGCGCCCTCGTCTCCGTCGCCGTGCTCGGCGGCTCCGTGGCCGCCGTGGTGACCCTGACCGGTGCCGGCTCTTCGTCCCGCAGTCCTGACGACGGCATCGGGGCGCCCGCCTCCGCGTCCGGGTCCACCACCCCGGCGTCGGCCGCCACCCGCGGCCGGGACCTCGGCTTCGGGCTTTCCTTCGGCGACACCCTGACCTGGATGACGGACGCGGAGCGGGCAACGGCGATGGCCGACGCCAGGGAACTGGGCGTCCGCTGGCTGCGGGTGGACCTGTCGTGGCGGAACATCCAGCCCGACTCCCCCGACCAGTACCTGTGGGAGCGCTTCGACCGCGTGGTGGACGCGGCCCGCGACCACGGGCTCGATGTCCTGCCCACCCTCTCCTACACCCCGCGCTGGGCCGCCGACCCTACCTGCGGCAGCACCAGCCAGACCTGCCCGCCCGCCGACGACGACCGGTTCGCCGGGTTCGCGCGGCTGGCCGCCGAGCGGTACGCGGCCAGGGGCGTGCACACCTGGGAGATCTGGAACGAGCCCAACATCAAGCCGTTCTGGAAGACCGGCCCCGACGCGGAGCGCTACACCGCGCTGCTGACCGCGACCGCCCGCGCCATCCGCTCCGCCGACCCCGACGCCTACCTGCTGCTCGGCGGGCTCGCCGCCGTGGACACCATCCCGTCCAGACAGTATGTGTCCCACAAGACGTTCCTCGCGGAGCTGGGCCGGCGGGGCGCGCTGAAGCAGGTGGACGCCGTCTCGTACCACCCGTACACCTATCCCCTGCTGCCCGGCACCGAGACCGCCACCGGCACCCGCTTCCAGGACATCGACCGCACGCGGGACAGCCTCGTGGCGATCCTGAGGCGGTACGGCGAGCCGGGGATGCCGATCTGGCTGACCGAGACCGGAGCGCCCACCTGGTCCCAGGGCAAGGCCGCGGACAGCGAGGACGCCCGGGGCACGGGCCACGTCACCCCGCGGCTGCAGGCCGAGATCGCTGCGGACACGGTGACGGCGTCGGCTGCGATCCCCTCGGTCGAGACGGTGTTCTGGTTCGCGTACCGGGACAACGAGCCGCAGACACCGGCCAGCCGCAAGTCGCGGCACTACGGCCTGGTGTACGACGACGGCCGGCGCAAGCCCGCCTTCGAGGCGCTGGAGAAGGCCATCCGGGCCTACCTGGAGAGGCAGGGCTAGAGAGTGCGGAAGAGGTCCAGGTAGCGGGCCGTCAGCGTCGGCCAGGCGTAGCGCTGTTCGGCCGTGCGCCGGCCCGCCGCGCCCATCCGGTCGGCCAGGTCCCCGTCGGTCAGCAGCTTGGCGCAGGCCGCGGCCAGGGCGTCCGGATCGCCCGGCGGGACCAACAGGCCCGTCTCGCCGTCCTCGATGACGTGGGGGATGCCGCCGACCTCCGAGCCGACCACCGGGGTGGCGCAGGCCATGCCCTCGACGAGCGCCATGCCGAAGGACTCGGCCTCGGTGAGCGACGGCAGGGCGAGGACGGCGGCCGTGCGCACCGCCTCCGTCAGGGCCGTGCCGCTCAGCGCACCCGGGGTGTCCAGCCGGTCGGCGACGCCGAGTCCGGCCGCGCGGGCCTGGAGGTCGGGCAGGGCGTCACCGTCGCCGACCAGGCGCAGCCGGGCGTCGGGGACCTCGGCCGCGAGCCGTGCCAGGGCGCGGATCAGTACGTCGACGCCCTTCCATGCCGAGGAGCGGTCCATCCGGCCGACGTAGACGACCGTGCGGGGGCGCCGGGAGGCCGGCTCGCCCGGGGTGAACCGGTCGGTGTCGACGCCGGGCGTGATGCGTACGGCGTGCGGCCGGCCCTCGGCCAGGGAGACCGGTGAGACGGCGACCAGTCGGCGCGCGCGGGCGAACACCCGGGGCAGAACGGCCTTCTCGTACAGGCCGATCAGCCGGTCGGCGACGCCACTGCCGGGCTCGCCCTTGTGCATCGAGCCGGCGTGGTACGTGAGCACGGTCGGGCGGCGGCCGGCCACGGCGATCGCGAGGTCGCCCAGACCGGGGACGGGGGCGTGGGCGTTGACGACGTCGGCCCCGGTCCGGCGCAGCCAGTGGCGCAGCTGAAGGGGCCAGAGCGGGCTGAGCGGGGTGTTGGACAGTTTCAGCCAGGCGCCGAGCCGGACGACCCGGACGCCGTCCTCGGTGGTGACGGTGGTGGTCGGGCCCCCGTCGAGGCGCGTGGTGATGACCACGGCCCGCAGATCGCGGGCGGCGGCGACGGCGGCCGCGAGGCGGGCGGTGTACTGCTCCACACCGCCGATCTTCGGGGGGTAGTAGGGGGTGACGATCGCGATCGTGCGGGGGCGGGTCACACCGCCTCCCGCAGCCGGGCGGGCAGGGACCGGGCGCGGGCGACGTAGTCGGGGAGGTTGGCGTCGAGGAGCCTGCGGTAGGGAGCGGGGTCCTTCAGCAGGGGTTCCACCAGCGCCCAGAGCCGGTCGTGGGTGACGTCGGCGATGGGCAGGACCCACTCGCCGAGCCCGAGGTCGGCCATGATGCCGCGGGTCTTGTGCTCGTACTCGATGGCCACGCAGGGCACGTCGCTGGTGAGCGAGAAGATCACCGAGTGGAAGCGGGTGCCGATCAGCAGGGTGCACTCGTCGTACAGGCCCTTGAGATCGCGGTAGTCGACGACCTCGTCGACCATCAGCGGGCCGCTCGTGCAGTGGGCGGCGATGCGGCGCTCGCAGATGCGGTCGTCGTCGCCGAGGTAGTCGGTGCTGACCTGGGGGATGAGGACCGCGCGGGCGCCGGTGGCCTGGACGGCGTCGATGGTGCGGGCCAGTTCGCGTTCGTAGCGGTCCTGGGCGGCGGGGGTGAGCCAGCGGCGGGCGGTGATGCCGACGAGCCGCTCGTCGGGGCCGACGCCGAGCCGGGCCCGCCAGTCGGTGCGGCGCTCCGGGTCGAAGGCGAAGCCGGCGTCCACCGCCCGCTCGATGCGGTCCGCCGGGATCCCGCAGGCCAGCAGCTCGCCCACGCTGACGTCCTCGCGGGCGAGCACCGCGGCCGAGCGGCGCATGACCCGGCCGACCAGTCGGCGCTGGGCGGCGGCCGGGAACGGGCCGAAGGACTGCGGGGCCCAGACCACCGGCGCGCCCGCCCGCTGCGCCAGCAGGGCGGGGAGCAGCACGAAGAAGACGTTCTGGTAGCCGTCGAGGCCGGGGCGGGCCAGGACGTAGCCGCCGCCCATGGACACCACCAGGTCCGCCCGCGTCACGGCGTCCGCCTCCCGCCGCGCCTCGGCGGGCAGCACCCGCAGGACGGCCCGGGCGAGCGGGCGCGGCAGCGTCACGGCCGCGGTTCCCGCCAGGCCCAGCAGCGCCTTGCGCAGCAGGCGGCGGGGCAGCGAGGCGGTGCCGTCGGCGACGTAGCGGCGGATCGAGCCGATGTTGCGGACGCCCTCGAACGCCGGGTGTTCGGCCGCGTCCTCCATCCCCGCGATGACCACCTCCGCCTCGGGGAACGCCTCCCGCACGTGCCGCAGACAGACGGAGAGCAGGGCGGCGTCGCCCGCATTCTCACGGACGTACGCGTTGATCACCACGATCTTCACGGGATGGGCCTCTCGGAACGGGGGCGGGGGTAGGAGGTAGCGGCTGCATAAGGGGCGGTGTGAGGGACGAGGTCGGTCGCCTCTGCCGAAGCCTGAGCCTTTACCGGAGCCTCGGCATGTACCGGAGCCTCGGCAGTCCTCGGCGCCCGCCCCCGTATCAAGCTCACCGTGGCGAACACCCCGGCCACCGCGTTGCCCACCGCCCACGCGTACCCGACCCACACCAGTCCCCGGTCGGCGAAGGCCGAGCTCAGGCCGATGGACAGACCGGCCATGATCGTGTTGGCGGCGATCAGGTGCCGCATGCGCTGGGCCAGCTTGAGGGCGAAGCAGGCCCACGTGTTCAGGGCGACCGGCAGGGCGGCGATCGCCAGTACCGTCAGCAGGGGCCGGGCGTGCTCGGCGTATCCGGAGCCGAACATCCGCAGCAGCAGTCCCCCGCCGACGACCACGACCGCGGCGGCGGGCACCTGCACGGCCGCGATGATCCGCGCCGAGCGCAACATCAGTTCCCGGAACCGCGACTCCTCGTGGGAGACCTCGGCGAAGACGGCCTCGCCGACCGCGGTGGAGACGGCGTTCAGCATGGCCGCGATCTGGAAGGCCACGAAGAAGTAGCCGGCCTGCGCCGCACCCAGGTGGTGCAACACGATCAGCGGGGTGGCCAGCACCGGTGCCAGATTCACCAGGTTGGACAGATGGCTGGCCACGGAGAAGCGGAACTTCTCGCGCAGCCGGGTGCCGCGGGTGCGCAGGTCGGCCCTGAAGCCCAGGCGGCGCCGCAGCACCAGCAGGGCGACCAGCACGGTCACCGCGTAGCCCACGCCCGCCGAGGCGACGATGCCGAAGACGCCGAGCCCGGTCAGCACCGCCGGAATGGCCACCTTGGCGACGCCCTGGGTCAGTCCGTCGATCAGGACGTTGTACTCGGGGACGCGGGCCGCGTTGAAGACGGACTTGACCAGCATGCTGGTCGCCGCGCAGCCGCAGAAGGCGGCGAAGGCGGCAGCCGAGCGCCAGTCGTCCCGGACGAAGTCCAGTTTGGCGCCGTACAGCGGCAGCCCCAGAAGGTAGATGCCGCCCGCCCCGCACCCCACGACCGCCACCAGCGCCAGCGCCTGACTGATCTGCGCGTTGCGCGCATCCCGCTCCGCCGGGAACCTGATCAGCGTGTTGTTGAGCCCCAGCAAGCTGAACGTGGCCAGCAGCGAGGTCGCGGAGATCAGTGAGGTGGCGAGCCCCACCTGGGTGGGTGTGTAGAAACGGGCGACCACCACCCAGAAGACGAAGCTGAGGCCGGCGGTGACCACCGTGGAGGCAAGCAGGAAGAAGGAGCTGCGGTAGATCCGGTCGCCCGGCCGGCGGTGCCGGCCGCGTCCGCGCCTGGCCGGGGCCGGAGGGACCGCGCCGGTCATCGGCGCTCACCGCCGCCGCGGTAGTGCGCGAGCAGGGTCGTGACGTGCTCGTCCCAGGCGAAGGCCTTCTCCGCGTACGTACGGGAGTACTCCCCCATGCGGGCCCGGCGTTCCGGGTCCGCGGCCAGGGCGCGCAGTTCGGCGGCCAGCACCGGTATCTCACGGGGCAGCAGGGACACCCGGTCGCGGTCCAGGCCGTAGGGGGCGTAGCCCGGGTCGTCGGTGGTGACGACCGGCAGCCCGGAGGCCATGGCCTCCTGGACGGTGAGCGGGAAGCCCTCGGCGGTCGACGGCAGGGCGAAGACGTCGCAGGCGCGGTAGGCCTCGGCGACGGCCTCGGGGGGCAGCGCGCCGAGGTGGTGGACGCCGGACCGGCCGGCGAGGGCCGCGGTGTCTCCGCCTCCGGTGAAGACCAGGTCGTAGCCCGCCTCGCGGGTGTGGGCGGCGAGCAGCAGGTCGTAGCCCTTCTTGGGTACGAGCCGGCCGACGAACAGGACGAGGAGCCGGTCGGCCGGCAGTCCCAGCCGTTCGCGGGCGAGCGCCCGTTCGGCGGCTGAGGCGACGGGGCGGAACGCGTCCGTGTCCACGCCGTTGGCCAGGTGGTGCCGTCGGCGGGCGCCGTAGGACTCCACGAACCGCGCGACCGAGGCGTTGAGGGTGAACACCGCGCGGGCGCCGCGCAGCAGGGCGCGGCCGGCCACGCCGTACACCGCCCGCTGCACGACCCGCACCAGGCCGGAGGGGTGGTCGACGACGGCCACGTGCTGGGTGAGGACGTACGGGGTGCGGGTCAGCCGCGCGGCCAGGCCGGCCGCCCAGGAGCTGAGGTAGAGGCAGTCGTGGATGTGCACGGCGTCCGCGCGGCGCGCCCAGCGCAGTGCGGCGGTCAGCAGGGCCGGCGAGAACACCGGGAAGGGCACACCGGCCTTGCGCTCGGCGCCGTTCCAGGCGGCCACGCGCACCACCCGCACGCCGTCCTCCACGGTGACGGAGGAGCGGTCGGCGCTGGTGAGGACGGTGACGTCGGCGCCCCGCGCGGCCAGGCCCTCGGCCTCGCGGCGCACGACGTTCTCGATGCCGCCGACGTGCGGCGGGTAGTAGTGGCTGACCAGCAGGACCCTCGGCGGTCTCGTGCTCATCGGTAGATCACCGCTCCCCCGTTGCTGTAGATGAGGTCCCGGGGGTCCAGGACCTGCGTCGGGTACCGGTACGTGATCAGGTCGCCGCCGTAGAACACGGTCACCTTGCCGGTGCGGGTGGGTGTGGTTCCCAGCAGCACGTAGGAGTCGGTGCGCAGGGCGGCCGGGTGTACGTCGGCGAGGGTCGGGTGGGTGAGCAGCGCCTGGAGGCGGCTGTAGCTGAACCGGTCGGTCTGCACCAGTCCGCTGCCCTCCTTGCCCAGGCGCCCGTCGAGCCAGAGCGCGGCCCGGCGCTCCTCGGCGTGCGGGTAGTAAAGGGCGTAGTACTGGCCGGAGTTGGACAGTTGCACCTGCGCCGGATAGCCGCCCAGCACCTTCGGCACCACCCCGGACAGGTCCAGCAGCAGCCCGGCCAGCAGCGCGCAGGCCAGCGGCACGGTCCGCCTGCCCGCCCAGCGCAGCGCCCACAGGGTGGCGGTGGCCAGGAACGGCGCGAAGAAGAACAGGCCCTGCTGGAAGGCGCGCAGCAGGCTGTAGTCCACGGACAGCTGCGGTACGAGGGTGAAGACGGCGACCATGCACCAGGCGCCGGCGGCGATGGTCACCTGGTCGCGCACCGGCCGGAACGCGGAGCGGCGCGCCCACAACGCCACCGCGAACCCGGCCATCGCCATCACCTGGAAGAACAGCGCGGCCGCCTGCCTGAGGCCGCCGTTGAGCCCGGGCACGCTGATGCCGGCCGAGCCCAGGGCCCGGCCGACGGCGGTCAGCTTCATGGTGGGGACCTCGACGACCGGCGTGGGCAGCCCGTCGATCTGCTTGAGTGACAGGTAGTCGCCATCCGGCCGCTCGGCCGCGGTCCGTTCGAGCAGGTCCTCCTTGTACTGCTGCAGGCGCTCGGAGGCGGGCACCTTGGCGCCGCCCAGGATGCTGTACGCGGTGTCCGAGGAGCCCGACTCCGACTCCCCGTGCAGCACGGCCGAGGCCACCGCCCTCAGGGTGCGTTCGGCCTGGCCGCCGGTGTGGGTGAGCGGGCCGGACCACAGCAGGGCGAGCGCGGCGGGCACGGCCACCACCCACCAGGTGAGGAAGGACAGCATCCGGTCCTCGCGGCGCCTGCGCCGGACGCGTTCACGGCCGCGCCGGGAGACGAGCCGCCAGGCCTTGTCCAGGCAGAGGGAGACCGCGAGGGTGCCGACGACGACGTACGTCGTGGAGTAGTGCGACAGCACGATGCCGCCCAGCAGCACCACGAAGACCACCCGGCGCAGCGTCAGCGGCCCACCCGAGTCCGTGAGCACCACCATGGCGCAGCCCAGCAGCAGGAAGGCGATCTCCTGGCGGCCGAGGTAGGGCATGTCGGTGAAGAAGGTCGGGAAGACGACGAAGTACACCGCCGAGATCAGCGCGACCACACGCGGCGCCACGTTGCGCACCGCCCGGTGTACCAGCACCGGGGTGAACGCGAACAGCAGCGGCAGGACGACCTTGAAGATCACGGTGTCGGAGAGGGCGGTGAGCTGGAAGACGCTCACCGGCAGCAGCGTGATGCTCAGGCAGGCGTTGTACGGGTCGGTGTAGCTGCCGATGTCCCAGTACTCGCCGCCGAGGGCGAGCCGGAAGTACAGGAACTCCTTCTGGATGTCGTGGCCGGTGATGTACTGCCCGCGCAGCGAGGTGAGCAACAGCAACGCGGCCGACGCGCAGTACAGGCCCCATTCCAGGACCGGCACCGGGTAGCGGCCCCGGCGCAGCAGGAGCAGGGTGATCAGAGCGGCGACGACGACCATGGCGACGGTACTGACCATGCCGCCCAGGCCGTTGTTGAGTCGGATCGGTCCGGCCACGGCCAGGACGAGTGCGAGGCCGCCGAGGGCCGCGACCGGTCGCAGGCCGCGGGTGGCGAGCAGCCGGTGGCCCGGTGGGCCGTCCTTCGGCCGTCCCTCGGGGCGTCTCGGTTCGGGTGCGAGCACCCCGAGCACTACCAGGGCGCCGGCCAGGGCGACCGTCAGAATCAGCCGGGTCAGCGGGCGTTCGACGCCGAGCGGGGGCAGCACGGTGTTCACGGTGAGCGCGACGACGATGTCCGTCATCACCGTGAAGCCGACCGCCAGCAGCAGCGCCGCGGTCCCGGTCGTCACGATGCGCGTGGTCACACCCCGCCACAGGACCACCGGCGCGCCGAACAGCAGCCACAGCCCGGCCAGGGTGTGCAGCGCGGCGGGCGACTGGGGCAGCAGCTCGACCACGCTGGCGGGCGCCAGGCTGAGCAGCACGGCGAAGCGGCGGCTGAACAGCGGGCGGCGCCCGGCCGCGCGGCTCGGCCGAGCGGGCCGTTCCTCGTCCGCCGGCGAGCGCGGGTCGGGCCCGTCCACGCGCAGGGCCAGGGTGTCCTTCGTCGTCACAGGCCGGCCTTGGCATAGACGTCCTCGACCTGCCGGGCGACGGTCTCCCAGGAGTAGGCGCGGGCGTGCTCGGCGCCGGCCCGGGCCAGACGGGCACGGAGCGCGAGGTCGGCGGCGACGGAGTCGAGGGCGGCGGCCAGGGCCGCCGGTTCGGGTGCGGTCAGCAGGCCGGTGCCGCGCACCAGTTCCCGGGTGCCGGGCACGTCGGTGGCGACGACCGGCAGCCCGGCGGCCATGGCCTCCAGGACGACCAGCGGCATGCCCTCCTTGTCCGAGGCCAGCACGAAGGCGTCGGCGTCGGCGTACGCCTTCACCAGGTCCGCGCCGAGGAGCCCCCCGCTGAACTCCACGTTCACCAGGCCCAGCCGCCCGGCCTGCTCCTGAAGCCGCCCGCGCAGCTCCCCGTCGCCGACGATCCGCAGCCGTACGTCCTGCCGCGTCAGGTGCAGGGCGTCCAGCAGCCGGGCCACGTTCTTCTGGACCCCCAGCCGGCCCACGTAGAGCAGGTTCAGCGGGCCGGGTGCGGGTTCGCGTGCGGGCATGAAGTATGCCTCGGACACGCCGTTGGGCACGACGTGGAGGCGGTCGGCGGGCACCCGGTACGTGTCGGTGAGGAAGGCCGCCTGAGTGTCGGTCAGCGCGATGACCCCGGCCGCGGAGCGCAGGACTCGGCCGAACACGTGCTCCTTGTAGTACGGCAGCAGGGCGCCCAGCGGGCCGGAGGCGTCCACGTCGAGGTGGAAGTGCAGCAGGAAGCGGGTGCCGCGCAGGCGGGCGGCGAGGGCGACCGTCTCCGGCAGCAGGGCGTGCGCGCAGTGCAGGTGCAGCACCGCGTCACGGGGCAGCCGGGCCAGGTGCGCGGCGAGCCCGGGGGCGACGGCGGTGTGCGCCAGCTCCACGGCCCGGTGCCGGTGCACCAGGACCCCGTCCTCCCGGGCGTTGCGCGGCGCCTCGGCGGCACCGAGCGCGGTGGTCAGAACCCGTACGTCGTGCCGCTTGGCCTGCTCCCGCGCCAGGTGGGAGACGACGCGCTCGAGCCCGCCCAGGTGCGGTGGATAGTAGGGGGTGATCTGGACGATGGTGCGCATGTGGCTTCCCGTGGGGTGGGCTGGTGCGGCTCGTTGGGGCGGTGCGGGTGGTCTGCGGACGGTGGCGGTCGGACGCGGGGCGGTCAGCGCAGATGCATCCGGAGCCGCTGCGGGTGCCCGGGCAGCGTCACCTCGACCAGGTCGGCGTCGCGCTTGCCGCCGCCCTCGAGACGCAGCCTGAGGTCGACGCCGACCTGGGCGCCCGGCTTGGTGGTGACCGTTTCGGTACGGGTGGCCAGGCGCCGGCCCCCGGCGTCCGCTGCCCACGTCCGGACGGTGCGCCGGCCCCCGGAGTCGCCGTGCTCGACGAGTTCCAGCGGTACGACGAGTTCGCCGCCGTCGAAGAACGGCTCCTTGCCGAAGTACAGCTCGATGTAGGCCCGCTCACGCTCGGTGAAGGAGTCCCGCAGCACGGTCCGCACCTCGGGAACGCTCCAGGCGGCACCGCACAGCCCGAGCACGACGGCCACGGCGGCGATCCTGCCCAGCACCTGGCGAACCGTGCCCCGCCCGGCCACCCGCCGCCCGGACCCGACATCCCGAGCACGGCCGACCCGGCGGCCCGGATCGGGTCCGTGCGGCGGCGTGTTCACGCCATTTCCAGGGGTGCCTCATCGGAGGTGCGCTGCGCCGGCATGGACGACAGTGTCGGCAGTGCCGTACGGGCGTTGAGCTCATCCGCCGGATCCGCGGCCCGCTCGGACGCTCCCACTGTCTTGGCGGCGAGCTGCTCCACGGCGGCCGCTGCCCGCTCGGCGGCCGCGGCCGCCCGCTCGGCGGCGGCGTTGGCCCGGGCCATCTCGGCCCGGGGGACCATGCGCGCGGGCGTGGTACGGAAGCGGTTGTCCCGGATCTTGTGCTGGAAGAGCTGGCGCAGGTTGGCAACCCCGTCGGGCAGGGCGTTCAGCTTGACCTCTCCGCCACGCACGCGGTACTCGATGGGGACCTCCAGGCAGCGGAACCCGGCCCGGGTCGCCGCGTTCTTGATCTCCTGGGAGAAGGCCATCCCCGGCGAGCGGACGTCGATCGCCTGCCACACATGGCGCTGGAAGACCCACATGCCGGACTGCGAGTCGCGCAGCCCGTTGCGGAACAGGGCCCGGCTGAGGGCGCTGAGGGCGTGGTTGGCGACCGTGTGGGACGGCTTCATGGCGTGCCGGTTCTCGAGCCCGAGCCGGTTCGTGGTCATGAACTCCACGCCCCGTGCCTCCATGATGTGCAGCAGGTGCGGCAGCGCGTCGAAGGGGTAGGTGCCGTCCGCGTCGCCCGTGGCGACGACGTCGCCCGCGGCCGCGTCGAATCCGGCCCGGTAGGCGTTGCCGTAGCCCCGCAGGGGCTGCGAGACGACCGTGGCGCCGAGCGCCCGGGCCACCTCGGCGGTGTCGTCTGTCGAGGCGTTGTCGACGACGATCACTTCGACACTCCAGCCCACGTCCGACAGTGCGCGGTGCGGGATGGACCTCATCACCGTCGGCAGGTTCTCGGCCTCGTTCAGCGCGGGAATGACGATGGACAGAGTTCTCAAGGAAGCCCCCCTGGGCAGACACAGGCACTCGGGGCATCACGGAGAACAACGGGCCCCCTCGCCCGCACCCGGCGGCGCCATCGACCCGTGCCTGTCGACACGAGCCCCCTCCGCACCGCGGGACTCCCACCATCCGTCGCGCAGCGCCGCGCGAACGAGCTGATGCCCCGTTCAATTACTTTCGCGACCCTAACCCGCCCTTACTTCTCACACACATCGCCGTGACTCATTTGTTATCGAGGTCACTCGGGTGATACGCGCAGGAAACGCTGGAAACGCCGAAGGGCGGCCTCCCCGTACGAAAACGGGGTGACCGCCCTTCAGTTGAGACTGCTCGCTTACTGGTTGTACGGCCCGTAGTCGTAGTCCTCCAGCGGCACGGCCTGCCCAGAACCCGTGCCGAACGGCGAGTAGTCGATGTCGTCGTAGCCGACGGCCGAGTACATCGCGGCCTTGGCCTCCTCGGTCGGCTCGACCCGGATGTTGCGGTAGCGGGACAGGCCCGTACCGGCCGGGATGAGCTTACCGATGATGACGTTCTCCTTGAGGCCGATCAGGGAGTCGGACTTGGCGTTGATCGCCGCGTCCGTGAGGACCCTGGTCGTCTCCTGGAAGGACGCCGCCGACAGCCAGGACTCGGTCGCCAGCGAGGCCTTGGTGATACCCATGAGCTGCGGACGACCGGAGGCCGGGTGACCGCCCTCCTGGACCACACGACGGTTCTCCTGCTCGAAGCGGGAGCGCTCGACCAGCTCGCCGGGCAGCAGCTCGGCGTCGCCGGACTCGATGATCGTCACGCGGCGCAGCATCTGCCGGATGATGATCTCGATGTGCTTGTCGTGGATCGACACACCCTGCGAGTTGTAGACCTTCTGGACCTCGCCGACCAGGTGGACCTGGACGGCGCGCTGGCCCAGGATGCGCAGCACGTCGTGCGGGTTGGTGGCACCCACGGTGAGCTTCTGGCCCACCTCGACGTGCTCGCCCTCGCTGACCAGGAGACGGGCGCGCTTCGAGATCGGGTAGGCCGTCTCGTCGCTGCCGTCGTCCGGGGTGATGACGATCTTCTTGGTCTTCTCGGTCTCCTCGATCCGCACGCGGCCGGAGGCCTCGGAGATCGGGGCGACACCCTTCGGGGTACGGGCCTCGAAGAGCTCGACGACACGCGGCAGACCCTGCGTGATGTCGTCACCGGCCACACCACCGGTGTGGAAGGTACGCATCGTCAGCTGGGTACCGGGCTCACCGATGGACTGGGCGGCGATGATGCCGACCGCCTCACCGATGTCGACCAGCTTGCCGGTGGCGAGCGAACGGCCGTAGCACATGGCGCAGGTGCCGACCGCGGACTCGCAGGTCAGGACCGAGCGGGTCTTGACCTCCCCGACGCCCTGGCGGATGAGCTCGTCGATGAGCACGTCGCCCAGGTCGGTGCCGGCCGGGGCCAGCACCTTGCCGTCGACCACGATGTCCTCGGCGAGGCAGCGCGCGTACACGGACGTCTCGACGTTCTCCGCCTTGGTCAGCACGCCGTTGGCGTCCACCTCCGCGATACGGAGCTTGAGGCCGCGGTCGGTGCCGCAGTCCTCCTCGCGAATGATGACGTCCTGCGAGACGTCGACCAGACGACGGGTGAGGTAACCCGAGTCGGCGGTACGCAGGGCGGTGTCCGCCAGACCCTTACGGGCACCGTGCGTGGAGATGAAGTACTCCAGCACGGACAGACCCTCGCGGAACGACGCCTTGATCGGCCGCGGGATGGTCTCGTTCTTGGCGTTGGACACCAGACCGCGCATACCGGCGATCTGACGCATCTGCATCATGTTTCCTCGGGCACCCGAGTTGACCATCATGAAGATCGGGTTGGTCTTCGGGAAGTTGCCCGTCATGGCCTCGGCGACCTCGTTGGTCGCGTTGGTCCAGATGCCGATGAGCTCCTGGGTCCGCTCATCCTTCGTGATCAGACCGCGCTCGTACTGCTTCTGGACCTTCTCGTCC
The DNA here is from genome assembly GCF_054782695.1 of Streptomyces deserti. NCBI lineage: Bacteria > Bacillati > Actinomycetota > Actinomycetes > Kitasatosporales > Streptomycetaceae > Streptomyces > Streptomyces deserti. The sequence continues at coordinate 236,711 of NZ_BAAGRZ010000007.1, forward strand.
GCGGCCTCCCACTTGGCGACGATCTCCTTCTTCGCCTCGGGGACGACGACGTCGGAGATCGAGACCGTGACGCCGGAACGCGTGGCCCAGTAGAAGCCGGCCGCCTTCAGGTTGTCGAGCGTCGCCGCCACGATGACCTTCGGGTAGCGCTCGGCGAGGTCGTTGACGATCTCGGAGAGCTGCTTCTTGCCGACCTCGTAGTCGACGAACGGGTAGTCCTCGGGCAGCAGCTCGTTGAAGAGCGCACGGCCGAGCGTGGTCTTCAGACGGAAGCTGTCACCCTGCTGCCACTCCGGCTCGCCCTCCTCGCGCGCCGGCGGCGTCCAGCCACGCGGCGGGATGGTGCCCACCGGGAAGCGGATGTCGATCGGCGACTGGAGCGAGAGCTCGCCCGCGTCGAACGCCATGATCGCCTCGGCGACGGAGGCGAAGGCACGGCCCTCGCCCTTGATGTCGCGGCCCTCGGCGTCCGTGGTGAGGAAGAACAGACCGAGGACCATGTCCTGGGTCGGCATCGTCACGGGACGGCCGTCGGCGGGCTTGAGGATGTTGTTCGAGGACAGCATCAGGATGCGGGCCTCGGCCTGCGCCTCCGCGGACAGCGGCAGGTGCACGGCCATCTGGTCACCGTCGAAGTCCGCGTTGAACGCGGTGCAGACGAGCGGGTGGATCTGGATGGCCTTGCCCTCGACCAGCTGCGGCTCGAAGGCCTGGATGCCGAGGCGGTGCAGCGTGGGCGCACGGTTCAGCAGAACCGGGTGCTCCGCGATGACCTCTTCCAGCACGTCGTACACGACCGTACGGCCGCGCTCGACCATCCGCTTGGCGCTCTTGATGTTCTGCGCGTGGTTCAGGTCGACCAGGCGCTTCATCACGAACGGCTTGAAGAGCTCCAGCGCCATCGCCTTCGGCAGACCGCACTGGTGCAGCTTCAGCTGCGGACCGACGACGATCACGGAACGCGCCGAGTAGTCGACACGCTTACCGAGCAGGTTCTGACGGAAGCGGCCCTGCTTGCCCTTCAGCATGTCGGACAGCGACTTCAGCGGACGGTTGCCGGGGCCCGTCACCGGGCGGCCACGACGGCCGTTGTCGAAGAGCGCGTCGACGGCCTCCTGAAGCATGCGCTTCTCGTTGTTCACGATGATCTCGGGCGCACCGAGGTCGAGGAGGCGCTTCAGGCGGTTGTTCCGGTTGATCACACGGCGGTACAGGTCGTTCAGGTCGGAGGTCGCGAAGCGGCCACCGTCCAGCTGCACCATCGGACGCAGGTCCGGCGGGATGACCGGCACGCAGTCCAGCACCATGCCCTTGGGGCTGTTGGACGTCTGCAGGAACGCGGAGACGACCTTCAGGCGCTTGAGCGCACGGGTCTTCTTCTGGCCCTTGCCGGTACGGATGATCTCGCGGAGGCGCTCGGCCTCCTCCTCCAGGTCGAAGGACTCCAGGCGCTTCTGCAGCGCCGCGGCACCCATCGAACCGTCGAAGTACGTGCCGAAGCGGTCCCGCAGCTCGCGGTAGAGCAGCTCGTCGCCCTCCAGGTCCTGGACCTTGAGGTTCTTGAAGCGGTTCCACACCTCGTCGAGACGGTCGATCTCGCGCTGGGCGCGGTCGCGCAGCTGCTTCATCTCGCGCTCGGCACCCTCGCGCACCTTGCGGCGCACGTCGGCCTTGGCGCCCTCGGCCTCCAGCTCGGCCAGGTCGGCCTCGAGCTTCTTGGCGCGGGCCTCCAGGTCGGCGTCGCGGCGCTGCTCGATCTGCTGGCGCTCGACGGAGACGTGGGCCTCCAGCGAGGGCAGGTCGCGCGTACGGCGCTCCTCGTCCACGTACGTGATCATGTACGCGGCGAAGTAGATGACCTTCTCCAGGTCCTTCGGGGCGAGGTCGAGCAGGTAGCCCAGCCGCGACGGAACGCCCTTGAAGTACCAGATGTGCGTGACGGGCGCGGCGAGCTCGATGTGGCCCATCCGCTCACGGCGCACCTTGGCGCGCGTGACCTCGACGCCACAGCGCTCGCAGATGATGCCCTTGAAGCGGACGCGCTTGTACTTGCCGCAGTAGCACTCCCAGTCCCGGGTCGGGCCGAAGATCTTCTCGCAGAAGAGGCCGTCCTTCTCGGGCTTGAGGGTGCGGTAGTTGATGGTCTCGGGCTTCTTGACCTCGCCGTGGCTCCACTGACGGATGTCGTCAGCGGTGGCCAGACCGATCCGGAGCTCGTCGAAGAAGTTGACGTCGAGCACTATGCGTCAATCCCTCTCAGGGTTGTAAGTCATGGGGTCTGATACGGGGGTCCTGGGGCCGGAGGCCTTCATGACGAAGGCCTCCGAACTCCCGTCAGACCTCTTCGACGCTGCTCGGCTCACGCCGGGACAGGTCGATGCCAAGCTCCTCCGCAGCGCGGAAGACGTCCTCGTCGGTGTCGCGCATCTCGATGGACATGCCGTCCGAGGACAGCACCTCCACGTTGAGGCACAGGGACTGCATCTCCTTGATGAGCACCTTGAAGGACTCGGGGATGCCGGGCTCGGGGATGTTCTCGCCCTTGACGATGGCCTCGTAGACCTTCACGCGGCCGGTGACGTCGTCGGACTTGATGGTCAGCAGCTCCTGGAGGGCGTACGCGGCGCCGTAGGCCTCGAGGGCCCACACCTCCATCTCACCGAAGCGCTGGCCACCGAACTGGGCCTTACCACCCAGCGGCTGCTGGGTGATCATCGAGTACGGACCGGTCGAGCGGGCGTGCAGCTTGTCGTCGACCAGGTGGTGCAGCTTGAGGATGTACATGTAGCCGACCGAGATCGGCTCCGGGAACGGCTCGCCGGAGCGGCCGTCGTACAGCCTCGCCTTACCGGTCGGGAGCACCATGCGGTCGCCGTCGCGGTTCGGGATGGTGTGCTCCAGCAGACCGGCGAGCTCGTCCTCACGGGCGCCGTCGAAGACGGGGGTCGCCACGTTCGTACGGGGCTCGACGCGGTCGGCGCCGATCTGCTGCAGGCGCTGCGCCCACTCGTCCGCCAGGCCGGAGACGTCCCAGCCCTGGCTGGCGAGCCAGCCGAGGTGGATCTCCAGGACCTGTCCCGGGTTCATTCGGGACGGCACACCCAGCGGGTTGAGGATGATGTCGACCGGGGTGCCGTCCTCCAGGAACGGCATGTCCTCGATCGGCAGGATCTTGGAGATGACACCCTTGTTGCCGTGACGGCCGGCGAGCTTGTCACCATCGGTGATCTTGCGCTTCTGGGCCACGTAGACGCGGACCAGCTGGTTCACGCCAGGCGGCAGCTCGTCGCCCTCCTCGCGGTCGAAGACGCGCACGCCGATGACCTTGCCGGTCTCGCCGTGCGGCACCTTCAGCGAGGTGTCACGGACCTCACGGGCCTTCTCACCGAAGATCGCGCGCAGCAGGCGCTCCTCCGGCGTCAGCTCGGTCTCACCCTTCGGGGTGACCTTGCCGACGAGGATGTCACCGGCGATGACCTCGGCACCGATGCGGATGATGCCGCGCTCGTCGAGGTCGGCGAGGACCTCCTCGGAGACGTTCGGGATGTCCCGGGTGATCTCCTCGGGGCCGAGCTTGGTGTCACGGGCGTCGACCTCGTGCTCCTCGATGTGGATCGAGGAGAGGACGTCGTCCTGCACCAGGCGCTGGCTGAGGATGATCGCGTCCTCGTAGTTGTGGCCTTCCCACGGCATGAACGCCACGAGCAGGTTCTTGCCCAGCGCCATCTCGCCGTTCTGGGTGGCCGGGCCGTCGGCGAGGACCTGGCCCTCGATGACGCGGTCGCCCTCGCTGACGATGACCTTCTGGTTGACCGAGGTGCCCTGGTTGGAGCGCGAGAACTTGGCCAGGCGGTACGTGATGTACGTGCCGTCGTCGTTGGCGGTGGTGATGTAGTCCGCGGAGACCTCCTGGACCACACCGGCCTTCTCGGCCTTGACGACGTCGCCGGCGTCGACGGCGGAGCGGTACTCCATGCCGGTGCCGACGAGCGGGGCCTCCGCCTGGATCAGCGGAACGGCCTGGCGCATCATGTTCGCGCCCATGAGGGCACGGTTGGCGTCGTCGTGCTCGAGGAACGGGATCATGGCGGTCGCGACCGACACCATCTGGCGCGGCGAGACGTCCATGTAGTCCACGTCCTCGCCGCCGACGTAGTCGACCTCGCCGCCCTTGCGGCGGACCAGCACGCGGGCCTCGGCGAACCGCATGTCGTCGGTGAGCGGCGCGTTGGCCTGCGCGATGACGAAGCGGTCCTCCTCGTCGGCGGTCAGGTAGTCGACCTCGTCGGTGACCTGGCCGTCGACGACCTTGCGGTACGGCGTCTCGATGAAGCCGAACGCGTTGACCCGCCCGTAGGAGGCGAGCGAGCCGATCAGACCGATGTTCGGGCCTTCCGGCGTCTCGATCGGGCACATGCGGCCGTAGTGCGACGGGTGAACGTCACGGACCTCGAAACCGGCCCGCTCACGGGAGAGACCACCCGGGCCGAGGGCGTTGAGACGACGCTTGTGCGTCAGCCCCGACAGCGGGTTGTTCTGGTCCATGAACTGGGACAGCTGGCTGGTGCCGAAGAACTCCTTGATGGAGGCGACGACCGGCCGGATGTTGATCAGGGTCTGCGGCGTGATCGCCTCGACGTCCTGGGTGGTCATGCGCTCACGCACGACACGCTCCATACGGGCGAGACCCGTACGGACCTGGTTCTGGATCAGCTCGCCGACGCTGCGGATACGACGGTTGCCGAAGTGGTCGATGTCGTCGGTCTCGACGATGATCGAGCGACCGGACTCGCCGACCGTCTCCGTCTCACCGGCGTGCAGCTTCACCAGGTACTTGATGGTGGCGATGATGTCGTCGGTGGTGAGCACGCCGGCGTCGAGCGGCGTGTCCGTACCGAGCTTCTTGTTGACCTTGTAGCGGCCGACCTTCGCGAGGTCGTAGCGCTTGGGGTTGAAGTAGAGGTTCTCCAGCAGCGTCTGCGCGGCCTCGCGCGTGGGGGGCTCGCCCGGGCGCAGCTTGCGGTAGATGTCGAGCAGCGCGTCGTCCTGGCCCTGGGTGTGGTCCTTCTCCAGGGTGGCGCGCATGGACTCGTACTCGCCGAACTCCTCCAGGATCTGGTCGGTGGTCCAGCCCAGAGCCTTGAGCAGCACGGTCACGGACTGCTTGCGCTTGCGGTCGATACGGACACCGACCATGTCGCGCTTGTCGATCTCCATCTCCAGCCAGGCACCCCGGGACGGGATGATCTTGGCGGAGAAGATGTCCTTGTCGGAGGTCTTGTCGATGGAGGAGTCGAAGTAGACACCCGGCGAACGGACCAGCTGCGACACCACGACACGCTCGGTGCCGTTGATGACGAAGGTGCCCTTGTTCGTCATGAGCGGGAAGTCGCCCATGAAGACGGTCTGGGACTTGATCTCGCCGGTCTCGTTGTTGGTGAACTCGGCGGTGACGAAGAGCGGGGCCGCGTACGTGAAGTCGCGCTCCTTGCACTCGTCGATCGAGTTCTTCGGCGGCTCGAAGCGGTGGTCGCGGAAGGTCAGCGACATCGACCCGCTGAAGTCCTCGATCGGGGAGATCTCCTCGAAGATCTCCTCCAGACCGGACTTGGTGGGGACGTCCTGACCGTTCTCGAGAGCCTCCTCGACGCGAGCCTTCCACGCGTCATTGCCGAGCAGCCAGTCGAAGCTCTCGGTTTGCAGCGCGAGAAGGTTCGGAACCTCGAGGGGCTCCTTGATCTTTGCAAAGGAGATGCGCAGCGGGGCGGTGCTGGCGCCGTTGTTCGTATTCGCGGTCGAGGCAGTGCGCGAGGCGGCCAAGAGGGGGTCCTTCCGAGGGCTCGGACTCACTACGCGCGTACCGGCCCCTCCCCCGCACACAGAGACAGGAATCCCAGGTCAGGGATGATCTTGTCGTCGGTGCTCAGGTGAGGGCAGACCCCTGGTGACGGGCAGGGGACAGCTAACAGGCAGCGCAAAGGGTCAGTGTAGCCACATGGCACACTGATGTCCAGTGCGGGTTCGCGAGACCCTCTTTGACCCTCGTTGTTCTCAACACCTGCGACAAGGCCCTGCCCTCAACGCACGTTGATACTGCCCTCTTCGTCGCCGATCCATGCCTCGGATTCGGATCCTGTGACGACGCGTCCTGAGAATTGCGCGCTGCGTGCGGTTCGTCAAGGCCCCTCTTGCCCAAACCGCTTGCCACCATGGGGACCTCAGGGCCTGCGGCGACACGACGAAGATCACCATACTCCGCGCCGCCACAGGTGCAAGGCAGCCGCCGCCGGACCTCCCGAAGACGCCGAAGAGCGACCACCCGGATGGATGATCGCTCTTCGGTGCTTGAGCGTTACAGGGCTGTACGAGACGCCGTACGCGACCCTGCGGAGGCCCTAGACGACCTGGAAGGTCTTACTTGACCTCGACGGAGGCGCCGGCGCCCTTGAGGGCCTCGGCGGCCTTGTCGGCCTGCTCCTTGTTGACCTTCTCGAGGACCGGCTTCGGGGTGCCGTCGACCAGGTCCTTGGCCTCCTTCAGGCCGAGGGAGGTCAGCTCGCGCACGACCTTGATGACCTGGATCTTCTTGTCACCGGCGCCGGTGAGGATGACGTCGAACTCGTCCTTCTCCGGCTCGGCCTCGGCGGCAGCGCCACCGGCGGCACCACCGGCGACGACGACCGGGGCGGCCGCGGCGGCGGTGACGTCGAACTTCTCCTCGAAGGCCTTCACGAACTCGGAGAGCTCGATGAGGGTCATCTCCTCGAACTGGGCAAGCAGCTCGTCCTGGGTGAGCTTCGCCATGATGGCGGTCCTTCCACTAAATCGGCAGGTGCCGGATGTACTGGGTAAGGCGGGCGTACGTCGGGCCCGCGTCGACCCTCACCTCACGCGGCGAGGATCGGAAAGCGAGCCGAATTACTCGGCACCGCCCTGCTCGTCCTGCTTGGCACGGAGCGCGTCCACGGTGCGGACGAGCTTCGACGGCAGCGCCTGGAAGACGGAGGCAGCCTGGGACTGCTTCGCCTTGAAGGCACCGGCCAGCTTGGAGAGCAGAACCTCGCGGGACTCGAGGTCCGCAAGCTTCTTGATCTCGTCGGCGGACAGCGCCTTGCCGTCAAGGACACCGCCCTTGATGACGAGATTCGGGTTGTCCTTGGCGAAGTCACGAAGACCCTTCGCCGACTCCACCGGGTCACCGGTGATGAAGGCAACCGCCGTCGGACCAGTGAACTGGTCGTCCAGCGTCGAGATCCCGGCCTCGTTGGCCGCAATCTTGGTCAGCGTGTTCTTCACCACGGCGTACTGGGCGTTCTCACCGAGCGAACGGCGCAGCTGCTTGAGCTGGGCCACGGTGAGACCGCGGTACTCGGTCAGCACGGCGGCGTTGGAGCTGCGGAACTTGTCCGTCAGCTCGGCAACCGCGGCAGCCTTGTCGGGCCTCGCCATAGAGCCTCGGCCTCCTTCCGGGTGATTCGGACCGCGCGGACCCGAAGGAGGACTGGGGAAAACGAAACGCCCCGGCGCAGGCGCACGGGGCGTAGCTCAACCGGCACACGCACGCGGATATGCGTGTTCCGGGAACTCTTCCACTGTCACCTACGCGGGTCGTCCGCAGTTCAGCGGATCCTTCGGCCACCGCGCCCTCGTACGAGCGCACGGCAACGACCAGCGGTCTTTGGCTTCTGTGTGAGGGTACGTGAACGAATCGCTGTCAAGCAAATCCGCTCCTCCGAGGCTCAGGCCCCGGCGTCCTTCATCATCTCGGCCAGGTCGACGACGTCATTGGCGGGCGGGGCCGTGATGGTCACCGGCTCGTTGACGTCGTGGAAGGTGATGGTCATGTCGAGCGGGCCCTTGTCGGTATCGCCCCGCATGCGGAACTGCTTGGTGTGGTCCTCGCCGTCGACCCACATGTCCATGGTGAGTTTGTCGACGCCCATCTTCTCGTACTGGTCGATGCTCTTCTCGCGCCGCTCGCGGGTGGCCTTGTCCTCGTCCTTGAGGGAGGCGCGGAATTCGTCGAGGGTGACCGTGCCCGAGTAGCGGGTGGTCTCGACGCCGTCGACCTTCTCGGTGCCGACCTTCTTCACGTCCTTGGCGCCGGTGAGGAAGGTGGACTCCGCCGCCGGGTTCTGCTGGGCCTGGCCGGCGGCCCCGAGCTCGTTCAGCCCCTTGTCGGCGCCGAGCGCGGCCATGTCGAACTTCATCCAGCTCTTGCCGTCCATCTCCTTGGCCATCTCGGCACCCCCGCCGATGTACATGGCCTTGTCGACGAGCCGGATCTCCACGGAGCCGGCCTCGCCCTGCTCCAGCGCCGTCATCTTCATGCTCATGGCGATGGTGGGCTTGACCGACATCTGGGCCTCGCCCTTGATCCGCCCCTCCTCCGGGACCTGGCCGGTCATGCGGTAGCGGAAGGACTTGATGTCCTCCGTGTTCTTCGCCGCCTTGGCGACGGCCGCCGCGGGCGACATCTCCGGCGACTCGGTACCGCAGCCGACGGCACCGCCGGCGAGGAGCGCGGCGGCGAGGCCGGCGGCGGGTATGGACGACTTCGTGGACGCCTTCATCGATTCCCCCCAAGGAATACATGGCTGATACACAGCAAGGGCGTGAGCGTATCTCACGGTGCGGGAGTGAACCTCCGAATTAGGCGGGCTTCAGGACGCTCCGCCCTGCTTCTGCAGCAGTTCCCGGAAGTCCTGGGTGTCGCCGGCCGGGGGCTTCTCGGCGGGCACCTTCACGCCGTAGTCGTCGTAGTACGCGGTCTGGGTCATCTGGCCCGTCGCCATCCGGGCCTTCTCCACCTTCTTGACCAGGAGGTCCTCGTCGTTGACCCAGATGTCGACGGTCTCGGTGGTGACGCCGGCCTCGGTGAGCTGCTTCTTCAGGGCGGCGTCGGTGACGTCCGCCACGTGCACCGTGCCGGTGTAGCGCGTGGTGCGCTCGCCGCGGACCGTCTCCTCGCCGGCCTTCCGTACGTCCCCGGAGGCCAGCAGCAACTTCACGGACTGGTTGGGCGTGGTGTTGCGCATCTGGTCCCTGAGGAGGGCGCCGGAGCCACCGGCGAGGGCCTCCAGGTCGTCGTACGCGTACCGGATCCAGTGCTTGCCGCCGGTCTGCTCGGCGAACTTGTCGCCCATGCGCGCGTAGTAGGCGTCGGGCAGGTAGCGGGCCTCCATGGACGTGGTGCCGAGCCGGCGCATGGTGTCGGCCACGGTGCCGCCGGTGTATCTGATGGTGAGGGTGCCGGTGATGCCGTCGTCCCAGGCGAGGGTGCCGTCGGCCGTCATCGACATCAGCGTGCCCATGGTCGTCGTGGACTCGACGCGGGCGGAGTCGGCCCGGTCGGTGGAGCGTGCGGCGGAGCGCAGGGCCGCCAGGGAGCCGGCGTGCGGCGAAGCCTCGTGGGTCGGGTGGCGGCCCTCGCCGGAGGAGCCGGAGGATGTGCAGGCGGCCGTTCCCGTCAGTGCGGCCGCCACCGCCATCGCGAGGCCTGCCCGGCGTACCGCCCAGCCCTTCATACGTCCCCCTGCCTGTCGCGTGCCTGCACGCTAACCCGGCGCGCTGACCCATGTCCTGCAAAGGGAACGGGCCCGGCACCTCGAAAGGTGCCGGGCCCGTGACCGGTTCTCGGGTGAGCCGTCAGGCTCAGACCGCGGCCGGGTCCTCCTCGACGAGGAGGTTGCGGGTGCGGTTCGGGTCGACCGGGATGCCGGGGCCCATCGTGGTGGTGATGGCGGCCTTCTTGATGTAGCGACCCTTGGCGGCGGACGGCTTCAGACGCAGGATCTCGTCGATGGCCGCGCCGTAGTTCTCCACCAGCTTGGTGTCGTCGAACGACGTCTTGCCGATGATGAAGTGCAGGTTCGCGTGCTTGTCGACACGGAACTCGATCTTGCCGCCCTTGATCTCGGTGACGGCCTTGGCGACGTCCGGGGTCACGGTGCCGGTCTTGGGGTTCGGCATCAGACCACGGGGACCGAGCACGCGGCCGAGGCGACCGACCTTGCCCATGAGGTCTGGGGTGGCGACGACGGCGTCGAAGTCCAGGCGGCCCTTCGACACCTCGTCGATCAGCTCGTCGGCGCCGACGATGTCGGCGCCCGCGGCACGCGCGGCCTCGGCACGGTCGCCGGTCGCGAAGACCAGGACCCGGGCGGTCTTACCGGTGCCGTGCGGAAGGTTCACGGTGCCACGGACCATCTGGTCGGCCTTGCGCGGGTCGACGCCCAGACGCAGGGCGACCTCGACGGTGCCGTCGAACTTGGTCGTGGAGGTCTCCTTGGCGAGACGGACGGCCTCGAGGGGAGCGTAGAGCTTCTCCCGGTCGATCTTGGCGTCCGCAGCGCGAAGGGACTTGCTGCGCTTGCTCACTACTGCTCCTGTGTGTTCTTAGGAGTCGTGGTCCGGGCCGAGCAGGCCCTTCCACACTTCTGCTGCTTACGGGGGTTGAGGTCAGCCCTCGACCGTGACGCCCATGGAACGGGCGGTGCCGGCGATGATCTTCTCGGCGGCGTCCAGGTCGTTGGCGTTGAGGTCGGGCATCTTCGTCTGGGCGATCTCGCGGACCTGGTCGCGGGTGATCTTGGCGACCTTGGTCTTGTGCGGCTCGCCGGAGCCCTTCTCAATGCCCGCGGCCTTGAGGATCATCTTGGCGGCCGGCGGGGTCTTGGTGATGAAGGTGAAGGAACGGTCCTCGTAGACCGTGATCTCCACCGGGATGACCCAACCGCGCTGCGACTCGGTCGCGGCGTTGTAGGCCTTGCAGAACTCCATGATGTTGACGCCGTGCTGACCCAGCGCGGGGCCGACCGGCGGGGCCGGGTTGGCGGCGCCGGCCTGGATCTGGAGCTTGATGAGCCCCGTGACCTTCTTCTTCTTGGGAGGCATGCTCTCTCCGGGTCCTTACGTGAGAGGTTGATCGCCGCCTGCGCCCATCGGAGGACCGTTCGGACGGTCCCGTCCGGTGGTTCGGATGATTCATCCCGCAGGAGGCATACCGTGCAACGATAGCCGTTGCCCGGGCGAAGAACGAAATCGAGCAGGTCAAGCTGTCCGCGCGGACTCGGCAGGGCGATCAGGAAGGCCGCATCCGAGGTGTCGGCCTCGCTCGCGAGCGCGACCCGCCGCGCTGCCCGGCGGCCTCGTACGCCACCTGGCAGGTGCCGAAGAACCACCGGTGTCACGCCGACGCCCCGGACCGGAGGGCGTCTCCGGGTCCGGGGCGTCCTGGCCGTGTATCGCGGCCAGAGGGCTCAGTTCTTCTGGATCTGGTCGAAGGAGAGCTCGACCGGCGTCTCGCGGCCGAAGATCTCCACCAGGCCCTTGACCTTCTTCGAGTCGGGGTTGATCTCGTTGATGGTGGCCTGGAGCGTGGCGAACGGGCCGTCGGTGACGGTGACCGAGTCGCCGACCTCGAAGTCCAGCACCTGGACCTCGACCTTGCGCTGCGGAGCCGGCTTGCCCTCGGCCTCGGCGGCCTCGCGGGCGGCCTTCTCCTCGGCCTCCGGGGCGAGCATCTTGACGATCTCGTCCAGGGTCAGCGGGTACGGGTCGTAGGCGTTGCCCACGAAGCCGGTGACGCCGGGGGTGTTGCGGACGACGCCCCAGGACTCGTTGGTCAGGTCCATGCGGACGAGGACGTAGCCGGGGAGCTTGTTCTGCTTGACCGTCTTGCGCTCGCCGTTCTTGATCTGGACGATCTCTTCCTCGGGCACCTCGGCCTGGTAGATGAAGTCCTCGACGTTCAGCGAGACGGCGCGCTGCTCCAGGTTGGCCTTCACGCGCTTCTCGTAGCCCGCGTAGGTGTGGATGACGTACCACTCGCCGGGCAGGCCGCGCAGCTCCTGGCGGAGCTTCTCGACCGGGTCGAGCTCGGGCTCGGTCTCGGTCTCCGCTTCCTCGGCCTCGGTCTCGGCGGCGGCGTCACCCTCGGCCTCGGCCTCGGTCTCGGCGGCGTCGGCAGCCTCGACCTCGGCGGAGGTCTCGGTGTCCTCGCTGTCCGCGCCCTCGACGGTGTCGAGCTCGTCCTCGACGGACTCGACCGGCTCGATGGCGTCGTTCACGTTCGGGTCAGACACGGTGGCTGCTTCTTCCTGGATACATAGGGGTGGAACATGCGAAAAGGAGCGCCGGGTACCTCGGCGCTCTTCGCTTGCGGATCAGCCGAAGACGTACTTGGCGGCGTGGCTGAGTCCATAGTCAATCACGGTCACCAGGCCGATCATGATGACGACGAAGATGATCACGACGGTCGTGTACGTCGTCAGCTGGCTGCGCGTCGGCCAGACGACCTTGCGGAGCTCCGCGATGATCTGACGGTAGAAGAGCGCGAGGCGCTTCAGCGGGCCCTTCTTGGCACGCTTACCACCCTTACGGGTCTTCTTCCTGGACTCCGGCGCCTCGTCCTGGGCATCAGGCATGTCGATGGAGCCCACGGCGTCCGTCACTCGTCCTCACCTGATTCCGGGTCGTGGCCGTGCCGCGCCCGGTCTGAGCCGCACGGCGGTGCAATGCTGTACGTACATGCGCACACATCCTGGCGAAGGTGTGTGTAGCAGGGCCGGAGGGACTTGAACCCCCAACCGCTGGTTTTGGAGACCAGTGCTCTACCAATTGAGCTACGACCCTTTGTGTGTCCCCCAACGTACCGCATCCGCCCGGGTGCTGGATGTGCACCGTGAGGGCGCGGCTGTTGAAGGCCAACGAGGTGAGAGTGTACGTGGTCTGCGGCCGGTCGTCGAACAGAAAGGGCGTGTGAGGGGCGTCGGGCACGGCGGATCGGCCGAAGATCGCCCTGGCCGCGGGGTGGATCCGGACTGGTGTTCGCGGGTTTGCCCGGTGCTGTTCAGTCCGTGAACCCGCGTGCCACGCACGTTTCCGGTCTGAAACGATGGGCCGCATGAGCGCTGCAATCCCTCCCACCGAGCGCCGGGTCTCCGCCCGAGTCGGCGCGATCTCCGAGTCCGCCACCCTCGCCGTGGACGCCAAGGCCAAGGCCCTCAAGGCCGCCGGGCGTCCGGTGATCGGCTTCGGCGCCGGCGAGCCCGACTTCCCGACCCCGGACTACATCGTCGAGGCGGCCGTCGAGGCCTGCAAGAACCCCAAGTACCACCGCTACACGCCGGCCGGCGGTCTGCCCGAGCTGAAGACCGCGATCGCCGCGAAGACGCTGCGTGACTCCGGCTACGAGGTGGACCCCTCCCAGGTCCTCGTCACCAACGGCGGCAAGCAGGCCATCTACGAGGCCTTCGCCGCGATCCTGGACCCGGGTGACGAGGTCATCGTCCCGGCGCCGTACTGGACGACGTACCCCGAGTCGATCCGGCTCGCGGGCGGTGTGCCGGTCGAGGTGGTCGCCGACGAGACCACCGGCTACCGCGTGACCGTGGAGCAGTTGGAGGCGGCCCGCACCGAGAAGACCAAGGTCGTCCTCTTCGTGTCTCCGTCCAACCCGACGGGCGCGGTCTACAGCGAGCAGGAGACCGAGGCGATCGGCCGCTGGGCCGTCGAGCACGGGCTGTGGGTGCTGACCGACGAGATCTACGAGCACCTGGTCTACGGCGACGCGGTGTCCGTGTCGCTGCCGGCGCTGCTGCCCGAGCTGCGCGACAAGTGCGTCGTCGTCAACGGTGTCGCCAAGACGTACGCGATGACCGGCTGGCGGGTCGGGTGGGTCATCGGCCCGAAGGACGTGGTCAAGGCCGCGACGAACCTGCAGTCGCACGCGACGTCGAACGTGTCCAACGTGGCCCAGGTGGCGGCGCTGGCCGCTGTCTCCGGTGACCTGGACGCGGTGGCGACGATGCGTGAGGCGTTCGACCGGCGCCGCAAGACGATCGTGCGGATGCTGAACGAGATCGACGGCGTGGTGTGCCCGGAGCCCGAGGGCGCGTTCTACGCGTACCCGTCGGTGAAGGCCCTGCTCGGCAAGGAGATCCGCGGCAAGCGGCCGCAGGACACCGTCGCGCTGGCCGCGCTCATCCTGGAGGAGGCCGAGGTCGCGGTGGTGCCGGGCGAGGCGTTCGGTACGCCGGGGTATCTGCGGATGTCGTACGCGCTGGGGGACGAGGATCTCGTCGAGGGCGTGAGCCGGATGCAGAAGCTGCTTTCGGAGGCCAGGGACTGATCCAGCCTCCTCTTGAGAGTGGGTTGGTGGCGGGCCGCTTCTCCTCGGGGGAAGCGGTCCGCTTTGTCGTTTGCGCGTGCGAGCAAGACCACGTTCGGGGAAAGAGCTACCGGGGCGGGCGGGGCGTACGGCAGGATCCTGGGATGGAGCGTGTACGTGATCTCTCTGAGCTGCCGAAAGCCCATCTGCACCTGCACTTCACCGGGTCCATGCGGCCGACCACCCTGCTGGAGCTGGCCGACAAGTACGGGGTGCACCTGCCGGACGCGCTGACCGACGCACTGACCAGCGGGCAGTCTCCGAAGCTGCGGGCGACGGACGAGCGGGGCTGGTTCCGCTTTCAGCGGCTGTACGACGCGGCGCGCTCGTGCCTGCGGGAGCCGGAGGACATCCAGCGGCTGGTGCGGGAGGCCGCGGAGGAGGATGTGAAGGACGGCTCCGGGTGGCTGGAGATCCAGGTGGACCCGACGTCGTACGCGCCTCGGCTGGGTGGGCTGATTCCGGCGCTGGAGATCATCCTGGACGCGGTGGAGAGCGCGATGCGGGAGACCGGGCTGGGGATGCGGGTGCTGGTCGCCGCGAACCGGATGAAGCATCCGCTGGATGCCCGGACCCTGGCGCGGCTGGCGGTGCGGTACGCGGACCGGGGCGTCGTCGGCTTCGGGCTGTCGAACGACGAACGGCGGGGTATGGCGCGGGACTTCGACCGGGCGTTCGCGATCGCGCGGGAGGGCGGGCTGCTGTCGGCGCCGCACGGGGGTGAGCTGGCCGGGCCGGCGTCGGTGCGGGACTGTCTGGACGACCTGGGGGCCCACCGGATCGGGCACGGCGTGCGGGCGGCGGACGAGCCCCGGCTGCTGAAGCGGCTCGCGGACCGGCAGGTGACGTGCGAGGTGTGCCCGGCGTCGAACGTGGCGCTGGGTGTGTACGACAAGCCGGAGGACGTGCCGCTGCGGACGCTGTTCGAGGCGGGCGTGCCGATGGCGCTGGGCGCCGACGATCCGCTGCTGTTCGGCTCGCGCGTGGCGGCCCAGTACGAGCTCGCGCGGCGGCATCACGGGTTCACGGACGCGGAGCTGGCGGAGTTGGCGCGGCAGTCGGTACGTGCGTCGGCGGCGCCGGAGGATGTGAAGGAGAAGCTGCTGGCGGGGATCGATGGGTGGCTGGCGGCGCCAGGGGTGGCGGGGGTGTGATGCGGGTTCGGGTGCGGATGCCTGCGGCGGCCTGTGCGGGGGGCTTGTGCAGCACCCGCTGTCCGGTGGGTGGGGCGGGCCGCGCCGGGGGTGTCCCCTTTCGTGCGTGGGCGAGTGCCAGTGCGTCCACCTTGCTGCGTGCAGCCGCTTGGCCGCGCGGCGGCGCCCCGCGCCGCTCACCCACCAATTCCAGCAAGCAGCGTGCGGGCCAGGCGTCGGGCGAAGTCGTCCACCGGGGGTCGGCCGCCGGGTGCCGCCTCGTAGGCGAAGGCCCGCTGCGCGCACGCGCCCAGGAGCAGTGAGGCCGCGGCGAAGGTGTCCGCGTCGGATCTGATGCGGCCTGCGGCCTGTTCGGCTCGCAGGTACGCGTCGAGGCCCTCGATCGGCAGGTGCGGGCCCTTGCCCATCTCGCGCATCGCGTCGTCGTGCCGCTGCCTGAGCTGCGTCTCGGCGTACAGCGAGGCCGCGATCGGGAAGCTCTGCTCGTAGAACAGGGCCGCCTGGCGGGCGATCTCGGTGAGGTTGTCGGTCAGCGTGCCCTGCCCCGGCTCGGCGGCCAGGCTGTGCAGCAGGGGTGCCAGCTGCGGCAGCCGTTCCGTCAGGACGCGGATGAACAGCTCTTCCTTGCTCGCGAAGTGCTTGTACAGCGCGGCCTCGGAGCAGCCGGCGGCCCGGGCGATCTCCTTGGTGGTGGTGCGGGCGAGTCCCACGGTGAGCATCAGGTGGTGGGCGGCGTCCAGGACGCGTTCCCGGGCCGGCTTGGGGGCCGGTGACCGCATGGCTTCTCCAACCGGGGTTGACGGGTGGGTGAGTACTTACTCACTCTAGGGGAATCAGGGGTGAGTAGTACTCACACACCCGGTTGGAGCAGGGGGAGTGCGTCATGAGGCTGACGGTGTTCGGTGCCACGGGAGGCATTGGTGGGGAGCTCGTACGGCAGGCGCTGGGCGCGGGGCACCAGGTCACGGCGGTTGTGAGGGATCCGGCGCGGCTGACGGTGACCGGCGCGGGGCTGGAGGTGTTCCGGGCCGACCTGGGCGACCCGGAGGCGGTACGGCCGGCGGTGGCCGGGCGGGACGCGGTGCTGTCCGGGCTGGGTGCCCGCAGCAGCAAGGACGCGGGGATCGCGACCCGGCTGACCCGTACGGTGCTGGGTGCGATGGAGGCGGAGGGTGTGCGGCGGCTGCTGGTGGTGAGCGCCGCGCCGGTGGGGCCCGAACCGGAGGGGGACGGGCTGTTCGACCGTACGGTGCGCGGGATCGTTTCGGCGGTTCTGAAGGACGTCTACGTCGATCTGCGGGCGATGGAGGCGGAGATCGCCCGCAGCGCCACCGACTGGACCGTCGTACGGCCGCCTCGGCTGCAGAACAAGCCGGTCAGCGGGGTGTATCGGACGGTTGTCGGAGGGTGCCCGGCCAAGGGGCGGTTCATCGGGCGGGCCGATGTGGCCCACGCGATGCTGGCGATGGTCGACGACGCGGCCACCGTGAAGCAGGGCGTGGGCGTTGCCTACTGAAGTGCCTGCTGAGGGCGGTCCCTAGAGGCTGACTCCGACCGTCACCGGCTCGTTGACCAGGGTGATGCCGAAGGCGTCGCGGACGCCGGCGACGACCTCCCGGGCCAGTGCCAGCAGGTCCTCCGTGGTCGCGTCGCCCCGGTTGGTGAGGGCGAGGGTGTGCTTGGTGGAGATGCGGGCGGGGCCGCTGCCGTAGCCCTTGGTGAAGCCCGCCTTGTCGATCAGCCAGGCCGCGGACGTCTTGGTGTGGCCCTCCCCCGCCGGGTACGCGGGCGGCTCGACGCCGTCGCCGAGCCGCTCACGCACGCGCGTGCGGAAGGCGGCGAACTCGGCGTCCGTGAGGATCGGGTTGGTGAAGAAGGAACCGGCGGACCAGGTGTCGTGGTCCTCGGGGTCGAGGACCATGCCCTTTCCGGCGCGCAGTTTGAGCACGGTGTCGCGGGCGTCGGCCAGCGGTACGCGGTCGCCCGGTCCGACACCGAGGGCGCGGGCCGTCTCGGCGTACTTCAGGGGGCCCGACAGGCCGCCGGCGTCCTCCAGCTCGAAGCGGACGCGCAGGACGACGTACCGCTCGGGGTCGGCCTTGAAGCGGCTGTGGCGGTAGGAGAAGGCGCAGTCCTCGTTCGCCAGGGTGACCGTCTGGCGGGTGGTGCGGTCGTACGCGATCACCTCGGTGATCGTGGAGGAGACCTCCTGGCCGTACGCGCCCACGTTCTGGATGGGGGTCGCGCCCGCCGAGCCGGGAATGCCGGCCAGGCACTCGATGCCTGCGAGGCCCGCCTCGACGGTGCGGGCGACGGCGTCGGTCCACACCTCGCCGGCGGCCAGCTCCAGCCTGGTGCCGTCGAGCGAGAAGCCCTTGGTGGCGATGACCAGTGCGGTGCCGTCGAAGCCCTTGTCGCCGATGACCAGGTTCGAGCCGCCGCCGATGAGCAGCAGGGGCGTTCCGGTGTCGTCGGCCTCGCGGACGACGTCGATCACCTCGTCGTCGGTCGTCGCGGTGACCAGCCGGGTGGCGGGGCCGCCCAGCCGGAAGGTGGTCAGCGGGGCGAGGGGGGCGTCGTGGAGTACCTGCACGGGCTCAAGAGTACGAGACGGCACCTTCGCCCTCGCCGTCCCGGCCGCGCGCGGAGGCGGCCGGCCTCAGGTGGGGGGCACCTTGCCGCCCTCCGGGATGCGCCGCTGGAGGATCTACAGGCTCGGCCCCGGCAGGGCGTAGGCGTCGCGCAGCGCGCGCAGTTCGGCGAGGGCCGCCGCGTACCGCCGGTGCGGTGGCTCACCTCGATACGCGTCTCGGCCGCGACGACGTATCCGCCCGCGGTGTGTGCGGCAGGCCCCGCGTGCGGTGGATTGCCGCCCCGCCGGGCCGCGGTGAGGCTTGCGTGCGTCGATGGAGGACAGCGGAGCCTGATCGCGGAGCGGCGGCCCGCGCTCCGCCCGGCCTCTCCGGACGGGCACCGCACGCTGGAGGGGCAGCCCGGCATGCGATTCCGCACGCTCGGGCCGCCCCTCCAGGACGGGCTCCCCGACACGACGAGCCCCTGAACCGGGCCCTTGAAAGGCCTGCTCAGGCCAGTCGCACAACCGCCCGCGCCATTCCCAGCACCTTCTGACCCGCGCTGGTCGCCGTCAGGTCGACACGGACCGTGTGGTCGTCGAGCTTGGCGGCGACCTTGCCGCTGACCTCGATCTCGGCTCCCTTGTCGTCGTTCGGGACGACGACGGGCCTGGTGAAGCGGACGCCGTACTCGACGACCGCGCCCGGGTCACCGACCCAGTCGGTGACCACACGGATGGCCTCGGCCATGGTGAACATGCCGTGCGCGATGACGTCCGGCAGGCCGACCTCCTGGGCGAACTTCTCGTTCCAGTGGATCGGGTTGAAGTCGCCGGAGGCGCCCGCGTACTTGACGAGTGTGGCGCGGGTCACGGGAAACGTCTGCGCGGGCAGTTCGGTGCCGACCTCGACGTCGGAGTGGGCAATCTTCGCCGTCATGGTGTGCTCACGCCTCCTCGGCCGCACGGGCCACCAGCTTGGTCCAGGCGGTCACGACGTGCTCACCGGCCTCGTCGTGGACCTCGCCACGGACGTCCAGGATGTCGTTGCCGGCCAGGGACTTGATCGACTCGATGGTCGAGGTGACCGTGAGCCGGTCGCCGGCGCGCACCGGGCGGCTGTAGGCGAACTTCTGGTCGCCGTGCACCACACGGCTGTAGTCCAGGCCGAGCTTGGGATCCTCGATGACCTGCCGAGCCGCCTTGAAGGTGATCGCGAAGACGAAGGTCGGCGGGGCGATCACGTCGGGGTGGCCGAGCGCCTTGGCGGCCTCCGCGTCCGTGTACGCCGGGTTGGCGTCTCCCACCGCCTCGGCGAACTCACGGATCTTCTCCCGGCCCACCTCATAGGGGTCGGTGGGCGGATAGGTCCGCCCCACGAAGGACTGGTCGAGCGCCATGGCTCGGTACCTCCTGTGTCTGCTGGTGTGACCTGTCGCTGACCTGCGGTCGGCCGAGAACCGACCGGTAACCGGCTGGCCGAAACGACGCGAGGCCGCCCCCTGACAGCAGGGGCGGCCTCGCGTACGAGCCTGTTTTATCGCGTTTCGCGGTGCGCAGTGTGCGCGTTGCAACGCGGGCAGTGCTTCTTCATCTCAAGACGGTCCGGGTTGTTACGCCGGTTCTTCTTGGTGATGTAGTTCCGCTCCTTGCACTCCACGCAGGCCAGCGTGATCTTCGGGCGGACGTCGGTGGCAGCCACGTGAGTGCTCCTTGACGAACGGTTGACTGGTTTAACGCAAGAAGAGTAGCCGATCGAAGGACCGACCCCGCAATCGGCTACTGAAAGTAGCGGTGACCGGACTTGAACCGGTGACACAGCGATTATGAGCCGCTTGCTCTACCGACTGAGCTACACCGCTTTGATGTGGCCGGGCCCCGCCTCGCGGCGGGAACCGTCACACCAGAGCCCCAAAACGGAATCGAACCGTTGACCTTCTCCTTACCATGGAGACGCTCTGCCGACTGAGCTATTGGGGCGAGCGATGAAGACATTACACGCTCGGCGCCCGTTCGCCCAAATCCGTTTCCCGGCCCCCGCCCCGGGCCGCCGCACGGGTCTCCCAGGGCGCCTCGGGTTCCTCGCGTCCCCCCGTCTCCACCCGTCTCCGCACGGCGGACCACGCCGGTACGACTATTGCGCTCCTCCCCGCGACGGCCGGGGCGCCGTCCTAGGCTCGACTCACTCTGCGTGATCACGCGTCCTCCGTGTGCAGCCCGAGCCCCTGGAGCACGATGCCCGACAGCCAGCCGCAGCCACCGCCCCCGTCGTCGTCCCCGTCCGCTTCGTCCGGGTCCACCGACCCGGCCTCGCTGCTGCTGTGCGGGGCGCGGCTGACCGACGGCCGGACCGTGGACGTACGGCTGGGCGGCGGGCGCATCGAGGCGGTCGGTACGGCGGGGAGCCTCGCGACGGGCGACACACACGCGCGCGTGGACCTCAGCGGCTATCTGCTCCTGCCGGCGCCGGCCGAGCCGCACGCCCACGCCGACACGGCCCTGTCGGCCGACGCCGACGGCCCGGTCTCCTGCGACCCGCAGGACGTCCAGCGCCGGGCGACGGAGGCCGCCCTGCTCCAGCTCGGGCACGGGGCGACCGCGCTGCGGGCCCACGTACGCGTGGGCGACGTGCAGGGGCTGGGCTCGCTGACCGCCGTACTGCGGGCGCGGCGTGCGCTGCGCGGGCTGGTGGAGGTGGCGACGGTGGCGGTGCCGCGGGTGCTGACCGGGGTGGCGGGGGCGGACGGGCTCGCGATGCTGCGGGACGCGGTGAAGATGGGCGCCTCGGTGGTGGGCGGCAGTCCGGATCTGGACCCCGATCCGACGGGCTATGTGGAGGCGGTCCTGGAGGTCGCCTCCGAGCACGGCTGCCCCGTCGACCTGCACACGGACGCCGCCGACCCGGCTCGCCTGGCCCGGCTCGCGGCGATGGCGGGCGGGCTGCGCCCCGGCGTGACCCTCGGTCCGTGCGGGGGCCTGGGCCGGCTGCCCGCCGAGGTGGCTTCGCGGACCGCGGACCAGCTCGCGGCGGCCGGGGTGGCGGTGGTGTGCCTGCCGCAGGGCGGCTGCGGGGGTGTCGACCGGCGGGGCGCGGCTCCGGTACGGCTGCTGCGCGCGGCCGGGGTGCGGGTGGCCGCCGGGAGCGGCGCGCTGCGGGACGTGTCGAACCCGGCGGGGCGCGGGGATCCGTTGGAGGCGGCGTATCTGCTGGCCTCGCGCCACGGCCTGCCGCCCGAGGACGCCTACGACGCCGTGAGCGGGTCGGCGCGGGCGGTGCTGGGGCTGCCCGAGGTGCGCGTGGAGGCCGGTTTCCCGGCGGAGCTGCTGGCGGTGCGCGGGGATCGGCTGGCGGCGGCGCTGTCGCTGGCGTACAGCCGGATCGTGGTGCACCGGGGGCGCGTGGTGGCGCGGACCAGCGCGGTGCGGGAGTACTGCAGTTCGGCGGCGTCGGTGGAGCTGGGGCTGCCTCGGCAGGGGCGCGGGGAGTTGTCGTAGGGCCGGTCGGGTGCTGGCGCGTGGCCGGAGTCGTGCGGCGGATGCGACCGGCCGGGCGTACGGTCGAAGGCATGCGCATTGTCATCGCTGGTGGTCATGGTCGGATCGCGCTGCGGCTGGAGCGGCTGCTCGCCGCGCGTGGGGACGAGGTCGCGGGGATCGTCCGCAAGGCCGAACAGGCGGACGATCTGCGGCAGGCAGGCGCCGAACCGGTCGTGCTCGACCTGGAGTCGGCCTCCGTGGAGGAGGTCGCGGAGCGGCTGCGGGGCGCCGACGCGGCGGTGTTCGCGGCGGGCGCGGGCCCGGGCAGCGGGGCGGCCCGCAAGGAGACGGTGGACAAGGCCTCGGCGGTCCTCTTCGCGGACGCGGCGGTCCGGGCGGGCGTACGGCGTTTCGTGATCGTGTCTTCCATGGGCGCGGACCCGGCACACGAGGGGAACGAGGTCTTCGACGTGTACCTGCGCGCCAAGGGGGAGGCCGACGCGTACGTGCGCAACCTGGACGCCCTGGACTGGACGATCCTGCGCCCCGGTCAGCTCACGGACGACGCGGGCACCGGCCTGGTCCGCCTGGAGGCGCGCACGGGCCGCGGCCCGATCCCGCGCGACGACGTGGCCGCCGTACTGGCGGAGTTGATCGACACACCGGCGACGGCCGGTCTGACGCTGGAGCTGATCAGCGGGTCGGCACCGGTGTCCGTGGCGGTGAAGTCGGTGGCGGGGAACTGAGACACGGCGGTACGCGCCTCCTGCGCCCGGCAGTTCGCCTCCGGGTATCCCCGGTATGGCTCGAGGAGCTGCGGCTGGACGCGGACGGCGAGGCGGTGGCGACGACCGGCGACCGGCGACCGTACGGCTCGCACGCCTAGAACAGGTGGAGCTGCCCGGGGAACTCCGGGCGACGTACCCGTCCAATGACGGCTGTGCCGCGCCGACTTGGGCAGGGCGGCGGGAGCCGGGGCATGAGGTGAGTTCGCCGTTCTCCCGCGCGCCGGGCGGATCGTGGCGCGCGTACCGTCCGGCCACGACGGCGATCTCGCGGTGGCACTCGGGGCCCGAGGTGGGCAAGGCCCGGTGCTTGAGTGGCAGCCCACCAGCGGCGTGAGTCACGTCACGCCGCTTCGATTCCGCTGCACCATCGCCCGCGAACACGAAGATACCCCCTCCGCTCTGCGTTTCCGCAGTTCGGAGGGGGTATCTTTCAGTGTGGCGGCGCCAGGATTCGAACCTGGGAAGGCTGAGCCGGCAGATTTACAGTCTGCTCCCTTTGGCCGCTCGGGCACACCGCCGGGGTTGCTGCCCTTCGAACCGCTTTTCGGCGGTGCTCCGTGGCAACGACGTAAACAATACCCGATGGGGAGGGGTGCTTCGCCACCCGATTGATCAGCGCCCGGAGGGCGGGGGGTGGCTAGGCTTGTCCGGATGCGGCCCGGGAACCTGCCGGACTCGGCGGCCGTCCGCGTACGCCGGTACGCACCCGGAAAGCACCCCGATTCGCACCCCGATGCAAGGAGCCACAGGACATGGCCGACTCCAGTTTCGACATCGTCTCGAAGGTCGAGCGGCAGGAGGTCGACAACGCCCTCAACCAGGCCGCCAAGGAGATCTCGCAGCGCTACGACTTCAAGGGCGTGGGTGCCTCGATCTCGTGGTCGGGTGACAAGATCCTCATGGAGGCGAACTCCGAGGACCGGGTGAAGGCTGTCCTCGACGTCTTCCAGTCCAAGCTGATCAAGCGGGGCATCTCCCTGAAGGCTCTGGACGCGGGCGAGCCCCAGCTCTCGGGCAAGGAGTACAAGATCTTCGCGTCGATCAAGGAGGGCATCTCCCAGGAGAACGCGAAGAAGGTGGCGAAGATCATCCGCGACGAGGGCCCGAAGGGCGTGAAGGCCCAGGTGCAGGGTGACGAACTGCGGGTCAGCTCCAAGAGCCGCGACGACCTGCAAGCCGTCATCGCCCTGCTGAAGGGCCAGGACTTCGACTTCGCTCTGCAGTTCGTGAACTACCGGTAGGACCGCACGCGTCCGCGTCCGGCGCGTGTCACGGGGAAGGGTGGGCACCCGGGGTGCCCACCCTTCTCGCCTGCCGGCCGCAGGCCGGGGGCGCGGTCAGTCGCGCGAGTTGCCGAACAGCAGGCGGTAGACGATCAGCAGGACCAGCGAGCCGCCGATCGCGGCTGCCCAGGTGGCGCCGTCGTAGAAGCCCTTGCTGATCGGGTGGTCCAGCCAGCGGGCCGAGATCCAGCCGCCGACGAAGGCGCCCGCGACGCCGATCAGGGTCGTACCGACGAGACCGCCCGGGTCGCGGCCCGGCAGCAGGAACTTGGCGATGGCTCCCGCCAGCAGTCCGAGGATGATCCAGCTGATGATCGTCATGCCGTGACCCTGCCCTTTCCCGCTGTGCTCACACTGTGCCGAACTGTGATCTCGCTCCGGGCCGTCCGTGCTCGACCGTCGTGCCGACCGTGCTCGTGCGTCGTGCAGTGTGCGTCCGCGTGCGTCGACCTTGCCGCGCGCGTTCATGCCGTCTTGGTGAGGAGGACGTACCGGATGCATCCGGTGGTTGCGTCGATCAGTAGGGTGCGGCCCATGACATGTTCCGGCTCCGAACTGCGGCGCACCCTCGGCGTGGGCGACGCCGTGGTTATCGGCCTCGGCTCGATGGTGGGAGCCGGGATCTTCGCCGCCCTGGCCCCCGCGGCGCACGCGGCCGGCACCGGGCTGCTGATCGGGCTCGCGGTCGCCGCCGTCGTCGCGTACTGCAACGCGATGTCGTCGGCGCGCCTGGCCGCCCGGTATCCGGCCTCGGGAGGCACGTACGTGTACGGACGCGAGCGGCTCGGGGAATTCTGGGGTTATCTCGCGGGCTGGTCGTTCGTGGTCGGGAAGACGGCCTCCTGTGCGGCGATGGCGCTCACCGTGGGCGCGTACGTCTGGCCGGGGCAGGCGCACACCGTGGCGGTCGCGGCCGTGGTGGCGCTGACCGCGGTGAACTACGGCGGAATCCAGAAGTCCGCGTGGCTGACGCGGGCGATCGTGGCGGTGGTCCTCGCTGTCCTCGCTTCCGTGGTGGTCGTGTGCCTGGCGTCCGGTCGGTCCGACGCCGGGCGGCTGGACATCGGCGCCTCGGACGGCGCGGGCGGGATCCTGCAGGCGGCCGGGCTGCTGTTCTTCGCGTTCGCCGGGTACGCCCGGATCGCGACCCTCGGCGAGGAGGTGCGGGATCCGGCGCGCACCATCCCGCGCGCGATCCCGCTGGCCCTGGGCATCGCGTTGGCGGTGTACGCGTGTGTGGCGGTGGCTGTCCTTTCGGTGCTGGGGCCGGACCGTCTGGGGGGCGCGACCGCGCCACTGGCCGACGCGGTGCGCGCGGCCGGGGTGCCCGGGCTGGTGCCGGTGGTGCGGGTGGGCGCCGCCGTGGCCGCGCTCGGCTCCCTGCTCGCCCTGATCCTGGGTGTCTCGCGGACGACGCTGGCCATGGCCCGGGACCGGCATCTGCCGGGGGCGCTGGCCGCCGTGCATCCGCGGTTCCAGGTGCCGCACCGGGCGGAGCTGGCGGTGGGTGCGGTCGTCGCGGTCCTGGCCGCCACGGTGGACGTCCGGGGCGCGATCGGTTTCTCCTCCTTCGGTGTGCTGGCGTACTACGCGGTGGCCAACGCCTCCGCCTGGACGCTCGACACGGCTCCTGCGGCACGGGTGGTGCCGGCAGTGGGGCTCGTCGGCTGCGTGGTGCTGGCGTTCTCGCTGCCGGGGGTCTCGATGGCCGTGGGCGCGGGCGTGCTCGCCGTGGGCGTGGTGGCGTACGGGGTGCGGCGGTGGGCGGCTGCGCGGGGCGCGTGATGCCCAATGGCAGTGGTCCGGCCTTCTCTTGGCGATCGTGGGTCGGTGGCTGGACGGGGGTGGGTGCGGCTCTTGGTGATGGTGGTTGTCGGGCGGGTTTGAGGGCGTGTGTCTCTCGGCGACGGTGGCGTGCGGGGCGGATTCGGGGACGTGTGTCTCTCGGTGACGGGGTGCCGGCTGGGCTCGGGGGCGTGAGCGGCTCTTGGTGACGGTGGACTGCCGGGCGGGTTCGGGGGCGTGGGCGGCTCTAGGCGATGGTGGGTTGGCGGGGCGGGCTCAGGGACGTGTGCCTCTCGGCCGCGATGGACTGCCGGGCGGCTCAGGGGCGTGGGCACCTCTAGCGATGGTGGGTTGTCGTCGCGGCGAACTCGAGGCGTGTGTCTCCAGGCCACGTGGCTGCCGACTGGGTTCGGGGTGGTCGTGCTTTAGCCGATGGTGGGCTGCCGGGGTGCACTCGCGGCAGTCGTGTCCAGGTGACGGCGCGCTGCCGGGGCCGGCTCGCGGCGGGCATGTCTCCAGGCGACGGCGCGCTGGCTGCCCAGCTTCGATGGGCCAGGTGCCTACAGCCGTCTGTCTGCCCGGCCTTGTGGCAGTCGTGTCTCTCTGTGTCGCTCAGCGCCTCTCAGCGGGCCTGCGCGCACGCCGTACGTATGCGGTAGCCGGTCCAAGTCGGCATCTCCAGCTCCTCATTCGTCTCCTCGTACCAGCCCGTGCCGTCGATCCAGGCGCGCAGCCAGTCGATGAGGCTGGGGGCGTCGACGAACCAGGCGTGGTCGGCGTCGTCGGCGTTCGGCTCGTAGAGCAGGACGGTGGCTTGCGGTGCCCGGCAGTCCACGCACGCGTACATCGCGCAGCCCCAGTGGGATATCGGCAGCACCCCTTCGGGCCAGGGCCAGTCGGGGCGCTTGCGGCCGCTCTCGCGGTGGGCGAGGTACTGGGCGACGGCGGCGGGCTCGCTGGCGGGCGGGCTGTCGAGCAGGGGCAACAGGCCGTACTCCGGGCCGAATCCGCCGTCCGCTATGCGCAGGTAGAGCTCGGCGAGCAGCGGGGGCAGGGGAAAACCCAGGGCGGCCTCGGCGCGGGCCAGTGCGGCCGCGTCGACGGGCTCGGGGAGGGAAGTCCAGCCCCATGGGCGGGTGGTGCGGGCCTTGGCCGCCACCCGTGCCAGCACCTGCTCGATCTCGGTCATGGCGCCATCATGCAGGCCGCCACTGACAATCGGGCGGGCCTGTGGACAGCCCGGCGGTTGTGGACAACCACGTCCCTCGCCGGTGTGAAGCGCCCATGCGGGCCGTGCGCCGGGGCGCGTCCCGGCCGTTGCTACCAGCGCCGGCCGAACGGCTGGTCCGTGCGCACGATCTCGCGTCCCAGCGGGAGCAGGGAGACGGGGATCAGCTTGAAGTTGGCGATGCCGAGCGGGATGCCGATGATCGTGACGCACAGCAGCACGCCCGTGACGATGTGGCCGAGGGCCAGCCACCAGCCGGCCAGGACCAGCCACAGGACGTTGCCGACGCAGGAGGGCGCGCCCGCGTCACGGCGCTCGACCGTGGTGTACCCGAAGGGCCACAGGGCGTAGACACCGATGCGGAAGGCCGCGTTGCCGAACGGGATGCCGATGATCGTGATGCACAGCAGCACGCCCGCGAGCAGGTAGGCGAGGAAGAGCCAGAAGCCGCTCAGGACGAGCCATATGACGTTCAGGATGGTCTTCACTGGTGGGGACCTGCCATCTTCTCGAGTCGGGCGATGCGCTCCGCCATCGGCGGGTGCGTGGAGAACATCTTCGAGAACCCCTGCCCGGGGCGGAACGGATTCGCGATCATCATGTGGCTGGCGGTCTCGATACGGGGCTCGGGCGGCAGCGGGAGCTGCTTGGTGCCGAGTTCGAGCTTGCGCAGCGCGCTGGCGAGGGCGAGCGGGTCGCCGGTGAGCTGGGCGCCGGAAGCGTCGGCCTCGTACTCGCGGGAGCGGCTGATGGCCAGTTGGATGAGAGTGGCGGCGAGCGGGCCCAGGATCATGATCAGCAGCATGCCGAGCAGACCGGGACCGTCGTCGTCATCGGAGCGGCCGATGGGGATCAGCCAGGCGAAGTTGACCAGGAACATGATCACGGAGGCGAGGGCGCCGGCGACCGACGAGATGAGGATGTCCCGGTTGTAGACGTGGCTGAGCTCGTGGCCGATGACGCCGCGCAGCTCGCGCTCGTCCAGCAGGCGCAGGATGCCGTCGGTGCAGCACACGGCGGCGTTGCGCGGGTTGCGGCCCGTGGCGAAGGCGTTGGGCGCGTCCGTCGGGGAGATGTACAGGCGCGGCATGGGCTGGCGGGCCTGCGTGGAGAGCTCGCGGACCATCCGGTACAGCCCCGGGGCCTCGAACTCGCTCACCGGGCGGGCACGCATGGCGCGGAGCGCCAGCTTGTCGCTGTTCCAGTACGCGTACGCGTTCGTACCCAGCGCGATCAGGACGGCGACGACGAGCCCCATGCGGCCGAAAAAGCTGCCGATGACGATGATGAGTGCGGACAGTCCCCCGAGGAGTACTGCGGTCCTGAGCCCGTTGTGCCGGCGGTGCACGGTACGCCCTCCAAGTGGTGCGGCAGGGGAACCCTTGCTTGCTGATGTGCGAAGCCCACTGGCGTCGTGTTGTCACGTCCAGTGGACCCTC
This sequence comes from Streptomyces deserti, assembly GCF_054782695.1. Taxonomy (NCBI): domain Bacteria; kingdom Bacillati; phylum Actinomycetota; class Actinomycetes; order Kitasatosporales; family Streptomycetaceae; genus Streptomyces; species Streptomyces deserti. Next base: position 264,610 of record NZ_BAAGRZ010000007.1, read on the forward strand.
CCGTACTGGTCAACGCCAGGCGAGAGGCACTAGTTCCCTTGTGCGTGCGGCGGCGCGCGTGGACCGTCCGGGTGACGGCGGCCCGCGCCACGCACGTGTGGGGTCGGGTGCCCCACGCGTGCGTGGCGAAAGCGACGGACGTGCAGACGGGTGGTCAGAAGAACCCGTCGACAGAAGGGCGGTCTCAGAGCAGCCCGGTGTCACAACAGCCAGGTGTCACAACAGCCAGGTGTCACAACAGCCCGGCGTACAACAGCCCGAACAGCCCGGTGTCAGGGCAGGCCGAGTGTCAGAGCAGCCCGAGTGTCAGAACAGCCCGGTGTCGGTGAAGCGCAGGACCAGCTGAGGTGCTCCGGACAGGGCGATGGCGAGGACGCCGGTCAGGGCGATCGCGGCGGTGACGGGCGCGGGGACGCGGTGCTTCTCGGGCTCTGCCTCGGGGGCGCGGAACAGCAGGGCCGTCCACTGCAGGTAGTAGAACAGCGCGATGACGACGTTGACGGCCATGACCACGGCGAGCCAGCCGAGGCCCGCGTCGACGGCCGCGGAGAAGACGGTGACCTTCGCGAAGAGGCCGATGATGCCCGGCGGCAGTCCGGCGAGGCAGAGCAGGAAGAACGCCATGAGCAGCGCGGTCAGCGGGCTCGACGCGTACAGGCCCCGGTAGTCGGAGACACGGTTGAGGGGTCTCGTACGGCCCAGGAGGGCGACCACCGCGAACGCGCCGAGGTTCACGGCGCCGTACATCAGGGCGTAAGCGACGGTGGAGCCGATCGACTGCTCGGCGTCGTCGGAGTACGCGGCGGCGGCGATCGGCACCAGGAGGTAGCCCGCCTGGCCGACGGACGACCAGGCGAGCAGGCGTACCGCGCTGTACGCGCGCGTGCCCTGCTGGCGGAGCGCGCCGACGTTGCCGACGGTCATGGTGAGCGCGGCCAGCGCCGCCAGGGCCGGGCCCCAGACGTCGGCGTACGACGGGAGGGCGATCACCGTGACGAGGATCAGGCCGGTGAAACCGACCGCCTTGCCGACGACCGACAGGTAGGCGGCGACCGGCAGGGGCGCGCCGACGTAGGTGTCGGGCACCCAGAAGTGGAACGGCACAGCGGCCGTCTTGAAGGCGAAGCCGACGAGGGTGAGGACGACACCGGTGTGGGCGAGCGTGGTGAGCTGCCCGTCGACGGTCTGGATCCGGTCGGCGACCTGGGTGAGGTAGAGGGTGCCCGTGGAGGCGTACACGAAGCTGATGCCCATGAGGCTGACCGCGGTCGCGGTGACCGAGGACAGGAAGAACTTCAGGGCCGCTTCGGAGGAGCGCCGGTCGCCGTGGCGGAGGCCGACGAGGGCGAAGGCCGGCAGGGAGGCGACCTCCAGGGCGACGATGAGGGTCGCGAGGTCGCGGGAGGCAGGCAGGAGAGCGGCGCCGGCCGCGGAGGACAGCAGCAGGAACCAGAACTCGCCCTCGGGCAGTCCCCCACGCGCGTCCTTCAGGGCGGTGACCGACAGAAGGGCGGTCAGAAGGGCCCCGCCGAGGACCAGGAACTGGATGACGAGCGTGAAGCGGTCCGCGGTGTAGCTGCACACTCCCGGGTCGCCGGTCAGGCAGAAGGTGCTGCGGTCGCCGTCCAGGAGGGGCAGCAGCATGAGCGCGGAGGCGGCGAGTCCGGCCACCGACAGCCAGCCGAGCAGCGCCTTCCGCTGCTCGCCGACGAACAGGTCGGTGACGAGGACGACGAGTGCGACGACCGCCGCGATGGTGGGCGGCGCGATCGCGAGCCAGTCGACGGACTGGACCAGCGACGCGGACAGGGGCTGGGCCAGGGAGCTCATCGGGTGCCTCCTGCGAGGAGCTGCTGCACGGCCGGGTCGGACAGGCCGAGGAGGGCCTTGGGCCACAGGCCGGCGACGACGGTGAGGACGACGAGCGGGGCCCAGGCCGCGAACTCGTAAGAGCGGACGTCAGTGAGCTTCGGGGCGTCCTGCGGGACGGCGCCCATGCAGACGCGGCGGACCACGACGAGCAGGTACGCGGCCGTCAGGAGTGTTCCGAACGCGCCGATCGCCATGAAGGTGAGGAAGGCGGGGCGGCTGAGGCCGTCGGCGGGGTCGAACGCGCCGAACAGCGCGAGCATCTCGCCCCAGAACCCGGCCAGGCCGGGCAGGCCGAGCGAGGCGACCGCGCCGAAGGCGAGCAGACCGCCCAGGCGCGGGGCCTTGCCGTACAGCGCGGCGCCGGTCTCCTCGGCGAAGGTGTCGAGGTCGGTGCTGCCGGTGCGGTCCTTCAGCGCTCCGACCAGGAAGAAGAGCAGGCCGGTGATGAGGCCGTGGGCGATGTTGGCGAACAGCGCGCCGTTCACGCCGGTCGGGGTCATGGTCGCGATGCCGAGCAGCACGAAGCCCATGTGGCCGACGGAGGAGTAGGCGATGAGCCGCTTGAGGTCGCCCTTCGCGCCCCGCTTGGCGAGGGCGAGGCAGGCGAGGGATCCGTAGATGATCCCGACGACGGCGAAGGCGGCGAGGTAGGGCGCGAAGGTCCGGAAGCCGTCCGGCGCGATGGGGAGGAGGATACGGACGAAACCGTACGTACCCATCTTCAGCAGGACGCCGGCCAGCAGGACCGAGCCGACGGTCGGCGCGGCGGTGTGGGCGTCGGGCAGCCAGCTGTGCAGCGGCCACATCGGCGTCTTGACCGCGAGCCCGATCCCGATCGCCAGAACGGCGATGACCTGCACGGATGTGGTCAGCGACCGGCCGTTGTCAGTGGCGAGTGCCATCATGTCGAACGTGCCCGCCTTGATTCCGATCAGGAGCAGGCCGAGCAGCATGACCACGGAGCCGAGCAGCGTGTAGAGGATGAACTTCCAGGCGGCCTCGGCCCGGCCCTCGCCGCCCCAGCGGGCGATGAGGAAGTACATCGGGATGAGGACCATCTCGAAGGCGAGGAAGAACAGCAGCAGGTCGAGGACGGCGAAGGTCGCGAGTGTGCCGGACTCGAGGACGAGCAGCAGGGCGACGAAGGCCTTCGGGGCCGGGCCCGCGGGCATCTTGAAGTACGAGTAGAGCGCGCAGAGGAAGGTCAGCAGCGCGGTCAGGACCAGAAGGGGGAGGGAGATGCCGTCGATGCCGAGGTGGATGCGCACGTCGAGTGCGGGGATCCAGCTGATGTCGGTGCTGGCCTGCATCTTCGACGGCTGGTCGTGGTCGAAGCCGAGCGCGAGGACGATCGCGGCGACGAGGACCGCGCCGGTGACGGTGACGCCGTGCCGGAGCACGGCCTGCTCGGGTGACTTCCCCTTCAGCCCGGGCGGGGCGGGCAGGAGAGCGGCGGCGGCCCCGAGGAGCGGGCCGACGACGACGAATGCCAGAAGGAACTGCATCACGGACTCGCTGATATCGATCACGCCTGCTCACGCTCCCGTGGCGACGAGGACGGCGGCGACCACCAGGACGACGGTGCCGGCGAGCAGCGCGCTCACATAGGTCTGCACATTGCCGGTCTGGGCACGTCGTACGGCGGTTCCCAGCCAGCGCGGCAGGGCGCCGGCGCCGCTGACGTAGGTGTCGACGACCTCTCGGTCGAGGAACCGGACGAGACGCGCGCCGGCCTGGACCGGGCGGACGAAGAGGGCCGCGTACACGGCGTCCAGGCGGAAGCCGAGGGCCGCCTGCCGGTGCAGCGGGCCGAGCAGCAGCCGCCCGGGGTCGGACGGGTCGGGTGCGGCGGCCACGGTGCCGTACGCGGGCTTGTGGCTGGCGATGGCCTCGGCCTCGACCTGTGCGGCGTCGGCCTCCGGGTGGGCGGCGACGGCTCCCAGCGGGACGCGGGCCACGAGCGCGGTGGTGTGCCGCCAGGCCGCGTAGGTGACGATGCCGCCGACCAGGGCCACGCCCGTGCCGAGCACGGACGTGGTGAGGGTCGGGCTCAGCTCGCGGCCGTCGAACCAATCGGGCAGCACGCGGAACGCGAACCCTCCGAGGGCGAGCGACGGCACGGCGAGCACCCACAGCACCACGGTCATCGTCAGCGGCTGCCTGCCGTGGTCGGGGGCCTCGGCGCCCCGGCCGCGGAAGGCCAGCAGCCACAGTCGCATCGCGTACGCGGCGGTGAGCAGGGCCGTGAGCAGACCGGAGAGGAGGACGATCCAGCCCGAGGCGCCGGGGGCGTGCTCGGTGTGGCCGGTGACGACGTGCTCGGCGACGCCGAGGACGGCCTCCTTGGAGAAGAAGCCGCTGAAGGGCGGGATCGCGGCGAGCGCGAGGAGCGCCACGGTCATCGTCCAGTAGGCGTCGGGGACGCGGTCGCGCAGGTTGCGCATGCGGGACATGGCGGCCAGCGAGTTGGTGCCGGCGGCGTGGATGATCACGCCGGCCGCGAGGAACAGCAGCGCCTTGAAGGCGCCGTGGGACAGGAGGTGGAAGACGGCGGCTGAGCGGTCGCCGACGGCGAGGGCGCCGGACATGTAGCCGAGCTGGCCGATCGTCGAGTAGGCGAGGACGCGCTTGATGTCGTCCTGGGCGAGCGCGGCCAGCGCCGAGCCGACCATCGTGACGGCGGCCATCGCGGCGAGGACCACCATCGCGGCCTGCGAGGCCTCGAAGAGCGGGAGGAGACGGGCGATGAAGTAGACACCGGCGGCGACCATCGTCGCGGCGTGGATCAGCGCGGAGACGGGCGTCGGGCCCGCCATCGCGTCGGGGAGCCAGGTGTGCAGCGGGAACTGCGCCGACTTGCCCGCCACGCCCGCCAGGAGCAGCAGGGCGATGAGCGTCGGGTGGTCGATTCCGCCGCTCGCGACGGCGCCGAGGACCCGCGTGATGCGGAAGGAGCCGGCGTCGGTGGCGAGGGCGAACAGGCCGATGAGGAAGGGGACGTCGCCGAGCTTGGTGACCAGGAAGGCCTTGAGGGAGGCGGCGCGGGCCTCCGGGGTCTCCCAGTAGTGGCCGACAAGGAAGTAGGAGCAGATGCCCATGACTTCCCAGCCGACCAGCAGCACGATCAGGTCGCCGGAGTAGACGACCAGGAGCATCGCGGAGGTGAACAGGGAGACGAGGGCGGCGTACGAGGGATAGCGCGGGTCGTCGCGCAGGTAGCCCGTCGAGTAGATCTGCACGCAGGTGGCGACGACGCCGACCAGGACGGCGGTGAGGGCGGCGAAGCCGTCGATGTGCAGGGCGAGTTCGACCGGGACGGAGCCGGTGGGCGTGAGCTCGGTGGCGGCGTCGACGGCCCGGTCGCCGCCCTGGCGCAGCGCGACCACCGCGGCGAGCACGAGGGACGCGAGCGTCGGCAGGACGGCGAGCGGGCGGACGAAGCCGGGGGCCGTACGGCCCAGGAGCAGGCCGGCGGCCGCGCCGAGGAACGGAAGGAGGGGGACGAGGACGGCAAGGGTGGTGGTGGTCACGCGGTGGCCTCAGCCTTCTCGGCCTGCTCGGCCGTGAGGGCGTCGCGGTCGGGGCCGTCGGTCTCGTGGCCCTCGGCGGTGTCGCGGAGCTTGTCGATGTCCGAGGTGCCGCGGTTGCGGTAGACGGCGAGGACGATCGCCAGGCCGATGCCGATCTCGGCGGCGGCGATGGCGATGGTGAACAGGGTCAGCGCCTGGCCGGAGTGCAGGGTCTCCTCGGCGGTCCTGCTGAGCCAGACGTCGAAGGCGACCAGGTTGAGGTTGACGGCGTTGAGCATCAGCTCGACCGACATCAGGACCAGGATCGCGTTGCGGCGGGCGAGGACGCCATACAGGCCCGTGCAGAACAGGAGGGCGGAGAGCACGGCGGGATAGGCGAGGTGCATCAGCGGGTCCCTTCCTTCTCGCTGCGGGTGCCCGGGGCACTCCCGGCTCGGGTGGCCGGCTCTGCCTTCGCCTTGCGGGACAGGACGATCGCGCCGACCAGGGCGGCGAGGAGGAGGACGGAGAGGGCCTCGAAGGGGAGGACCCAGTTCTGGAAGAGGCTCGCGCCGGTCACGCTGGTGGACCCGGCGGCGGGGCCGTCCAGATCGATCCAGGTCGTGCGGAAGGCGTCGACGACGACCCACACCAGGGCGGCCGCGGCGGCGACAGCCACCGTGAGGGCGGCCCAGCGGTTGCCTGAGTCGGCGTCCGGGGAGCGGCCGATGGGGGCCCTGGTGAGCATCAGACCGAACAGGAGGAGGACGACGACGGAACCGACGTAGATGAGGACCTGCACCCAGGCGATGAACTCGGCGGTGAGCAGGAGGTACTCGACGGCCAGGCCGCCGAGGGTCACCACCAGCCACAGGGCGGCGTGCACCAGCTGCCGGGTGGTGACGGTGACGATCGCGGCGCCGAAGGTGACCAGGCCGACGAGGAGGAAGGCGATCTCGACGCCGGTCGGGGAGAGGAAGCCGTGGGATTCGGCGGCCATGGTGGTGTGCGCCGCGATGGGGGTCCCCCCTGCTCGAGCGAAGTCGAGAGCTTGGGGGAGGGCGGCGGTCGCTGCGAGGGTCATTCCCGGCCCTCCTGCCGGTCGCGTGGTTCCTGCCGCGGCTGGTCCGTCTGCTGCTTGGAGTCACCCATCGGGCGGGTCGGGGACTCGGCGGCACGGGCCTGCTCGTCGGCGTGGGGCTCGGTGCCGGCCGGGGGCGTGGGGGTTGGCCCTGCGGTGGGCCGGGCTGCGGCCTCGCCGGGTCCCGTGGCCGCGGCAGGGCCGGCCGGCCCGGTGGGCGCGGTGGCCTCGGCGGTCGCGGCCTGCTGCTGGGCCGCCAGCTTTTCGGCGGTCTTGCGGGCGGTGGCGAGTTCCTTCGGCTCCTCCGCGCCGGGGTCGAGGGCCGGCGGGGCCGGGACCGTCCACATCCACTCGCGCAGCTTGTCGCGCTCGTGGGTGAGGTCGCGGATGTCGGTCTCGGCGTACTCGAACTCCGGGGACCAGAACAGGGCGTCGAAAGGACAGACCTCGATGCAGATACCGCAGTACATGCACAGGGAGAAGTCGATGGCGAAGCGGTCGAGGACGTTGCGGCTGCGTTCGCGGCCGCCGGGGGTCGCCGCCGGGATCGTCTCCTTGTGGGAGTCGATGTAGATGCACCAGTCCGGGCACTCGCGGGCGCACAGCATGCAGACCGTGCAGTTCTCCTCGAACAGCCCGATCACGCCGCGGGTGCGGGGCGGGAGGTCGGGCTGCACATCGGGGTACTGCTCGGTGACGGTCTTCTTCGTCATCGTGCGCAGGGTGACGGCCAGGCCCTTGGCCAGGCCGCTGCCAGGGATGCGGGACCGGGTGGGCGGGACAGGCTCAGCCATGGCTACTGGATCACCACCTTGACGATGCCGGTGAGGGCGATCTGGGCGAGGGAGAGGGGGACGAGGAGGGTCCAGGAGAGTTTCTGGAGCTGGTCCTCGCGCAGGCGGGGGTAGGTGACGCGCAGCCAGATCACGATGAAGGCGAGGACGGCCGTCTTCAGCAGGGTCCAGACCCAGCCGAGGCCGTCGGCGCCCCAGGGGCCGTGCCAGCCGCCGAGGAAGAGGACGGTGGTCAGGCCGCACAGGACGATGATTCCGGCGTACTCGGCGAGCAGGAAGAGAGCGAAGCGGAGGCCGGTGTACTCGGTGTACGCGCCGAAGATGATCTCCGAGTCGGCGACGGGCATGTCGAAGGGCGGACGCTGCAGCTCGGCCAGTCCCGCCACGAAGAACACGATCGCGCCGACGATCTGCCAGGGCAGCCACCACCACTCGAAGGCGTCGAGGATGCCGGGGAGGGAGACCGTGCCGGCCGCCATCGCGACGGAGGCGGCGGCGAGCAGCATCGGCAGTTCGTAAGCCAGGAGCTGGGCGGCGGTGCGCAGGCCGCCGAGGAGGGAGAACTTGTTGGCGGAGGCCCACCCGGCCATGAGCGAGCCGAGGACGCCGACGCCCATCACGGCCAGAACGAAGAAGATTCCCGCGTCCACGACCTGGCCCACGGCGCCCTCGCCCGGGCCGATCGGGATGGCGAGCATGACGAGCAGGTACGGCAGGAGGGCGACGGCCGGCGCGAGCTGGAAGATACGGCGGTCCGCGCCCGCGGGGACGACGTCCTCCTTCTGCGCGAACTTCACGCCGTCGGCGATGAGCTGGGCCCAGCCGTGGAAGCCGCCGGCGTACATCGGGCCGAGGCGGCCCTGCATGTGGGCCATGACCTTGTGCTCGGTCTGGCCGATGATCAGGGGGAAGGTGAGGAAGACGACGAAGACGATCAGGAGTCGCAGGGTGACGTCGAGCGCGTCGTTCACCGCGGGCCTCCTGTGGGGTTCTCTGGGTTCTCTGAGTTCTCTGAGTTCTCTGGATCTTCGGAGTCTTCAGACGAGGGCTCGGAGACGGACGGCGGCTCCGCTTCGGATGCCTCGGTGCCCTCGGACGCCGGCTCGTCGCTGGATGCCGGCGGCGTTTCGGGCGACGCCTCGGGCTCGGGCAGGGGTGCGGCTTCGGGTGACGGCTGCGGTGCCGGTTCCTCGAAGGTGGGGCGGGCGTGGTGCCAGGGGGCGTCCGGGCTGCGCGGGGCGGTGGGTGCCTTCGCGGCCCGGTCCTGCGCACGCTCGGTCGCGGCGTCGTCGTTCGGGGCTGCCGGTGTTCCCTTGCCGCCCGTTCCCTGATCGGCCGCCGATGCCTCCGACGCAGGCCCGCCCGCCGGTGTCTGCGACGCGGGGCCGTCCGCCGGTGCCTTCGAGGTCGGACCGGCCGACGATGCCTCCGGCACAGACCCGCCCGCCGGCGACTCCGCCGACGCACCCGTCCGCTGCGATGCCGACCCCTCGCTCGCGCTGCGCGCACGCCGCGGAGCACCCGGGGCTTCCGGAGCGGGCGAGCGCGTCGAACCGCCCGTCGGTGTCTCGGGGCCGGTGGCCGCCTGGCTGGCGGAGCCCTCCGCCGCCGTACGTGTACGACGCGGCCCGGCTCCCGGTGCGCCCGGCTCCGGCGACGGTGCCGCCTGGCTCGCCGAACCCTCCGCCGCCGTACGCGTACGACGTACGGGACGGTCGCCCGTCGCGCGGGCCGCCGCGCCGCGGGCCGGGCGGTCGCCTGCCGCGCGGGCGGCGCCTCGGGCCGGGCGGGACGGGGCCGGGGGGAGCTGGCCCTTGAGGGGGCCCCACTCGTTCGGGTCGGGGACGCCCGGGGGCAGCATCTGGCGGCGCTTGGGGCCGCCGTGTTCCGACTCCCCCGGTTCCTTCGCGCCCGGCCAGGCCTTCGCGACCCGGGCCGCCAGGACGAAGTCCTTGCGCAGCGGATGGCCCTCGAACCCCTCGGGAAGGAGGAGGTGGTCCAGTGCGGGGTGGCCTTCGAAGACCACGCCGAACATTTCGTGCGTCTCGCGTTCGTGCCAGGCCGCGCCCGCGTAGACGCCGACCCCGCTCGCCAGCACGGGCGCCTCGTGCGGGACGGTCGTCCGCAGCAGCAGGCGTCGTACCGAGGACGGGGACAGGGCCGCGACGTGCGCGGCGACGCGGAAGCCCGTGCCCGGTTCGTCGACGGCGCTCAGCCAGTCGAAGTAGGTGCAGCCCAGCCGGTCGCGGGCGGTCTCCAGGGCGGAGATCCAGTCCGCCGGGGGTACGTCGACGGTCAGGACCTCGTACGACTCCTCGGCCGTCGCCTCCGTGCCGAACAGCTCCTCGACGTCGGCGGGCAGCCAGCCGACCGCGGTCATCGGTCCTCCCCCGCGGCGGGAGCCGGTGGCTGTACGAGGCCGCTCTGCAGCGCGGCGGCCGACGGCCGGGCCGAAGTCCCGTACCGCTCGCCCAGCGACTCGCGCGCGATCTTCTCCTGGAGCTTGAGAATGCCCTGGAGCAGCGCCTCGGGGCGCGGCGGGCAGCCGGGGACGTAGACGTCGACCGGGATGATCTGGTCGACGCCCTTCGTCACCGAGTACGAGTCCCAGTACGGGCCGCCGCAGTTGCTGCACGCGCCGAAGGAGATGACGTACTTCGGCTCGGGCATCTGCTCGTACAGGCGTTTGATGGCGGGCGCCATCTTGTCCGTCACCGTGCCCGACACCACCATCAGGTCGGCCTGGCGCGGGCCGGGCGCGAACGGGATGACGCCGAGGCGGATGAAGTCGTGGCGGGCCATCGACGCGGCGATGAACTCGATCGCGCAGCAGGCGAGGCCGAAGTTGAAGACCCAGAGCGAGTAGCGGCGGCCCCAGTTCAGGATCACCTTCATCGGCTCGGGGGCCAGGCGGGCGAGCGCGCCCAGCCGCTTCGGCTCGGGGAGCGACACGGGGGTCGGGGTCACGTCCATGCCAGGACGCCCTTCTTGTATGCGTAGAGCAGGCCCACGGCCAGGAAGCCGAGGAAGATGAACATCTCCACCAGGGTCGTCGCGCCGTAGCCGGGTGCGGCGAAGACGGTCGCCCAGGGGAAGAGGAAGATCGAGTCGATGGCGAAGATCACGTACAGGAACGCGTAGACGTAGTAGCGGACCTGGGTGTGTGCCCAGCCCTCGCCGACGGGGTCGACGCCGCACTCGTACGTCAGGAGTTTCTCGGGCGTGGGGACCACCGGCCGCAGCAGACGTCCGGCCCCGAAGGCGACGGCGACGAACAGCACGCCGATGACGGCGAGCAGTCCGACGACGGAGTAGGACTCGAAGTAGTCCGCCGCGTGGTCCGCCGCGACGACGGTCGAATAGACGACGGTCGGTTCCGGCACGTCCGTCCCCTCGCTCCCTGACTCTGCGACGACTCTGCGACCCTTGTGAACGCCGCTGTTCGACGATCTGTACGCAACGCGAGTCTAGGCCCTGATAAAGGCACGGTAAGCAGCCCGTCACCGTGGTGCATGCGGGGGGGTGGGGTTTACCCCAGGGGATCGTGGCGGTTCACCTCATGGCGCGGCCGACCACCGCCGGGCACGCTTACGCATATGACCGAACGCTTCCCGTCCGCAGGTACGTCCACGGGCATGTCCACGGGCATGTCCACGGGCATGTCCATGGGCATGTCGGCGGGCACGACGACGGCCTCGACGACGGCCTCGGCGACGGCCTCTGCGACGGCCTCTGCGACGGCCGAGGCCGGTGAACGCCCGCCGCCGCCCCGATTCGCCTACGACCGGCACACCTGGAAGGAGATCGCCCACCTGCTGGCGAACCTTCCGATGTCGCTGCTCGGGTTCACGTACGTCGTGACGGTGCTGTTCACCGGGTTCTGGCTGACCGTCACCGTGATCGGGTTCCCGCTGCTCGCGGCCGGGCTGATGGGGGCGCGGCAGCTGGGCAGGATGGAGCGGGCGAGGGCCAGGGCGCTGCTCGGGGTGCGGGTGGACGAGCCGAGCCGGCTTCCGCTGCGCGGCACCGGGGGGTTCCTCCAGCAGCTGTGGATGGCGGTGAAGGACCCGGTCGGCTGGCGCACGGTGCTGTACGAGTTCATACGGCTGCCCTGGGGCGTCCTCACCTTCACCATCACGCTGGTCTCGCTGTTCGTGCTGTGGCCGGTGCTGCCGTTCATCGCGCGGGGTCTGGCCAACGCCGACCGGGCGATGGTGCGGGGGTTGCTGTCGCCCTCCGACGAGCTGGAGCGGCGCATCGCCGAGCTGGAGTCCGACCGGGGTGTCGTCGTCGACACGGCCGCGGCCGACCTGCGGCGCATCGAGCGCGATCTGCACGACGGGGCGCAGGCCCGCCTGGTCAACCTGGCCATGGGGCTGGGCCTGGCCAAGGAGAAGCTCCTGGAGGACCCCGACGCGGCGGCGGCGATGGTCGACGAGGCGCACGGCGAGGTGAAGCTGGCGCTGCAGGAGCTGCGGGATCTGGCCCGCGGCATCCACCCCGCCGTCCTGACCGACCGCGGACTGGACGCGGCGCTGTCCTCGGTCGCCTCGCGCTGCACGGTCCCGGTGAAGGTGACGGTCGACCTCCCCTCGCGGCCGGCCGCGGCCATCGAGGGCATCGCCTACTTCACCGTCTCGGAGCTGCTGCAGAACATCAGCAAGCACAGCGGGGCGAGAGCGGCCTCGGTGGACGTGTGGCGGACGGACGACCGGCTGCTCATACAGGTGTGGGACGGCGGCCGCGGGGGCGCGCGCCTCGACGGGGGTACGGGGATGCAGGGCCTCGCCGACCGGCTGGGCGCCGTCGACGGCCTGTTCGTCCTGGAGTCACCGGAGGGCGGCCCGACCACCGTCACGGCGGAACTGCCGTGGCGCGACCGCGGCACGGACGCGGGTGCCTCCGGCGGGGAGAGCCGTAAGGGGCGCTGACCCGGGGGCGTTCTGCGGGTCTCCCCGGCCGTCCGGATCTGCCGGGGCGGGCTCCGCCCTGGCACGACCACTCCACACGATCGACCCGCAGGACCGGTCCTGAAAGGCCGTCCCGGAAGGTCCGCCCCCGGGCCGAAGGTGGGGAAAACCCCCCGTCCAGGACGCCGACGGGCTCCATGGTCCGCCGACCTGCGGCGGAGCAGGGTGGAGGTACGACACGACAGCCGCAGGACGAGGAGAAGGACGACGCCGATGGCCACGGAGTACGGACACGGTTACGGGCTCGACGAGCGGCCCGGGAACCCCGGGAGCGCCGGGGGACGGCGGTACCGGCTGCCGGCCGCGCTGCGGGCGCCGGTCGAGGCGCGCACCTGGCGGGAGCTCGGTCATGTGCTGCTGGGCCTGCCGATCAGCATCCTGCTGTTCACGTACGCGGTCACGATGGTGTCGCTGGGGGCGGGCCTGCTGGTGACGTTCCTCGGCGTCCCGGTGCTCGCGGCGGCGCTCGCCGGGTGCCGCGGTTTCGGGGCGCTGGAGCGGTCGCGGGCGCGGGCGCTGCTGGGCCTGGAGGTGGCGGACCCGGAGCCGCTGCGGATGAAGAAGCAGGGCGCGATGGCCTGGATGGGGGCCGTCCTCAAGAGCGGCACCTCGTGGCGGACCCTGCTGTACGCGCTGCTGCTCCTGCCGTGGGCGACGTTCTCCTTCGCCGTCGCCGTGAACGTCTGGGTGTTCGGCTGGGCGCTGCTGACGTATCCGCTGTGGTTCTGGGTGCTCCCGATGTACGCCGGTCAGGACGGCATACAGCTGTACGGCGACGAGACGCACCGGATCTACCTCGACAACCCCTTCGAGATCACGGTGACCGCGCTGGTGGGGCTGCTGTTCACGATCGCCACGCCGTGGATCGTACGGGCGCTGACGATGGTGGACCGGCTGCTGGTGCACGGGCTGCTCGGGCCGTCGCGGCTGGGCGCGCGGGTGGTGGAACTGGAGTCGGACCGGGGCGTCGTGGTCGACACGGCGGCGGCCGACCTGCGCCGCATCGAGCGGGACCTGCACGACGGGGCGCAGGCCCGGCTGGTGGCGCTGGCGATGGATCTGGGGCTGGCGAAGGAGAAGGTGCGGGAGGATCCGCGGGCGGCGGCGGTGATGGTCGATGAGGCGCACGGCGAGGTGAAGACGGCCCTGCAGGAGCTGCGGGACCTGGCCCGTGGCATCCACCCCGCCGTCCTGACCGACCGCGGCCTGGACGCGGCGCTGTCGGCGGTGGCGTCGCGGTGCACGGTGCCGGTGCAGGTCGAGGTGGACCTCGCGGAGCGGCCGGCGCCGGCGATCGAGGGGATCGCCTACTTCACGGTGTCGGAGCTGCTGCAGAACATCAGCAAGCACGCGCGGGCCACCTGGGCGGGCGTCGAGGTGTGGCGTACGGAGAACCGGCTGATGCTGCAGGTCGTGGACAACGGCGTGGGTGGGGCCGACGTGTCCAAGGGCTCCGGGCTGGCGGGGCTGGCGGAGCGGCTCGACGCGGTGGACGGGGTCCTGGTCGTGGACTCCCCGGCCGGCGGACCGACCCGCGTGACGGCGGAGCTGCCCTGGCGGGCCGAGCGTGTGAGGTGAACACCGGCTGAGCACGGGAGGTGAACGCCAGGCCCACTGGCGGGCCGAGGGGGTGCGGTGATCACCGACTGAGCGCGGGAGGTGGTCACCCCGACCAAAAGCCACCCCGACCCAAAAGCCACCCCAGCCGAAACCCACCCCCGACCGAACCCCCTACCTCCTCCCCACCCCTTATTCGCGTCGCCCACCAGCATCCACCCCCCGATGCTGGAATGCTGGATCTGTCGAACGGGTGGAGCCGGGCTGTGGGGGGCCGAGAATCGTGGAGGACAGGGTGCGGGTGGTCATCGCCGAGGATTCAGTGCTGCTCAGGGAGGGCCTGACCCGGCTGCTGACCGACCGCGGGCACGAGGTCGTCGCCGGGGTCGGCGACGGCGAGGCGCTGATCAAGACCATCACGGAGCTGGACGCGCAGGGCGAGCTGCCGGACGTGGTCGTGGCGGACGTGCGGATGCCGCCGACGCACACGGACGAAGGCGTCCGGGCCGCGGTGCAGTTGCGCAAGGCGCATCCGGGGCTGGGCGTACTGGTGCTGTCGCAGTACGTGGAGGAGCGCTACGCCACCGAGCTGCTGGCGGCTTCCAGCCGCGGCGTCGGCTATCTGCTCAAGGACCGGGTGGCCGAGGTACGTGAGTTCGTGGACGCGGTGGTGCGCGTGGCGCGGGGTGGTACGGCCCTGGACCCGGAGGTGGTCGCGCAGCTGCTGGGGCGCAGCCGCAAGCAGGACGTGCTCGCGGGACTCACCCCCCGGGAGCGGGAGGTCCTGGGGCTCATGGCCGAGGGGCGGACGAACTCGGCGATCGCCAAGCAGCTCGTGGTGAGCGACGGAGCCGTCGAGAAGCACGTCAGCAACATCTTCCTGAAGCTCGGGCTGTCCCAGAGCGACGGCGATCACCGACGGGTCCTGGCCGTGCTCACCTACCTCAACTCCTGACGAGAACCGCGGGACGAGCTGGGAGCGTCTTCACGGGAGGCTCCAGGGGGTGGGGTGCCTCTATGTCTTTCGTCAAGCGAGGCGTGGGGTTCTGGGTTCGTAGAAGGTGCCGTCGCGGAGCATCGCGAACAGCACGTTGATCCGTTGTCG